>JBEKVO010000013.1:0-73911 GCA_049513895.1 Rectinemataceae bacterium | reverse complement strand
CGGATTGGTTACAGTCTGTTTTCACAAGGGGCTTTCCTTTCAGCGTATATCTTGTTTCTGGCAAGACAATTATATACGCTTCGGGAGGTCCCTTGTTAATTAATGTGAGATATCCGGGCTAGAGGCAATGAAGGAGCCGAAAGACGGTGAGGCGTTCTGGAAGGGATTGCGGCAATATCGGCTAGAGGAGATCATGAAGGAGAACGTCCGAGAAAGGGAGCTCGGGGAGCATAGGAGAAAGCCGTATAGAGGGCCGAAGAGAAGGAAGAAGAAGGGGCCGGATGAGGAAATGACGGAGGAGGAGAAGGAGGAATTGCGGGAGAGAGTATCGGGGAAATGGGAAGGTAGTGAAGGGGCGGGTGCGCAGGAAGGAAGCGAAGGGGCTGTAGGGGCAGGCGAGCGCGATGATAGCAGTGGCGGCGGTAGCAGGGGTGGCGGGCGCGATGGGGATGATGGCGAGGACGGTGACGCCGGAGAAGGCGGCGATGACGGCGATGACGGCGGGGCCGAGCATGGGTGGAGTAGGAGAAGCAAGAAGCCGAAGAGCCGGGAAGAGGCCGAACAGACGGTGATGCCCTTCCGGAATGGCGAGACCAATAGGCAATTGATTGCGATGGTCGAGGCCGGCAAGAGATCCGGCATGACGGTCGCCGAGATAATAGATTGGGTGAAGGGATGGATAGAGAGGTCAAAGAATGAGGGGTATACCGGGGATCTAGGAAAAGATGAAAGGCAGCTAGAGAGACGGATAGACGACTTGTACCGGAGATGTAATGTGAATGTTGGCGGGAAGAAGAGATGGATCGAGTTATGGGAGAGCGAGAACGGGATGTATGCGCGGGATGAGGAGAAAGCAAAGAGGATGCTGGCGGAGCTAGAGAGGGTGCGGCCGCTGGCCAAGCAGAGTAGGCCTGCGGTGTTGAGGTTCATGGGGGATCTGGATGCGTGGCGAAGAGTTGTCGATGATGAGGTCGGGCGGGCGCCGAGTAGGCTTGATAGGCAAACAATAGAGAACCAGAAGCGAGGGGCGTACCCGTTGCCACATGAGTTGCTGCAGAGGCTGTATAGCAAATACCGTGAGATATGGGAGGATGTGCAGCGTTCTGGGGTGCTGGTGAAGGATACTGATAAAGGCGGGAAATACGTGCCTAACCTAGGGCGGGTCCAGGGCTATATATTTAGTTCTATTTAGTCGTAACAAGCGGGCCAACGAGATGGGCCAGTTTATTTATATGTTATGTCGTTCGGCGAGTGAGATGGTATCGGTATGCTTTCGATCAACAAGGGCCGTTCATGTGCCATTTCAGTTGGGCGGATTTTTGTTGAAAATATTAGAATATTTCGCATTTGATGTCTTATTATGACATTTGATGTACTATATTGCAATAATGAAGCTTTATCATATCTCGCAATCACATATATTTCATAGGTTGCGACGAGCATCATCCTGGTATGGTATAGGGATGAGACTTGCTTTTTGAACCCTTGGGAATGGCCAGTGGAGGAATCATGAAGACACCAACGGAGCTTTTTCATTCGCTAGAAAAAGGTGCCAGTCACCATATCCTATATATCCGTGAAAACCTTGCTACAGGGGGAATCGATGAGGAAGAAGCGATTGACTACATCGATTGTCTAGTCGCTTTGGCTCGCGATGCGCAAAAAAATCTCGAAAGGGAATACCCCAAAGGTAAGTTCTTTGGTGATACGGGTGAGGAAGTGAATCCAGCCGAGGACTACAGTGTTCAGCTCGGAGTCTTCAGAACAGAGCTTTCTTCAAGGCAGCATCCGGAATTGTATCCCCTCCCTGCTTCCGCCGCATCTACAACCGGGATCAATCTTATTCCAATGAAATGGAACTGGAAACCCGCTGATCTTGGCTATGTATTCGAGGCAATTAAGAATGCAAGGGGCATTGATGCTGATGCTAAGGAATTTGCGTCGCATTTCCTGAGAAATGATGGAACGCCGATGCCTGCTGATCTAGGAGCAGCAAGTAAGGGCAAGGAGCCAAAGGATTCTAATGCTCGACAAACTGTGCGGCTGCTGAGAAACCATAAATATGAAGATGACATGAACTAGACAGGAAGTTCGCGGAAGATGCGTCGCTACACTCCAGCGTGTAGGAGGATGCATGAAACGCGAAGATGGCATAAATGGGAACGACAGCAATGTTAATAATGATGGCGATCAAGCCTCGCAAGGTCCGACGCCGCTGGAGCTTTTGGAAGGAGAGGGCCGAATCCGGAACCCGAATTCCTTCAGGGCTGTCATGGACGTCGATTTTGAATTTCTCCATCGGCTCAGCTTCCGGGACCGGATTCCAGCACTTGCGCAGTTCCTTTTGCGATACAGGACAAGTCCAGTGCCCGCCGCCATGGCTCTGTTTCTTCTCGATATCGATGACGAAATAATGGAAGAAGAAGGGGAAAAGGGCGAAAATGTGATTGCCAAAGAGGAATTCATCGACCAGTATTTGCCCGCGACCAATTCTTGGTCGCCGCAGAAGGTGTCGGAACATAGGAAGGCAGGAAAAGCGGCGTTCCTGTTCAGGCGAGAACTCGATGCCGCAGGGGTGGATATTTTTAAGACGAGCGTTATAAAAAAACTCTATCATCTCGAGGACGCGATCAAAAGGTACGGGGAAAAAGCAATCGTATTCGAGAATTTTGCCTGGATGAATAAAGAGAAGTTCATTTCATGGGCAAACGGAAAGAATTTCGTGGTCGAGAATGGATTTTCGAAATTGGAGGCATATTTTCATGTGTGTACCAAACAACGATCCCTTTTCTTCGATTGACCTGGAGACCTTGCTCAGCGATGGCGAACTCAAGATCGACCCTAATGTCACGACGTTCCAGGGAATCTGGGACATAGTCCGTAGGATATCCAATAAGGACCAACTCGCAAGATTCATGGCGCTCGCCATTCGCAGCGCCGATATCCGCCCCATTCTGACAGCAATATGCCTCCTCGCCATCGACGAGATGAAACTATATGAATGGGAGAATTGTTCCTCGATTTTTACTTTTTGCGAGGTGCAAACGGCCGAGCCATTCAATCTGAGTGAAGGATCGGTTTCAGAGTATCTCGCTGAAGCGCGAACTTTGCAAAAGCTCGATAGCCCGCAATTCCTTGGATCAATCCAAGGTTACCTTTGGGGAAAAGGAAAGGAGGGCGGTCTTGGGTACTATTCTAATCACGACGGCTCACCGAAAGGTTTTAGATTGGTCGATTTCGTGGGGCATAGAGGAAAGCTTAAGCACCTTAATCTCCTCATGGAACTATCTCCCAAAGATATCGATTGGGATGTTTTCTTTTCGTACCAACTTGAAAACTATGCGAATTACGTAGAAGGAGTTCAAAAGGTATATGCTGAGAGAAGGGAAGAAGAAGAGCAGAATCGAAATCAGAACCATGCGCGAGATAAAATAGATAATAGCAATATCCCTGGAGTCGTATCTGCTATTGTCGAAGAAGAAGTCTCCCCAGGAAGCAGTCTGATGGACCTCGATCCATATCATCAGCCCGATCCATTTTCTCAGAAAGAACCTAGCACCGAGGAACCTTATAATCACTGGACCAATAAAAAGCTCATCGCTAGTGATGAACCAAAGACCGAGGGCCATCCCAAATTGGGGATTAACGGGCTACCTCAGGGTTGCCTCGGGAATAGCGGGATATTTAGGTTTCTCAATAATACAAACGACAAAAAGAATATTGAGAAACTGGTGAAGTATTTCAAGGTAAAGACGCATTACGAAGAAGATAAATGGGCAAAAGACCACAGAGTTGCCGAAAACCAGGAACCTGGAATAAGCAACGAGATGACTCCAATGGTGGCTGATGGCGATTCGGCGAACAAGGGATCATCGGGAGAAGTGAAGTGAAGCACGATTCAATAGGCTCTGAGGCGAAAGCTTTGACGTACTTCGACGAAGATACAACTGAAAGCATCAGGCAAATCAAAGACCTCTGGGACAGAGGTGCGCTCGACGAGGTCGTTGAAAAAAGTGTGAATGAGAATCTCAACTTTTTCACGTTTGCTCAAATTATTAGGGATGTAAGAGAGTATGGGCGGGCAAGCCAAAAAGCCCAAAATATTTCCTGGGCAATGCATGAAATTAAATCAACCAAGCCGAGCGCCAAGTTCCTTTTCAACGATAAAGTTCTGCCAGGAAATACAAATAGTGTGGTTTCGATCTGCGCTAGCGAAGATGGCCAGATCATAGCATATGCCGTTGTAGCTGCGGTGCATCTTGGAGAAAGCATTCAAGGCAGGATGACAGAAGAGAACATAAATAGAACGGTTGGACCAGTCCCTGCTCAAATGCCTATACCAAAAATGATAAATATCGTTTCTCCAGAGGCTAAGCCTCGGTCCATCGAAGTTGGCATAAAGGGCCTAGACATTGAAGGTATGCCCCTGCGAATCATCGGGGTCACCAACGAGAAAATCTATCTCCTGTTCGATGTAAGAAACGCAAAGGAACTGTGCTCGATCCCGATTTCCGGAGGGAACATAGGGGAACACCTTGCGACTATGGTATTACAAAATGAGTGTTTTTTTATGGACCTGAGCAGGAATCGACTATTCTTCATTGACTCAAACAAAGAGACTCTTGAGGAGATTAGTTCTGATGGACTTCCAGTTCGAAGCGATAAGATTTTATTGCCGGAGGGGATCGGTATCGATCGACTCAAGTCGATCGCAGTTTCCGGTGATGGAAAGTATGCCGTAATCATTCTGGAGAATCACAAAGAAAGCGGGAGCATCGTATTTGGACTTGCAGAACGGAAAGCTACGGGAAATGATGAGTCTCATGGGCCTTTATCGGTCAAATGGTTCAAGAAAAAGGATCTGCCTATTGCGTCTAATCTGAGTATCGTAAAATCTGGCCCGTGTTTCGACGAACTTGGGAAAATAGCTGATGATGGGACGTTCTATCTTGCTGACGATCAGGGAGACTTGTTCATCATTGATATTGTTTCGGTGAAGAATAAAACGTGTCCGCTAGATGAGCTCGATGGAATGATAATCGTAAAACCGTTCGATAGCGTAACGGCGCCGACGAAGAGTCCCTTCACGAGAATGGTAACAGCAAAGACCTTGCCTCTAGTCCTAACTTCCTGCATGAAGACGAATTCGATAAGCATATGGGATTCGGCAAGGGGCTCCAAACTGTTAGATATCGTTTGTCCTTATCATATCGATGAACTTTTATTGGCATACGACGATAGAATATTAATGACTATCTCGAGATCCCAAAATTCGATGGTAGGTAAGCTCGCAGTGACGTTTCTTGATTATATTTTTCTTTGCGGTAAACCGCCTAGGTTGCTAGGGGCCGAGGACTATCCAGCTATCGAACGCCTGAAGGCATTTGCTCCTGACGATGATCATGTCACTGCACTTGAAGGCTTGATGGAGTATTTCTTCGAACGACGGTCAGTCGAGAATGCTCGGCAAAGAAATGAGGATTCACGAGATAAAACAAAATGATTTGTTAGCAAGTGTCCTTGATATTCATAAGCTAAGCAATAGCCCGGTTTCGTACTGGCTCGTCTAGGTATCATTGGATATCAACGTTTTGCGTGGGCCCGTACCCACGCCTCAATGTCTACGCGATTAATAATCCAACGGGCGCCAACTTTGGACCCAGGCATTTCGCCTTTTTCAAGAAGGTCGTACACATAGTCTCTCTTCAAAGTGGTGTACTCAGCCGCTTCATCAGGAGTGAGGAAGGTCTTCGCGGCAAGTTCCATTGCCCGAACCGTTCCTGCGCTGAGGACGGGTGTTGGGCGGAGCTCTTTTTTCTCATCCTCGAATAATAGAAGGCTGTTTCGTCTGTTCGTTAAGACCTGAATGGCATTTTCGATCTCGTGGATTGTATCAGTAACTGAATCGCATCCAACTGAATCTAAGCCTGCTTCCTCGAGCTTGCGGAATTTATCAAGCCCTTGGCTCCTAATGCTGTCAAGATTGTCGATAGCATTGTCTATATGTCGAACCTTGTAAGTGGTTGATTTTGCTTTGTCGATGGCTTCAGCTGCCGTTTTCATGATCTCGGCAATGTTTGGAAACTCAAAAGGGTCCTCAACGGATACCGGAACTATCCGATTCTGTTCTTCTTCCGAGTTGGGGCCAAATGGCAATGGCATAGACTAACCCCCGTCGATTATTCGATTTGAGTGTACCGATGAATGGGCGTGTCGGCAACGGCCGATTTGACGGTACTGACATGCCTTTCCAGTTCCGCATGGCCCACTTAGCCAGCCGAGTATTCTATTTAGCCTTGCCGCCATTCTTCGGTAGCCGCATAGCGTCACGAGCTCGCTCAAGGGCTTCTGGCGTATCGTGGGCGGCGTATCGATCGAAGGCGGCGGCGCTGCGATGTCGAGTAAGCCTAGCAGCCGCACGAGGGCCGATCTCATCTGCTAGACGAGTCGCAAAGAAATGGCGCCCGCTGTGGAGCGTGAGGCGGCGGCTTTTCCGAACAGCCTCGGCTATTCCGATCAGCTCAAGGGCTCGTTCGAAGCCCCGCTTGATTGTAATCTCCGCGACAGGTGCGCCTGGCTGGATGTTGAAAATGACATACTCTTCCGGCCGGAAGCGCCCCAGCTTGAAGGCGAGGACGCGGAGATCCTCAAGTACGGAAAGAAGGTCATCGGAGATGGGGACCGTCCCAGCGCTCCCTCCCTTGGGGCCTTTAGGAGCATCATTAGGGACGATGTTCTCCTCGACATGGAGGATTCGATTCTCGAAGTCCACGGCTTGCCAGCGGAGGCCGCGAATCTCCCCTCGGCGTAGCCCCGCGAGCTCTGAGAGGAGTACGGCGACCTTCATCCGGAGATCGATGGGAGCCGGCCCTTCGTTCGTCTGGCCGCCTTTGAGATGCCCTCGGGGCTTCACGTCGGCACGAGCTACTTCGTCGCCGGTTTTGGGTGTCCACACTGATTGCACAGGAAGGTCGATGAGCATACGGACTTCGACTGCGGTGAGGACCCCTCGGGCTTGGTTCTTCTCTTTCGGGCGCGAGATTGCCTTGAAGTCGAAGGGTTCGTCGAGCAGGTTTCGTTTCTTCGCCCAGGATAGGGGAGTACGAATGCAGTTCAAGGCGTCGTTGACGAGGTTGCCGTCGGCGCCTCCCGCCTTGATCTCGCGGACCCATCGCTCCACAAGAACCAAGGTTACGTCGCGAAGCCTGGTCTTCTTGAAAGTCACAGAATTGGTGATGAAGCGTGCGACATAGCGGCGTTGGACCTTTACGTACTGGCCGGAAAGGGGGCGTCCTTCATCGATACGGGAAGATAGGTATTCTGACTTTGGTCCCCAGAAATCAGCGACAAACTGGGCGGAGGGAGTCTCCTTGAGCTTTTCCTCGGCATCGAGCTCGTCTTCATACCCTGCCTTCTTGGCGCGAGCCATACGCTCAAGGGGGAGGGTATGAAGGAGTTCTGCGATGGCCTCGGAAGCCGCGCTCTTGGTCGAGGTGCCGGTCGATCGTGTGCAAATGAGATCGCCCGAAGCGTCGAAGAACCGGACATAGTACCGATCCTCACCAGCGACGTTCGGGCGATTGAAGATCTCGAAGCGAATCCTGCTTGGGCGTGTCATATAGGATTTCCTCTACGTAACAAAATCGCCGTAACAGTACCCTTTTTGACCTTCGCAAATCAAGTAATTCTTTGTGGAGAATGGGGGATTCGAACCCCCGACCTATAGATTGCGAACCTATCGCTCTACCAACTGAGCTAATTCCCCAAGCGCTTCGATGCGACGGGACACTATAGACAGAGAACCGAGGGTAAATCAAGAGGGGAGGGGCCTCGCGCCGGCCGCTTGGGGCCCGCTTGGCGGCCGCGGCCAACTTTGCCCTCCAGCTACGGTATCAGCACGATCTTGCCGTGGGCGCCCGGCTCGAGGACGCGGCGGTGGGCTTGAGCGGCCTGGGCCAAGGGGAGCTCGGCGCCTACTACGGGCCGCAGGGCGCCGCTTTCGAGGCCGGCGCTGATGGCGGCGTGGGTGGTGGCGGAGTCCTCCTCGGCCATGTTCCAGAGGAGCATGCCGAAGATGGCGGCGTCTCGGGACATGAGGTCGCGGGGGTTGATGGTTGCCTCGCCGCGGCTGCCGATGACTACTACCCGGCCCCGCGGGGCGAGCATTCCGAGGTCTGCGCCCAGGTTCGCGTTGGCCAGCATTTCCAGGATGACGTCGAAGCCCTTGCCGCCGGTCAGGGCCAGGGCGGCCTCGCGGTAGCCGCTCTCGCGGTGGTTGACGGCGCCGTGGGCGCCCTCGCGCAGCACCAGCTCGCGGCCCTGGTCGCTGCCGGCGCTGGCGACGACCCGCAGGCCCGCGGCTACCGCGAACTGGATGGCTGCGGTGCCCACGCTGCCGCTCGCGCCGTGGACGAGGACCTGCTCGCCGGAACGGACGCGGGCGAAGTGGTTCAGCGCCCGGTGTGCTGTGGCGTAGGGCACGAAGACGGCGGCGCCCTGGGAGAAGGAGACGCGCTCGGGCAGGGGGTGAACTTGAGTCTCGAGGGCGAGGGCGTATTCGGCGTAGGTGCCGCTCAAGCTGGCCGCGAGGTAGACGCGGTCGCCGACCGCGGTGAGGCTGACGCCGGGGCCGACGTTTTCGACTATGCCTGCGCCGTCGGTACCCGGCGTATACGGGAGCTTGGGCTTGTTGGCGTAGTTGCCGCTGCGCGCGTAGGTGTCGGCGGGGTTCACCCCGGCCGCCGCCACGCGGACGAGGACCTGTCCGGGCCCCGGCGTCGGCATTATTAGCTCCTCGACCCTTTGCACCTCGGGCTCGCCGTATTTCCTGACGACAATCGCTTTCATGCTGGCGCCTCCCTCGTACGTATCACAAGCTAATGTACTACGAACGCCTGCGATTGTAGGGCGACATGCTTCGCATGCCGCAAATCCAAGGTAGGCTTCATGTAAAGGACTTCGTTAATAAGGGCTGAGGAGCTCGTGGGCGTCGGAATGGATGAGGATGCCCTCGTCGGCCCGGCGCTCGCTCAAGCGAGTGCGCCGCAGGATGGAGCCGGCTGCGCCGTTCATTCCATTGCGGAGGCTTATACCGCGGCCTCCAGCGCGGTTTCGAAGCTGCTCTCCTGGAGACTCGGCTCGACCTGCTTGGCCTTCAGGTTCTTCAGGCCGGACGCGAGGAAAAGGACGGACAGGAGTGTGCTGATGAGGTCGCTGATCGGGCCGGTCCAGAAGACGCCGTCGAGGCCCATGACGAGGGGGAGGAGGGCCATGCCGGCTATCGCGAGGATGTTCTTGATCAGGTAGAGCATGCCGCCTTGGGTGGCCTTGCCGATGGACATGAAGAACATGGAGGCCGTGTACTGTACGCCCGCCGTGAAGAAGGTCAGCATGAAGATGGCGATGCCGCGGGAGCCCAGGGCGATGAGCGCCGCATCCCTGGGGTTGAAGGCCGAGACGAACTGGCGGGTGAAGAGCTCGAGCACGACGGTGAAGAGGACGGCCAGGATGCTCGTCCAGACTAGGGTAAGCTTGGTCAAGCCGCGGACGCGATCGAGCCTACCCGCGCCGTAGTTATAGCCCCAAAGGGCCTGTGCTCCCTGCGCGATGCCGACTATCGGGAAGATGAGGAGCTGGGATAGGGCGTTGACGATCCCGATGACCGCCAAGGCCCTTTCGCCGCCGAGTCGCGCCATGGCGTTGTTGGCGACCACGAGCATCGCGAGGGAAAGGCACTGGACGAAGGCGATGGGGACGCCCAGCTTGAACATCTGGAGGACGATTTTCGCCTTCGGGGCGAGCCTTCGAGCCTCGATTCTGAGTACGCTCTTGCGGTCCTGGATGAAGTAGAGGGTTAGGCCCGCCGAAAGGGCTTGGGCGATGACGGTGGCCCAGGCCGCCCCCGCGACTCCCCAGTGGAAAGCGAAGATGAAGAGGGGGGCGAGGATGGCATTGAGCGCGGTCCCGCTTATGGTGGAGATCATGGTCGTCCGGGGCCTGTTCTGCGAGCGGAGGCTGTTTCCGACGGCCATCGAGGCGATCTGGAAGACGAAGCCGATCATGACTATGCCGAGATACTCGCGGGCCATGGGCATTATCCTCGTCGTCGTGCCGAATGCGAGGAGGATGGGGTTCATGAAGAGCCAGCCGATGCAGGCGACCAGGACGGCCGAGGCGAGAGACGCGGCAAAGCCTTGGCCAAGCACGGATGCCGCCTCGTCGCGCCTCCCGGCGCCCATCGCGATGGAGACCATCGTCGAGGTGCCCACGCTGAACAGGGCGCCGACGGCCATCGCGATGATCATCATCGGGAAGCCCGCGGTCACGGCGGCCAGGGCGTCGGTGCCCATGCCCTGGCCGATGAAGATGCGGTCGATGAAGTTGTAGAGGCCGTTTACGACCATTACGGCGATGGAGGGGAGGGAGAATTTGAGAAGGAGGCGGCCCAATGGGGCTTCGCCCATCTCGTTGACGTTGTCCATGATAGTACCTTCCGTACGCCCCGGGGCGGCCAATCATCCGGAGCCGGACCAGTACGGTCCGCGCTCGCTCGATTCGGCCTGATGGAGGCTACGTTCGTAAAATACCAATATGCTGCGGCGAGCGGCAAGCAAAATTTCGCGCTATCGCTTTCGTCTCTATCCGGGGGGCCTGAGTCCCGTCGCGCTTTATCCGCCCGCCCGCGCTATCTTCTGGGAGGGGGGCCGCATGAACCGACCTGTTATCTTTTTCTGCGCGCTCGGAGCGCTTTCCCTTCTCGTTATCCCTATTTTCGCCCAAGGCGACTCGAGCGGCTTGGGAACGAAGGCTCGCGACGCTTCCTGCTACGTCATCGTCGAGGAAGGGGCTTCCGCGGAGGGGAATGCGCTCTTCCTCGAAAAAATGGGTGTCGATGCCGAAGCCTTGAGCCTGGTCGCGCCTACGCGCTTTTCGTTTGGATCCAAGAATTCCCTTACCAGGACGGGCGGGAGCCTTTCGTACGAGGCGGACTCACCCGTCCTCGTCGAGCGTTCCGGCCGTCTGGCCCTGTACTCGGTCGCGTTCCGGTTCAGCCCCGAACCCCTTCCCAAGGCCCTGAAGACGGTCATCGTCAATTTTACTCTCGCTGATCTGGCGCGGACAAAAGATGCCGTCCAGCCTGCCGCCAAGGCCATCGAGCTCGCGGCTGCCAAGGCGAGGATGAAGTCGGGTCTAGCGTGGATAGTCGAGATGAAGATGCCAGCCCACGGCGCCTTTCGCGCGAAGGTAGGCCTCGCTAAGTAGGTGTTTTCAGGCCTTCTCCCAACGAAGCCCCGGTCAGGCTCCGCCCGACATCATCAGGCCTATCTGCTGCACGGTGGCCGTATCGCGTTCGATGATGCCCACAATCCTTCCCTCATAAATAACCGCGATACGGTCCGAGAGGGCTCGAATTTCGTCGAGGTCCTCGGAGATGAGGAGGATGCCCATGCCCGCTTCCCTCTGTTGCAGCAGGCATTGGTGGATGTACCAGGTCGAGCCGACGTCCACGCCTCGCGTGGGCTGGGCTGCGATGAGGAGGGCGGGGCTTCGCGACAGCTCTCGAGCCAGGATGAGCTTCTGGATGTTGCCGCCCGACAGGGTCTTGAGCGGCGTGTCGAGGCTCGGGGTCTTTACCGCGAACTCCCGAACGAGGGTCGCCGCATGGGCCTGCATCCTGGAAAAGCTCATGAAGATGCCCCGCCGGAATCTCTTAGAGGCGTGGTCGTGGAGGAATATGTTCTCCTTCACGCTGAATTCGCCTATGGCGCCGTCGCGCATCCGCTCTTCGGGGACATAGGCCATGCCTGCGTCGACGCGCTCGTTCAAGGTAGCTTTGCCGATGTCGCGGCCGCCCAGGAGGATCCTGCCGGCCTTCACCTCGCGCATGCCCGCGAGGCATTCCGCGAGTTCGCGCTGGCCGTTGCCCGATACGCCTGCTATGCCCACGATCTCGCCCGCGCGAACTTCGAGGTCTATGCCGCGGAGGGCCTCGGTGCCTCGGTCGCCCAACGCGCTCAATCCCTCGATCCTCAGGCGGGCTTCTCCCGCCTCGAGCCTGCGGGCCTCGAGCTCCTTTATGTCGCGCCCGACCATCATGTTCACCAGTTCGGCGCGGGAAACTTCCGAGGTTTTTTTGGTGCCTATGGCCTTGCCGTCGCGCAGGACGGTGATGCGGTCGGCGATGGCCATGACCTCGCCCAGTTTATGCGAGATGAAGATGAGGGAATGCCCCTCGGCCACCATCCGCCTGAGGGTCAGGAACAGGTCGTCGACCTCCTGGGGAGTCAGGACGGCCGTCGGCTCGTCCAGGATGATCAGGCCCGCCCCTTTGTAGAGCGCCTTCACTATCTCGACGCGCTGCTGTTCGCCGACCGAGAGCTGCCAAACGTAGGCGTCGGGCTCGACCGCCAGGCCGTACTCCTCGGCCAGCTCGAGCACGCGTCGCGCCACGAGCCTCGTGTCGGCGAGGGGCCAGCGGCTGGATCGTTCGCCCAACGCGATATTCTGCGCCACGGTGAGCGTGGGCACGAGCATGAAGTGCTGGTGTATCATCCCGATGCCGGCGCGTATCGCGTCGGCGGGCGAGCGGAAGGAGCGGGGAAAGCCGTCCACGAGTATCTCGCCCTCGTCGGGCTGGTACATGCCGTAGAGCTGCCGCATGAGGGTGCTCTTGCCGGCGCCATTCTCGCCGAGGAGGGCATGAACCTCTCCCGGCGAAACGTCGAAGCAGACCTTCGAGTTGGCGCGGACGCCGGGGAAGCATTTGACGATGTCGCGCATCTCGACCTTCCCCGGCTTCGCCGGGCCCGGCTTCGCCGGGGAAGGTCGCACCGGCTTCGCTGGTGCATGACTCCCGGGCGGCGTGTCGGAGGGTGTCGAGTCAGGCGCGCTATGTTTCATGCTTCCCGGCGATCGAAGCGAGCCTTACGGCGCGACCTTGATCGAGCCCTTGGCGATGCCCTGAACCGCGGCTTCGGCCGCGACCTTCACCGCGGGGGCGAGGGTGAAATCGGGATTGTAGGCGATCTTGAGGCCGCCGTTGGCGAGCGTGAGCGTATAGGCGACTCCACCGAGGGTGCCGGCCTTGCGCTTGGCGAGGATGTCCTTGAGCATGCCCGTCCAGTCGTAGACCTGGCTCGTGACGACGAGGTCCGGGGCGAGGGAGCTCTGGTCGGACTGGGTGCCGAACCAGAGCACGCCGCCCTTGTCCTTCGCGGCGCCGATGGAGCCGACTACCGACTGGGAGGAGCCGGTGAGGGCGTCGGCCCCGCTCGCGATGTGGGTCTTGGCCGCGGCGGTCATGAGGGCCACGTCGGAGAAGGAGCCGGTCCAGGTCTTGGACAGGACGATCGACTTGTTCACGGAACGTACGCCCTGGACGAAGCCGTCGATATAGGTCTTGGCGTCGCCCACCTCGACGGGCCCGGTCACGCCGATCTTCTTCGACTTCGTGAGCTTGGCCGCGAGGACGCCGTTGACGTAGCCGCCCTGCTCGGCGGCGGCGGTGTATGCGTAGACGTTGGGTAGCCCGTAGGTGTTGACGTCGGTTCCCCAGGCGAAGGTGACCGCGGGGAAGTCCTTGGCGATCTCCTGGACGGAGGAGCCGTACTGGGAGCCGTGGGCGATGACGATGTCGAAGCCCGAGCTCGCGTAGTCGCGGATGGCCGCGGCCGCGTCGGGAACGTTCCACATGTTCTCGGTGTACTTGAGCTCGATGGCCGAGTCGCCGCCCATCTCGTTCTGCACCGATATCAAGGCGCTCCACATGGACTGGCTGAAGGCCGCGTCGGTGGTGGCGCTGGGCATTATGACCGCGATCCTGACGGGCGCGGCGACCGCGCCGGAGACGGCCGCCGTGGTGAAAACCACCACGAGGGCCAGGACGATCAGCTTGAACTTTCCTCTCATACTGCTCTCCTTCGATCCGTGATAAGGCGATGGCCGGACGCCGCCGCCGATGAAACCTTGAGTATTAGCTTTCGCCCCGCTCGAATGGCTTGTTGAGGGCCGCGGGCTGCCTCGCGCGGTTGGCGGTGACGGTGAGCGCGAGGATGGTGAGGAGGTAGGGAAGCATCACCGCTACGCTCGAGGGGACCTTGACGCCCAACACCTGCACCCAGAGCTGGAAACTGTTCGCGACGCTGAAGAGGAGGGCGCCCGCGAGGACGCCGACCGGCCTCCATCCCCCGAAGTACACCAGGGCCACGGCGATGAAGCCCTGGCCCGCGGTGAGGTTGTCCTGGAAGAGGTTGAGCTGGGCGATGGACAGCGAGGCTCCGGCCAGACCGGCGAGGACGGCCCCGACGCAGACGCTCAGATAACGCACGCGGCCCACGCTTATCCCCACGGAGTCGGCCGCGGCCGGGTTCTGACCGACCGCCTTTATCTTGAGGCCGAGGCTGGTCTTTTCGAGGACCCACCAGCTCGCGGGCACGAGGAGGAAGGCTCCATAGGTGAGGATGTCGTTGTGGAAGAGGATAGGGCCGAGGAAGGGTATGCTCGCGAGGAGGGGGATCGCGATGGGCTTGAAGCCCACTACGGTCTTTACCGTGCCGATGAGGACCTTGAAGAGGAGGCTCGACATGCCGAGGCCGAACATGTAAAGGCCTATACCGCTCACTCCCTGCTCGGCCTTGAGCGTCACGCTGACGAGGGACATGAGCAGACCCATGGCCAGGCCGACGAGGGCGGCGGCCAGGACGCCGAGCCAGAGGCTGCCTGAAGTGAGGGCGACATAGAAGGCGGCGAAGGCCGAGAGGAGCATTATGCCGTCGACGCCGAGATTGACGACGCCCGAGGTCTGGGTGAAGGTCTCGCCGATGGCGGCGAAGAGGAAGGGCGTGGCGAGGCCTATCATCGTGTTGAGTATCCCCGACAGGACGCTGAAGGAGAGAAAGCCCCTCATTTCTCGCCTCCGTTCTCGAGCCGGGCGGCTGAGTTTCTCTTCGCCGCCCAGCGCCTCGACCAGAGGGTCGCCCCCGAGACGAAGAGTACGATGATGCCGAGGATGGCGGTGACGAGGGAGGAGGGCACTTGCACCGCCCGCTGCATCTTGTCCGCGCCGACGAGGAGGCCGCCGAATACGACCGAGGCGGGTATGAGCCCGATGGGGTGGAGGCCGCCGAGCAGGGCGGCGACGATGCCGGTAAAACCATAGCCCGAGGTGAGGCCCTCCATCAGCCGGTGTTGGACGCCGATCACCTCGATCGAGCCCGCGAGTCCGGCGAATCCGCCCGCCAGACTCAAGGACAGGGCCTCGTAGAAGGAGACCTTGATGCCCGAGTAGCGCGACGCGCTCGGGTTCTGACCCACCGCCCTGATGCTGTAGCCGATCGTCGTCTTCCAGAGGAGAAGGTAGGCGATGACGGCGAGGACAAGGGCGACGATGGCCCCCGAGTGGAGGAGGGTACGCGGCACGAGCCGCGCGAGCCAGACCTGTTTGGGCAACTGGGCGGACTGGGCGAGGAAGGTGCCTTTGGCTATTCCTTCGGGGTCCATGAGGGCGCCCTGGAGGAGGAGATTCATGAGCTGGAGCGCGATGGCGTTCATCATGATCGTGCTCAATATCTCGTTGACCCGCAGGCGCGCCTTCAGGATGCCGGGGATGAAGCCCCAGGCCGTTCCGGCCAGGAATCCCATCACGCAGGTGGCCGGGATGAGGGCCCATCCGGGCCAGGTATTGAAGGTGAGTGGAACCCAGGTGCCCATGAGGGCCCCGACGATGATCTGCCCCTCGCCGCCGATGTTGATCACGTTGGCGCGGAAGGCTATGCATATGCCCGAGCCGACGAGGAGAAGGGGGGTAGCCTTGACGAGGGTTTGGGTGAGCCCGAATTTGGAGCCGACTGCCCCGTTGAGAAGGGCCGCGTAGGCGGTGATGGGGTTTACCTTGAGGGCGAGGAGCATGACGGCGCCTACACAGAGCGCGGCGATCACTCCCGCGACGGGCATGAGAACGTTGAGGGCGACTTTGCCCCAATCCATCCGCGGCCTACGCGTAAGAAGGGCATCCGTGGGGGCTGCCTCTGACCTCACCATCTTCTCCCTTGCTCGGGCTTTATTGTTGAACCTCTATAGCATAGACCGGGTTTTTGGGGAAGGGTCGAACATGAGTACTCCCCGCGGGCTCATCTGGTCATCTTCCTGAATATCTCGACGAGGCGGCCGGGAAGCGACGAAATACGATCGAGATAGATAAGCGAGTCGCCGAAGACCTTCGACAGAGGCGGGACGCTGTCCTTGTCGAGGGTCACGCAGAATAGCCTGATTCCCTCGAGGCGGGCCTCTTCCGCTACCTTGCCGAGGTCGGCATAGGCGTAGTCTTCCGTCGCCAGGGTCATGCTCCGGACCCGCACCGCCACCGGGGAGCTCATCTCGCGCCCATCCACGAAAAAGGTCTTGGAACTCTGGCCCTCGTCGAAAATAGAGTCGAGATAGACGGGCTGCCCGTCGGTGACCAGGAATACTATCTTCGCGCGGGCCTCCCTCTCCTTCATTTTGGCGAGGATGTGCCGCAATCCCGGCGCGATCCGGGAAAAGCCGTTGCCGGCGCAGCGCAGGGAGGCGAGCGAATCTACGACCCGCGAGTCGTAGGCCTCCTCGAAGTCTTTGATCACGTGGAAAACGTTGGCCCTGGCCCCGAAATCGTAATACGAAAACAGCCCGAAGGTATCGCCGATCGCCTCCATCGCCTCGGCCATGAGGTAGGCGGCGGTCACCTCGTGCTCGAATATCGAACGTCCCTCGACGACCTCCGAGGTCGAGGGCGACATGTCGAGGACGAGGGCGCAGAGCAGGTCGCGGGCCTTCTTCGAGCGGCGGAGGTAGAAGTCCATGTCGACGCGGCCGCCCGAGGCGAAGTCCATGAAGCAGTCCACCGCGCGGTCGAAGTCGATATCCTCTCCATCCTCGGCCCCGCGCTCGAAAACGTCGAGGTTCTCCTTGATCGAGGCGAAGGCGCGGCGGACGGCCTCGGCGGCCTGCGCTTCCCGGGCGCGCAGATCGTCGCCGTCGCGAAGAGGATCGCCGGAGGACTCGCCGTAGTTCTTCAGGAAATCCACGGGGAATTCGGCGAGGAGGCATGCCTCGCGATCGTAGGCCAGCCGCTCAACCTCCCATTCGGGATAGACGAAGAGGGGGCGGCCCGCGAGCGGATCGGGAGCCGCGACATGGCCATAGTCGCGAAGGACCTCACCGAAGGTGGAGGCCTTCCGCGCCCTGGCGATGTGCGAAGCGGCGCCCGCGTCTCCCGAAGCGGCGCGGATATCCTCGAGCTCGAACTCGAGAAGGGCATTGCGCCCTCCCGTGCGCGCTCCGAGCGCGGTCAGGGATATGTCGAGCCTGTTGCCGGCCGCTCGCATCTTGGCCAAGGCCTTCGGGTACCGCGCGCCCAGCTTGCCGAGGATCAGGCGCAGGGCCTCTCCCGCGGCGATGGCCGAGTCGAAGACGTCCGAGGCGAAGGGGTCCCGCGCCTCGACGTTGCCTACGAGTTCCGCGACTGTCACCTCGTCGCCCGCGGGTATCGCGCCCTTTATTTTCCCCAGCAGCAGCCGCTCGAGGAAGGCCTGGAGGAAGCGAGACTCCTTGGGGAATTCCGAGAGATCGGGGAGCTGCTCTAGGTCGATTTCGTCCACCTTTGCCCTCTCGGCGCGGTAGCCTGGGTATTTCGAATAGAGGAAGGCGTTCACCCTCCTGTCTTCGACGATGTTGACGAGGTCGCGGTAGAGCATGGGAAAATCGGTCATGAAGTAGAGCCGCGCCATCGGATGCAGTTCCGCCTGCCGCGCGAAGCGCGTCGATTTTACGATATAACCCCTTTTTTCGAGGGCCTTGGCGACGCGCGAACGGTAGCTCGCCGCGATAGCCTGGTTATGCTCCCAGGCTCCGGGAAAGAGCCGAGCGAGATGGGCCGCCGCCGCGGAGGAGCGGCCCTCGTCTTGCAGGAAGGAGCCGAACTCGATGTGCGCGCATTCGTGGGTTGCCCCGTGGCGGAGCATGAGGTAGTTGTCCTCGCGGTCCTTGACGTACATGGCGTAGGCCGGCACGAATATCGTCTCTCCGTCGGTCATGAAGACCTGGTTCCGGCCCTCCTCCTCGGAGCTCTTCGCGAGGGAGACGGGTTTCCCCGAGAGGGCGGCGACGAAGGGCCGGAGCCTCGGCTCGGCCTTCTCGAAAGGGATACCGACGTCGATGGCGTCCCATGCCTTCCTGCTCGCCTCCGAGCTCCGGTCGAAAAAGGAGCGGGCTTCGTTGGAGTCTCCGCCCGAGACGCGAACTATCCGCGCGCCCTCGCCGACCCATTCCCCGAGGTCGAGATAGGGATGTTCGAGGAAGGTCTTGAGGATGATTCCGATGAATTTCTCGTCCGTGGAGCGGCTGAGGCGGATGAAGTCCTTCGCGAGACGAAGAACCGTCGCGAAGGCCTCCGTCCTTCCGGGATGGAGGAGGAGGGCGCAACTGCGGATGAAGGAGAGCAGGGGCTCGATCGCCCGGGCGGAATAGCGCTCGTCGACCAGGAAGTCCGAGAGGGCGAGAGAGGCCTCGCGATGCCCGAAGCCGTTCTTCGGATACGCGTCGCGGATTATGGCGGCGGCGAAGGCGATGTCGACGCCCTTCCTCTCTTCGAGAAACAGGGCGAGGGCGCGGAATATCGTCGCGAACCAGAGATCGGCTGGATCGAATGCCCGAGCCTCGACGACGAGAGCGGAGGCCGCGAAGGGAACGCCCTTGGAGCGGATCAGGGCCGAAGCATAGCGCCGGAAGGCGACGCGGGGCCTTTCATGGACATCGGTCCCGAAGAATGGCGCGAGGCTCGCCTCGATCTCCGCGGGGATTATCCGCGAGCCGTCGTAGGGCGAGACCAGCGGACCCTCGGGGGGAGCGATCGCCCCCCGCGCCTCGGCGTAGGGTATGCAGAGCCGAGCGTAGGCGGCCAGCCTGGCGAGGTCGGCAGCGCCGGCGGCCTCTTCCATGCGCTTGGCCGCCGCAAAAGCGGCTGCCGCGGCGTCCAGGGGAACCTTGAGCTCGCTCAAGGCCGCCCTCGATTCCACAAGCCAAAGCTCGGGACCAAGGCTTGTAAGGAAGGGCAGGAGCCCCGAAATGAAGGCCTTTACCAGCTCCGGCGACCCGCCGCAGGCGGCGAGTACTTCGCCGGCAATCGCGGATTCCGGGGACGAGGGCGACGCGCGCTCGGGTAGGCTCGACATGGTTTAGAGGAGATCGAAGCCCTTGCATATATCGAGGAGTGAGAGCTTCATGTGCGCGTCGTCGGTGAGGGGTGAGATGAGGGTCGACCTGACCGCGTCCTCTTTGGGAACGCCTTCGACTATAAGGGTCGCCGCGTAGATGATGAGCCGCGTCGATACTCCTTCAGTGAGGCCCTGGGTCTTGAGGCCCCGGATCTTGCGCCCCGCCGCCACGAGGGATCGCGCCAGGCCCTCGGGGCAGCCGCTTTCGTGGCGGACTACCTCTATCTCCGTCTTCTCCTCGGGGTAGTCGAAATCGAGGGCGATGAAACGCTGTTTGGTCGATGGCTTCAGGTCCTTCAGCGCGGATTGATATCCGGGGTTGTAGGAAACGATGAGCATGAAGGAGGCTGGGGGCGTCACGACCGTGCCTTTTTTGGTGAGCGGAAGGACTCGTCTGTAATCGCTCAAGGAGTGGAGGAGGACGGTCACGTCCTTGCGCGCCTCGACGATCTCGTCGAGGTAGCATATGCCGCCGTAGCGCACCGCCTTGGTCAAGGGCCCGTCGATCCACTGCGCTCCCTGATCCATGGTCAGGAAGAAGCGGCCCACGAGGTCGTTGGCCGTGAGGTCCTCGTGGCAGGGCACCGTGACGAGGAAGCTTTTCCTGTTCGCGAAATCGTTCACCTTCGCGGTCAGCTCACCCTTGGCCCTGTCGACGGTGACCTTCGTGAGGGCCTTATTGAGCTTATAGGCCATCGCTTCCACGAACCGCGTCTTGCCGCAGCCAGTCGGCCCCTTGAGGAGGAGGGGCAGGCGGCGCTTATACGCGGCCAGGAAAATCCTCTGCTCGTTGCCCGAGGTAAGGTAGAAGGGTTCTTCCGATATGTCCGTTTCCTCGACGGTAGCTTCATTGGCCAGAAGCTCCATATTCAGCATGTTTAGCCGAATTCCTTGGCAAGGGCCTCGCGCATCGCGGCAACGGGGGCTTGGAGACCGGTCCACAGCAAGAAGCCTATCGCTCCCTGATTGACGAGCATCCCCAAACCGTCGAGGGTCCGCGCGCCCCTCGCCTCGGCCTCACGGAGGAAGGCGCTGTGGGGCGGATTGGGTATAACATCGCAGACCCGTATGCTCGGGCCGATGGCGCCGTAGTCGACGTCGGGGCGGCTCGGGTCGGGATAGAGGCCGATGGAAGTGGCGTTGGCGATAACGTCGGTTCCCTCCGGCGGTCTGTAACCGGGCACCCAGGGCGCGTACTCGGCCACCGTGCGCCCGATGCCCGTGACGCGCCGGGCGAGCTCTCGCCCGCGGCCCTCGTCCCTGTTCACGATGACTATTCGCGCCGCCCCCGCGAGGGCCAGCTCGACCGAAACCGCCCGCGCCGCACCTCCCGCGCCGAGAATGACGAAGCTCTTGCCTGCCGGGTCCATGCCCTCCTCCCTGAGGGAGGCGAGGAAGCCCTTGCCGTCCGTATTCTCGCCGATGAGCCTATCGCCACGTCTATATACCGTATTTACGGCGCCTATGAGGGTCGCGTTTTCGGATATCTCGTCGAGATGCTTCATCACCTCGATCTTGTGCGGGATAGTGAGGTTGATGCCCCGAAAGCCCATCGCCCTGATGCCGGCTATCGCGGCCTCGAGTCCCTCGGGGAGGACCTCGATGGTGAGATAGCGGTAATCGACGCCCGCGGCGTGAAAAGCCGCCTCCATCATCACGATAGTGGGGTTCTCCGCGACGGGGTGGCCGAAGACCCCAACGAGCTCCGACTTGTAATTCGCTGATTGCGGCATGGATCGTCTCCTTTATTCCTGTCGGTAGATTATTGCCGGCATCCCAAGCTGTCAATCGCGATGCAGTCACGGATATGGTGGGAGATGATATCGACTTGACAACGGCCGTAACGGGTATAGGCTGAACCCTGTCATTATTGGAAATCAGTTTATTGAAAACCAAGGAGGACCTATGCGTAAATGGGTTTACATGTTACTTGTCTGCGTCGCTGTGATCGCGATCGCGGCCGTCATGGAACGATCGGTTGAGACGAGTTTCGGAAAAGTGGATGTTCAAACCATAAAATTCAACGATGCCAGCGGCGTCAGCCTCGTCGGCAAGCTCTACCGTCCCATAGCCGCGAGCGCGGCCAATAAAATGCCGGCCGTGCTCAATATCCACGGTTATCAGAACGACAAGAACGCCGATGAATCCTATTCGATAGAGCTTTCACGCCGCGGATTCATCGTCCTGTCGATGGACGCCCTCGGCCACGGCGATTCTGGCGGCGGATTGAGCGTCCCGGGACTCGTGACCGATCCCACATATACGGCCGGCATGCAAAGCGCCTACCTGTATATGAAGAATCTGCCTTTCGTGAATGCGTCCCGGTTGGGAGTCATGGGACACTCGGCGGGCGCCATTATCGCGATGAAGGTCGGCATCATGAATCCCGATTGCCGCGCGACGAACATGCAGTGCGGCCTCCCCGGGATCCCCAAAATGAACAACGTGCTTTTGACTCAGTCGCGCTACGACGAGTTTGCCCTCTTCCGAGAAGGCAATCTCACCGTCGACAAGCTTCCGAGCAACGCGAACCGCATGGCCGCCTTCGGACTGACGGCGCCGGTGCAGTGGGATACCACCTATGGCAATTTCGCGGACGGGACCGCCCGACGCGCGGCCTTGATCAACATGGAGCACCACTTCCAACCCCTGCAGAACAAGGCGGTCGCCGAAAGCTCGGATTGGATGCGTCTTGCGCTCAAAGACGGAGCCAAGGACTCGTATTGGATAGAGCCGACCAGCCAAATATTCATGCTGAAAGAATGGTTCGGCCTGATCACTTTGTTGGTCTGCCTCTTCTCGTTGCTTCCCTTGACCAATATTCTCCTTGGCACCAGGTACTTTGCGCCGGTATCTCAGCCGATGCCCAGCCGCTATGCGGCGACCAAGGGCAGGTGGTGGTGGTTCGCCGTTCTCAACACCGTCATCGCGGGCGTGACGTATCCTATCATGACGCAGTTCGGTGCCTTGTCGGATCAGGTGGAAAAATTCCTGCCTTGGTACAAAATGCAGGTCGGCAACGGCGTCTTCCTTTGGCTGGTCGTGAATATCGTGATCTGCGCCGTCCTGTTCTGTTTCTGGTATCGCGGAGCCAAGAAGACCCAAAGAGTGACCATGTTCGACATGGGCGTTTCCTTCGACAAGGAAAAAACCGTGATCGATTGGGGAATCATCGGAAAGACCGTCCTTCTGGGGGGAATCCTCTTCGCCTTCATGTATATCCTCGAGGGTATCTTTCAGTGGGCAATCGGGCAGGAGTTCCGCTTCGTCTGGCCCTTCATGCGCCAGTTCTCGAATATCCAGCGGGCGGGCATGTTCTTCCTGTACTTTATTCCCGCGCTCATATTCTTCCTGGTCAACGGCGGCCTCTTCCTGTTCGGTCAGGCTCGCCAGAAGGAATCGGCCAATAAGGGCGGGGACCTGTGGCTGTGGTGGGTCAAGAACCTCTTTGCCTTCCTCTTCGGCTTGCTGGTCGTGTGGATGATACAGTATCTGCCTTGGTATCTTTTCAATGCCGGTCCGGGTTTCGAGCTGATGGGCATGCCCCAATTCAGCGCCATGTGGCCCCTGATGCTGCAGGTCTACATTCCCGAGTTCGCCGTCCTGCTGCTGATCCACACCTGGTTCTACCGACGGACCGGCCGCATCTACCTCGGCGCGCTGATGGTTTCCGCCCTGATGATGTGGTTCCTCGCCGCAGGTACGATCATCTCGATATAAGATCCGCGTTTGTCAGGCGAAGGGGCTATCCTGGGTTCTCCCTGGATAGCCCCAAAAATTGGCTTGACGCGGTATATAGACGAGGTAAAATACGGGCTGTAGGGGGGAATATCGCCCGTGATTCGGATGGGCCGGAAAGCGGATAATAACTGATTATCGAAAACAGGAGGTTCGGTCATTGAGCCATCATCTGACCACCTGTACCTTTTGCGGCGTAGGTTGCGGAATCTACCTGGAAACAACCAATAACGAGATCACGGGTACCTATCCGAGCATTTCGCATCCCGCCAATCAGGGTCGGATCTGCGTACGCGGCTGGCACGTGCATGAGGTCGCCAGTTCGCCGGACCGGCTAAAGGAACCCCTTGTACGGAAAAACGGCGTCCTCGCGCCGACGAGCTGGGACGAAGCCTACGATACGATCGCGCGGCGCCTGAATGAAATAAAAACCGAACACGGACCGGACGCGATCGGTTTCTTGAACTCGGCCCGCTGCTCGAACGAGGACGGTTACGCTTTCCAAAAGTTCGCGCGGGCCGTCATCGGCACGAATAATGTCGACCAGGGGACGAGTCCGTACCGAGCCAATAGCGTCGAGGTGCTCCGCGACATGGTCGGAATACCCGCGGCTACCAATTCCATCGACGATATCTTCAAGAGCAGGGTGATAATCCTGAATCAGACCGACATCGGGCAGCAGATGCCGACCGCGGGCGGCGCAATAATACGGGCGCACCTGGGCGGCGCGAAGCTCATCGTCGTGGACTCGCGGCGTCACCGAGTGGCCGAGCACGCGGATATTTTCCTCAATATCAAGCCGGCGAGCGAGGAATTCCTGTACGCCGCCATGGCGAAGATCATCGTCGATCGCGGTCTGATGGACCTCGATTTTATCCGAAGGTACTGCGACGGCTACGATCATTTTCTCGAGAACATCAAGAACTTCGATATTCTTTTCGCGGCCGGACGCTGCGATATTCCTCCGGCACTCATAGAACAGGCAGCCCTGGAATACGCGCGTCTTCGGCCCGCCATGCTGATGTATTCCACCGCCACCGAAGCTTCGGGCAGGGATACCATAGCGGCCATGATCAACATCGCGCTGCTGACCGGCAATCTCGGGAAGGAGGGGGCGGGAATCTTGCCTCTCGCCGAGCATAACAACGTGCAGGGCTGCTGCGACATGGGCATGACTCCCGGCTACCTCCCTGGATACGCCGCCGTTACCGATGCCGCGGCGCGCGGAAACTTCGAAAAAAAATGGGGAATGGCATTGCCCTCCGCGATCGGGCTCGATGGCACGGGGATGCTGAGCGAAGAGGGAGGGCTCAAGGCCATCTGGCTCGACCGACACAATCCCGTCGTTTCCGCGACGCACTGCGACGCGGCTACCGCTCTGTCCAAGATGGACTTCGTCGTTTCGCAGAATTTATTCATGACGCGCACCGCGGAATACGCTCACGTCGTCCTGCCCACCGCGGCGTTCGGCGAAGAAAATGTCACGTTCACGAGCATGGAACGCCGAATCCAGATCGCCGCGCGGGTAGTGGAACCGAAACCGCGGCTTCCGTCCGCGTGGGAACAGGTGGCCGAAGTCGCGCGGCGGATGGGAGCGCACTGGAATTTCGCGAAATCGGAAGACGTGATGCGCGAAGCTTCCGAGCTCGTAACCGAATACGGCGCGGTCTCGTATGAAAACCTCGCGCGGGAATACGGACGCCAATGGCCCTGCACCCCCGATCGTCCGCTCGGAACGCGATTCCTTTTCGCCTACGTCACCGAAGGCAGCGCCGGTGCCCAAGGCGATGCCGCTCGTCGATTCAGGTTCAGGGACCTGAGCCCGGTCTTACCGGAAGAACCCGAGGCCGGACAATTCCCGTATATCCTCGCCTTCGGGCAATCGCTTTATTACTGGCATCAGAACGTTTTCGTCCAGCATAGCGAAACCCTGAAGCGCGAATACGGGATCCTTCTTCTCGATTATCCCGAAGGTTTCGTGGAAATAAATTCAGATGACGCGGCGGCGCTCAGGGTGCGCGACGGGCAGAAACTCAAACTGATATCGCCTGCCGGTGAGGCGGTAGCGGCGGCGCGGGTAACCGACGAGATCCGTTCCGGAACCGTGTACGTGCCGTATTTCCTGCAGGCGGTAACGCGGCAATTGCGCGGCGCCTGCGGCACGACGGCCGAGCAGGTCGTCCACGTCAAGATGGAGAAGGTAAGCTGATATGCGCGGTCGACTCATCCATAAAACCGATCTGACCAAGATCGTGGATCTTCTCAGAAAAGACGGATATTCGGTAGTGGCCCCCTTCGCAGGGAAGGGCCGCGACACGTTTTTCGACGAGGTCTCCGACGCCAACAAGGAATCGATACGACTGCATTTGCCCAATCCGTATTATCCGCCGAAGCGCTATGTGTTTCCGCACATCCTGAAGCTCTTTCGAATCACGGCCGGGGATGAGCCGAAGGTGGAGGAGGAAAGGGAACTCGGTAAGGTCGCCATATTCGGTATCCGTTCCTGCGATATCGAAGGGATTTTCCACCAGGATCGGTTCTTCCTCGGGAACGCCTACCGCGACGTCTATTACGAGAATCTGCGCAGCAAGGTATTCCTGGTGAACATGGCCTGCACGGATACCGAAAAAGATATCGACGACGATTGCTTCTGCGTATGCGCCGACTCCGGGCCGGCGGCGAAAAGCCATTTCGATCTCCAGCTCATGGACCTGCACGACGACAGAGGCGAATTTCTCGCGATCGCGGGGAGCCCCGCCGGCGAAGCGCTTTTCGCCCAACCCTTTTTCCGGAAGGCTTCGGAGACCGATATAGAACGCCGCCGGAAGTTGTTGACCGAGGTCCGCAAACGATTCAAGACCGCGACCAGTTGGTATTCGGCCGCGACGAAATTCATCACCCGAGGCGCCGTCAGCGAAGCGACGTGGAAGCTGGTCGGCGATCGGTGCCTGGAATGCGGCGGGTGCAGCTACGTTTGCCCCACCTGCACCTGCTTCACGGTTTCGGACCGTAAGAAGGGTCCGCAGGAATTCGAACGGGTGCGGATGTGGGATGCCTGCGCCTTGTCGGGATTCACGCGGATGGCCGGCGGCCATAATCCCCGCAAGGCCGTTCACGACAGGCGCAACCGGCGATTTTTCAGGAAACTCGGACACTACTTCATCCAACGGGAATTGACCATGGCCTGCGTCGGATGCGGACGCTGCGTCCGGGTCTGCCACGGCGACATCGGAATGCCCGCCGTCGTCGAGATCCTGCGCCGCGAGACCGCCGCCGCCGAAAAGACGGAGAAGATATGAGCCATCCGGATGCCAACGTGTATCGGCCCAGGATTGCCGTCCTCGAGGAAGTCCGCGACGAGATCCAGGACGTCAAGACTTTCTACTGGCATTTCGAGGAAGAGAGCTATCGGAAGGAATTCCGAAAATTCATGCCGGGACAGTTCGCGATGGTCTCGATTTTCGGGGCCGGCGAGATCGCCATCTCCCTTCCTCCCAGCCCGACCGAGGAGCGGCTGTTCTTTACCACGCGAAACGTCGGCCGGGTCTCCCTGGCCATGCACCAGTTGAAAGCCGGGGATAAATTCGGGGTGCGCGGCCCCTACGGCAACGGATTTCCCATGCGGGACTATTTCGGGAGGAACCTCATCGTCGTCGCGGGCGGCATCGGGCTTATCCCGCTGCGCTCGGTAATAATCTACGCGCTGAATAATCGGGATAAGTACGAAAAAATCCAGGTATTCTACGGCTCGCGGACTCCGCGCGATCTCATGTATACGGAAAACCTGGAGAATTGGCAGGCGGACCCGGGCTTCGAATGCTACCTCACCGTCGACAACGCCGACGCCGATTGGAAGGGCCACGTCGGCGTCGTCGGCTCCCTATTCAAGGAGCCCGGCGTGAAAATGCCGCTGACCGACACGACGGTTTTCGTCTGCGGACCCCCGATCATGTTCCGCTTCGTGCTCGCGGACCTCAAAAAGATGGGTTACGAGGATAAAAACATGGTATCGACCCTCGAGCGGTACATGAAGTGCGGGGTCGGGAAATGCGGCCACTGCTGCATCGGGCAGGCCTACGTTTGCACGGACGGACCCGTGTTTACGCTCGAGCAAATCCGCAGGCTCGGCGAGGTGATATGACCGAAAACCCGGATTCGGCCCTCGCGGCGATAACCGCGGGTAGGACCGCCTTCGTCGGCATTGGAAACGTCGACCGCGGGGACGATGCCGTCGGCGTAGTGCTGGCGGAAGCGATGCAAGCGGCAGGCGTCGAAGGCGTCTTCATCGCCCGTGTGAATCCGGAAAACCTGGTCGAGCGGTTGGCCGCCGGGAATTACGAAAATATCGTATTCCTCGACGCCGTAACCGCGGGGGCCGCTCCGGGATCGGCCGTCCTGCTCGACGCCGTCGAACTGGAGGAACTGTTTCCGCAGGTGTCCACGCACCGGCTTTCGCTTGGGACCCTTGCTAGACTGATAAGCGCCGGAAACGGAAAGCGGGTCTGGCTGTTGGGGATTCAGCCTGATTCCGTCGAGATGGGCGCCGGCGTATCGGCCTGCGTCGCGGAAACCGCGAGGCTGCTATCCGAATTGATCGCGGTCGTAACGGATGGAAGGTTGACCTCCGAACGGGAGCGAATATGCAGTTGACTCCGATAACCGCCGTATTAAGCGCCATGATTCTTTGCGCAGCGGGCGCCGTAGTTGTGCCCGCTCTGTCGTGGAACAAGCGGCTGGCGGGTTGGTTCACCTTCCTGGTAACGGCCTTGGCCGGAGCCGTGGCGCTCTGGGCCTGCCACGGGACGATCACCGCCGGCCCCGCCACTCCAGTCTACTTTCCCCGGATCGCCCTTTGGGGATCCGTGCTCGGCTTTTCGGTCGATGGAGTCGGAGCTTTTTTCATCGGCCTGATTTCCATAATCGGACCGCTCGCGGCCTTATATTCGATCTCCTATATGGACCACTATCCCGATTACGGAGTCATCCGATATTATCCGTGGTTCCTTCTTTTCATCGCCGGCATGTACGCCATCGTCACCATCACCGATACCATGGTCTTTTTCTTCGTATTCTGGCAGGTGATGATGATTCCCTCGTTCTTCCTGATCAGGTTCGAATACCGCCAACCGAAGAACGTCCGCGCGGCCGACAAATACCTTGCGATCATGGAGATCACCTGTTTCCTGGTAATGGCCGGCTCGGCCATACTCGCCTATTCTGACAATGGGCCCCGTACCGGCACGGCCCTTTCCTGGTTCAATTTCTACGCCTTGCGCGAGCGCATCGCGGCCGGCGGGATTTCCGCCCCGGCCCTCATCGTCGCCTTTACCTGCCTTCTCGGCGGCTTCGGCATAAAGGCGGGCGTGTGGCCGCTCGGCCTCATTTGGCTTCCTGACGCCCATCCCGCGGCCCCTTCTCCGGTCAGCGCCCTCCTATCGGGGGTCATGATCAAGACCGGAGTGTACGGATTGATCCGGACCTGCTTCTGGCTCATGCCGAACGCCTCGGTACCCGGATTCAGTCCGCGCGTCTGGGGCAGCATCCTCGCGGTCGTCGGCACCGTCACCCTCGTCGTCGGCACCTTCCAGGCCTTGAGGCAGGAAGAAACGAAGCGGCTGCTCGCTTTTCACAGCATCGGCCAAATCGGGTACATCGTATTGGGACTCGGTGCCTGCCTCATATTGCTGCCGGAGGGGCCGGGTCCGGCGGCGATCGCGACAGTCGCGCTGGTCGGGGCCCTATTCCATACCCTAAACCATGCCCTGTTTAAGAGCCTGCTTTTCTTCAATGCCGGTACCATCCTGAAGTCTACCGGCACGCAGGACCTGAATAAGCTCGGCGGCTTGATCAAGTACATGCCCATTACGGCGATAACCTGCCTGGTCGCCTCGTTCTCGATCGCGGGGGTGCCGCTTTTCAACGGGTTCGCGAGCAAATGGAGCATCTATTCGGCGACCGTGCTCGGAGGAAAG
Source organism: Rectinemataceae bacterium (assembly GCA_049513895.1). GTDB lineage: Bacteria > Spirochaetota > Spirochaetia > Treponematales > Rectinemataceae > UBA1306. The sequence continues at coordinate 44,954 of JBEKVO010000013.1, read as the reverse complement.
ACCGCCGGGATCCTCGTGGTCTGCGGACTCTTCGGCGTGCTTACCAGCGGGCTGACGCTCGCGTCCTTCATGAAATTCTTCGGAACCAGCTTTCTCTCGAGGGTCAGCACGACGGTGAAGGAAAGCGCGCATCAGAAGAGGACGCTGGAAGCCGGTTTCCTGATGCAGCTGCCCCAGGTCCTGCTCGCGTGCGCTTGCGTTTTCCTGGGCATCGTGCCCGCGGCGGGGTACATGTTATTCGCTTCCTGCCTCGCCTCGGGGCCGGAGGGGATATCGACCCTCCTGCCGGCGCTGAATTTGGGCTCGGTCGGTCCGCTCTCCGGAGTCGCGATCATCAACGGCTCGGTGCTATTCGTACCGGTCCTCATCGTCATCATCCTGGCACTCCTGATGCTGACCGCCTGGATCTTCTCCCGGCTGGGCGGCTCGAAAAAACGGGAAGCTCCGATCTGGCTATGCGGATACGACAGCGAATCGGAGGGCAATCGCTATAACGCCCATAACCTTTACGGGGAAGTCAAGAAGTTGTTCGGAGGCGGGCATCACGCAGGCGGGACGAGGTAGGTAGGCATATGGGCGCTCGCGAACTGCTGAATAAAATCCGGGAAAAGAATGGCGCAGGAATAACGCGGGCGGACATTCCCGCGGATAACAGGCTCCTGCTTTTCGTCGATCCCGTATCCATCAAGGAACTCTGCCGTTTAGTGTTCCGCGACCTCGACGCGCGTTATTGCGTGGGTATCGGTATAGACGACCGAGCGCGATCCGACGGTTTTTTGGTCGCGCACGATTTCGCGTTCGACCGCGAAAACGTCCTATTGAGCCTTCTCGTGCCGCTGCCGGCGAACGATCCCAGCCTGCCCTGCGTTTCGGACGCGATTCCCGCCGCGAACTGGTCGGAACGGGAGATGCGCGATCTCGTCGGCATTACGGCCGTCGGATGCCCCAATCCCAAGCGGCTCGTTCTCCCGGACGGCTGGCCGGAAAACCAGCATCCTCTCCGGAAGGACGTTCCCTGGAATTTCGTTCCGCCCGATTTCGACCCGACGAAGGAGTATCCCTTCGACGATCCTCCTCCGGGGACGACGGTAGTGCCCTTCGGACCCTTCCATCCTACCCTCGACGAGCCCGAGCATTTCCGCCTGTACGTCGAAGGCGAAATCGTGAGGGGCTGCGAATACCGCGGATTCATGGTGCATCGCGGCATCGAGAAACTCGCCGATTCGGTCATGACCTATAACGAAATTCCGATGCTCGCCGAGCGTATTTGCGGCATCTGCGGCTGCGTGCATTCCGTTACGTACGCGCAGGCCGTCGAGCAGGCGGCGGCCGTAACGCCTACACCGCGCGCGGAATTCATCAGGACCCTGATGCTCGAGATCGAGCGGCTGCACAGCCATACTTTGTGGGTGGGTCTGGCGTCCCATATCCTGGGCTTCGATACGCTTTTCATGCAGAGCTTCCGCATACGCGAACCGATAATGTGGCTCGCGGAAAAAATAACCGGGAACCGAAAAACCTATTCCCTCTGCCTGATCGGCGGCGTACGCTGGGATATAACCCCGGACCTCCGGACCGAGATCCGTCGGGTCCTGGACCGGCTCGAGCAAGAGTGGGCGGCGGTCTATCGGGCGGTCAAGGGCGATCGGAATATAATGGCCCGTACGAAGGGCGTCGGCGTGACCGACAAGCGGCTCGTCAAGGATTTCGCCCTGCTCGGGCCGGTAGCCCGAGCCGCTGGCGTGGATATAGACGCCCGCCGCGATCATCCCTACGCCGCATACGACAAGGTCGAATTCGAGGTCGTCCTGTCGGAGGGCGGGGATACCTGGGCGCGGGTGCTCGTACGGGTCCTCGAGGTATTCGAGTCGATCCGCATCATCCGGCAATGCCTGGAAAAAATGCCCGACGGCCCCATCCTCGCGGAGCCGGAGGGGGAGCTTCCGGCCGGACGGATCGGCCTTTCCTCCGTCGAGGCCCCGCGCGGCGAGGCCCATCATTTCGTCATGACGGGGGAGGATAACAGGCCCCTGCGCTGGCGGATTCGAGCCCCGACCTATCAAAACCTGCAGGCCATCCCGGCGATGATCAAGGACCAGCGCCTCGCCGACATGACGATAACCCTCGGCAGCATCGATCCATGTTTTTCCTGTACGGATAGGATGGAGATCGTCGATATCAAATCCGGCGCCGTGCGGTTCTGGGAGCAGAGGGAGCTCATAGACAGGGCGAGGGCGATCAAGGTCACGGTGAGGAAAAAATAATGACTATCCGGTTCATGGCAATTCTGGCCGGGCTGGCCAATGTCCTGCTCGCCCTTGTCCTGTCGCCCTTTTTCGAGGGCGCGGTACGGAAGATCACGGCGATCGTCCAGTCGAGAAGAGGTCCGCCCATTACGCAGGCCTATATGGACCTCGCGAAACTTCTTATCAAAGAGGATATCGAGGTCGGCGAAGCGCCTTACCTGCAACGCTTCGCGGCCTTGCTCTCGGTGACCTCGATAACGGCGGTTGCACTTTTCATTCCCTTGGGCGGCGTCGCTCCACTCGCAGGAGTGGCCGACGGCATACTGATCATTTACCTTCTCATGCTCGCCGGCGTATCGATCCTGCTCGGGGGCCTCGCGGCGGGGTCGACCTACTCCCTCATCGGCATGAGCCGCGAAATGATGTCCATGATGACCCTCGAGCCGCTCCTCGCGATAGCCGTGATCCAGGCCGCGTATCGCGCCGGTTCGTTCAGGTTGGATGCAGTCTTCGGCGGGGCCGTCTATGCCGGCGCCCACGGTCCCTGGTCGGGAATCGTTCTGATGGGCGTCATGCTGTTCGGCTTGCAAGCCTTCGTCGGCCGCCTCCCGTTCGATATAACCGAGGCCGAGACCGAAATCATGGAAGGCCCTTTGATCGAGTATTCCGGACCGAAGCTCGCCCTCTTCAAGTATGCCCGGATGATCAAGCTTTTCGTCTATTCCGGACTATTCGTCGCGCTCTTCGTACCGAGGATACCGAGAAGCCCGGGCTGGCTGTCCGCCCTGATTTTTTTGGTCGAACAGTCGGTGCTCGTGCTGCTATCGACGGTCCTCGCGGCGACGCACGCGCGTTACCGAATCGATCAGGCCATCCGCTACTATATCGCGCTTTTCTTCGTCGGCCTGGCCGCGCTCGTGCTGTCGTTGTTCGGATTGTAATCTCCGGGGGAGGAGAGTATGTCGTTATCGAGCAAGATAAAAGAAGCCGTTATCTGCCTGAAGGCCGGACGGGTCACGCTGCCTTATCCAGCCGAGACTAGGCCCGTCCCCGAGCGCTTTCGCGGAAGGCCGATATTCAACCCCGAAAGATGCGTCGGCTGCGCCGGCTGCGCGAACAACTGTCCCGCGAGGGAAATTCTTATCGACGATCCCTGTCAGGAAATCCGCGTCGTCAGGTATATCGGACGACGCTGTACCTACTGCGGACGCTGCGCCGATCTCTGTCCCGAGCATGCCATTACCATGAGCCGCGAATTCGAGACGGCATCGGAAAAGATCGGCGATATCAGGCAGAACCTGGAGATTTGGATGGGAACTTGCCAGCGCTGCGGACGCTGCTTCAAGGACGGCGGTCCGTTGGACCAGCTCATGATGAGTGGATACCGGTCGGACGATTTATCCGAGGAGCTTTGGGTATTTCGATCGAAGTCGTTTTTGGGCGACATACCCATAACCGGCGATATCGATATCGAGCTGAACTGATCGGAAGATGGATTTTTCGGCGGTGAGCGCCTGAAAAGAGGTTTGACATGATGTTGGAAAATTTCCTGAAGAAATATTTCGGTCGGTCTCTGTGGGTTTATCATTGCAACAGCGGCGGATGCAACGGCTGCGATATCGAGGTGCTCAACGTGTTGACGCCCTACTATGATATAGAGCGTTTCGGCATGAAGCTCGTCGGCTCTCCCCGCCACGCCGACGTGATGCTTTGCCAGGGACCGGCGGGTCGGGCCACCGCCCTTGCTCTAAAAAGGGCCTACGAGGCGATGCCTTCTCCGAAACTCGTCTTCGCCATAGGGTCCTGCGCCTGCGGCGGCGGCGTCTGGTACGACACCTATAATATCATCGGGCCCATCGAAAAAGTCATCCCGGTTAATTTTTACATTCCCGGCTGCCCCCCGCGTCCCGAGGCCATCGTTTACGGTGCGGCCTTGGCGCTCGGCCTGGTTCCGAAGAAAGCGGTCCCCACTGAATATCGCCCGGTTGAGCTGCCGATCGTGCGCTATCATCCGGAGCATATGATCGATATCAACGGTTGGCCGACCTACGATGAATTGGAAAGAGTCTAAGGAGGTATGCGATGGAGACCGTGAAGAATATCCTCGAAAACAAGGGAAACAAGATCGTCAGCGTGGGCCCTGACGCGACTTTGGCCGAAGCTCTCAAGGTGATGGCCGATGACAATGTGGGCGCTGTCCTCGTCATCGATAAAAAAAGCAAGATTGCAGGCATCTTCTCGGAACGTGATTTCGCCCGCAAGAGCATTACGGAGGGTCGAACGGTCGCGATTACCAAGGTGAGCGAAATCATGACCCCCCAAGTTCTCTACGTGAAGCCGGATACCTCCATTTCGGATTGCATGAACCTGATGACCGAAAAAAGAATTCGGCATCTCCCTGTGCTCGCGAACGGGAAGCTCATGGGTGTAATTTCCATCGGCGACGTGGTCAAGGCCCTTCTCAAGGTTCAGGATACCGTCATCTCCGAACAGGAAGTACAGATAGGTATGCTCAATAACTTTATTACCGGCAGTCCCTGATAGTGGATCGATAAGGGGGCTTAAGGAATGGATCGTAGTGCTCGTCTTCGACGAGCGACGGCATACGTCGCTTCGCTCCGTGTGCCGTAAGGAATGGATCGTAGTGCTCGTCTTCGACGAGCGACGGCATCCATGCCTCGGGCTTCCGGGCCGCCTGGCTCGCTTGCCTCGCTTCCGCTAGACCTCTCCGAGGCCTGTACCGCAAGGAGTGATTTTCGTGTTCGCCTTTCGGCGAACGACGGAATCGGCGCCCCGATAGAAACGGGCCGCCATTTGGCTCCAACCGGGACGCTGAGGGGATCGCCCTCCAGCCCTCGGCGTCCATGCCTCGGGCTTCCGGGCCGCCTCGCTCGCTGGCGGCGCCCATCCTGGGCGCCTTTCCGCGCTATCGCGCGGCGCTCGCTCGGTTCGATCCCCTCATCGCCCCAATAGAACGGGCCGCCAAATGGCGGCCCGCATTGTGGGCGCTGAGGGGATCGAACCCCCGACCTACTGGGTGTAAACCAGCCGCTCTGACCAGCTGAGCCAAGCGCCCCAGTCAAGCGATTTGAAACGCTTCTGGCGTTTCAAATCGCTTGACTCTGCAATTGCACCCATGGCGCAATTGCCTACTACCCCTTTTTTACCATCCAAACAGCTTTGCCGAATAAAAAAATTAGCATGGGGCCGTGCGCGGGGTCAAGGGTCGGCTTGTTCGATGCTCGGTATAATGATATCATGAAATCTCCAATCTAGGCCTGTATGATGGAGGGCCGATGGAGATCGTCGGCATCGGCAACGCGCTGATGGATGTCATAGCTTTCGTCGATGAAGCCTATGCGCCCAAGCTGGGATTCCACAACAACGCGGTCGCTCATCTCGATAGTGCACTGCTAAGCGCGATACTCGAGGATTTGCCCGACGCGACGGTATCGGCCGGCGGGGGCGCCGCCAACGCCGTGCGCGCGGCCGCGTATCTAGGCGCGACCGCGGCCTTCGCGGGGATGGTAGGCGAGGACAAACTCGGTTCCAGATACGCCGATGAGCTTCAGGCTTCGGGGGTCGAATCGCTCCTCTCGTTTTCCGATGCCAGGACCGGCGTCTATTGCGCACTGATACGACCCGAAGGCGGCAGAACCCTCCTCGTCTCCCCCGGGGCGGCCCTCGATCTCGGCCTGGAACCCCTGCGAGACGCCATCTTTAAGCCGGGGGCTATTCTTTTCGTCGAATGTTTCCTTTTACGCGACAGAGATTTTTTCATGGACTGCCTGCGGCGCGCGCGGGCCGCGAGGATGGAGATCGCGATAGACCTCTCAAGCCAGGAGCTGACTGCGAGGAATCGCGATTTCCTCCTGGAGATACTGCCTGATTTCTGCGACATCCTCTTCGCGAACGAGGACGAGTTCGTCGCCCTAACGAGTCTTCCCCTCCGCGAGGGGCTCGAGTTCCTCGCTGACGGCGCCCTGGAGATCGTCGTAAAAAGGGCCGAGATGGGCGCGGTCTGGGCCTGCGAGGGACGCATCGTCAGCAGTCCCGTGCGTGAGATGAGGCCCGTCGACGAGACCGGCGCGGGGGACGCGTTCGCCGCCGGTTTTCTGTATGGCCGATCGCTCGGCCTGGCCCCCGAACGCTGCCTTCGACTCGGTAACCGGGTCGCGGAGGAAATACTCGGAGTGCCGGGCTTCGGCGTCGATCCGGAAAGACTGCGGCAGGCCGCGGCTGAGGTGGGTTGCCGCTGAGCCTTGGCAAGCGCCACCGACATCTTGTAGCGGCGCCACCGTTCTATCAAGTCCAGGAAGGCCATTCTCAGCCTCAAAATCCTAAAATCAAAGCCCAAAGCCTTGCCAATTGGGGTTAAAAACCATAGTTTTAATCTACAAACAAGAAAGGATGGTATATAATGGCTGAAAATGAGATAATTCCCATCGATCAAATACTACCCAACAAGCTACCTATTATTCCTCTTTCCGGGCGGCCGATATTCCCCGGCATCTTCACGCCGATCATGATCGGCAACACCGAAGACGTAAAGGTTATCGAGGAAGCCCTCGCCTCGGATGGGATGGTCGGTCTCGTGATGATCAAAAACGAGTTCGAAAAACCCAAGGCCGACGACCTTCACGCGGTGGGCACGGCGGCCAAGATCGTCAAGCGCATCAACCTTCCCGACGGCGGAGCCAATATTTTCATCTCTACTCTCAAACGTTTCAAGATAAAGAAGTTCCTCTCGAAAGAGACGCCGATCGTGGCGGCGGTCAGTTACCTCGAGGAGGAGGGCGACGACACCGACGAAATCAAGGCCCTCACCAGGGCTCTTTTGGGCGAGATGAAGCAGATATCGGAGAACAATCCCCTCTTTTCCGAGGAGATGCGGCTCAATATGATCAACATCGATCACCCAGGCAGAATAGCCGACTTCATCGCCTCGATCCTCAATATCGACAAGAACGATCAGCAGAAAATCCTCGAAATGACCGATGTGCGCGATCGGATGGAAAAAGTCTTTATCTTCATCAAAAAGGAACAGGAGCTTCTCAAGATCCAGAAGCGCGTTCAGCAGGAGATAAACGAGAAGATCGAAAAGAGCCAGCGCGATTACTTTCTCAAGGAAGAGCTCAAGGCGATCAAGGGCGAGCTGGGAATGCCGACCGATGCCAAGAGCTCGGACTACCAGCGCTTCAAGGAGAAAATAGAAGCCTTCGGCTTCCAGGGCGAGGTCAAGGAGCAGGTCGAGCAGGAGCTCGAGAAGTTCAACCTGATGGACCCCAACTCGAGCGAGTTCATCGTGACTCGCAATTGGCTGGATCTCGTCTGTTCCCTGCCCTGGAATGCCTCCATCTCAGGCGACTTCGACCTTGGGAAGGCGCAGGAGATACTCGAGAACGACCATTACGGGCTCAAGGACGTGAAGGACCGCATCGTCGAGTATCTAGCGGTGCGCAAGCTTAAAAAGGACGCGAAGGGCTCCATCATCTGTCTCGTCGGGCCTCCCGGTGTGGGCAAGACGAGCGTCGGGCGCTCTATTGCGCGCGCCCTGGGTAAGGAGTTCTTCCGTTTTTCGGTGGGGGGCATGCGGGACGAGGCCGAGATCAAAGGCCACCGGCGAACCTACGTCGGCGCCCTTCCCGGCAAAATAGTGCAGGGTCTCAAGATAGCCAAGTGCCGCGATCCCGTATTCATGATCGACGAGATCGACAAGATGGGCGTCTCGTACCAGGGCGACCCATCGAGCGCTCTTTTGGAAACCCTCGATCCGGAACAGAACTTCTCCTTCCGCGACCACTACCTCGACCTGCCCTTCGATCTGTCCAATGTCTTTTTCATCTGCACCGCCAACACTCTGGACACGATACCTCCTCCCCTCATCGATCGGATGGAGATCATCCAACTGCCGGGCTACATCGACTCCGAGAAGCTCGAGATAGCCAAGCACTACCTCATTCCGAAGAGCCTGGACAAGAACGGCTTTAAACGGAGCGGAGTGCGCTATACGCGTGACGCACTCATGTTCATCGCGGAATGCTACGCTCGAGAGGCGGGCGTGCGCAATTTCGAGAAGTACCTCGATAAAATCCACCGAAAGCTCGCCAAGATCATCGTCCTCGAGGATAAGGGAGGCGAGAAGTTCTCGATCGACAAGGCTGCCGTTCAGAAGTACCTGGGCAAGCCCATCTTCAACGCGGACGACATCAAGCAGGCTACGAGGCCGGGCATGTCGGTCGGCCTCGCGTGGACGAGCATGGGCGGCGATACCCTGATCATCGAGGCGGTGGCCAATCCGGGCAAGGAGGGCTTCAAGCTGACCGGACAGATGGGAAACGTCATGCAGGAATCGGCGGGCATAGCCTACACCTTCGTGCGGCACATAGCCTCCGAGAAATACACGATCGGTCCCGAATACTTCGAGGGCAGGCAGGTACACTTGCATATCCCCGAGGGAGCTACCCCCAAGGACGGACCCTCGGCGGGCATCACGATGGCGACGGCCCTCCTCTCCCTCGTCCTGAATAAGAAGATAAAAGACAGGCTCGCGATGACGGGCGAGCTCTCCCTTACGGGTCAGGTCCTGCCCATCGGAGGCTTGCGCGAGAAGACGGTCGCCGCGAAGCGCAACAAGATACGCGAGATGATAATTCCCAAGGGGAACGAGAAGGACCTCGATGATATTCCCGACCACGTGAAGAGGGGAATCGTTTTCCACCCCGTAGAGCGGATGGAAGAGGTCATCGCGATTGCTTTAGGAGATTAAAAGCAATCGCACGCGAAAGACGCGCAGCGTCTTTCGCGAGAGTGCCTTGGGCGAGTGATAGCCCGAATCCATAGAGGGTCGCGATTGCGCTCGGAGATTAACGCGCAATCCGGCATTGCCCTACGCGATTGTAGCTTTTACTCATCACACCTACATTAGGGTGACTCGGATAAAATAGACCTAATCGAGTCACCGTTATGTGTATTCGCCAAGGACAAAGCGCTTAATCCATTCCAATTGTTCAGGTATGTGTGCCATTATTTATTTTCTCAATTGAAAATAGACTGAAGATAGTTTTTTATGAATCGGAGGAGCACTTTTAGAGTTGGCTAGTTTGAAATGGTGTTGGCACGATACTTGCTTTTAGCGAAGCGAAGTAGATCGTTTCGAATCGCTAAGGGAGGTATCGATGGCATCGACCAGTGACAAAAGCCCTACGATGAAAAAAACGCTCGGATTGACCGGTGTGACGGTCAATGCAATGGCGCTGATAGCGCCAGGCGCCTTCCTCTGGATGACCTACCAGCTCCAGGCGGCAAGCGCTGATGCGGCCGGGAAGAGCACGGCCTTGGATATGTGGACGGGCATTGTCGTAGCCCTCGTCGTCGCCTTCCTTACCGCGCTCGCCTTCGCGGAGCTCGCTCGCCGCTATCCGGACGCTGGGTCGGGAAGCGCCTACTATTTCGCGGAGAAGGCTTTCCTGGATCACGCCGATCCGAAGCGCCGAAGGTGGGCCCGGGTCGCGAAGTTCGTCACCGGTTGGGCGGCCCACTTGTTCTATTGGGTTTACCCCGGCGTCATGGTCGCCTTCATGGCGACCTTCGTCACTTACATCGCCGGCGTTTTCGGCCTTGCCTTGCCGATATGGGAACAGGTGGTAATAGCCTGGATTTTCGCGGCGATAGTCGGCTTGATAGCCATCCGCGGGATCAATGGCTCGACGGTCGCCGCCGTCGTGATCAACGTGATCCAGCTGTCGGCCCTCATCGTATTCAGCGTGCTCGCCATCCTCTTTCGGACGAAAAACCCCGCGGGCGTCGCGCCCACGGGCTGGTTCCACGCGAGCGGCGCCTCGATCATCACGCCCCATGGCCTCTCGGGGATGCTGTTCCAGTCGACGATCGCGATGCTGATCCTGGTCGGCTTCGAGTCCTCGACGGCGCTCGGGGCCGAGGCCAAGAACCCGAAGCGCGACATCCCTCGCGGCGTCCTTCTCTCTCTCGCGATCCAGGGCCTTTTCGCCTATCTTCTCGAGTATTTCGCCGCCAACTACGCGCTGAGCGACAAGCTCGTATCGGCGGATGGCAAGTTGAACGGCATCGCGGCGGCGGCGGCTTCCAGCGCCCCCATCGGCGACATGGCCATACAGCTCGGCAACGCGTTCCTGGGCGGAAACGGTTTCGCCTTCATGCTCATCATCGCCTTTACCGTCGCGCTCGCGATCCTGGGCACGACCCTCTCGGCGATGAACACGGGCGTGCGCATAAGCTTCGCGATGGCCCAGGACGGCGAGATGCCGGACATCATGGGCTTGTTGCACGAAAAGTACGCCACGCCGCACACGGGCATCTACCTCATGATCGCGATCTCGGGAATCATAGGCTCGGTGGGCGTCCTGGGCGGCGTAGTCACGCTGACGGGAATAACCCTCGCTTCCAATCTCGGAACCTTCGCGCTTTACGGCCTTATCTGCCTCATCACCGTTGTCGCTTTCAGGGGACGGAAGGAGTTCAGCCTGGTCAGGCACGGGATCGTCCCCTTCCTGGGATTGGCGGGGAACCTTCTCATGCTCGGCGTGATCTTCGTGGTCGGGATCATCTCGGGCGGCGACACCGCTAAATCGACTTACCTCGCGCTCGCCGTGTCGGTGGGTTGGCTCCTGATCAGCGTCACGTATTTCCTCGTGACCAGCAGACGCAAGGGGCGCGTCATCCTTCCGGCCGTTTCAGGATCGTGACATTCGCGGACACGAGGACCGATGACGCTAGGGATCGCTCCAGGAATTGAATTCGGCGGCCTCAGCGAGGTGGGCAGCGTTCGCGAGGAAAACCAGGACTCGATACGCATACCCGACTCCAGCCTCCGCCTGGAGAGGGGCCTTCTCTGGGCATTGGCCGACGGCATGGGAGGCTTATCCCACGGAAGGCTCGCGAGTTCTCTCGCTTTGGAAACCATATTCGAGGAATTCTATGGAAGCGACAATGGAATACAGAAGAGCCTCGTCAAGGGTATCGAGACCGCCAATTCGAGGCTCCTCGGCAAGGCTCACGCCCTCGGGTCAGTCCGCATGGGCACGACCCTTACCGCCGCGATCCTGAGCGGCGACAGGCTTCATATCGGGCACGTGGGGGACAGCAGGGCCTATCTCGTCAGGGGAGGGAGGACCGAATGCCTTACGAGCGATCATACCATGGTCGGGGACCTGGTACGCATGAAGGTCATAGCGCCGGATAAAGTACGAAGCCACGCGCAGCGCTCGATCCTGAATCGGGCGGTCGGCCTGGAGCTGTTCGTTCGGCCGGACGTCAGGGAGTTCAGGATCCAAGGCGGGGATCGCGTCGTCATCTGCTCGGATGGGTTGTGGGGCTCGGTCGATGACGTCGAGCTCGGCGAAATCGCGTCCGCGAGTGAATATCCCGACGACGCGAGCAGGGAGCTCGTCGACCTCGCCCTGGCGAGGGGATCGGACGACAATATATCGGTCATCGTGTTGAACATAAAGCGGACCGATCCGCCCGAGCCGCTCCATCCCGGTAGGAGCGGCCGATGGCTCGCGACGATGCGCGATCTGCTTCGAACCCCCGGCCAGCATTGACCAAGCAAAGAAGGAGTGTGATAATATCGCCACCTTTATGCTGCAGATAGGTGATCAGTTCGATCGTTTCCAGATACTGGGCCATCTCGCCCAGGGAGGCATGAGCGATATCTACCGAGCCTATGACGTCGTCGCCAAGGCGGAGGTCTCGCTGAAGATCCCCGACCAGATGATGATAGGCGATCCCGCGCAATACGAGCGATTCCAGAGGGAATTGGAGATCACGGCCACATTGCACCATCCCGCGGTCCTGCGCGGGCTCGGATCGGGCAGCTACAATCGCACTCCTTTTATCGCCACCGAATTCGTGGCGGGGAAGTCCCTGCGCGCGATACTGGAGGAGGAGTCGCCGCTCTCGCAGGATCGAGCCCTGGCGCTTTTCAAGCGGATCGCGGAGGGAATCGCCTATTGCCACGACAACAATGTCGTGCACCGCGACCTGAAGCCGGAGAATATCCTCGTCAGGCCGGACGGCCAGCCCGTGATCATAGATTTCGGCCTCGCCCTAACGAAGAAGGCCCATCGAGTCACCTACGCGAACCTCTCCGCGACGGCGGGCACGCCCGAATACATGGCCCCCGAGCAGGTCGAGGGACAGCGCGGGGACGCCCGCACCGATATCTACGCGCTCGGGATCGTCCTCTTCGAGATGCTCGCCGGCAGGCCGCCCTACGAGGGCGACAACAACCTGGCAGTGATGTCCCAGCACCTCAGGGGCAACCCTCCGAGGCTGGACCGCGAGGCGGCGGGCGTTTCGCCCAACGTGGCCGCGATCGTCGCCCGCTGCCTGCGGCGCGATCCCAAAGACCGATACCAGGACGTCGGCGCACTGGTCGATGCGATCGACCATCCGGAAACCGCCGACCTCTCCCTCCTCGAGCGGCCGAACGGGTCTCCGGGTTCGGCCTTCTTCCGCTCGGCGGGGTTCAAGGGCGTCTCGATAGCCGTCGGGCTGCTCGCGCTTTTCGTCGCCCTCGCTTTTCTGCTCCAACGGATACATAGGTAAAGGCATGGACGCGGCGGCGAAAGTCAGGTTCCAGATCATGTCCCGGGTCCAACAGAAAGGGATCCGGTATATCGAGCTGCAGTTCACGGACGTCGAGGGGATGGTAAAAAACGTCGTCATCCCCGCGCAAGAGCTCGACGATTCCCTCGCCAAGGGCATCTGGTTCGACGGATCCTCGATCGAGGGCTTCGCGCGCGTCGCCGAGAGCGACATGTACCTCCTGCCTGACCCCTCGACCTTCGCGGTGCTGCCCTGGCAGCAGGGCAAGGACGCTACGGCGCGCCTGATATGCGACGTTTACACGCCCGACGGCCAGAGCTTCGGGGGGGATCCGCGGGCAGCTCTGAAGCGCGCGATCGCCGAGGCTTCGGGAATGGGTCTATCGTTCATCACCGGCCCCGAAATGGAATTTTTCCTCCTCGATCCGGGGGTCGGCGGCAACTTGATCCCGCCCGTCCCCCATGACGACGCGGGGTACTTCGACGCTCCCTCCGACGTAGTGGCCGGACTCGGGCGACAGATGATCTCGACTCTCGAGGCCATCGGCATCGATGTCGAGGCCATGCACCACGAGGTCGCGGGAGGGCAGCACGAGATCGATTTCCGCGATGCGGACGCCTTCGCGACGGCCGACAACATAGTCACGTTCCGGGTCGCGCTCAAGGCGATCGCCAGGCTCAAGGGCTTCTACGGCACCTTCATGCCCAAGCCCATCGCGGGAATGAGCGGTTCCGGCATGCACGTCCACCAGGGCATGAGGTTTACGGCGAACGGCAGAGACGCTTTCCACGACGCCGGCGACCCCCACGGGCTCTCGAGCCTCGCGAAGCATTTCATCGCCGGGCAGCTCGCTCACGCCAGGGGCATGTGCGCCATCCTCGCGCCTTTGGTAAATTCGTACAAGCGGCTCTTCGCCGGCTATGAGGCGCCCGTCCACGTCAGTTGGGCGAGGATCAACCGCGCCGCCCTCATTCGAGTGCCGCGGGCGACTGAGACCGGGAACACCAGAGTCGAGCTTCGCTGCCCCGATCCGAGCTGCAATCCCTACCTCGCCTTCGCGGTAATGCTCGCCGCCGGGCTCGACGGAATCCGCCGCGAACTCCCTCTGTCGGAGGCCAACGAGGAGAACCCCTACGCCGCTCAATTGCCCCCGAGGTCGGCGGAGGAAATGCTTCCTATTTCGCTCAACGCGGCCGTCGACGCGCTCGAGGAAGACGAAGTGGTGTGCAATACCCTGGGGCCGTATATCGCGAGACGTTTCATCGAGGCGAAGCGGCTCGAGTGGGAAGAATCCCACCGGGAAGTCACCCCGTGGGAGCTCGAAAAATACCTGACCAGGTACTGAAGCCTTCGTCCGATCCATGCATTAAGGAAGGTTAACTCATGATCAGGTTAGCCGAGGCTCGAGACGCCCCGCAGATCGCCGAAATCTATCGGCCCTACGTCGAGAAGACGGCGATTACCTTCGAGGAGACGCCTCCCGGCGCCGACGAAGTGGCGGCGAAGATAGCCAAAGTGGGCGCGACTTTCCCCTTCCTCGTCTTCGAGGAAGAAGGCGAGATCCTCGGTTACGCCTACGCGACCCTGTTTCGCGAGCGTGCGGCCTATCGCTGGTCGCTCGAGGACTCGGTCTATGTCCGCGAGGACTCCACAGGGCGCGGGATCGGAAGGTTTCTCCTGACCGCACTGGTCGCCCTCCTGCGGGACATGGGCTACGTGAAAATCTACGCGGTGATCACGCCGCCCAATCCCGCGAGCGTGGCCCTCCACGAGAGACTCGGCTTCAAACCTCTGTGCCGATTCCCGGACACGGCCTTCAAGCTGGGAAAGTGGCAGGCCATCGATTGGATGGAGCTGACCCTGCGGGAGGCGACGGCCACGCCCGAGGAGCCGATACCCTTCCCCGAATTCGCGCGAAAGAGACGCGATCGGGTCCTGGAGCTGCTCGCCTCCGGAGAAGCATGATGACGACCCTGATTGCTTTGTTCGCCGTCCTCGCCCTCGTACTCCTCCTGCCCTTCCTCGTCAAGAAGGTCGAAGAAAACCTGGAGCTCTTCCTTTTCGCGATGGGCGCGCTCGCCATCACGGTGACCTCTCAATGGGCATGGCCTTTGGTCGAGGAAGGCCTTCTCGAGCCGATAAAGATAACAGTCGCCGTCCTCGTCGCGGGCTTATTGTTTAAACTTCTGCGCCCTGCGGTGAGGAAGCTCGTGGCGTCTGCGATGTCCGCTCTCGGCCTGAAGGCCTTCGCTTTCGCCGTCGTCGTACTCCTCGGCTTCGTCTCGAGCGTCGTCACGGCGATCATCGCGGCCCTCCTCCTCGTCGAGGTCGTCGATTGCATGAGGCTAGACCGAAAGGACGAGATAAAGATCGTGGTGATCGCGTGCTTCGCCATCGGGATGGGCGCGGTGCTTACACCTCTTGGAGAGCCCCTCGCGACCATCGTCATCGGAAAGCTGGGGGGGGAACCGTATGACGCCTCGTTCTGGTTCCTCTTTACGGAATTCTGGCACTTCGTCGTACCGGGTGTTCTCGCTTTCGGCGCCCTGGCCGCGATCATCGTCAGGAAGGGGAAGGACGAAGCGGGCCTGAAGGAAGACCACGAGGAGGGCGTCGGCGATATCCTCCTCAGGACCGGCAAGACCTACCTTTTCGTGATGGCCCTGGTATTCCTCGGTGCCGGCTTCAAAACCATCATCGACGCCTATATCTCCAAGTTTCCCGCCGCCGGGCTCTTCTGGCTCAACTCGATCTCCGCGATCCTGGACAACGCCACCCTCGCGGCAGCCGAAGTCGGACCCCACATGAGCATGTCTCAGCTCGCCTACGCCCTTCTCGGGCTGATCGTCGGGGGAGGTATGCTCATTCCCGGCAACATCCCCAACATCATCGCGGCCGGAAAGCTCGGGATAAAGAGCAGGGAATGGATGGCGATCGGGTTGCCGGTGGGAGCGGTTGCGATGGTCATCTATTTTGGCGCGCTTCTAATTTTTGGCGTGTGATGGCGAAGGAGTCTCTTGCATAATTCGGAGGGCGGAATTGGGGGACATCCTCGCTTCGGCCGAGCGCACATGGCGCCGAGGCTAGACGGGGATCCAGCGGCCCTTCTCCACGGCCAAGCCGTAGGGCCCCGCCAGCTTTCGCTCGAGGGCAGCTTTCAGCCTGCGCGAGGTGTCGGCGAGCTGAGGCGGGACGCGCGGGTCGCCCGCCGCCGCGCCGCTCGTTAGCAGAGTTTCAGCTAGGAGCTTGGCCGCCACGAAGCGGTCGTACTTGTCCACGGCGAAGGCGAGGAAGCTCGGCAATATGCCCGCCACTTCCCAGGTGACCTGCTCGGCCTGCGAGTAGCGCCCGGCGTCCTTGTCCTGGTCGGTGAATCGCACCGGAAGGCCGCGCCCGATCTCGTCCAGCCGCGGCACCAGCCAGTCGAGGTCGAAGAGCCCAATCGCGCAGTTGAAGAGGATTGCAGAGCCCTCGGCCTCGAGCCGTTTCACCTCGTCGAAGGAGATGGCGGGCCCGATATCGGCTATCGTTCGCGCTCTAGGCGTATCCTCGCCGCTGGGCGTATCCTCGCCGCTGGCGGTCTCGACGAGTATCCCGCCCTTCACGTCCATGGGCGTGCGTATCGAGAAGTCGAAGGCGGCGGAAAGGCCGGAGAGGGCGAGGATGCCAATTTCGACGGGGTCGGGAAGGTAGCCGATATTGTCGACGTTGCCGAGGTAGGCGAAGCGAATACCGGAATCGCGCAAGGCTCGAAAGGTCGGCGCGAGGACGCGGAAGCATTGGCCGTGGCCTCCGGGCAAGGCAATGGCTGAGTCGGGGAGGCCGCCCGATCGGTCGAAGACGCGCTTGGGTAGCCCCTCCGAGGAATGCGTGTAGGCGGCTATCATGGGCTGGACACCGGTCGCCCATCTCACTCCGTCGAGGGAGAGCTCGCGCGCGAGGGGGGCTATGAAGGGATGGCCGCGGTACTCCGCGTAGGCATCTGCGAGCTGCCCGTCGTTGGAGACACTCGTCATCTGGAAAAGAGGCATGAAGGAATCGCCCACTTTCTCGCCTCGCCGCCTCGCCGCGGCCGCGGCCACGAGGCGGGCTCGCATTTTGAGGAGGAGGAAACTGGCTCCCGGCGAGCCGTCGGGCTCGAGGTAGGCGGGCGTGAGGCCCTTTGGCCTGTCCTTGCACAACGGCGCAAGCGAATTGTACGAAGGCGCGAGGGCGTCGAACAGATCCTGCCCAAAGGCGAGATTTTTTTTGGAGTCCGCGTAGCTCGTCGCGGAGCCGCCGTTGAGGACGCCGAATGCGGTTCGTCCGAGGAGGGTCGTCCCTATCTCTTCGAGGGCGGCCGCTCCGAACGCCGTCTCGCCGTCTCGCTCGCCCTCGGCGGCGGAGTGGGGGAGGGCGAGGCCGAGCCGATCGAGCCGCTCCTTGGCGACGCGGGTGGGAACCGAATAGGCGAGCGCGGCGCGGCCGTTCCCGGAACGGCCGGCGAGGGATATTACGGTGCGGCCGTCGACGGCCGGGACTCCCGTCGCCTCGACGGGGCGCACGGAATCGTATCGGCCCGAATTGAAGTCGTCCAGAATGGACAGCGTGAGGGCGGCGTCTATTCCCTTGGCAGCCATGTCCTCGAGGAGTGCGTCGCTCAACGCGCCCATGCGAGTGCCCTCACGCCGATTCCACGGCGGCGTTGGCCGCGCCGTAGAGGGAGATCGAATAGTCCTTGACGATCATCACCGGCGTCTTCGCGAGTATCGCGCGGATGTGTTTTGCGTAACTTCGCTCGTACATCGCCATGAAACGGCCACCCTCGAGAAAACGCTCCTCATTTTTCGCGGGGATGCCGCCCGCGAGGAATACGCCCCCCGAGGGGAGGAAGGTCGCCGTATAGTCGGCGGCGACGCGGGCGAAGAGCTTGACGAATATATCCATGGTCTTCGCGCAGAGCGGATCGGAGCCCGAGGAGGCGGCGACGAGGGCCGGGCGCTCGGCCTCGGGCATCTCGAGTATCTCATTGGCCGCGATCCCGTGAAGGTCGCCCGCGGCGTCCTCGCGCTCGGCCAGATAGGCGAATATGTTGCCGATGCCCTGCCCCGAGACGCCGGCCTCCGCACCCGGAGCGAAGCCGTACCGCCCCTCGAGCCAGCGCTGGAAGCCTCGGCTCTCGTCGTCGTAGACGGGGAGGGTGACGTGGCCGCCCTCGGAGGGGAGGACCTCGACCTTGTTGCGGACCTTGACGATGTAGCCGACGCCGAGCCCCGTTCCCGCCCCGACGACCAGGCGCACCCCCGGCTGAGGAGAGGGAAGGGAGGCGTCGCCGTGGGGCAGCCGCGTTATCTGCTCGGGATTGGCGGGATCGAGGAGGAGGACTCCGTAGGAGACGGCGGTGAAATCGTTGATGAGGGTGGTGGGGATGGAATAGGCCGACTCGATGGCCGTGGCCTCGATGGCCCAGGGGGCGTTTGTCAGGACTATGCGGCCGTCCACGACCGGCCCCGCGCCGGAGACGCAGCAGAGCTCGGGACTCATACCCGCGTGCTCGCGCGCCGCCTCCGCGAGGAAACGGCCGAGGGGCTCGATCAGGGAGGGCTCCTCCTTGGTCCTGTAATGCCTATCCATGAGAAGGGTGAAGGTGCCGCCCTTTTTGCCGATGAGGGCGAGGTTCGTGTTGGTGCCGCCGATGTCCCCCGCGAGGACGACGACGTCGTAGGATGTGCGTGACGATGCCATGGGCCAATAATAACGGCGAGGGCCTCGCCTTGGAAAGAGCCTCTATTTTTTGAGCAATTCGAGGATTTCGTAGGACGAGAGCGGGCCGTCCCTCGCCGCGTCGAAGATCTCGATGTGGACGTGCTCGCCATGCCCGGCCGTACGGGCGTTCATGCCGGAATTGCCGCCGCGGCCCAGTATCTCGCCCGCGACGACAACGTCGCCCCGCCTTACCGCGACCGAGCTTAAATGAAAATAGGAGCAATAAAGGCGGGAGGCTGGATCGTATATGACGACGCCATTGCCCGAAGCGGGGCTCAAGCCCCCGCTCCTGTATTCGGCCGCTCCTTGGCCGCCAGTCCAATCGGAGGCCGCGGCTACGACAATCCCGGGATAAAGGGTCCGGATGCGGGGGCCCTTCTCCGCCTCGCCGTTCTTATATACGTGCTGGAAAAACACATCGAGGGCATAAGGATGGGATAGGTGGAGATCGCTCTTGAGGGGGAACCACACTTCCTCGGGGCCTGCGATGTAGGGAGGCTTTCGCTTTCCCGGGCCGAGGCCGATCGCCGCATTGACGGCGATGGTTCCAGACAGGGCCGCGTAGGCCGAAGCGAAGGCCTTCTCGTAGCGGCCGCGGAGGGGCCTCATTTCGAGCGAAATGCCCGCTTCTTCGCGGTAGTAGTTGCCCGCGGCATCCCTGCGGTCGGCGTATTCGCGAAAGTCTTCTATATCCCTGTCGAGGGCTAGCATGCCGAGTATCTTACGGGCCTCGGGCAGGTTGGCAGAGATGGCCTCTCTCGTGTAGGCGCCGATCGCGTGAGCCCTCTCCGCCGGCGAAAAAACTGCCCAGCCTCCCCCGAAAAAAAATATCAGTAGTACGACCAGCGCGCAGCCCCTATACAAGGGCGAATAGGCGCGGCGGTTCTCGTGATCCATATTGAAAGATCCTGGCCTAGCCAAGTCTCGATTCCAGCCTGAGTACGGCCTCCTCGACCTCCTCTCGATGGCCGAAGGCGCTGAACCGCAGGAAGCTCTCTCCCGCGGGGCCGAAGCCCGAGCCCGGCGTGGTCACCACGGCGCAGGCGCCGAGGATATGCTCGAAGGCCTCCCACGAGCTCTTTCCGGGGAACCTCGCCCAGATATAGGGCGCGTCCGTGCCTCCATAGTTCTCGACGCCGAGGCGGCCCAGACAGCGCTTGATGAGGGCCGCGTTGCCCATGTAATGGGCGACCGACGAGCGCATTTCGGCGAGGCCCCCGTCGCTCAAGGCCGCGAGCCCTCCGGCTTGAGCCACGTTGGACGCGCCGTTGAAGAGGGTCGTCATCACGCGGTTCCAGTCCTTGGCCACCTGGGTGCCGTCGGAAAAACGGAGTTCGTCGGGCACGACGGTCCAGCCGAGCCTGACCCCCGTGAAGCCGATAGGCTTGGAAAAGGAGTTGACTTCGAGAGCCACGCTGCGCGCCCCCTCGATCTCGAAGATGGATTTCGGCAGCGCGGGATCGGAAATGTATTCGGCGTACGCCGCGTCGTAGATGATTATCGCGCCTGTCTTCAGCGCGAAGGCCACGAGCTCCTCGAGCCGTTTCCGCGTCGCGCAGGCCCCGGTCGGATTGTTGGGCGAGCAGAAGTAGAGGAGCTCCGTCGCCGGAGCCTTCGCGAGGTCGGGGAAGAAGTCGTTCGCGGGAGTGCAGGGCAGGTAGCTTATCCCCGAATATCCAGTCCCTCCGACCGCCGCGGGGCCTGCCGCCCCGATGATGACGCTGCCGTCCACGTACACCGGATAGGCGGGGTCCTGCACGGCTATGGACACGCCTGCCCCGAACATGGTCTGTAGCCTTCCGATATCGCACTTGGCCCCGTCGGACACGAAGACCTCGCGCGGCTCGATCTTGCAGCGGTAGAGCCTCTCCGCGATCATCGCGCGGAGCTCGGCCAAGCCCTGCTCGTCCCCGTAGCCCGAATAGCCTTCGCGAGTCCCGAGCTTTTCGGCGCCGAGCCGCAGGCCCTCGGCTATCCTCGGGCTTAAAGGCTCGGTCGTGTTGCCGACGCCCAGGCTGATCACTTTGGTCCCGGGATTGGCCTCCTGAAACGCCCTTCTCCTGCGGGCGACCTCGGGGAAGAGGTATCCCGCGGCGAGATTCGCGAAGCATGGGTTTCGCCCGACTCGAGTCATGAAATTCGCGTCACTCATGTCGCTCTCCGGCATCGAAGGCGTCGAGGCGCGCGAAGTCCAGGGTGCGGAAATAGTCGTCCATCGTTTCCGCCCGGCGTATCTCGATTATCTTCCCGTCCTCGCGAAGGAGGAGTTCGGCGGATCTGAGCTTGCCGTTGTAGTTGAATCCCATGGCGTGTCCGTGGGCCCCCGTGTCGTGCAGGACAACCAGGTCGCCGACTTCGACGGGGGGCAGGGCGCGGGCGACGGCGAACTTGTCGTTGTTCTCGCACAGGGAGCCCGTGACGTCGTAGGTCTCGGTCGGATCGGCGTTCTCCTTGCCCATCACCGTCACGTGGTGATAGGCGCCGTACATCCCGGGCCTCATGAGGTTGGCCATGGAGGCGTCGAGGCCCAGGTACTTTCTGTACGTGTTTTTCAGGTGGATGACCCGAGACACGAGCCAGCCGTAGGGGCCGGTGATGACCCGCCCGCATTCCATCACGATCTTGAGCGGGGCGAGGCCGGCGGGAACTATGATCTCGTCGTATGCCGCCTTGAGCCCCCTTGCGACTCTGCGGAGCGGCACTGCCGTCTGCTCGGGCCGATAGGGTATGCCTATCCCGCCGCCGATGTTGACGAACTCGAACCTGATGCCGAGGGCTTTGGAAATCTCCACGACCAGCTCGAAGAGTATCCTGCCCGTCTCGACGAAATAGTCCGGATCGAGCTCGTTGGAGGCCACCATGGTGTGGAGGCCGAAGCGCTTGGCCCCCATGGCCTTGAGCCTGCGGTATCCCTCGAAAAGCTGCTCGCGCGTGAAGCCGTACTTGGCCTCCTCGGGTTTGCCGATGATGGCGTTGCCTTTTTTGAGCGGACCGGGGTTGTACCTGCAGCACATGATCTCGGGAATTCCCGCGGCCGCGGCAAGGCTGTCGATGTGGGAGACGTCGTCGAGGTTGACGATGACGCCGGCCCTCACCGCGGCCGCGAACTCGGCCGAGGGAGTGTCGTTCGAGGAGAACATTATGGCCTCCCCGCCCAGCCCCGCCTTCTGCGCGAGCACGATCTCGGGGAGGGAGCTCGCGTCGGCGCCGAAACCCTCGGCGGCGAGTATCTTTATGATAAAGGGATTGGGCAGAGCCTTGACCGCGAAGAACTCCTTGAATCCGTCGCCTAGGATGGAGAAGGACTCGGTTAAGTTCTTCGCGTTGTCGCGGATGGCGCGCTCGTCGTAGAGGTGGAAGGGAGTGGGATGCTCGCGGCATACGGCCTCGAGGCGTTCTCGGGAAAGAGGGAAGCGCTTTTCAGTCATGCATTATCCTTTCGGCATTGTGCCGAGCCCGAAGGCGGGGAGGAGCTCCGCGAGCCTGGCCCGCGTCGCCTCGGAAGCCGGCGCGAGGGGAAGGCGAACCGCGTCGGACGAGTAGCCGGCCAGGGCGAGGGCCGCCTTGAGGGGCGCGGGATTGCTCTCGAGAAAGAGGGCGTCCATCATGGGCAGGAGACGAGCGTGGAGCCTGCGGGCCTCCTCGCGCCTGCCCGCCAAGGCGGCGTCGACGAGGGCCTTGGTTTCGGCGGGGAGGATGTTGCCGATCACCGAGATGAGGCCGGCGCCGCCCAACGCGATCGCGGGAAGGGCCAATGCGTCGTCGCCCGAGAAGAGGAGCTTGCCCTCGGGCATGGTCCTCAGTATCTCGCCTATCTGCGCGAGGCTGCCCGAGGATTCCTTGACGGCGATCACTTGTGGAATGGCCCAGAGCCTGCCGAGGTCCTTAGGGAGAAGGTTGAGTCCCGTGCGGCCGGGCACGTTGTAGACGATTATCGGGAGGCCGGCCGCGGCCGCGGCCACGGCTCGATAGTGCGCCTCGAGTCCGGCGGGCTGGGGCTTGTTGTAATAGGGCGTGACGACGAGGAGTCCGTCGGCTCCCGAGCGGGCGGAGCGAGCCGCGAGGGCGACTGCCTGAGCCGTCGAGTTGTGGCCCGCCCCGACGATCACGGGGATGCCCCGCGCCTCCTCGAGGGCCGCCGCCACGAGCGCGTCCCGCTCGCTTTCGGTCACCGTCACGGCCTCGCCGGTGGAGCCGAGGACCACCAGGAAATCGGTGCCGGCGTTCACGAGACGCGATACCAGGGCGCGGAAGGCGGGCATGTCCACGCCGCCCGCCCCATAGGCCGCATCGCGGCCTGCGCCGGCGGCGGCTGGATGGAAAGGAGTGGCCAGGGCGACGCCCAGGCCCTTGAGTCTCTGGATATCCATAGTACCCCCTTATGCTCTGAAGAGCGGGTCGATAATATCCGCGGCCAGATCGTCGAAGGTGAAGAGTCCGCTGCGCCCGTGCATCCAGCGGAGGGCCACGAGGGCGCCCTTCGCGAATATCTCGCGGGAATCCGCCTCGTGGGAAAGCAAAATCGTGTCGGCGCCCGTCTCGAACCTGATCTCGTGGTAGCCGACTTCGGCGCCGGCGCGGAGGCTCGCGATATTGATCCTCCCTTCCTCGGCGCGGCCCTGGTTCCAACCGGTGTAGCGGGGGCAGCCTTGGACGAGGGCGTCGGCGAGGAGCTTGGCGGTGCCGCTCGGGGCGTCGGCCTTGGCGGCATGGTGGCGCTCCACGATCGCCAGGGAGCTTCCCGCCTCGATGGCCGCGAAGCGGCCCAGGGCCAGGGCTGCCCTGCGCAGGAAGGCCACGGAGAGCGAGAAGTTGGGCGAAACCAATACGCCCGTGCCGGCCCTTTTTATCTTTTCGGGATCGAGGAGCGACCGATCCCAGCCCGTGGCGCCTATGACGAGATTCGTGCCCGTCTCCAGGGACCATGCGAGGTGTTCGCCTACCGCCTCGGCCGCGCTCGCGTCCAGAACCGCGTCCACCTTTTTCCCCGGCTTCTCCCCCACGTCGATGAACCAGGAGACCTCGATGTCCCTCTCTCGCGAGGCGAGGGCCGAGACCGCGCTCCCGAGCTTGCCTCGACCGAATATGCCGATTCGCATAGTGTCCCCCTTCAGCCAAATATAAAAGTCGGTTACTTTTATATTTGGCTTTGCAGTTTCTCGCGCTTCATGTAATCGACAAAAGCGCTGCGAAATCTGCGCAATTTCAAGGTAGCAATTTCAAAATGCAGAAGCATTTTGAAATTGCCTCAATTCTCGAAAAAGGCGGCGTGGAGGCGCCTCTGCGCCTCGGCCGCTTGGCTGCGCTCGACTACGAGGCTCAAGTTGATCTCGTTCGCGCCCAGGCTGATCATCTCGACGGGAATGTCCCTCAAAGCCCCCAAGGCCCTGCCCGGTATGCCGGGGGTCTTCAGGAGGCGCTCGCCGACGAGGGCGACGACTGCGCGGTCGCGCATGATCCTGACTTCGCCCAGCTCGCCCAGGTCGGCGGCCAGATCATCCACGTCAGCGTTCCCGTCGACGGTCGCCGAGACGCTCACTTCCGAAGTCGACACGAGGTCGACGCTCACCTCCCTGCGGCCGAAGGCCTCGAAGATGCTTGCAAGAAAGCCCGCGCCGCCGAGCATGCGCGGCGTGCGCACCGTGAGCACGGTAACCGGGCCGCGCGAGGCGAGGGCGGTGACTGGCTGCCCCGAGGAGGACTCGCGGGAGATAGTCGTGAAACGGCCCTTGGGGACCATGCTGTTGCGCACCGTCACCGGTATTCCCAGTTCCACGGCGGGGAGGATGGTCGCCGGATGGAGTACCTTGGCGCCGAAGGCCGCGAGCTCCGCCGCCTCGTCGTATCCGAGGAGCTCGACGGGCCGTGCCGCGGGCACGACGCGGGGGTCGCAGGTTAGTATGCCCTCGACGTCCGTCCAGATCTGGATCTCGGAAGCGCCTATCGCGGCGCCGAAGAGGCTCGCGCTGTAGTCGGAACCGCCGCGGCCCAGGGTAGTGGGGGCGCCCGAGACGTCGGCGCCGATGTAGCCCTGGGTGACGGCGATCCTACCGGGGCCGACGAGGGGCAGGACTCTCTCGACCGCGAGCTCGCCTATCTCCTTCGTCAGCGGCTTGGCCGACCCGAAACGGGAATCGGTGCGCATCACCGTCCGCGCGTCTATCCACGGGACGCCCATGAAGGCGGCGAGGATGACGGTGGACAGAAGCTCGCCGCGCCCGGTGAGGATATCCAGGCTCTTTTCGGGGAGGGCGCGGAGGAGGAAGGCCCCTTTGAGCACCGCGCCGAGTTCGGCCCGGGCCGAGGCGATCGCGGCCTCGACATCTTTCGGCAACCGGCTTTTGGAGATACCGAGGAGTTCGGATGCCACCTCTCGGTGCCGCTCGATCATCTTGTCGAGGATGGAGAGGGCTTCGACCTCGTTGCCGCCTACGGCGGCGCGCCCGGCGGCGAAGAGGGAGTCGGTCACGCCGGAGAAGGCGGAGAGCACGAGGAGGACGCCCGAGTCGGAGCTCTCGACGGCGATGGCCGCGACGCCGCGGAGGCGATCGGCGTCGGCGACGGAGGTGCCGCCGAATTTCATCACTATCGCTGTGCTCACAGCAGGCCCTTCGCGAGGGCGAGCTCCGCGTTGAGGATCGAGGCCCCCGCGGCTCCCCGTTCGGTATTGTGCCCGAGGGCGACCATCTTGATGCCGAAGAGGGGACAGGGCCGTACGCGGCCGACCATGATGCGCATCCCGCCGTCTTCCTCCGCGTCGCGCCTCGGCTGGGGCCTGTCGGCTTCCATTCTGACCTGGAGGAACCGCCTCGGCGCGGTGTGCAGGTCGAGGCCCTCGGTGTCGGGCACGAAGGCCTCGAGGGCCTCGATCACCGCCTGAGGGCTCGGCGAGCCGCGGAGTCTGTAGTTGAGCGCTATCATGTGGCCGTCTATCACCTGGACGCGATTGCACTGGGCCGAGATGGTGAAGGGCGCCATGACGATTTTTTCGCCGTCGAAGGTGCCGAGAATCTTGCGGGACTCGGACTCGACCTTCTCCTCCTCGCCCTTGATGAGGGGAATGACGTTGGCCACCGCGTCGAGGGAGGCTACGCCGGGGTAACCGGCGCCGCTCAGGGCCTGCATGCTTACGACCATGGCGGCCTCGGCGCCGAAGACACGGTGCAGAGGGCCGAGGCTGCCCGCGACGGGGACGGTCGTGCAGTTCGGGTTCGTGACGATTCCGCCCTTCCAGCCGCGCCTCGCGCGCTGCACGGCGAGGAGGCCGAGATGGGCGGCGTTGAGCTCGGGGACGAGGAGGGGGACGTCTTCCACCATCCTGAAGGCCGAGGCGTTGCTGAAGACCAGCGAACCGGCCGCAGCGTAGAGCGGCTCTATCTCGCGTGCCGGGCCCGCGTCCAGGGCCGAGAAGACGAGTGGCGCCGGCGATTCCGAGGGGTCGCAGGCGACGACTCGCATGTTGCCGAAGCCCGCGTAGGGCTCGCCGGGGAGGCGCCAGTCGCAGGCTTCCGCGTAGGTCTTGCCCAGACTGCGCTCGCTTGCCGCCACGTAGCGCAGCTCGAAGGAGGGGTGGGCCGCGAGGTGCCGCACGAAGCGCTGACCGACGACGCCGGTCGCTCCGAGTACGGTCACGGGTATTCGATTCGAAGGACGATTAGGCACGAAGGACCTCCAGGCCGATGGAGATCCCATGAAATTCGCCTGGGAAACCGCGCTTTCGGCCCTAATAGGCCGGCACGGGGGGCGAATTCCGATGGCGCTCCGCGGATCCGAGAGACCCGCGACAGCCGTAGGGTATTAGCCGCTACGTCCAAGGCGCGCGCGACAGCTCCGCGAGCACCCTTCGGCGATCCTCCCCTTTCCTTCGGCCTATAACGGGCGGCTTGCCCTTGACCGGAATACTCATGGGGATCGCTCCTCCAATCGGTAGAATACGAAGTTAGCACGACGAGCTTCGAAGGCGCAAGCCCCCGGTTCAGGGGTTTGGCAAGCCACGCCTCGAGCATGGAGCCTGCCATATCGACGGGCTTCAGCGCTGGAACTAAAGGGCGGCTACACGGTCGGCCTCATGCGGATCGAAATCGGCCCGCCGGCCGATGCAGTCCTTTCTATGGCAAAGGCTGCAGGTGGTGAATGTGATTTCGCGGGGGAAGAATATCCCGGACACGGACTTATTGGGCACCATAAGGCAGCTCGGCGTGAGACGCACGCCCACGATCGACTCCGTGTCGCCGAAATAGCCGAAAAGGGGCCGCTGTTCCTCTATGGGCCAGACATCGGCGTCGCCCGAACCGGGATTCATCGAGGACAGACTTCCCGTCGCATAGATCCGCGCCAGGTGATCGGAGAGAAAGGCGCGGGCCGCCATCAGGGCCTCGGTCTTGACCGCGTCGATCCAAAATTGGACCAGGCAGTCGCCGCCCGCGTCGACCACCTGGTCCAGCTCGGGGCCGCAGGTGGCGATGTAGGGGAATACGCGGTGCAGGTCCGCCAGGTTGCGGGCCAGCACCCGGCTCCGGTAGGTGACGCCGTCGATGGTGACCGATTCCTCGTCCCGGCGGTCGACATAGGCCACCGCGTACATGGCGCGGGGGCGAGCCGCTGGCCGAAGAAGGTCGAGGAGGGCCTTGAACTCGGCCGCCTCCGGGGCATCGGGGTCCAGGTGAAGGCTCTCCATCAGGCGGACGGAGTTTGGGGCGAAGGGGATCGCTTCGAGGCGCTCGATCTCGGACATACCTTATGCCTCCAGCATTACCGAAGCTGCCGCGCGCAGGCGAAGTAAAGGAGCATGCAGGTCCTCGCGTCGTCGAGGGCTCGATGGGAGTAGCCGGTATCGATGCCCAGCGCCGTGGCGATCGCCTCGAGGCCGTAGCTCGCGCGGCCCGGGAAGGCGCGCTTCGCGAGGGCGACGGTGTCCTCCGTGCGGGCCTCGGGCCTTCTCATGCCGGCCCGCGAGAGTTCCGCGTCCAGGAAGGACAGGTCGAAGCGCACGTTGTGCGCCACAATAACTGCGTCCGCGGCGAGGGCGAGGAGGGTTTGGGCCACCCTGCAGAAGGCCGGAGCCCCCGCCACGTCCCTGTCGGAGATCCCATGGATCGCCTTGGCCTGATGGGGTATGGGCATTTCCGGGTTTACGAGGCAGGACAGGGAGGCTTCCTCGACGCAGAGCTCGTTCTCGAGGCGGAAGCGGATCGCGCCGATCTCCACCACCCGCCCTATGGTACTGTCGAGTCCCGTGGTTTCGAAGTCGAGAGCGAAGAAGGTCAATCGCCAGCCGCTTTCGCGTTGGCGCCGCCAGCCGCTTTCGCGCCGACGGCGCCGATCGCTTTTCCGATGTCCGCGGCTATCGCCGCCGCCTTCGCCGCGGAGGCCGCGCGCGCCGCGGGCAGCCCGGCGGCACCGCCCTCGGCCTCGCTTCGCAGCATGACGTAGAACTTGATTTTGGGCTCGGTGCCCGAGGGCCGCACGGTCACTTTCGTGCCGTCCTCGAGGAGCCACTGGATCACGTCGCTCGAGGGCAGGTCTATCTTGCGAGCTGCGCCCTCGTCGCCAGCCGCCCACTCGAGGCCGGTCTTGACGTCGCGCACGCGGGCCACCTTGATGCCGCCCATCGCGTCGGGTTGACATTCGCGGTAGCCCTCCATGATGCCCTTCATCACTTCCATCCCGGTCGGACCCTCGAAATACTTGTTGATGCTCTTTTCCTCGTAATAGCCGTACTCGACGTAGAGCTCCTCGAGCCTTTCGAGGAGGCTCTTGCCCTTCGAGCGCCAGTAGAGGGTCATCTCGGCGGTGAGGGCGGCGGCCGAAATGCCGTCCTTGTCGCGCACTTCGTTCTCGATGAGGTGGCCGTAGCTCTCCTCGGTGCCGTAGACGTACTCGTAGCCCTTGCCCTCCGTTTCGAAACGCCGCATGAGGTCGGCTATCCACTTGAATCCGGTGAGGCACTCGAAGCAGGTGGCGCCGTACTTTTCGGCTATGCGCGCCTGGAGGTCGGTCGTGACGATGGTCTTCACTATCGCCGGCTTCGTGGGCATGAGGCCGAGCTCCTTGCGCGTCAGAAGGACGTAATCGAGGTGGAGGGAGCCGAGCTGGTTGCCCGTAATGAGGACGTAGTCTCCTGAGGAGACTACGCCCCCAGCGTTCGCGCCGGCGCGGGGGACCGCGATGCCGAGCCTGTCCGCGTCGGGGTCGGTGGCCATCACGACGTCGGCCTTCAGTTTTGCGCCCAGCTCGAGGGCGAGTTTGAGGGCCGCCGCCTCCTCGGGATTGGGGAAGGCCACCGTCGGAAAGGCGCCGTCGGGCTCGCGTTGTTCCGGTACCGTGACTACCGATAGACCGAGGTCCCTCATCACGCGCTCGAAGTGGAGGGCCCCCGTGCCGTGCAGGGGCGTGTAGACGATCTTGGCCTCGCCGGCCATCCTTTTAATGAGTTCGCCTCGGAGGAGCTTGGACTTGACCATCGCGACGTAGGGCTCGTCTATCTCCTTGTCGATGATGACGATCATGCCCTTCGCTAGGGCTTCGTCCCTGGGCATCGTCTTGGCCTCGGAGACCGCCTCGACCATCCGGATGATGCCTTCGTCGTGGGGTGGAATGACCTGGGCGCCGTCGCCCCAGTAGGCCTTGTAGCCGTTGTACTTGGGCGGGTTGTGGCTGGCCGTCACGACGATGCCCGTATCCGCCTTGAGCCGACGGATCGCGAAGGAGAGCTCGGGCGTGGGCCGGAGGGAGCTGAAAAGGTAGGCTTTTACGCCGTTGGCGGCGAAGACCCTCGCGGCCACCCAGGAGAAGGAGTCGGAGCAGCGCCGCGAGTCGTAGGCGATGCAGGCCGATAGGCTTTTGCCGGGCAGAGCCTTCTTTAGGTAATCGCAGAGGCCTTGAGTGGCTCGGCTCACCACGAGGGTATTCATGCGGTTGTAGCCTCCGCCTATCACGCCTCGAAGTCCACCGGTGCCGAACTCGAGGTCGCGATAGAAGCGGTCTTCGAGTTCCTTCCAGTCTTCGGCCGCCAAGAGGGCCTCGACCTCGGCCCTGAATTCCTCGTCGCCCTCGCGGCTTACGTAATCCCGAGCCCTCGCCTCTATCGCGTCGCGGTCCATGGTGCCTCCTTCAAAGATATTCTAGCAGATATAAAGGGGCGGTGAGGAGGGCGTCCGACCCCGCCTCGCGGAGCTCGGTCGCGCTCCGGAAGCCCCAGAGAGCACCCAGGGCGGTTATGCCGGCGGCCTTGGCCGTCTTCATGTCGACGCCGGAGTCGCCGAGGTAGAGCGCATCGGCCGGCTCGGCCCCGAGGCGCGCGCAGGCGTCGAGAACGGATGCCGGATCGGGCTTGCGGGGGAATTCGCTCGACTCGCCGCGTACGAGAGCGAAGGCGATCGAGGGGAAAAGCCCGGCCACCACTTTTTTCGTGAGATCGTCGGGCTTGTTGGAGAGCACCGCGAAAGGGATACCCCGCCGGGTCAGGGTTGCGAGGAGCTCTCGAACGCCGGGATACGCTTCCGTGCGCTCGAGACAGCGCTCCGCGTAATCCGCCTCCGCCTCCGCCTCCGCCGCCTCGATATACTCGTCCCTCCGCAGCGCCTCGGGGAGGGCGCGGAAAAGCAAGGTGCGGAAACCGTCGCCCACCATGAGCTTGTAGAGCCCGAGATCGTGCTCGGGAAGGTTCCTTCGCGCCAGGGTTCGATTTACCGCTCCGGCCAGGTCGACGATCGTGTCCGCGAGGGTTCCGTCCAAATCGAAAATCACTGCCTTCTTCATATGGAACAAGTATCTCGAGAGAAGGCGAGTCGCGTCAATCCGAGGGGCGGCACCAGGCCGGCCGGCCGAATTCCCAGTGCCGACCCCGACTGAATACACAATGTCGGGGCCTATCTGCTAAACTCCGACCAATGGCGAAGAACGACAGGCCGAGGGGCGAGGCCGCCTTCCGCGCGTATTATGGCGGCCTCTTCGGAGGGCGCTGGCCGGCCCTCGAGGCCGCCCTCGCGGCCGAGCCCGACTCGGTCGCCTTCCGCGCGGGCGAAGGACCGGAGCCCTATTATATGGACTCGGCCTCGATCTTCGCGGCCCGGTCCCTGCGGCTTCCGTCCGAGGGCAGGATACTAGACGCCTGCGCGGCGCCCGGGGGCAAAAGTCTCGTCCTCGCGTCGCGCATGGGGCCCCGGCCTGGAACGGGGGCGGAGCTGTCCCTCGTCGCGAACGAGCTGTCGGCCGACCGCAGGCGGCGCCTTCGCGACGTGCTGGACCGCCACCTCCCGCGCGAGCTGCGCGCCCGGGTCCTTCTGACGGGCAGGGACGCAGCCGCCATGTGCCGTTCCTATGAGGAGGCTTTCGACGCGATACTCCTCGACGCGCCCTGCTCGAGCGAACGCCACGTCCTTCGCCAGGCAGGCCCCCGATCAGGCTCGGGAGGGCCCGGGGAAAGAACGGCGCTGGCCGAGTGGAGCCCCGCGAGGATCCGCGGCCTCGCCGCGCGGCAGTGGGCTCTCCTATCCTCGGCCCTCATCATGCTCAAGAAAGGCTGCTGCCTCGTCTACTCGACCTGCGCTCTGTCGCCCGAGGAAAACGACGGCGTCGTAGCGAGGGCCCAGGCCAAGTATCGCGACAGGGATGGAGAACCTTCCCTGCGCTTCGACAAGCCCGTCTACGAGGGGCCGGACGGATTGGCCGGGGCGGAAGAGACCGAGTACGGGATATCGATCATGCCGGACAGGAACGGCGGTGCCGGTCCGATGTATATCTGCAGGATGTGGAAAGAGGACCGAGACGGCCGCTGACAAGTCCTGGATTTTCGGCACATCTATGGAAATCGTCATTTTGCCTCTGCGATTTTTTTAAGCATCGCGTTCGCTTTTTCCCCGACATCATTGATCAGCGGATCGGAGGATCTGGCGAATTCATGCGGATAACCCCAGAAAAAAAGATGATCCCCTCGAAAGGCGAGATAGTAGTTCGAAGCATAGCTGCCCGTGCTGAGAATGTAAGTATTGACCACTATCACCTGAGGATTGGATTCCTCCGTCTCGACGGGAAAGGAATATTTTGGCGCAACCGGCAGCACGGCCTTGACCTCTTCCGCTGTCATGCCTTTTTTCAAATTTCCGGCGTCGTATAAACTCATCGTCACACATGACATTAAGAGCAGCGCGAATACGATGGGCATGACCAGATATCCATTCTTATATCGGATCGACATGGTTCCCCCTATTTTACTTTTTTGGCGACGACTTGCCGTTGTACTTGGATGAAATCAGCGATGCGAGTTGGTTGACCAATTCATCGTCGGCTTTCTGCAACTCATTCATGAAGCCCCAGTAGAGCAGCCCCGTCTTGTCGAAAATAAAGAAGTAATCGGCGTAGACGGGAACTATCCTCGTGACCATCATGGTATATCCGCCATATTTATTCCAAACATATTGGGGCGTCACTACAGTGTTTGTCCCGGTTTGCATCGAAAATACTTCGACGGAATAGGCGACTCCTTTATTCTCGATCGGGAACTCGGATTTTGGCGTACTGGTAATACGTTTCCTGAACTCCTCATGGCTGATCCCTCTCGAAAGAGGTTGCAGCGCATTCATGGTGATGGATGACGGAGTAACGCATGACGACAAAGCGAGAACCGACAGGCAACAAAGAAGGACTTTGAACTTGTACATGACCCCCCCATTCGCTTTCGGATTGATGTGTCTTACCGTGGTGTCTCTGCCGTTCCGCTATTTCAGCCGGGGAACCTCGAGGAAAGCAGGCCGAATCCCATATAGCCCAGGCGTATGGCGCAGAACAGGGAGAGGAGCTCGAGGAGGGCGAAAGGCGCTATCGCGGGGGAAATGAGAGGGGTGAAGAGGGCAAGCGCCGCCGCGGCCAGGGAGGTTGCGAAGAAAATCGCGCCTATAACCATCTTGCGTATGAGGAGGGGAGTCGTCAGCTTGCGAAAGCGAGTCTTGCCGTCGAGGGCACCGGCGGCGAAGGCGGCGGCGACCGCCAGAGGCAGCAAGATCGCGAGGACCTGAGTCGAATTATAGAGGATGGTCCTCAGGCTGCCGTCGGCGAGGATCGCCAGACCGGCGGAAAGGGCGACGAGAGTGACCGCGAAAGCCTGGGGGAGATGGACGACTATCGGGTGGATATGGAGGTCGAGGAGGCGCTTGCGCTTTTCGTCGATTCGTTCCTCGTAAGGCTCGAAAAGCTTCGCCGGAACTCCGCAGGCGGGGCAAACCGCCCTGACCTTCGAGGCCTCCATGATATAGCCGCATGCCTTGCACTTCACGTATTGCTTCATTATGAGCATCCCCCTGATGTTGAGATCCGATTCTTTACCGTGAGACGACCATGCCCGGATTTTACTTTGGAAGCAGGGAAGTATCCAGTATTTTCATATAAAATTTCAATTCTGTCCTTGACAGCACCATGCTACCCTACTATATCCTGTATTTGATTCTAATGGCTCCCCTAGGTGTAGTAGGGTATCGGCCGAAGGCTTGGCGAAGCATTATATGCAAGTTTTATACGATTAGGGTGTGCAATGCGTTGTCCCCACTGCGGAAGTCTAGACGACAAAGTGATAGACAGTAGGACTCTCGCCAACGGGGAAAGCATCCGCCGCCGTAGGGAATGTACGTCCTGCGGCCTCCGATTCACGAGCTACGAGCGGATAGAGGAAAAGCCCCTCATGGTGGTGAAGCGAGACGGGCGGCGCGAGCCCTTCGAGCGCGCCAAGCTCGAACGGGGCGTCATCCGCGCCCTCGAAAAGCGTCCCGTTTCCCAGTTGAGCATAGAGAATCTCGTCAACGAGATAGAGGACGAGGCCGCTCAGAAGGGCAAGACGGCCAACGAGATCCCCAGCGTCGAGCTCGGAGAGATGGTATTGCGCCGGCTGTACTCCTTGGACAAGGTGTCGTATGTGCGTTTCGCCTCCGTATATAGAAAATTCGAGACGATGGCCGAATTCCTCCGCGAGATCGAGCATGTCGAGGAAGGCGAAGCCGAGGGGGGTCGTTGATGGCCGCTCAGCAGATATTCCCCGAATGGAAGTCCGTCCTCGGCCCCGAAGCCCGAGTCGATCAGCCTACCCGCCACGTCGTCAAGCGCTCGGGCGAAGTTCATCGCTACGAAAGGGGGAAAATCGAGGCGGCGGTCGCCAAGGCCTTCGAGGCGGTAGGAGATATCCCATCCCCGGCAAGAGAGGCCGAGTCGCTTAAGAGGATCGTCGATCTCGTCGAGCTGAAGCTTCGCGAGCTCATGTCCTCCCGGCACCCCAACTCGATACCCGCGATCGAGGAGATACAGGACCTCGTCGAGACCGCCCTCGTCGAGGCGGGGGAGGCCAGGGCGGCCAAGGCCTACATCCTCTACCGCGCCAGGCACGAGGCGATGCGCGACGCCGCCCGCCTCATGCTGGATATAAGCACGACGATGGACGGCTACCTCTGCCAGGCGGATTGGCGCGTCAAGGAGAACGCCAACGTCAACTATTCCCTCGGCGGCCTCATCCTCCACAACTCGGGCACCATCACCGCCAACTACTGGCTCAAGAACATCTACCCCGAAGAGATCGCCGCCGCCCACCGCGACGCCGACTTCCATATACACGACCTTTCCATGTTCTCCGGCTATTGCGCGGGCTGGTCCCTGCGCCAGCTCATAGCCGAGGGCCTCGGCGGCATACCCGACAAGATCAGCTCCAAGCCCGCGTCGCACCTGTCCACCCTCGTGCAGCAGATGGTGAACTTCCTCGGCGTCCTCCAGAACGAGTGGGCGGGAGCCCAGGCCCTGTCCTCCTTCGACACCTGCATCGCCCCCTTCGTCAGGAAGGACGCGATGGGCGAAACCGAAGTCCGCCAATGCATGCAGAGCTTTCTGTTCGGGGTCAACACGCCGAGCCGCTGGGGCAGCCAGGCGCCCTTCACCAACGTCACCCTCGACTGGACCTGCCCGGCCGACCTCCGCGACAAGGAGGCGATAGTGGGCGGGAAGGGGACCGGCTTCTCCTACGGCGATTGCCAGGCCGAGATGGACGTGGTCAACAAGGTCTTCATCGAGCTCATGCTCGAGGGCGACGCGATGGGCCGGGGCTTCCAGTATCCGATACCCACCTACAACGTGACCAAGGACTTCGGTTGGGACTCGCCCAACGCCCGCCTCCTCTTCGAGATGACGGCCAAGTACGGCACGCCCTATTTCCAGAACTTCATCAGCTCCGACCTCGACCCGAGCGACGTCCGCTCGATGTGCTGCCGCCTCCAGCTGGACAGGCGCGAGCTGCGCAAGCGCGGCGGCGGTCTCTTCGGCTCCGACGAGCTCACCGGCTCCGTCGGCGTCGTCACGATCAATATGCCGCGGATAGGCTATCTCGCGAAGGGGCGCGCCGATCTCTACTCGAGGCTCGACGGCCTCATGGACCTGGCAGCCCGCTCCCTCGAGATCAAGCGCAAGGTCGTGTCGCGGCTCCTCGAAGGGGGCCTCTTCCCCTACACGAAGCGCTATCTCGGCAGCTTCGACAATCACTTCAATACCATTGGACTCGTGGGCATGCACGAGTGCTGTCTCAATTTCCTAAGGCAGGGCATAGAGACCCCCGAGGGCCGCGCCTTCTCCCTCGAGGTTCTCGCCCATATGCGCAAGCGCCTGCAGGAGTACCAGGTAAAGACGGGCCAACTCTACAACCTCGAGGCGACTCCCGCCGAGTCGACGAGCTACCGTCTGGCAAAGCACGACAGGGAAAAGTGGCCCGAAATCGTCACCTCTGGGAGCGAGGAGCCTTACTATACTAACTCGAGCCAGCTTCCCGTCGGCTTCGGCGCGGACCTCTTCGACGCCCTCGACCACCAAGAGGAACTCCAGGCTTCCTACACTGGGGGAACGGTTTTCCACGTCTTCCTCGGCGAGGCGCCCGAAGACTGGCGCGCGGTGCGGGACCTCGTCAAGGTCATCGCGTCCAAGTACCGCGTGCCCTACTATACGATCTCTCCGACTTTTTCGATCTGCCCCGTGCACGGCTACCTTTCCGGGGAGCATTTCGCCTGTCCGCGCTGCAAGGCCGAGAAGGAGGAGCGGATCCGCGGCGAGATACGGGCCCTAGAGGCCGAACTCGTCGACGCATAAACTCGAATTAAATAGTAGGCACTTTCGCGCGCAGCGCAAAAGTGCAAAGTCAAGCCGGCTTGCCGGCTTGACTGGGGAGGGGAACATATGTCGGATCGAGTGAGCATCGAGGCGCGCATCGCGGAGCTTAAGGGCGAGCTCGCGCGGGCGGAGGGGACGCCTACCGAGGTGTACAGCCGGATCGTCGGCTACTACCGCTCGGTGCGCAACTGGAACGCGGGCAAGCGCGAGGAGTACGGCCAGCGGCTCGTCTATGAGATGCCGGCGCGAGGGGACGCGCCGGCATCTGGGGCGGCGATGCCCGTCGGCCTTGCCCTGCCCGGCGGGGAAAGCCTCCGCGACGGCGTCCTCGTGTTCACGCGAGAGACATGCCCCAACTGCCCGCCCGTAGCCAACTATGTCGCGGCCTCCGGCATGAGGGCGGTCTTCGTCGACGTCGATCGCGCCGAAGGGCTCGCGCTTGCCCGCGACCTCGGCGTCATGGCGACGCCGACCGTCCTCGGCCTGGACGGGGAGGGAAATGAGGCCTTCCGCGCCTTCGACGTCAAGGGTCTGCGGTCGCGCCTGGAAGCCGTCCCTGTCGGGCAAGCTTGAGCCGAGTCGCTTATTTAAAGACGAACCTCATAGACTTTCCCGGCAGGATAGCCTCGGTGCTCTTCCTCCCTGGATGTAATTTCCGATGCCCCTATTGCCACAACGCGGCCCTCATGGACCCCGAGGGGGGCGGTAAGGGCGCGAGCGCCGAGAATCCGTCGGGCTTCGCGCCCCTCGGCGAGTTCCTCGAATTCCTAGACAGGCGCAAGTCCATCGTCTCGGGCGTCGTCATCTCCGGGGGCGAACCCCTGCTGCGCGAGGAAACGCCGCGGATCGCGCGCTCGATCCGCGAGCGGGGCCTCGCCGTCAAGCTCGACACGAACGGCTCCTTTCCCGAGCGCATCGCCGAGGTGGCGGCCGATTACGTGGCTCTGGACTTCAAGACCGCGCCCGCCGAGTACGGCCGCGTCGCCCCGGCGGGAGCGAAGGCGGGTAAGCGGGTCCTCGAGTCGCTCGCGTATCTGCGCTCGTCCGGCACCCCGTTCGAGATTCGCATAACCTGCGCGCCCGGCATCGTGGGGTCCGATGCGCTTGAGACGATGGCCCTCGCCCTCGAGGAGGGAGACGAGGTGCTGCTCCAGGATTTTAGACCTGGAGGCTGCCTCGATCCGGATTGGGACTCGGTGGAGCCCTACTCGCGGGAGACGATGGAAGGCTTTCTCGCGATCGTGAGAAGCCGCGCGCCGCGGGCGCGGATACGGGGCATCTCCTGACACCACCCTAACTCGACGATTGCGCACCGCGCCTAAGTTCCGTGATTCAATGTATATATCATGGAATTCGCCCCCAGGGATGCACGATCCCGATTCAACTCCTGTCCTATGGATTTTGCCTTAAGCGAACCGACGGATTATCCGCCGCATAGCCGCTGTTGACGATGCATCATCGCGGATTCCACGCTGGCGACGCTGGCTTGCCGTTTCGCCACAGTCCCGGCTACCATTCTTCCATGGCCGCTCGCGACGACAGCCTTGCCTCCTTCCATCCCCTGGTGCGCGAGTGGTTCCTCTCGCGGTACGGGAGCCCGACGGCCGTGCAGGCCGCCGCATGGCCGCTGATCGCCGCGGGCGGGCACGTCCTGGCCCTGGCTCCCACGGGATCGGGCAAGACCCTCACGGCCTTCCTCGGTGCGATTTCGCGCATCGCCTCGGGCGAGCTCCCCGCCGATCGCCTTTCGGTTCTCTACGTCTCTCCCCTGAAGGCCCTCAGCGAGGACATCAGGCGGAATCTCGAATCGCCGATCGGCGAGCTGGCCACGCTCTTCGGATCGCGCGGGGCGGACTGGCCCGGCATCAGGGCCGCGACTCGCAATGGGGACACGAGCCAGGCCGACCGCAGGCGCATGCTCCGTTCGCCGCCCACCATACTCGCGACGACTCCCGAGAGCCTCGCTCTCATGTTGGATTCCCCCGCCTCTCGCGGCATGCTCGCCGACGTCAGGCTCCTCGTCCTCGACGAGATACACGCCCTCGCGGGCGACAAGCGCGGGGCGATGCTCGCCTGTTCGGTGGGCCGTCTCGCCCTTCTGGCGGGAGAGTTCCAGCGCCTCGCCCTTTCGGCCACCGCGCGACCCGTGAAGGCGATAGCGGATTTCGTGGGCGGGAGGCGGCTTGTACGCGGGCCGGAGGGAAAGGCCGAATACAGGAGGCGCGCCGTCTCCGTCGTGGCTCCCGCGTCGGAAAAGCGCATAGAGCTTTCGGTCGAGTGGCCCGAGGTTCCACATGGTGACGCGGAGAACGAGGGAAAGGGCGCGCTCGCCGGCTCGGGCGCGGCGCCCCGCTATACTCAGGTCGCCAAAGGCGACCGCGAACAATCTGTTTCCTCTCAGTCAGCGCCCGAAGGGCGCTATGCGGCGATCATTCCCGAAGTCGCGCGAAAGATGGGGCTCTCGAAGGGCATTATCGTGTTCACGGATTCGCGGCGCCGCGCCGAACGCATGGCCTTCCTCATAAACGAGGCAGCGGGCGAGGGCGCCGCCTGGGCGCACCATGGCTCCTTATCCAAGGAAGCCAGGCGCGTCGTCGAGGAGCGCTTCAAGGCCGGGGAGCTACCCTGCGTCGTCGCTACCGCCTCGCTCGAGCTCGGGATAGACATCGGAAGCGTCGACGAGGTCTTCCTCGCGGGGACGCCGCCCGCGGTCGCTTCGGCCCTGCAGAGGATAGGGCGCTCGGGCCACGGCGTCGGTGAGGTTTCGAAGGGAACCATCTATCCATTCCACGGCATGGACCTCGTCATGGCCGCCGCGGCGGCCAAGGGAGTGGAGGAGAGGGCCGTGGAGGAGACGAAGCCCCTTTCCTGTCCTCTCGACGTCCTCGCGCAGCTGCTCCTCGAGCTGATCACGGAAGGGCCGAGAACCGTAGACGCGGTGTACGAAATAGTTTTGTCCTTTCCTCCTTTCGAGAGGCTGACGCGTTCGCTTTTCGACTCGACCCTGTGGATGCTTGCCGGAAAATACTCGGGAACCCGACTGCGCGAGCTCGAACCGAGGATCGCCATCGACGCGGCCACCGGGACCGTTCACGCGGGCAGGGGGGCGAGGGGGCTCCTGTACTCGTCGGGGGGAACCATCCCGGATCGCGGCCTTTTCAGCATGCGCGTGGCCGGCTCGAAGACGAGGATCGGGGAGCTCGACGAGGAATTCGTCTGGGAACGCAGGGTCGGCGAGGTGTTCACGCTGGGCGCCCAGGCCTGGAGGATAACCGAGATCGGAAGCGAGGCGGTGCTCGTCGTCCCCGCCGCGCCCGATCCCGATATCGTGCCTTTCTGGAAGGGCGAGGCCCGCTACAGGAGCCCCGAGATCAGCGAGCGGGCCCTCGATCTATTGGACGCGTTGGGCGAACTCGATACGGAAGACGGCGCCGCGGCCCTCGTCTCCGGCTATGGTTTCTCGCCCGGCGCGGCGGAGGCATGTTCTCGCTTCGTCGCGTCTCAGAAGGCGGCCGGCCCGGGCCGGGGCCTCGGGCGATACTCGCTGCCGGGCTCGAGGCGTCTCGTCCTCGAAAAGCACGAGGAGGCCGGAGGGCGGGGCGATTCGACTAGGTTGGTACTCCACACCCTTCGCGGCCTCGCGATCAACGAGCCCCTGGCCTTCGCCCTGTCGGCGGCGATGGAGGAAGACTGCGGGCTCCCGGTCCAGAGGGTGACTGACGACGACCTCATTCTCCTTGCCGTCCCGAGGGTCGAAGGCCTCGATCCCGTCGACGCTTTCATGCGCGCCTTCCGCTCCCTCGCCGAAGGGGAGGCTCTGGACCGCCAAGTCAAAACCGTCCTGGAAGGCTCGGGGCTCTTCGGGGCCCAATTCCGCGAGAACGCGGGCCGCGCCCTCCTTTTGCCGAGAGGCATGCCGGGCAAGCGAACCCCTCTGTGGATGACGCGCCTACGCGCGAAAAAGCTTTTTGAGGCGGTTCGCGGCAGTCCCGATTTTCCCGTAATCGTCGAAACCTGGCGCTCCTGCCTCGTGGACCTCTTCGACCTCGATGGCGCAAGGGAGCTCGCCGCCCGCGTCGCCGATGGGCGCGTCGAGA
Organism: Rectinemataceae bacterium; assembly: GCA_049513895.1. Lineage (GTDB taxonomy): Bacteria > Spirochaetota > Spirochaetia > Treponematales > Rectinemataceae > UBA1306. The sequence continues at coordinate 5,149 of JBEKVO010000013.1, read as the reverse complement.
TTTCTTCCTTCTCAAGCCGGGCCCCATCGCCTTTCGCGCGCGAGGCCTTGTGGAAGGAGACGGGCGAGAACATGTACCGGGGTGACGAGCTCCGGGGCCGAGCCTCGTCGTCGGTTTCGGACAGGGTGATCGCCGAGGCCCTGCGTTCGGCGCGCTTACGCCCCCGCATCGATCCCGGTTTGGCCGCCGATTTCGAAGCTCGCCTGAAGCGCCTGGTGCCGGGCTGGGCCCCCGACGACTGTCTCGCTCTCGCTGAGTGGACGAGGGAACGCGTCCTCATCCCCGTCTCGGAGCTACCCGCCATCCTCGCCTCGGCCGGCCCAGCCCTCGCGGCGGCCTTTGCGGCCGACCCGGATTGCGGCGGCAGGCTGCTCCGCCTGACCCTCCCCGGGGCGGCCGAGGAAGTTCTCGTCCACGCCGAGCGCGCGAGCGCGATCTCGGCCGATCCTGTTTCGCACATCGCCGAATGGCTTCGGCGCGAGGCGGTTGTCGCTCCGGCGCGCATCACGGCGCTTTTCGGAGTAGCCGGGGCGGAGCTCGATGACGAGCTGGGCGATCTGGTCGAGGAAGGAACGATCGTCGCCGACCTGCTCGTGGATGGAACGGAAGGCGAGTCGGTGATAGACGCGCAGAACCTCGAGATACTGCTCAGGCGCGCAAGGACCGCCGCGAGGCCGGTGGTCGCCGCCCGGCCGCCCGAGGACCTCGCAAGGCTCGTTTTCGCCGTCCAAGGCCTCAACGCCCTCGCCGATGGGCACCCCTCGGCGGAGGGGCATGCTGCCCTCGAAAGGGCCCTCGGCGCTCTCGCAGGGGCAGCCGCGCCGGCCGCTCTCTGGGAGGCGGAGTTGCTTCCGGCCCGCATTCCGGGCTTCCGGCGCGCCGACCTCGATGCCGCCCTGACCTCCTCGCCCTGGCAGTGGTTTGGCGCGGGCAGGGGCCGCGTCTCGATCGCTCGCGCCGAGGATCTAGAGCTTTTCCTTCCTTCGCGTAGGGGCGTCGCGTCCTCCGGCTCGAGACTCATCCCCGTAGGCGGCGCGAGCCTCGATTTCTGGACGATCCGCGAGCGTGCCGGCATCCCATCCTCCGAGCTCGCCCGCGCTCTCTGGGCGGAGGCATGGAGGGGACTCGTCGCCTCCGATTCTTTCAGGGATCTGCGTGATGGCATCGCCAACGGCTTCGGGACGGATCTCCCCGCTTCGGGAAACGGCGCCCATGCCGGCGGCGGAGCCGGCGCGCCGGGCTTCGGCGCCCGAAGGAGGGTTCCGCGCGCGTTGCGCGAACGATGGAAGGGAGGGGCGCCGACGAGCGGTCGTTGGTTCAGGCTCGATCTCTCGGACGAGGCCGAAGAGACCGAGCCTGACGCCCTCGACGAGGCCTCCCTCGACGTGGCGCGCGTCCGGGCTCTCGCCTCGCGTTACGGCCTATTGTGCCGCGGGATTCTCGAGTGCGAGGAGGAGGGCCTTCGCTGGGGCGACCTCTTCCCCGCGATGCGTCGCCTCGAGCTCGCGGGAGAGCTCCTCGCCGGCCGATTTTTCGAGACTCTGGAAGGGCCGCAGTTCCTCGACCCCGCGGCCTTCGGTTTGTTCAAGGCCCTTGACGCGGCCGCATCCGGCGGGCCGGTCTGGGTCAACTCCCTCGACCCGGCCGCCGCGGCTCTCTACGCCCCCGTGGAGCGTCAGGCCCTCCTGCCGCCGCGAATCGCCGCGAACAGGATCTGCGTCGACGGGGGCCTGGTCGTGGCCGTCTCCACGCGTTCCTTCCGCGACCTCGCGCTGGCCCTCTCGACCGCCGATCCGCGTCTGTCGGTCGTGCTCGGGATTTTTCGAGCCGTCAGGGTGCGCGACGTGGGTCCGGAGCGCCGCGTCGTCGTGGATAGGGTCAATGGCGAGGTCGCCGCGCGCTCCCCCTTCGCGGAAGCGCTGCGCGAGGCCGGGCTGGAAGCCGACCGGGGTCGCATGGTCCTGTGGTGAAAGAGTCTCTTACTCTTCTTCCTCTTCGTGCACCTTGAAGGCCTGAGCCGCCTTGATGACGTCCTCCGCGATCTTGCCGGTTATCGGAGAGTAGTGGTCGAAGTCCACCTCGAAGGAACCGGTGCCGCTCGTCATCGAGCGGAGGTCGATCGCGTAACGCAGGAGCTCGGCCTGGGGGGCCTGCGCGTCGATCTCGACGATGCCGCCGCCCAAGGGGTTCTGCCCGGAGATGCGGCCGCGGCGTCCGGAAAGGTCGGACATCACGTCCCCAAGGTTCTTTTCCTCGGAGAAGACCCTCAGATTCATCACGGGCTCGAGAAGGACGGGATTGGCGATGCGCGTCGCCTCGCGGAAGGCGCCGCGGGAGGCGATCTTGAAGGCCATCTCGGAGGAGTCGACCGGGTGTTCCTTGCCGTCGGTAATCGCCGTCTTGACGTCGACGACCGGATATCCGGCGACGACGCCCGCGTCCATCGCCTGGTGTATGCCCTTTTCGATGCCCGGTATGAAGCCCTTGGAGACCGACTGGCCGAACAGTTTGTTCTCGAACTGGTAGCCGGCGCCGCGCTCGAGAGGCTCGACGTCGAAAACGACGCGCGCGTACTGGCCATGGCCGCCCGTCTGCTTCTTGTGAGTGTACTCTGCGCTCGCCTTCTTGGTGATGGTCTCGCGGTAGGCGACGCGGGGCACGCGGGTCTCGGCCTGTATCTTGGTCGCGTGGTTGATCTTATCGAGGATCATGTTGATCTGGAGCTCGCCCATCCCCGCAATGACCGTCTCCTTCGTCTCGATATTGAAGTGGACTTCGAAGGTGAGGTCCTCCTCCGCCGCCTTGAGCAGGTTTTCGTTGAGCTTGTCCTCCTCCTTCTTGTTGACCGCGGATATCGCGAGCATGTGGACGGGGGTCGGGAGCCGGAGCTTGTGGAATCCGAAGGGCTTGTCGTAGGCCGAGATCGTGTCGTTGGTCTTGAGGTCGACGGACTTGGCGATGATGCCGATGTCGCCCGCGACTATCTCGCGGACCTCCTCGAGCTTCTTGCCCTGGAGCGTGTAGAGCTTCCCGAGCTTGTCCTTTCGGCTATCGCGGACGTTGATGACCTCGAGGTCCGGGACGAGAGTGCCCGTGATCACTTTGACGTAGGAAAGGCGTCCGGAAAACTGGTCGATCTGGGTTTTGACGACGAAGGCGGAGGCCGGTTTGGAGGGATCGACCCTGATCTCGATATCGTTGCCTTCGGGGCCCTTGATCGGCTCGGGCGCGAGCTGCAGGGGGCTCGGCGCGATCGAGGCGATAAAATCAAGGAGGGCCGAGGTGCCCGCGTTGAGCGCCCCGGCTCCCGCGAATGCCGGGATTATCCTCCCCGCGGCAAAAGCCTCCTTGATGCCCAGAATCGTCTCCTCCTGAGTGAGTTCACCCGAATCCAGATATTTCTCCATCAATGCGTCGTCGCCCTCGGCCGCCTCCTCGAAAAGCTTGGAACGATATTCGGCGATCGTTTGGGACATATCGGCGGGCAGGGGCCCCGCCGCTTCCTTCTGGTCGTGCGACGCGGGAACGGGGTAGGCCACTCCGTTGAGGACGTCGACGATTCCCTTGAACGCGCTTCCCTCGCCCATCGGGATCGTGATGGCTACCGGGTCGACCTTGAACTTTGCCTTTATGTCGTCCAGGGCACTTTGGAAGGAGGCCCTCTCCTCGTCCAGTTTGGATGCGAAGACGATCCTCGGTTTCTTGCGCCCCTCGAGATTGCGCCAGAGCTTGATCGTCTCGATCTGTACGCCGCTTTGGGCGTCTATCATCACGAGGGCCGACTCGCACGAGCGAAAGGCGAGTATGACGTCGCCGACGAAATCCGATGAACCCGGCGTATCCAGGAAATTTATCTTGACTTCTTTATATGCAACGTGACTTAGTGATGCGTGAATCGATATCTTTCGCGCTATCTCATCCTCGCCGTAATCGCTGACCGTCTTTCCGGATTCGATCATTTCGGGCTTGGAGATGACGCCGCCTTGGAAAAGGAGATGTTCGAGCAGTGTCGTCTTGCCCGTGCCGCCGTGCCCTGCTATGGCCACGTTCCGGATGAGGTCGGTCGAAATCGCCATAATCGCTCCTTGCTAGTATTGCAGTGAGGTGTATGCCCTTAAGGACAGGTAAACCCAAACATTATAAACTGTCGTTCCCAGGTGTCAACAGGAAAGCTCGTCCGATCTTGACAAAGATGCGAGTCGCGGAATACGTTGAATTGAATAATCGGGACGTAGCCTAGAGGCTAAGGCGTCAGCTTTGGGAGCTGAAGATCGTGGGTTCAACTCCCACCGTCCCGAACGGAACGTTCAGGACGGCGGGAGTTGAACCGAAGGCGCGCGACGCGGAAGCGTCGTGAGCGAGGCAGGATGCCGAGCGCGAGCGCCTGAGGCGGCCCGGAGATGCGAAACAGGATGTAGAGCATCGAAGGGCAACTCCCACCGTCCCGAAGCGATATCCACCGACGGCACGCATAGCCACTGTGTTGTTTTAATTGTGTACGGCTTCGCGCATCCGGATGGCGAGGTCGAAGGAGCGTTTTTTTTATAGAGTGTTTTCTAAATAGCGCGGTTCGAAGTCTCGCGAAGCGAGTCTTGTATATATGTGGTATGCGCAGTTTTGCGGAGCAAAACTGCGAGGTCAAAGGAGCGCTTTAATTAATAGAGCGCTCCTTTGACCGGGGATCATAGCTCAACAGGATAGAGCAGCTGCCTTCTAAGCAGCAGGTCGGGGGTTCGAGCCCCTCTGGTCCCGAAAAGCCGCTGCAAGGCGGCTTTTCTATTAAGGGACCAGAGGGGTGAGAAGGGAAAGCGCTCCGGAGACGCGCGAACCGATGAGCGCGGATCCGGTCGAGCGTGCAAGGATGCACGCGAGAGCGCTTTCCCCGGCCTGGAGCGAATCGCCAGGAGGGCGATGAGCGGAAGGCGAGCCCCTCTGGTCCCGTATAATCGTCGCGCGATAGCGCGCACTATAATTTATACCTCACGATTCGCGCCTACTGGCGTATTTGCCGCCGCAATGCGGTTTTACTTATAGCGGCCTTCATTAATAAGGCGACACGACCAAAGGGAGCGTCGCAATGAAGGCCTCTCACCAAGCCTTCCTTAAGTTTGCGACATGCGGAGCATGTCGCCTTACTATCGCAGGCCTT
>JBEKVO010000012.1:0-80039 GCA_049513895.1 Rectinemataceae bacterium | reverse complement strand
ATCCACGAATATCAGAGTGATCAACCGTCGGCTACAGCTTCTTCAGCCTTTGCTCGTACAGCCCTGCTGAGAAAAAGAAAGAAAAGGAAAACCGCTATTGACGAGGTCACTTCATATCAGCGCAGCGTTAGGCCCCGTCCGCCGCGCGCCGTCGGCGCGATAGCTAAACTCGATCCGCTTCGCGCACCAAGGCCGCGTGCCAGGCGAGGAGGTACTCCTCGTCGGCCGCCTTCCCGCCCTCGACGTCGGCCATCACGCGGAAGACGCTCTCGGTGCCCGAGCCGCGCATCCAGAGGAAGGCGCGGGGTCTGCCGGACTCGTCGGCGAGGGCGATGCGCAGCCCGCCACGCCCCGATGCCGCGAAATCCGCTCCCACGCGGATTTCGGCCTGGCCATTGGTCGCGAAGGCTTCCCATGATGCGACGCCGAAACGTGCCTTGAGCTCGGCCCCGCGTTTCCTCCACTCGCCTAAGAACAGGGTCGCATAACGCGCCTTGAGGGCCGCCTGGTCACCGCTCTTGACGCGAAACGCCGCCCGCGGCTCGAAGACGCTCGTCGTGGAGAAGGCGGGCAGGGACGCGAGAATTTCGTCGATCCCGAAGTCCTCGTCATATGGCCTGCCCGAGCGGCGCATCCAGATCGCGAAGAGACCTTCACCGGCGGAGCCGGCGCCGCCGGAGCCGGAGCCGCCCCTTACGAGGAGGAGCTTGAGGAGGGCGCCGAGGGTGGCCAGGGGGTCGCGGACCGACGAGGGATGGGTGATGTTGCCGCCGTTGGAGCCCTCGCCGAGTATCCTAACGAGGTAACCCCTCGCTCGCAGCGAGGCGGCGAGGCCCACGACGTTCGCCTCGCCCGTCTCGGCGCGGAAGACGTCGACGTCGAAGACTCGGGCTATCGCGTTTATCCGCATGCTCGTCGCGTCGTTGACCACCACCGCGGCCTTCTCTCTCGCGTTTCCTTCCTCGTCGTAGCTGAGGCGCCCGTCGCGGATGAGCTGCGACAGCTCCGCGACGCAGGCGAGGGCGAAGACCTCCTGCGCCTCGAGGGGGCGCGCCTTCGCCCCGCGGCCGCCGGCTCCGCCGCCGGCTTTGCCGAGCACCACGAGGTTGCCTCGGTCGCCGTCGCAGTCGGGAACGTAGGCCGCGGCGAAGGATGGATCCGCCGCCGCCGCGGCCTCGAGCTCGCGCATCGCGTCGGCGAGGGAATCGCCCTCGGGGACGATGCGGTGCGCGAAGTCTCGTGGTCTGTCGTTGACGGCGCGCGTCCGGACCCCCAGCCCCTCGAGAAAGTCCCTGTCTATGGAGAGGCAGCGGGCGGAACCGTTGAACTCCGAGACGACGCCGACCGGCCGCCGAGCGGCCCCCTCGGCCATCTCGTCGAAGAGCCCGTCTTGCGCGCGAGGATCGGCCGTCCCCGCGACGACCTCGCGGGCGAAGAGGGTGTAAGCCGATATCGAGCGGCGTTTCCAGAGCGAACAGCCAGTGAAGACGCGGGCGACGTCCCGGCTCTCGGCGGCCTCGATGAGCGAGAGGACCCGCGCCGCGAGACTCGGGTCCGCGAGAAGGCCGCGATAGGATTCGATGAGGGACCCCGAGTCGGCCGCGCCGAGGACCCCCCCGTCGACAAGGCCGAATTTGAGGCCGTTGTGGCCGCGGGGATTATGGCTCGCGGAGACGTAGACGAATCCAGCCGCGGCATCTTCGTCGCCGGCACCGCCGGCGACGCGCGCGTAGGCCATTATCTCGGGTGCCGCCACTATAAACAGGTAACGCGGGGAAAGACCCAGGCCGATGAAAACGCGGATCATCGCGTCGGCGATGGCCGGTCCCGTGGGCCGCGAGTCTATTCCGACGAGAAGGCTGGGGGCTTTAGCGGTGCTACGCGATCGGAGGAGTCCCGCGAAGGCTATGGCGGCTGCGCCCGCGAGGACCGTGTCGGCCGGCGATACAGCCCCGGAATCCGAATCCTCGTCTCCGTCTTCGGCGCCGCAAGCGGCGAAGACCTTGCGCCAGCCCGAGGCCGAGAGGATGAGGCTGGAGGCGGCCGTGCCGATCTCGGCCGCCGAAGGCAGGCGGTCGGCGCTCAACGGGAGAAGGTCGGGGTCGCCGACCGCGAAGCCCGTTCCGGGGTGGGTTATCATGGACATGACTGCGGTGAGTATATAGTCGAATCCCTTCGTTCCTGAAGCCCTTGCTCCGCCGTATCTCTCTTTAGTATTCTCTTTCCGATGAACCCGATGCTTTTGCTCAAGTCTCTGATCCCGGGGCTCCTTCCCCTCATCATCTACGTCGGCGCCGATCTGGTCCTCGGCGTGTTTCGCGTCGACCCGCTGCTGAGCGAGAAGATAAGCCTCGCGATAGGCATCGCGATCGGCGTGATCGAGTTCGCATACGTGCTCAAGAAAGACAAAAAAGCCGATCCCTTCGTCGTTGCGGATACCATCCTGCTCGCCGTCACGGGCGGCCTATCCCTCCTGGTCGGGAACGCCATCTTCTTCAAACTCAAGCCTGCCATAATCGAGATCGTCCTCGCCGTCGCCATGGCCGCGATGCTCGTTCTCCCGTCTTCCTACCTCAAAGGATACGTCGCGAGGACGCTGCGGGGCGTATCGATTCCCGACGAGGCGATGCCGGCGATGAAGAAGGGCCTCGCCCTCATGCTGGCCGCCTTGGCCGCTCATGTCGCGCTCACGGTCTACGCCTCTTTCGAACTGTCCACCGCCGCATGGGGCTTCATCTCGGGGGGACTGCTCTACATCCTTTTCGGCGCCGTCGCAGTTAGCCAGTTCATTTCCGCGAAGCTGCGGGCCAAACGCGTCGCCGCGAATCCGTCGGGCGAGGAGATGCTCCCCCTCATCGACGAGTCGGGCAAGGTCCTCGGCTCGGCCCCGCGGAGCGAGTTCCATAAAGGCCCCGGAAAACTCCACCCCGTCGTCCACCTCCAAATACTGGACGGGAGGGGAGGGATATACCTGCAGAAACGGGCCGCGGACAAGGACACGCAGCCGGGCAAATGGGACAGCGCCGTCGGCGGCCACGTTTCCGCCGGCGAGGACCTCGATACGGCCCTGGCCCGCGAGCTGCGCGAGGAGCTCGGCGTCACGAAACTCGCCCTCGAGGCATCCGGCGCAAGCATCGAGCCCATCCTTCGCTACCGATGGGACAGCGATGTCGAGTCCGAGCTGGTGTTCTCTTTTATCGTGACCTATGGGGGGCCCTTCGCTCCCGACGGGCTCGAGGTGGAGGAGGGCAGGTTCTGGAGCTTGGTCGATATCCGCGCGAACCTCGGTAAAGGCCTGTTCACGCCCAATTTCGAGCACGAGTACGGTCTTATAGAAAAGGCCGCCGCCGATGCCGCGAGGTCCCAAGCCGAACTCGCGGTCGCCAACACGTCGACGGGCTCGACAGCCCCACCGGCGCGCGATGGCCCCGCTAATCGCGGAGAAAAACGGTAGCGAGGCGCTAGTCCATCCTTGCCGCGGGCCGGAATGTCTCTGAGGGGGCAGCTGCATGCCGGAAGCCGCGTCCGCTTATTGCGGCTCTCCGGCGCTCAAGGCTTAAGGCGCTCCGGGATGTCGATCTCCGGCAACTGCATGCCGGAGGCGGCCGCGGCCTTCCTGTTCTCTTCCTGGATCGCGTTGAAGACTTCCTGGCGGAAAACCTTCACGTTTCGCGGCGCGTCGATGCCGAGCTTGACCTGATCGCCGCGCACTTCCACCACCGATACGACGATATCGTCGCCGATGATGATCTTCTCGTTGACGCGGCGGGAGAGTATGAGCATGGCCCCTAGCCCTTGGACGAGGCCAGCTCGGCCATGATGTCGTGCTTGACGCGCCAGCGGGAGTCGCCGAGGATGGTCTGGATGCCCATGCGGTTGGCCTTGTTGATGATGAGGGGGCCCATCAGGTTGGCCGTCACCTGGCCGCCTTCGCCGGGGACGGTGACGATCGAGAACACGAGGACGTCGTTGGGCTGGGACACGCCGATGTCGCCGAGGGAATCGTCGTTTACGTCGAGCGAGTAGTCGGGACGGAATAGGAAGGGATCGATGAGGATAAAGGCGAGATCGGGGACGTCTATCGACTGGAGATAGAAAAAAGGCTTCTGCCGGGCGTCGAGGAGGATGTAATCCTTGAACTTTTCGAAGCCGAGGAGGCCCGCGGGGAAGCTCACGCGCTGGCGCTCGTCCGCGTCGATCTCTCCGTAGGCCTTGGTCTTGACTCTCATCTGTCGCTCCACTACTAAGTGTTTAATGACGTTTGCTATTGGATGAGTTCATGCCGAAGGCATGAACTCCAAAGGTAAACATCATTGAGAGGCTTGCATGCGTTCGCTCCAAATGTCGCGAACGCCTCATTATGCAAGCCTGCTATAATCCGTCGGGCTTCAGCGCAGGAAGTCAAGGAGCGTCTGCGAGAAGAGGCGCCCCTGGAAGCTCAAGGACGCCTTGTGCGCGTACTCGAGCATCTTGTAGTCGGTGATCGCCTTGGTCAGGTCGAGGTCCGTTTCCTCGCTTCGCAGCTTCGCGGTATCGGGTATCTCCCTGTTGAGCCGGGCCCCGACTGCCTGGAGCCTTTGGCTTCGGGCACCTATCTCCGCGACGCTGCGATTCAGGTTGTCCATGCCGGCATCGAGGCCCGCGATGGCGGCTCCGCCGGTCTCGAGGACGTCGCCGCGGTTGAGCGAGTCGCGCAGGCGGATGGCCGCGTCGAAAAGTGAGCCCCCCGAAACGCGAGCGCTCGGCGCCCAATTGTCGGGTGCCGAACCCGAAGGCGCGATGAGGCCGAGCTCCTTCAGAACCTTCCCTCGAGGCCCGTCCTCGACCCTCAATTGATGGGCCGTAGTCGTCTCGAGCGAAAGCGAGAAGCTCCTCGGGTCGATGCTCGCCTTCACCGCCGCGCCCGAGTCGTTGATCTTCGCGGCGACGGCATAGACGTTGTCGCCGGCCTTGATTCCCACGCTCTCGCCGTCCACGAGAATGGTCGCGTCGACGGCGGCGCGCCAGTCGCGCGCGTCGTAACCGGAGATCGCCTGCTGTTTCTCGGCCCAAAAGACCTCCGATCCGCTCTGCGAGACGGGCATGTAGTCGCCCTCGGATATCTCGGTGCGGGGGCCGCCCAGGGCTCCCAGGTACTGGACGCCCACGAGGACCGACCCCGAGGCGCCGGGCGCCGCGCCCATGATCTCGCGGAAGGGCTGGGTGCGGGACTTGTCGCCGGAAAAGACGTAGCTGCCGTCGGGGCCGCGGGCGTTGGCCATGCTCACCATCTCGCCGAGGAGCTGGTCCACTTCCTGCGCCATGTATTTCTGGTCCTCCTTCGAGTAGGTGCCGTTGGCGCCCTGGACGGCTATCTCCCGGAGACGCTGGGTCAGGTCGATGGTCTGGCGCACGTAGTCTTCCGACACCTTGTACTGGTCGTCGGCCCAGGCCGCGTTTTTCTCGAATCGCTCGAGCCGCGTTCCCACGGAGTCGTAGCGCACCGCCCTCGCGGCGGCCAGTGGATCGTCGCGGAGGTTCTCGATCTTGGCCTGCCGGGCCATCTTGGTCTCGGCCGAGGCCATGTCCCGCTCCCGGCGCCTCGCCCAGAACTGCATGTCGTCGTTCATCAAATCGCTGCTGACGCGCTGCATTTATCTTACGCTCCCAATCGGTTGATGATCGTATCGAGCATCGAGTCCACTCGGGTCACGAATTTCGCCGCGGCTTCGTATCCGTGCTGGAACTTGATCATGTTGGCGAGCTCCTCGTCCATGTTCACCCCCGACATCGACTGCCTGAGATCGCGGAGCTCCTTGCCTATCCTGTCGTGGGTGGCGGAGGCGCTCGCCGCTCGCTCGCCGGAGAGTCCGACGCGGGCGACGGCCTCGGCGAAGTGGTCGTCGAAACTGCGCAGAGACCCGACCATCACGCTCTGCGTGCGCAGGGCCGCGATCGCGAGGGCCGCCGATCCGTCGCCCGCGGCCGCCGGTTTGCCGTTCTCGCCGAAGCCCGCGGCGATGGACCCGACGTCCGACTTGATCTCGGGCGCCACCTCGAGCCAGCCCGCCGGGTGGGCGAGGGGGGCCGTCGCGAAGTCGACGCCCTCGGGCCGTAGGGCCTTGATCGCGCCCGCGTGGCCCCAATCGTAGGCTCCCGCGGCGTCCGTCCCGCGGAGAAGCCCCGAGTAGCCGACCAGGAACTGTCCCGAGTCCTCGACGTGACGCAGGACGAAGTCGGGCTCGGTCGCGTCTTCCGCCGGCGTCGCGCGGAGCTCGAGCCTGCCCTCGCGGGTGAGCCTCGCCGTCACGTTGGCGCCCGCGTGATTGATGCGCGAGACGAGATCTGCGACCGTATCGGTCGGGTTGTAGGCGATCTCGGCCACGGCCCCTTCGCCCCGGCCGCTCTTGTCGGTGGAGAGCCTGATGGTTCCCGCGAGGCCGATCTGCTCCTGGGCGACAAGGGCGTTGGCGCCCGTCATCCGGTATATGTAGGTCGAGTCGTACTTGCCGTCGCCGTTGCGGTCGTAGTTGCCCTCGACGTTGTTTATGAAGGGCCATTCCTTGAAGAAGTCGAGGCCGGTCTTCCCGTTCGCGCCGAAGCCCGCGCGGTGCGTCTCGTTGACGAGGTCCGCGAAGCTCAGGGTCATCGTATCGAGGGACTGCATCTCCTTCCTCGCGTCGCCGTCTCGCAGCTCGATGAGGGCGCCCAAGGTGCCGCCTTTTATCGATGCGGGCAAGCCGGTGTCCTTCCAGACCGGGGACGCGAAACCATCCTTGTCCGTCGCGGCGGCGCCTCCAAGCTCGAAGCCCCGCGCTATCTTGCCCTGCACGAGGACCAGACCGTCGATGTGAACCATGAACTCGTCCGAGTCGCGCCGGTCGACGCTGATCGGAACGAGGTGGCCGAGCTTCTCCACCAGCACGTCTCGCCTGTCCATGAGGTCGTTGGGATTGTCGCCGATGGCCTTGGACTTCTGTATCTCGAGGTTCACGCCCGCGATTTCCTTGGCGAGGCCGTTCACCTGGGTGACCGTCCCGCGGATATCGCCGTCCACGGTGGAGCGGAAATCCGAGAGTCGCCTGAACCTGTCGCGCATGCTCTCGGCGAGGGCCTCGCCCCGGGATAGAACCACCTCGCGCGCCGCCGTATCGGAGGGTCGAAGCGCGAGCTCCTGCCAGGAATCCCAGAATTTATCCATGTGCGTGCGCACCGAGGAATCCGAGGGCTCGTTGTGTATCTGCTCGAGCTGGAGGAGGTACTTGTCCCTCGTGCCCCAGTATCCCTCGAGGCCGCTCTCGGAGTCGATGCGGCCCTCGAGGAGATCGTCCTTGACGCGCTCTATCCTCGTTATGGAGACGCCCTGGCCTATCTGTCCCGGCGTCTCCTCGCGGCTCAAGTCGGGAGCGTAGAGAGGATCGGTCGCCCCGAGCTGCACGCGTTGCCGCGAGTAGCCCTCGACCGACGCATTGGCCAGATTGTGGCCGATGGTATTGAGCGCCTGGTTGTGCGCATTGAGGCTGCGCTTACCCATTTCTATCCCAGCAAAGGTCGATTGCATCTCGTAACTCCCGGTCATACGCGCATCGCCAAAGGCGATGCCGTCCAACCAATTTCCTTACAGTTAGCGTCCGAAGGACGCTATAAGGCGGTATTGAGAAGCAAGGCGTCCAGGTCGGGCTGGACTGCCTGTCCCGATTTTCCGTACATGCGGTGCTTTTTCTCGGGGAAGAGCTCCTCGAGGACGGCTCGCAGCAGGTTGCGGTTGCTCACCGCGTAGTCTCCGGCCGAGGCGTTCTCGAACTTGGCCCGCATGGCCGCCAGCTTGAGCCTTCGATAGAGATCGGTGAGCTCGCTGCGTTCGGGTTCGGGAACCAGGAGGGCGACACGGTAGATGCCGCCGGCCTCGCAGCCGGTTTGGGCGCGCAGAAGCTCGAAGGCTTCGGCCCGCTCGCTCTCCTTCGCGGCGATGGCGCGCGCCAGCTCGTCCTGGATTCCAGTCGCCATCTGCAAGGAGGTCCAGTCCCTGGCCTCCATGGCTGCGGCAAAGGAACGCTGGGCGGCCACGTAGGCCTCGAAGCAGGCTATTTCCGCGGACATCGCGCTTCTGAGGGCATAGACTGTCTCCATCTGCGTCATCTGGATACTCCTCTGTCCCATATTTTCGGAGTCTTTAGGCGTCAGATTAGATAAATGCATTCCATCGCCGGGCCGGTGAGGATTGCGCCGTCCGGAGTCCGCCGATATAGTGAAGACCGCATGTTCAGCCCCATCAGCGGCATCCTCTGGCTCATCAAGGGGATCCGCGTCTACGCCCTCGTCGGCGAGAGCGGCACCGGGAAGAGCTTCCGCGCCAAGCTCGTCGCGCAGAAGTACGGCATCGACATGATCATCGACGACGGCCTCCTCATCCGCGGCGACACTCTCCTCGCCGGACGCTCCGCGAAAAAGGAGCAGTTGTACATGGCCGCCGTCAAAACGGCCCTCTTCCACGACAAGGCGCATCGCGACGAGGTGGCCCGCGTCCTGCAGAAGGAGAGCTTCCGCAAGATACTGGTCATAGGCACTTCGGAGCGAATGGCCTACAAGATCTGCGAGCGGCTCCAAATACCCCACCCCGTCAAGGTCATCAAGATCGAGGACATCGCGAGCCGCGACGAGATCGAGAAGGCCGTCCGCTCGAGGAAGGTCGAGGGCAAGCACGTCATACCGGTGCCCGCCCTCGAGATTCGGCGCACCTATCCCTCGATCTTCTACGACTCGATCCGCGTGTTTCTCAAGCGCAACTTCGGGGCCGCTCCGACCCGCCCCCGCGTCTACGAGAAATCGGTCGTGCGTCCCGAGTATTCGAAGCGGGGGAGGGTGTCCATCTCCGAGGCGGCTCTCTCGCAGATGGTCATTCATTGCGTCAACGAGTTCGACGACTCGCTGCGAATCCGCCGCCTCGCGGTGCACTCCGACACGCAGGGCTATCGACTCACCATCGTGCTCGAAGTTCCCTTCGGCACCAAGCTCGCGTCCAACGCGCACGCCCTTCAGGAGTACGTGATCGACAACATCGAGCGCTACACCGGCATCCTCATCGAGGAAGTGAGCATAGTCATAGACCGCTTCTCGCCCAGAAAATAGTTTGACTTTCGCATGGCGAAAGGCTACGATGTATGGTAATTCGCTCAGGGGGAATCATGAAGAAGATTGGCATACTGTTACTGATCGCACTCTTCGCTCTCTCGTTCGGGGCGACGGCCCAAGACGCGGCCGCCGCTCCAGCCGCTCCCGCCGGAGCGGCCGTGGCATTGGGTGAAGCCGCGAGCGACCACTACGTCGTGCTCTCCGAGTCGGGGCAGGACCGCGCAACCGCCCTCTCACGCCAGCTCGAGGCGCTGTTTGCCGTCTATAATGCCTTTTTCCACTACGATCCGGCCGACCTCAAGGCGAAGCTCAACGTCAGGGAGTTCAAGGATAAATCCGGATTCGACATCTACATGACCCAGATCGTCGGAGAGTCCAAAGACGATTTCGTCTACCTGCACTACCCGAGCCCCGAGCGCTCCGAACTCCTCATCTTCGCCAAGGATGAACCCGATTTCTCGGCCAGCCTCGCTCATCAGGGCTTCGTCCAGTTCATCAAAGCCTTCGTCAACAATCCCCCGCTCTGGATTCGCGAGGGGATCGCCGTCTGCTTCGAGTCCGCCCGCTGGGACGATAAGGCCGGAAAACTCAACTTCCCCGAGAATCTTGCCTGGCTCGAGACGGTGAAGTCCCTCAAGGACCGCGGTCTCTTCATGCCCTTGGAAAAACTGCTCTCGATAGGCCAGGACGAGGCTCGGGCCGAGCTCGATGTCTTCTATCCTCAGGCATGGGCCCTCGTGTCCTTTCTCCAGAACAGCAAGGACAAAGGCTTTAACCGCCTGCTCTGGGACTCGGTCGCAGCAATGCGGAAGGACGCCAGCCTCGAGGAAAACCAGAGCGCGGTAGCCAATATCCTGGATACTTGGTACGGTTCAGATGCCGCCGAAAAGGCCTTCGCGGCCTACCTTGCCGACCGAAAGACCTTCCCGGAACTCGTCGCCATCGGTGTCCGCAAGTACGCTGACAAGGCTTGGGCCGGCGCGAACGACGCCTTCGTCGCAGCCAAGTCCATGAACGCCGCGAGCTACGTTCCCGAGTATTACCTCGGCCTCATCGCCTACGCCCAGAACGATTTCTTTGGCGCCGAATCTCACTACAAGCTGGCCCTGGGGCTCGGCTGCGATCCCGCGATAACCAACTACGCGCTTGGGGTCAATGCCTACGCCCAGAATCGCCTCGACGACGCCAAGGGCTTCCTCAAGATCGCCCGAGAAGCGGCACCCGACCGTTACGGCGACAAGGTCGACTCGCTCATCGCGAAGATCGGCAAGTAGGGCCCGGCCGATCCGACTATCAGTGCTTGATTACGGTTACTATGCGATCGAGAACTTTCTTGCGGTCCAGCGGCTTGACGATGTAGCTCTTCGCTCCGAGGAGTAGGGACTTTTTGACGACGTCTTCCTTGCCCAGGGCGCTGACCATGACGATGCATGCGTCTTTATCGAATTCGAGGATCTTCTCCAGGGCGGTTACGCCGTCCATCTTGGGCATCGTGATGTCCATCGTGACGAGGTCTATATTCGGGAAAAGCTCCTTGTACTTCTCGATACCCGCAAGGCCGTCGCCGGCTGTACCCACCACATCGAAACCCTCGGAAGTGAGTATCTGACCGAGCTGCTTCGCGATAAACATCGAGTCGTCTACTATGAGCACACGGAAAGGCGCGCCGTCGGACTTCACCCCTTCGGGGCGTTTATCGTTGATGTTCGATATTTCTGACTTGGCGATCATACGTTTCAGCGCTCCTTTATCGTCGAGAACCGCCCGAGCTTCGGATTAGGCCCTGGGTCCTCCGTTACGGTTATAATAGAAGCGCAACCGCTTTGCAAGGCCGGCCGACTATCAGAACAAATGACCCATTTTCTCCCTCTTAACCGATAGGTAATCCGCGTCGTACGGGTTCGGCGCGATGACGAGGGGAAGGCGACCCTCGACGACGACGCCCTCCGCCTCGAGCTTGGTTATCTTGTCGGGGTTGTTCGTGAGCAGCTTGAGGGACTCGATCTTGAGGAGAGCCAATATTTTTGCTGCCACTTTATAGTCCCTGGCCTCGTCGGGGAAGCCAAGGTAGATGTTGGCCTCCACCGTATCGAGGCCGAGCTCCTGAAGCCTGTAGGCCTTTATCTTGTTGAGCAGGCCGATGCCCCTGCCTTCCTGGCGCAGGTAGATGACGGCGCCGCATTCCTGCGAAGCCACGAATCGCAGGGAAGCCTCGAGTTGGTCACGGCAGTCGCAGCGCAGGGAGCCGAGGACGTCGCCCGTGTGACACTCCGAATGCACGCGCACGACGACGGATTTTTTACCCGCCACGTCGCCGTGGACCATCGCGGTATGCTCCTTGTCTTCACGCGCGTCATAGAAGCCATAGAGCTCGAATTCGCCGAAGCGAGAAGGCAGATGGGCGTGCGCCACGAGCTGGACGCAAAAGTCGTCATCCTTGCAGTACTTGCCCGCGCCCACGCAATAGCGTTCGGTCGTCGGAAAGCCCGGATCCTCGGAGAGCTTGGCTTTCAGTTCCGCGAGGTCGACCGTCTTCCCGCAGTCTTCCGTAAGGCATTCGCGCGTTATTTTCCCATTGGCGACGTCGATCATCGGTCACACCCCTTTTGGATAAGAGTACTACCCCACAATAGCCTCGGGGAAGGCTCTGCGGGCTCCGCCTTCCGAATCCTTGGGCACGAATCCTTGAGCCTACTTGACGTGGAGGGGGAGGGCGTGCATAATCCCAAATCGCAAAGTGAAGGAGAGCTACAGTGCCTTGTGGTAGGAAGCGAAAGCTCAAGAAGATAGCGACGCATAAGCGCAAGAAGAAGAAGAGAAGAAACAGACACAAGACGAGGGCCTAAAGTTGCTATCCTCTAGGTTCCGGCAAGGCCGTTTCCCTTGGGAGCGGCTTTTTTTTGCCTGATCCAGACAGCCGTAGCCGCAAAAGAGCGGCATTTTGTTTCAAATAATGAAACGGTCTTTCGAATATTGCACTTTCCATCTTGTTCGATAGAAACACGATGGTATAATTAGTTACTATGCCTTGGAGCGTCCTCGTCATTAACCCCGGTTCGACTTCAACGAAGATCGCGGTCTATGAGGGCGGCACCGAGCTTTTCAGCGAAAATGAGTTCATCTCGAGCGTGACCGCGTCGGGATATGGCTCGATATTCGCGCAACTGGCCTTTCGTGAAGAGCAAGTGCGTTCGGCCCTTGCACGGCGGGGTTATGACATTAGCAAACTGTCGATCGTCGTAGGGAGGGGAGGCCTGCTCAAGCCCCTGGCCGGGGGTATCTACCGAATCGGGCCCGCCATGTTGGAGGATCTCGCCGAAGCGCGCTTCGGCGAGCATGCGAGCAATCTGGGCGCATGTCTTGCCGACCGGATAGCCGCCCCCCTCGGCATAGTCGCCTATATCGTCGACCCCGTCGTCGTCGACGAACTGTGGGACGTCTCCCGTGTCGACGGTCACCGGCTTTTCGAGCGCCGTTCCGTCTTTCACGCTCTCAACCAAAAGTCGGTGGCGAGACGATGGTGCCTCGAAAACGGGAGATCCTACGGAGAGGCCCGCATCATAGTCGCCCATATGGGCGGAGGCGTTTCCGTGGGTCTCCATATCGAGGGGAGGGTGGTGGACGTGAACAATGCCCTCGACGGCGAAGGCCCGTTCAGCGCGGAGCGCTCAGGAAGCCTTCCGGCAGGCGATCTCGCCCGGCTTTGCTTTTCGAGGAAGTATTCGTTGCGCGAAATCCTCGCGATGATCAATGGCAAAGGAGGTCTGGTGAGCCTCGAGGGCACCAACGACCTCCGTGTCATCGAGGAGAGGATGGAATCGGGCGACGCCAGGGCAGAGCTCCATTTCCGTGCATTCGGCTACGGCGTCGCCAAGGCGATCGGCGCTCTCGCGGCGGCTGCCTCGGGGAAGGTGGACGCCATCATCCTCACGGGGGGGATTGCTTTTTCTTCGAGCATGATGACAAATATTGAAAAAATGTGCAGTTTCATCGCGCCAGTTGTTGTCTATCCCGGGGAGGGCGAGCTCGAGGCCCTGGCCATGGCGGGCATGCGCGTGCTTTCGGGCGAGGCGACGGTATTGGGCTATTAGACGAGGGGATGGACTACTATGAAGACGATAGCCGAAATGGTGGATGCCGCCAGGAAATCCGGCCGTAAGAGAGTCGCGGTAGCCGCCGCTCAGGAAGCTTCGGCCCTCGAAGCGGTGGTCGACGCATGGATGAACGGCCTCGCCGAGCCCGTGCTGATCGGCGACCTCGCGGCAATCCAGGCCATGGCCTCCGAGCTCGGGCTGGACCTCGCGCGCTTCGAGTGCATACAGGCCAAGGATCCCGCGGCCGCCGCGACGGAGGCGGTTCGCCTCGTGAGGACGGGAGACGCCGACGTCCTCATGAAAGGCATGGTGGATACCTCGGTCTTATTGAAGGCGGCCTTCAATAAAGAGACCGGGATAAACGCCGGCGCCTTGGCGAGCCACGTAGGCGTGATGGAGGTCGCTTCCTACCATAAGCTCCTCTTCGTCACCGACGCGGCGATCAACATCGCGCCCGACATCGGCGAAAAGATCGCCATCATCGCCAACGCGGCGCGGGCGGCGCGCGCCCTCGGCCTTGTCCTACCCAAGGTGGCCCTCCTCGCCGCGGTCGAGAAGGTCAACTACGAGAAGATGCCCTGCACCGTGGACGCCGCGATCATCACGCAGATGTTCCGAAGGGGCCAGCTCGGGGGCTGCCTGGTCGACGGACCCCTCGCCATGGACAACGCGATAAGTCATGATAGCGCACGCATCAAGAATATAAGTTCGGAGGTCGCCGGCGACGCGGATATCCTAGTCGCCCCGGATATCGAGGCGGGGAACATCCTCTACAAGTGCCTCGTGGATTTATGCGGCGCCAAGAGCGCGGGCATAGTGATGGGCGCATCCGCTCCCATCGTGCTCACGAGCAGGGCCGATACCGCGGAGACGAAGCTCGCTTCTATAGCTTTCGCGGCCATGGCAAGCAGATAGGAAGGAGATGCATATGGCGTACAAGGGTAAGCTGGTGATAAACAGAGAGCGCTGCAAGGGCTGCCTCCTCTGCGTCGGGTCCTGCCCGACCAAGGTACTCGCGGCCGACGGCTCGCCCAATTCCTGGGGCTATTATCCCACTAGGGCGGTCGCCGAGGAGAAGTGCATCGCCTGCGGCAACTGCTATATGGTCTGCCCCGATGCCGCGGTCACGGTTTACAGGCTGTAGGGGGACAAAGATGGCCGAAGAAAAAATCCTGATGAAGGGCAACGAGGCGATAGGCGAGGCGGCGATCCGGGCGGGCTGCAACGCCTATTTCGGGTATCCGATCACGCCCCAGAACGAGCTCACCGCGTACATGGCCGGCGGCATGCTCGATCGGGGCAGGGTCTTCATCCAGGCCGAGAGCGAGGTCGCCGCGATGAGCATGGTCTACGGCGCGGCCGCCGCGGGAGGCAGGGCGATGACCTCCTCCTCGAGCCCGGGGGTTTCGTTAAAGCAGGAAGGCATATCTTACGCCTGCGGCGCCGACGTACCCTGCGTCGTGGTGAACGTCGCCCGCGCGGGCCCGGGTCTCGGCGGGATAGCGCCTTCCCAGGGCGACTACTTCCAGGCCACCCGCGGAGGCGGCCACGGGGACTATTTCCACATCGTTCTGGCGCCCAAGAGCGTCCAGGAGGCCGCCGATCTCACCTACCTGGCCTTCGACCTCGCCGAGAGGTGGCGCATGCCCGTGATGGTCCTCGCGGACGGCCTCATCGGGCAGATGATGGAGGGGGTCGCCCTGCCGCCGGCGCGAGACGCTTCCAAGCGGCCCGATAGGCCATGGGCAGTCGGCAACCGCTCGAGCGGCGCCGAGAGGCCGACCAACCATGTTTCGTCCCTGATCCTCGATCCCCCCGCCCTCGAGGCCAAGATCCGCGAAAGATTCGAGCGCTACGAGCGTATCGCGGCGGCGGTAACGAGCTTCGAGGCGGTGAACGTGGACAAGGCCGAGCTCATCTTCGTCGCCTACGGCACCGCGAGCCGCGTTTGTCTTGGGGCCATTCAGGCGGCCAAGGGCATGGGCATCGAGCTCGGCCTGCTAAGGCCCATCAGCCTCTGGCCCTTTCCCAAAGACGAAATCGCCCGTCTCGCTCGTCTGGGCAAGCGCTTCCTCGCGGTGGAAATGAGCATGGGGCAGATGGTCGAGGACGTGAGGCTCGCCGTGAGCGGCGGCTCCGTCGCCAAGGTGGATTTCTACGGCCGCTGCGGGGGCGTCATACCCAGCGAGGAAGAAGTGCTCGCCGAAGCGCAAAGGATAATGGGATGGAAGTAGCATACGGGCACCCGAAAAGTCTCCTGCCGATACAGACCAAGTACTGCCCCGGCTGCGGGCACGGAGTGATACATCGCCTCATCGCCGAGGTCGTGGACGAGCTCGGCGTTCAGGATAGGTCGATCATCCTGAACCCCGTCGGCTGCTCGATCTGGGCCGACCTCTACTTCGACTTCGACTCGGTGCAGGTTCCCCACGGGCGGACTCCCGCCGGCGCCACCGGTGTAAAGCGGATGCGCCCCGATTGCCTGGTGATCTGCTACCAGGGCGACGGCGACCTCGCCGCGATAGGCACGGCCGAGATAGTCCACGCCGCCAACCGCGGCGAGAAGTTCACGACCATCTTCGTGAACAACGCGATCTACGGGATGACGGGCGGGCAGATGGCCCCGACGACCCTCATCGGCCAGAAGGCGACCACCGCGCCCCACGGCCGCGATCCGGATACCGCGGGGATGGGCTATCCGATACGGGTCTGCGAGATGCTCGCCACCCTCGGAGGGACGAGGTACATCGCGAGGGGCGCGGTCGATACGGCGGCCAACGTGCGCAAAACGAAGCAATACATCAAGCGGGCCTTCGAGGCCCAGCTCCGGGGAGTGGGCTTCACCATGGTGGAGGTGCTGTCTCCCTGCCCGACGAACTGGCAGATGAGCCCGCCCGAGGCCGCGGCTTGGGTGACGAGCGACATGGTCCCCGCCTTCCCGCTCGGCGAGATCAAGAACGAGCTTTCGGCGACCCTCGCCATCGGGGGCGACAAATGACGGAACGGACCCTCATGGCGGGCTTCGGCGGCCAGGGAATCATCTCCCTCGGCCAGCTTTGGGTTTATTGTGCGATGAAGGAGGGCCTCGAGGTCACCTTCTTCCCCTTCTACGGCGCCGAGAAACGGGGCGGCATCGCGAGGGCCTCGGTCGTCGTCTCCAGCTCCGAGATAGCGAGCCCCCTCGTCACTTCGCCCGATTCCTCCATCGTGATGAACGAGGATTCCCTGGCCATCTGCGAGGGAAGCGCCCGCGCCGGGAGCGTCATGTTGATCAATTCGAGTCTCGTGAAGGCTCGGCCCACGCGCACCGATCTTCGCGTGATCGAGGTGCCCTGCGGCGAGCTCGCCGAGGAGATCGGCGACGCCAAGATCGCCAACATGGTGATGATGGGCGCCCTCTCCAAGGCTACGGGGGCAGTAAAGCTGGACCACCTCGAGTCGGTTCTGAAGTCCTTCTTCCCGGAGTCCAAGCACAAGTTCATACCGCTGAACATACGGGCGATAGAGGCGGGGGTGAGGGCGGTGTAAGCGAACGTCCACCAGTGGCCGGGTTTCGGCGCGGATGGGATTGCCCTATTCGAACATCTCGAGAAGAGTATCGTGCCATTGGGCCGCTTCGATGCTGCCGATTTTCCCGATGAGCCGGCTCTTGTCGACGCAGCGGATCTGGTCGAGGAGGATACGCGGGTCGAGGTTGACCCACCAGACTTCGCCCCTGCCTACCATACCCATTCGTCCGTCCCTTCATCCGAGGGGAAAGGGATCATATGGGCTTAAGTGCCATCGACCTTCCGAGCGGAGTCGCCTGAACTTGTGTGTGGGGGTGGCGAAAGCGACCGTTGTTGTAGATTGATTGGCTGCAGGGCTTCCCCGATGCCGAAGAAGGGCATAGCGCTATTGGCGCTGTGCTGAGTGGAAAGGATTGTATGCCCGCTATCGCGGGCGCAGTATCGCGACGCCGAGACCGGCGCGGCGTGGATCGGGTGAACGCAGCGACACTATCGATGGACGATGTGGGGCTGGGGGTGTCATGAAAAAACGCGGACCGCGCGGAGTCCATTCGTGGAGCGCAGCCCGCGTTTTTTCATGACAGGACCCCCCATATACCGTCGATCTTGCAGTTCTTTCGCCGCGGGGATCGATGGCGGGGAAGCCCTGTTCTGGTGTCGACTATGTACAACGCTTGCTCCGCTCGCTAGGGCGATTGGAAATTTATTGTACGTAGTCGCTTTCGCGACTACGCCACCCCCCTTTAACTATGACTTCTTCTTCTTGTTCGAGATGTCCGCCCAGACCGCGAGGATCAGGACGAAACCCTTGATCATGTACTGGAAATTGGAGTTGACGTTCAGCATCTGCATGCCGTTGCCGAGGGACTGCATGATGAGGGCGCCGATTATCGCGCCGAAAACGGTGCCTTCGCCGCCGAGGGTGGAAGTGCCGCCGAGGATGCAGCTCGCGATGACGTCGAGCTCGTAACCGCCGCCTGCGGCCGTCGTGCCTGAGCCGACGTAGGCGGCGAGGGCGATGCCCGACACGCCGACGAGGGCGCCCATCGTGAGGTAGATGCGGAAGATCGACTTCTTGATGTTGATGCCCGAGAGCCTGGCGGCCTCGCGGTTGCCGCCGATGGCATAGGCGTAGCGGCCGAAGCGCGTATTCATCGAGACGTAGCTCATGAGTATCGCGATGACGGCGAGGATGATGACGAGAAAGGGTACGCCCCGCACGTTCGGATTGGCGCTCGGATCAAAGACCCTGCTGACGATGAGGACGTAGGCCCAGAGGATGAGGGCGAAGATCGCGGTGCGGACGAGTTCCCAGACCAAGGATTTCAGCTCGATGCCGTACTTCTGCTTCCTGGCGCGGGCCTGGAACAGGAGGAGGAACATAAAGACGGTCACGATGACGGCGATCACGTAGCTCGGGAAGGGCGGTATCAGTCCCTGCGCGATGAACTTGTAGGTGTCGTTGGACGAGATGAAGAGGGACTTGCCCTGGGTGACCAGGAGGATGCCCGACTTGAAGATGTAATAGCCGCCAAGCGTCGCGATGAAAGGCGGCAAGGCGAGGAAGGCTATGATAAAGCCCTGCCAGAGTCCGATCAGGAGGCCGACGCCCATGCATAGGATGATGACGATGATCGCGGTGATTACCTCGAGGCCGTGCCCGACGAGGAGGGGGAAGATCGCGTGCAGGGGCTTCTCGATAGTGCCGAAGTAGAGGAGGGCCGCGGCGACGACCGAAACGAAGCCAGAGCCGAAGCCGACAGAGAGGTCTATGCCCCCCGTCACGATGACGAAGACCATTCCGCAGGCCATGATGGCGATGATGGCCATCTGGGTGAAGATGTCCTGGATGTGGTCGGCGGACCAGAAGGCCGGCTGGGCGATGCCGAAGCCGAGCCAGATAACTACCAGGGCGATAATCAGGATGTAGGATCTGATGTTCTTTCGGAACACGGCGATCAGGGAATTGAACATTGCTGCCGCCCCTTATGCGATTTCTATGCCCGTCGCTCGGGCCATGACTTTTTCCTGGCTCGCTTGCGCGATGTCCAGCGTGCCGTTAGAGCGGCCCTCCCACATGACCATCACTCTATCGCTCATCCCGAGGACTTCCTCGAGCTCGGAGCTTATCATGATAATCGAATACCCGTTTTCCGCGAGCTGGTTGATGAGCTTGTATATCTCGTACTTGGCCCCGACGTCGATGCCCCTGGTCGGGTCGTCCAGGATGAGTATCCGCGGATTCGACATGAGCCACTTGGAGATGACGACCTTCTGTTGGTTACCGCCCGAGAGGGACTCGACTGCGACGTGTACAGAGGGCGCTTTGATGGAAAGGCTCTTGGAAAACTTGAGGGCTTCGACGAGCTCGGCTTGGCCGTTGATGCGCATGAAGCCGGAGAAGCGGTCGAGGTTGGGCAGGGAGATGTTCTGGAGGATGGTCTCGATGAGAATCAGGCCCTGGCCCTTTCGGTCCTCGGGGACCAGGCTGATGCCCCTGGACATCGCCGCGCGCGCGCTGTCGATCTTGATTTCCTCGCCGTCGAGGCTGATCGTGCCGGCGGTCACGAGGCCATATTCGCCGAAGATCGTGGTGACAAGCTCGGTTCTGCCTGAGCCCATGAGGCCCGCGATGCCGAGGATCTCGCCCTTGCGCAGATCGAAGCTGACGCCCTTGACCACTTCGCGACCGGCATCCTTCGGATCGGTGGCGCGGAGGCCCTCGACCTTGAAGATGACCTCGCCGGGCTTGCGATCTCCGGTGGGAAAGCGCTCCTTCATCTCCCGGCCGACCATGAGGCCCACGACCTTCTCGAGCGACAGATCCTTGGTGGGAGCCGTCGTGACCACCTTGCCGTCGCGGAGCACGGTCACCGTGTCCGTGATGCGGAAGAATTCCTCGAGCTTGTGGGAGATATATATGCAGGTTACGCCGAGGGACTTCAGGGTATGGAGAATTTCCATGAGCTTGTGGACTTCCGCCTCGGAGAGGGCCGAGGTGGGCTCGTCGAGGATGAGGATGTCGGCCTTTTCGGAGAGGGCCTTGGCTATCTCCGTCATCTGCATCTGTCCGACTCCGAGGTTCTTCACCACCTCGTGGGATGAGACGGGGAGCTTGTAGCGCTTGAGAAGCTCGTCGGTGTCGGAGTAGAGCCTGTTCCAATCTATCGTCGCCCCGTTCCGTGGCTCCTTGCCGAGGAAGACGTTTTCGCCGACGGTCATGTTGGGGATGAGGGTGAGCTCCTGGTAGACGATCGCGATGCCTTCCTCGATCGCCTGGCGGATCGAGGAGGTCCCGAGCTCGAGCACCTTGCCGTTGTACACGATATCGCCGGAATAGCTGCCGTGCGGGTACACTCCGCACAGTATCTTCACGAGCGTCGACTTGCCCGCCCCGTTCTCCCCGCATATCCCGTGGATATCGCCGCGCTTGACCTTGATAGAGACGTCGCTCAGGGCGGTGACGCCAGGGAACTCTTTCGTAACGTTGGAAATCTCGAGGAGAACGTCCTGTTCCACTTATTCGCTCCATCGGGCCGGGGGGCCCCGAGGACCCGAGGGTCCATACGGTCATTTAGCAAAAACCCGGCCCCGTACGGGGCCGGGTTCCAGCGAGCTTCGCCGGTTCAATTGCAAAGCTCGCTTCGCAATCGCAAAAACCGATGCGATTGCCCGAATCAGTGGGGCGTGTTACTTCGCGGGGGCGTTCTTCACGTCTTTGTAGACGCCTTCGTAGCTCTGGTAGCCGGAGTCGACGACGACCTGCTTGACGTTGGCCTTGGTGACCTGGATGACCTGGAGGAACTTGCAGGGCACGTCGCCAACTTTGGCCTTGTCGCCCGTGAGATCGGCGAGCTTGAACATGGTAAGGCCGGGGATGGCCTCCTTCTTCGCGATCTTCAGGGCGATATCGCAGGCGAGCGGGGTGAGGAGGCGGTCATCCTTGAATACGGTGACGGTGAGCTCGCCGCGAGCGATGGAGTTGCAGCCCGCCTCGGTGGCGTCCTGGCCGGATATGGGTACCTTGCCGGCGAGGCCCTTAACCTTCATAGCCTCGAGGGCACCAAGAGCGGTGCCGTCGTTGGAGGCCACGACCGCGTTGAACTTACCCTTGGTGGCGGTCAGGATGTTCTCCATCGTCTTTTTGGCGTTGGCGGGGTCCCAGTTCTCGATCCACTGGTCGGCGACGATCTTGACTTTGCCGGCGTCGATGAGGGGCTGAAGGACTTCCATCTGGCCCGCGCGGACGAGGTGGGCGTTGTTGTCGGTGGGGCTTCCGCCGAGGAGGACGAAGTTACCGGAATCCT
This sequence comes from Rectinemataceae bacterium, assembly GCA_049513895.1. Taxonomy (GTDB): domain Bacteria; phylum Spirochaetota; class Spirochaetia; order Treponematales; family Rectinemataceae; genus UBA1306. Next base: position 59,018 of record JBEKVO010000012.1, on the reverse strand, counting down.
TGGCGGCGACGACGCCCTTGGCCTGGTTGCGGCCGACGTCGGTATTGTCGAAGGATATGTAAGCGACGATGTTGGGGGACTTGATCAGGCGGTCGTAGGCGATGACCTTGACGCCCTTCTTGGCTACTTCGTCGACCGCGGTGGCGAGGGAGTCTCCGTCTTCGGCGATCGCGATGATGATCTTGGCGCCCTGGGTGACCATGTTCTTGATCTGGTCGTTCTGGAGCTTGGCGTCGTGGTTGGCTTCCTGTACGAGAACGTCGTAGCCGGCGTCCTTGAGGATCTTTGACATATTGTCGCGCTCGCGTGGCCAGCGCTCGGTCGCGAAATCGGAGAAGGAAAGGCCGATCTTAGGCTTCGCGGGCGGGCCGCAGGAAACGATCAGGCTCGCGACGGCCATGATCATTACGGTGAAGAACAGTGTTTTTTTCAAACTAGACCTCCTGAGAAAAGATACAATGTATATGCATATTCCGTGCCAGCCTTCATGCCCAGCCTAAAGTAAAATGTATACTGTATGCATTAATTTATCGTATTTCGCGGATAGCACCTATTATATGAATATGTATGAAAATACTGAAAACTGTAATCTTGGTAATGGAGTTATTTTTGAAATAGGGGAACCCATTATTCGGTATTTTTCTTTATTTCACATAGCTCCTTGCTTCGAAAGCAAGGCTACCCGATAAATCTACCTGATAGTTTCGGTTCAAATCAGCCACTTCTGGTTCTTTTAAACGGATTCTGAACCACCAACACCGCGATAGTTCTCGAGCCTGTATTTGCGTACCCTGTATCTGAGCGTATTGCGGGTAAGGCCCAAAAGACGGGCGGCGGCCGTGATGTTTCCGGAAGAGCGGTCGAGGGCGTCGAGGATTAGGGAGCGCTCGGCGCTCTCGATCGAATTGGCCGAGGGAGCGAGATTGAAAGCCGGCGAAGTGGGCGTCGAAATTGCCCCTCCGGCCGCGATGGTCTCCGACTCCTCGCAGGCGCGGCGGAGTTCGCGAGGCAGGTCGTCCTCGAGAATTTCCGTCCCCGAACAGAGAATTACCGCCCGTTCTATCACGTTTTTGAGCTCGCGGACGTTGCCGGGCCAGGAATACGAGGTGATGTATTCCGCCGCCTTGGGCGAGAAGGCGACAACTCCTTTCCTCGCCTCGAAGGCGAATCGCCGAAGGAAGAAGTCCGATAGGGGGATTATGTCCTCATGTCTATCCCTCAAGGGAGGCATCTCTATAGTGAAGGTGTTTATCCTATAAAATAGGTCCTCGCGGAAACGCCCCTCGCTCACGAGTCGGTCGAGCTTCCTGTTGGTGGCGCAGATAATCCTGATATCCACGTCGCGCGTCTTGCCGGAGCCGAGGGCCTCGAAGGTGCGATTCTCGAGGAGACGGAGGAGTTTGGGCTGAATCGAGGCGGGCAGGTCGCCGATCTCGTCGAAGAATAGGCTGCCCCCGTCGGCGAGCTCTACCTTGCCCCTGAAATCCTGGTCCGCCCCGGTGAAGGCTCCCTTGCGGTAGCCGAAGAGCTCGCTCTCGAGGAGGCTTTCCGGCACTGCGGGGCAGTTGACCGAGACGAAGGGCTTCGAATCGAATTTTCCGCCTGCGTAGGCGCGGTGTATCGCCCGCGCTAGCACTTCCTTGCCAGTGCCGCTCTCGCCGGTCAACAGGACCGGGGCGGTAGCGGGCCCGACCCGATCCAGAAGCCTCCCTATCTCCGCCATCGCCGGCGAGCGATAGACGAGCCCCTCGGCCTCCGCAAGGTCTTTGCCCCAGGACTCTTCCCCCACGACGAGAGTGAAGGAGCGGGCTACGACGGCGAGGAGGGCTTCTTTCGCGAAGGGCTTGGTGACTACGTCCACCGCTCCCAGTTTCATCGCTTCCACCGCCTTCTCGATGGTGCCGTAGGCGGTGATGAGGACGAAGGGCACGCGGATATCCCGCTCGCGCATCGCCTTTAGCAGGCCCATTCCGTCGAGCCGGTTCATCTTGAAGTCGGAGACCACCGCCCCGAAGCCTTCCTTATTTTCACTCGAAGAACCATCCGTTCCGCGATGCGCTCGGTTGGAGGATTGCAGGAGCTCGAGCGCCTCCACCCCGTCGGAGACGCACTGGGTATCGTAGCCCTCGCCGTCGAAGAGGAGTTTGAGCACCGCCTGCATGTTCTTCTCGTCGTCTACGACGAGTATGCGTTTTTTCGACATGCCGATTTTACTCCTCTTTCAGGATGATCGAAAAAATAGTTCCTACGCCCAATTCCGAGCTGACCTCGACGCTGCCCCCGTGCTCCTCGACTATCCTATGCACGATGGACAGGCCAAGACCCGTTCCGTCGCTCTTGGTCGTGAAGAAGGGATGGAAAAGCTGAGACCGCACCTCTTCGCTCATGCCCGGGCCCTCGTCCTTGACGAAGATGCGGAAAATACCCTGACCACCCTCGAGGCTCTTCGAGCGCTCGGCGCCGATGAGCACCTCTCCGGAGTCCGTGGCCGCGAGGGCGTTGGTGACGAGGTTGCGCACCGCCTGCTCCATGAGCCTGCGGTCGAAGCTCGCCTTTTCGGCCCCCGCGGCCACGACGACTCTCAGAACGCGACCGGAGTATTGCCCCATCGGGATGAGGGACGTGGCTCTCGCGAGGAATTCCTCGATATCGACATCCTCGGGATTCACCTTGAGGGGCTTCGTGAAGTCGAGGAACTTGGAGACGATGGCGCCGAGGGATTCTATCTCGCTCACTATCATATCGATGAGGGGCCGGATGTTGGCCTCCGGCGCCTTGGCCCTGGAGGGCGGGGTCGCCACTACCGCCCTTGCCTTGGCCTTCTCTTTCTGCGCAATTCCGGCTACAGCCAGATATCCCTTCTCTCTCTTCGCAGTTTCGGCGTCAGCCGAAACTGCTGACTCAGTTCCGGCGATAGCCGGAACTGAGTCGCGGATCATCTCGGCCGAAACCTTCATTATGGCGAGGGGGTTGCGGATCTGGTGGGCCACTCCCGCCACCATCTCGCCCACGGCGGCCATGCGCGAGCTTATCTGGAGTTCCCGCTCGAGTTTGCTCAGGTTCGCAGTCATCGCCTCGAACTCCCGCTCGAGGTCGGCGAATTCGTTTTCGGTGCCCCGCGCGAACTCGAAGTTGAGGTCGCCCGACGATATCCTGCGCATGGCCTCCTGAAAAGCGGCGAAGGGTTTCTGAAAGCTGTAGCGGTAGAGGAGCATGGAGGTGACGAAGGCCACGATCAGGGTGGCCGCGAGTATGAGAAGGGTCGAAGTCACGTAACGCGAGAGGAGGGCTGTCGAGGGCGCCGTGTCGATGAAGTATACGAGCTCGAGCTCGGGGTACTCCGGCAGGTAGGTCGTCCGGTAGACGAAGGACTTGATCTTGCCCGATGCCCCGAGCTCGGGGTCGGCGGCGACGCGGCTGCTGTACTCGATGAAGACGTTGTCGCCCAGGCGCCCGTTGACGAGTATGGTCTTGCGCAGCGCCAGGAGCATCTGCGTGCCCGATATCTCCTCGATCCTTCCTATGAAGGAGCGGTCGAGGCTCTGGGCTACGCAGAGTATGCCCCTGCGCCTGCCGTTCACGGCCATCTCGTGGAGGCCCCAGAGCTGTATCCTGTTCCCCTCTCCCGCTATGGTGATCGCCAGGCCCTTGTCGAGGATGTCGACCGGATTGCGCTTAAGGAGGATGCTCGAGATCGAGGACTTCCCGACGTCGACTATCCTTTCCCCGCGATTGTCCAGGACCAGTATATCGTCGAGCTTGAGCGGCGCCAGGTAGAAGGAGAGCTCGTAGGCCAGGGTGGAGAGGTCTCCCCGGGCCAGGAGGTTCGCCAGCTTGCCCTGCCCCGCGAGGAGGTCGGCCTTGATCACCATCTCCTTCTTCGCGTCGGTGATGTAGTTCTCGATGAGTCGGCCCGTCTTGAGGCGCTGGTCGTCGAGGGAGGCCTCCATGGCCTGGTTCGTCACGTAATTCAGGGTGAGGATGGAGAGGCCGCCCTGGAGCAGGGCTATGAGCACGTAGGAGAGTGCTACCTTGGTGGATATCTTCTTGAAGCTGGGCAGTGTCATGCGTGAGCGAATGCTACAGCGCAAAGCGTTTCGACGCAAGACCGGCGGCTTGTTCCGATGGGCGACGGCATATCATGATGTGTGCCATTCCACGGCCGGGAGGGGCAAAATGGACGAGGGCGAGGGCGCGAAAAAATGGAAGAAACTCGGGCGGAGGGAACTTCTAGCCAGCCCGGTTTTTACGGTCGTGGAGAGGGAGAACGAGGGGCCCGGCGGCAGGCTCGGCCGCTTCGTCGTGCTCGAGGCGCCGGATTGGGCGACGGTCGTGCCCTTTATCCGCCGCGGGACCGAGACCTTCTTCATCATGGTGCGGCAATACCGTCACGGATCGGACGAGGTGAGCGTAGAGTTCCCCGGCGGCGTCGTGGAGAAAGGGGAGGATCCCGCGGCTGCGGCGGCGCGAGAGCTCGCGGAGGAGACGGGCTACTCCGCCTCTTCCATCCGCCTCGCGGGCTCGGTCTATCCCAATCCCGCCTTCATGGACAATCACTTCCACGTCTTCGTCGCCGAGGGCCTGACGCGCTCCGGCGAGACGGACCTCGACGAGCACGAGGTCATCGATACTTTTCTCGTCCCCGCCGCCGAGGTCCGCGCGGCGATGGGCTCGGGTCAGTACTCGCACGCGCTGATGGCCACGGCCCTCTTTTTGGCGGACAGGCTGCTTCGCGGCGAGGATGGGGGCCGGGGCTCCGGCTGACAAGATTCTTCCGTCGACGGTCCCGCTCGAATAAACTGGGCCGGTCGATGCGATTGCCCGTAAATTCATCCGCGTGGGCATTTTCAGGACTATCCCTGCTCCGTAGGTCAATAATTTCCTTCAGCCCCGAGCCTGCCTGGCGAGGGCGTAGAAATCGCGGCCGCGGCCGTCCACCACGAGCATCGCTGGCAGGTCGCGCAGGACGACGCGGCGAATGGCCTCCATCCCGAGCTCGGGATAGTCGATGACCTCGCTGGAGACGACGTGCTCCCTGGCCACGAGGGCCGCCGCTCCGCCGACGCAGGCGAGGTAGGCTCCGCCGGCCGCGCCTATCGCGCGGGCGGCCTCGGGGGACCTGCCGCCCTTGGCTATCGAGACGAGGCTGGCGCCCCGCGATACGAGCATCTCCATGTAGCCGTCCATGCGGCCCGCCGTCGTGGGGCCGAAGGAGCCGGATACCTGACCGGGAGCGGCCTCGGTCGGGCCGGCGTAGAAAACCGGGTGCCGCGAGAGGTAGCCGGGAAGGGGTCGCCCGCCTTCGACGAGGGAGCGAAATCGGGCGTGGGCCGCGTCGCGGGCGGTGACGACCGTCCCCGAGAGGAGGAGGAAGCTGCCGGGCTCGAGGCGGCCGAGCTCGCGCCCCAGCTCGGCCTGGGGCCCGCCCAAGTCGACGCGCCTGGCCCCGGGCAGGACCGGCAATTCGGCCGGCAGGAAGCGGGCGGGATCGCCCTCCATCCGCTCGAGGAAGACGCCGGCCGCCGAAACGAGGGCCCGCGCGCGCCTGTGGGCGGCGCAGGCGACCCCCATCGCGAAGGGCAGGCTCGCGGCGTGACGCGCCAGGCGGATCGCGCGCGCGCCCAGCGCGAGCCGGGAGCCGCCGAACTGGGCGCCCACGCCCGTCGACTCGGCTATGGCGAGTATCCTGGCTTCCCATGCGGGATCGCGCAACGCGTCGCCTCTTCCCTCCGCCCGCGGGCCCAGGCGGTCGAGGAGGCCGAGGGAGGCGAGGGCCAGGACGTAGAGGGCTTCGTCGGGGGCCTGGCCCCCGACGACGAGGGAAATCCGGTAGGGCGGACAGCCCGAGGCTCCCAGGGAAGTTATGCGATCCCGGATGCGCGCCTCGAGGGCCCGCTCTTCAAGCAGGGCCGGCGACTCCATCGAGAGGCTCGTGCGGTTGGCCGAGCCTCCTCCTTTCGCGGAAAAGCAGAACCTGTACTCTTTTCCGGTGGCGACGCGGAGCTCGGCCAGGAGGGGCAGGTTGTCGCCCGTGTTCGCTTCCTCGATAAAACCGAGGGGTCCCATCTGGGAGTTTCGGAGCCGATGCACGGCGTATGCCCTGGCCGCGCCGCGCGAGAGGGCCTCCGCGTCGTCCTCCGCGCCGCTATCCGCGTCACTGCCGCCCGAGTCGATGCCGGCGGTGACGAGGCCCGAGCCCTTCCAGCCGTAGACGATGGCCGTGCCCGTATCCTGGCAGAGGGGCAACAGCCCCTCTGCCGCAATGACGGCGTTGCGCAGGAGTTCGGCGGCGACGAAGCGGTCGGCATCGGAGGCGGCCCGGTCGCTCGCGACTGCGCCGAAGGCCTCGGCCTGCTCGAGCGGCAGCTTGAAGGCTATCTCCGAAAAGGCCCGCTCGGCGAGGCCTTCGAGAGAGGAGAGGGGGAGCTCGAGGCGTCCGGATGGCAGGGCCTTCGGCCCCGGAACGTCGAGGCGCTCGTAGTCCTCGGGTCGACCGAAATCGAGCCGATCCTCGAGCGTCGCGAGATTCATCCCTTCCGCCCTCAGAATGGCCGCCTGGCGAGGCGGATCGCGTCCTCGAGGCAGATCTCGTGGCAGCAGTAGCAGCGGATGCACTTCTCGTAGTCGATCCGTATGCGTTTGCCACGCGCCGCGCCCACGTCGGGCACGAAATCGAGGGCCTTGGCCGGGCAAATATTCACGCAGTCGCCGCATCGCACGCATTTCGAGTGGTCGAAAAAGGGACGAGCCACGGTCACGTTGCGCAGGAGGCGGCGGAGAAGCGCGGGCAGGCGGTGCGCGACGAACATGGTGTTCGAGCGGAGGGGGACGAGCTCGAAGCTCGCCGGCCTCGCCTCGGAAATCGAGAGGCCCTTGATCTCGATGTCTTCCGGGCCCGATATCCACGGGCCCCGGGAAGCGGCGTCGACGAGGTAGGACAGCTCGAAGGGATCGTAACCGATTATGGAGGACGCTACCCAATCGAGGGCCAGGGGGTCGCGAGAGGCGATGAGGAGGCCCGTATCGACGGGACGGCCGTTGGCCGGGCCCTCGCCCTCCATCGACACCACCGCGTCCATGAGGCAGAAGGCGGGCTTGGCCGCGATGGCCAAGTCTACGAGCATGGCGCCGAAGTCCTTGGGGTCGGGAAAGCGGAGGTGAAATCCGCTCTTGCTCAAGCCCGGGACGAGGCCGAAGAGGTTCTTTATCGCCCCCGTATAGCGCATGAGTCCGTGCGTCTTGAGCTTGGGCAGGGAGACGAGCAGGTCCGCCTCTTTCAGGGCGGCGGCGACGGTGAATCGCTTGACCCGCCTCCCCTCCGGGCACTCGACCTCGATCCCTTCGGAGAAGTCGATCCACTCGACGCCCTCGGCATCGCAGGCCTCCCTGATCCCCGACTTCCTGGCTGCGAAGTCCTGGGAATGGAATCCCGGGGATTCGCCCGCCATTATCCGGACCGCGCCCCGCGATTTGAGGAGCCGGGCGAAGGAGGCGAGCAGCTCGCCGCGAGTCGATATCGCCTTTTCGGGAAGAGCGGCGCTGAGGATGTTCGGCTTGAAGAGGACGCTCTTGCCTTTGACCTCGGGCATGCCCGAGAGCTCCACCGCCTCGGCGACGGCGCGATCGAGGGCGGCACTTTCGTAGGAGGAGCAGCGGACGACCGCGACGGGAGTTTTCATGGGGGCAGTATACGAATACCCGCTATCCTTAGTCCACCTGTCGCCGCAGGCTAAAACAGCAGGCCGAGGCCGAGGCCGATCCCGAAGCCGGGCGAGGTCCCCGGCGCGAGCTCGGAGTCGAGATAAGCCGAGGCGACGAAGGGGGTCGAGCCCAGCATGAGCCTACCCTCGAGCGCCACGCGGGCCGGCCAGCTCGGCGCGGGAAGTGCTCCCGAAAAGGTCAGGGGCAACTCCGCCGATATGCCCGTCCTGAAAGAACCCTCCTCGAACCAGAGCCCAGATCGCGCGAGACCGAGAAAGGTCGGCGAGCTCGAGGCTAGGTCTACGAGGGCGCCGGGCGCGAGGGCGAAGGAGAGTTCCCCGAGACGAAGGGAAAGCGGAAATGAGGCCTCGACCGCCGAAAGTGCGCCGGGTGTGGCAGGCGTGGAGGCCGAGCTGTAGCTCCCCCTGAAGAAGAGGGCGCCCCCGATGGAACTCGACCTATCCCCGAAGAGCGGCACGAGGGCCGAACCGGCGACGTCCGTCGCATTGACGGGGCTCCCCGTCTCGGCGGCCGCGTGGAACGCGAGGGTGACCGCCCCGCCGATGGACAGCGCCGCCGAGAGCCCGAAGGCGGAGGCCTGGGGATCTCCCCAGGGTTCGAACCAGGAGGCTTCGACGGCCACCGTACCGGCGGGTTGGGACAGGGGATCGGGCATGTACAGAAGGCCGGGTACGGCCGAGACGGTCCCGAAGGACCGTATCACGAGCGAGGAGTCGATCTGCCCCTCGGCCTTGACGAGAATCGTCCCGTCGGACTGTCCCTCGGGTCTGGTCGGCACGTCCGGTGCGGGCTTCGCGGTCAGCGTTGCCGTATAGACGCCGTCGGGGAGGGCCTTCCCGTTCGGGCCGAGGCCGTCCCAAGTCCGGGACTGATTCCAGGTTTCGATATTCGGGAAGTCCAGGGTAGCGACCAGATTGCCATCCGGACCGCGAATTTCCGCGATGGCCGAACCGTAATTCGAGGCCTGAAAATTGAGGGAGGTCCTGCCTCGGGCCCCCGCGTTGCTCGGGTTGAAGACCGCCGGGCCGAAAGCGAGGCCCTTTATCGCGAAGGGGGCCTGATCGAGCTCGATGGAGAGAACGCTGGTCTCCCGTTCCCGGATCACGACGGGGAGGTCCTGCTCGACGTAACCGAAGCGCCTGACCCCGATCGTATGAGATCCAACCGGGGTATCGACCAGATTTTTTTTCACGGTGACGCCGTCCAGGCTGACGATAGCGTCGGCCGGAAGGACATTTATGGAAATGCGGCCGGTAATCTTCACGGGGTCGAAAATTATCGTGTATTTGGTCCTCTCCTCGAAGCTGAGCCATAGTCCGAGGTCGTAGTATCCGGGCAAGCTTATTTCGAAATAGTGACTGCCCGGCGGGATGCTGCTCGTGAAGCTGCTCGTGAAAGTGCTCGTGAAAGTGCTCGTGACGCTGCTGGTATAAAGGGGGTTGCCGATCAAGTCCTTGTCGATATAAAGGGTGGCTCCACCGATCGAACAGTCGACTTCGAAGTCCGATATGCCCGCGTTCAGGGTCGGCACGGTGGATACCGAGACCCGGTCTTTCGGCGCGAAAAGGGGAATCTGTCCCGATGGAGTGAAGGTTATGTCGTATTTTGTCTTTTCTTTCAGCGTGAGCCAAATCCCGAGGTCGTCGTATCCGGGAAGTTCGAGCTTGATGTAGTGACGGCCTGTCGAGACGCTGCCCGCGAAGGGAACGATACCTTCGAAGTCGTTATCGATATAGAGCACCCCCCCCTCGATCTCGCAGTAGACGTCAAGATCCGAGAGGCCGGCGTTTTGCGTCGGTTCCGTGGATACCGAGATCTTGTCGTTATTGGAGTAGATGGGAGGCTCGGCGATCGCCATTCCTTGAAAAGTGGAGAGGATGATCGCGACCAAAATTGCGAAATATCTGCGCATACGCGTTATAGGCTACTCCAGCCTCTGCGGGCCGGCAAGGCCATGGCGATCGGTTGACAGTTTCCGGCGGCCGTGCAATAAAGCGGATTCCACGCGGAGGGAGATGATTCATGATGACGAGCCGCGAACGCGTTCTGAAGGCTTTCGGCAAAATGGAAGGGCTGCCGGACAGGGTTCCCCTCCAGTTCGATCTGTGCAAATCGCTGATAGAGGATTTCGGGCGCAGGCTGGACATTCGGCCCGAGTACGCCCTGTCCTACTACGAGGACCTGACCTATCGTATTTCGGCGAACGCGGTCCGCACTGCCCTCGGCTCCGATTGCGTCGTGGTCGGCGGCACCGTGGCCCGGGGCTTCGTGCCTGTCCCCGTGGGCGATGGGGCGACCCTCAACGAGTTCGGGATGTGGATGAAGCCCTCGAGGCTCTACGTCGACGTGGTGAAGTGTCCCCTCGCCGACGTCGATTCCATCGATGGGCTCGAGACCTGGTCCTGCCCCGATCCCCGGGCGCCGGGACGCTTCGATGCCGCGAAACGGGATATCGACCGCTTTGGCCGGGATTTTTTCGTCGTCGGCGACGTCGAGCTCTCCCTCTTCGAGCTGGCCTGGCATCTCGTGGGCATGGAGAAGTATCTCATGGATTTCGCCATGGAAGAGCCATGGATCGAGAAACTGAACGATAGGGTGGAGGAATGGACTACTTCCCTCGCTCTCCAGCTGGTGGCGCTCGGCGTCGACGCGATCTGGCTGGGAGAAGACTTGGGCACGCAGACATCCATGCTGATATCTCCGGACATGTGGCGCGAGCGCTTCAAGCCGCGCTACGCCCGTCTCATTTCCCGGCTAAAACGCGCCAATCCGGAACTCCTGGTGGCCTTCCATTCGGACGGAGCGGTGGCCCCCCTTATCGACGACTTTATCGAGCTGGGGGTCGATATTTACAATCCGGTGCAGCCCAACGTTCCCGGATCCGACCCCGAGGAGCTTCAGGCCAAGTACGGCGGCCGCATCTGCTTCTTCGGCGGGATCGATCAGCAATCCCTCCTCCCCAGCGGGAATATCGAAGCGATCCGCCGAGAGGTCGCCGCAAGGGCTCGTATTTTAGGCGCAAAAGGAGGATACTTGATGGCTCCGGCCCATATCATCCAGGCCGATGTCGCGGCGGAGACGGTGCTCGCGTTCTGCGAGGCGGTCCGAATCAATCAAAATAGATCATAAGTGCTTGACTTTTATTGATTATAGAGAGAATCTGTTTGTCGTGAAAAACCAGGACGTTAGTCCTGACAAAGATTGGAGGAGGAAGGTATGAAGAAACTGTTCTGGACCGTGATGGCACTGATGGTGCTGGCCTGTGCCACCCCCGTGTTCGCCCAGAAGACCTACAAGGTGGGCGTCATTCCCAAGTTCATCGCCGAGGATTACTTCATCGCCTGCGAGCGCGGCTTCCGCCAAGCTGAGAAAGAATTCGGCGGGAAGATCAAGGTCGATTGGATCGGCGACACGATGTCGCAGACCTCCGCCGCGAACCAGAAGAACTACATCCAAAGCTTCATCGACAAGAAGTACGACGCGATCCTCGTGTCCGCCCTCGACCCCGAGACCTACGCCGATACGCTACGCGCGGCGATGGCCAAGGGCATCAAGATCATCACCTGGGACGCCGACGTCAATCCCACGGCGCGGAATTACTTCGTGAACCAGGTCGAAGGCGATCAGATCGCGATCCAGCTGCTCAAGGGCCTGTCGGGAGATCTGAGCAAGTATACCGCGTCCAACAAGGCCACGGTCGCCCTCGTCTCCACCACCAACGACTCCCCGAACCAGAATGCCTGGCTCAAGTCCATCATCGACGAGTACAACTCGAAGAAGACGACAGCCTACAAGCACATCGATCTCATGGCCGGCGACAGCCAGATCGTCTACGCCGGCAACGACCGCGGCACCGCGGACGAGAAGATCAAGTCCCTCCTGAGCGCCAACAGGAACATCAAGGGCATCATCGCCCTCTCCTCCAACACGGTCCCCGCGGTCTCCTCCGCCCGCGACCAGCTCGGCATCAAGGAACAGATCAAGATCGTGGGCATCAGCGTCCCCGAGTCCTCCCGCAAGGATATGGAAGAGGGCAAGATGTCCTCCCTCGTTCTGTGGCAGCCTTTCGACCTCGGATACCTCACCCTCTACGTGACCTACGACGTGCTGACCGGAAAGAACCCGAGCGGCTCTTTCTATAAGTCGCCCCTCAGCGGAACGAACATGATCACGAGCTTCATGGACGGCAAGACCCCGGTGCTCTACGCCAAGGAAGGCCACAAGATCCTTCCGAACAACGTGATCATCCTCGGCGAGCCCATGGTCGTCAATCTCAAGAATATCGACCGGTTCCGCGGCTATCCGCAGGCGGATAGCGGGATGATGTATTTCAAGAAATAACTCGGGCAGCGGAGGCCGAGACGGCCTTCGCGCCTGAATTCTAAGGCGAATGTCGCGACCGGCGCGGCCGTCCGGATTACGCTCCGGAGAAGGGCGCGTCGGTCGACTTCGATCACGGGTTGAGAAGGTCACCGATGGAAAGCGCTATGGCATCTCCGACCGTCGATGTCGTTTTGAGCATCGAAGGCATCAGCAAAAACTTCCCTGGAGTCCGGGCGCTCTCGGACATGACGATCGACTTGCGCCACGGCGAGGTTCACGCCGTCTGCGGCGAGAACGGCGCGGGCAAGTCCACCCTCATGAAGATAATAACGGGAATATACAAGGCCGATCGCGGACAGATGAGACTCAACGGAGAGCTCCTCGACATCGCGAATCCGAATCAGGCCTACGCCCGCGGCATCGCGATCATTTTCCAGGAAACGAGCCTCTTCCCCGACCTGACGGTCCTGGAAAACCTCTTCATGGGCCACGAGCTCAAGAAGCCCCTCGTGGGCGCTCTCCGCGTCCCCTCGATCCTGGACTACCCCGCCATGAGGGCCAAGGCCGAGGAAATCTTCGGCCGGCTCGGCATGTCGGTCGACCTCGACGCGCGAGTCTCCAACCTCGGGGTCGCGACCAAGCAGATGGTCGAGATAGCCAAGGCCCTCACCTTCGATTCGCGCATCCTCATACTCGACGAGCCGACCGCGGCTCTTACCAACAAGGAAGTCGACACCCTTTTCGATACGATCCGCAAGCTCAAGGCGCACGGCGTCTCGATGCTCTACATAAGCCACCGCCTCGATGAGGTCTTCCAGATCGCGGACAGGGTGACGGTCATCCGCGACGGGGAGCACGTCCACACGGAGGAGGTCTCCAAGGTCACCAAGGACGAGCTCGTGTCCTGGATGGTCGGAAGGACCCTGAGCAATCTCTACCCGAAGGACAAGGTCGAGATAGGCGAAGTCATCTTCGAGGCGACGGGAATCACGCAGCAGCCGCTGCTGAAGGGGATAGACCTGCAGCTCCGGCGCGGCGAAATCCTCGGACTGTCGGGCCTCGCGGGCGCGGGCCGCACGGAGCTGGCCCTGGCCCTCTGCGGGCTTTCGCGGCCCGACTCCGGTTCCATCCGCATCGACGGCGCCCTCCTGCATTTTTCCACCTATCGCCACGCCATGGAAAGCGGGATCGTCTACATATCGGAGGACCGCCAGAAATACGGCCTCGTCGTCCCGATGACGGTCTCGGAAAACATCACGCTGCCCCTGCTCGGGAAGCTATCCCGCGGCATCGGGATCATCGATTCCCTCGCCGAGAGGAAGATCAACGACGAGTACATGGAGAAGCTCGCCATCAAGGCGCCGAACGGGGATTTCCTCGTCAACAACCTTTCGGGCGGCAACCAGCAGAAGGTCTCCGTCGCGAAGGCCCTGGCCACGATGCCCAGGATACTCATCCTGGACGAACCGACGAGGGGCGTGGACGTCGGCGCCAAGAGCGAGATCCATCGCATCATCTGCAGGCTCGCAGGTGAAGGCAAGGCGATCATCATGATCTCGAGCGACCTTCCCGAGATAGTCGGCATGAGCGACCGGGTGATCGTCATGAAGAACGGCTCGAAGATGGGCGAATTGTCGCGCGCCGAGCTGTCCCAGGAAAGAATTCTCCAACTTGCCCTCTAGAGGATGAAGTGATGAAGAAGAAAAGCATACTCTCGCGGGAGTTCATCCTCGGACTCATAGTTCTCGCCTTCATGCTCTATCTCGCGCTGACCACGCAATTCGCGACCAGGAACGGCCTCTTCAGCATGATGCTCGACGTGAGCCCCACGATAGTGGGCGCGATCGCCATGTCGCTGATCATCTTCACCGGCAACATCGACATCTCTGCGGGCACGATCCTCGGCTTCGTGAGCTATACCTCCGGCGAGCTGGCGGTGCTGGGCGCGCCGATGTACGTCTTCATACCCGCGGGCATCGTCGTCGGCATGCTCCTCGCCGGGCTGAACGGCTGGATCACGGTCACCTTCAAGGTTCCGTCCATCGTGGTCACCCTCGCGATGAACATGGTGCACCTCGGCTTCTACGCGACCTTCCTGCGCAACTCGGGCTGGATCGAGAACCTCGGGGACAATTTTACCTGGTTCGGCCGGGGACAGTTTTTCGGAATAGTCCCCTATATTTTCGTCGTCTCGGTCCTGGTGGCCGCCCTCCTGATCTTCATAATGAAGTTCTCGAAATTCGGGAAGTCGCTCTACGCGGTCGGCGGCAATAGGCAGGCCGCGATTTACGCGGGCATAAATCCGGACGCGACCGTGGTCAAGGTCTTCCTCGTCGAGGGATTGCTCCTCGGCGTAGCGGGAGTCCTCAAGGCGGTGACCCGCAGCGACGTGCTGCCATCCAGCTTCCAGGGGCGGGAAATGACCTTCATCGCGGCGGCCGTCGTCGGCGGCGTGAACATCATGGGAGGCTCCGGCAAGCTCCTGGGCGCGGTATTCGGGGCGCTTCTGGTCTACCTGCTCAGCACGGCGATGATCTACATGGGCTTCCAGGACTATTTCCAGTTCGCGCTTCAGGGCGTCATGATCCTCATCGCAGTGTTCATAACCGTGACCGATTTCTCGGCCTTGCGGAAAAAGCGTACGGCATTCTTCGCGCGGCGCGGGGGGAATCGATAATCATGGAACAGACGACCGTAAAGCAGCGCAAACGCGGCGGAATCCGCGTTACGTACCAGCTGGCGCTTTTCTTCCTCCTGATATTCCTCATCGTGCTTTTCGGAGCCATCCAGCCGGTATTCTTCGCCCCCGACGTGCTTTTCAACGTCACGGCGATAATCGGCGAGATCGGCATCATGGCCCTCGCCATGACCTTCATAATAACTACGGGGGGGATCGACCTTTCCGTCGGCTATAATCTGCAGCTCTGCGCGATAGTTTTCGGGACGGTCTACGCGTCGAGCCACAGCGTCCTCCTGGCCATGGTACTGGCCATCGTCTCCGGGACCTTCTGCGGCTTCATAAACGGGTTCATCATCTCCAAGACCAAGATCCCGCCCCTCGTGACCACGCTGGCGACGATGAACCTGTTCCGCGGCGTCTCCATGATCATCGCCGGCACGCATAACTACGCGGGCTTCCCCGACAGCTTCAAGAAGATCTCGACCACCTACCTGTTCGACGTCGTGCCCATCCAGTTCATCTACCTCCTCGTCCTGTTCTTCGTATTCAACCTGTTCTACACGCGCGGGAGCCTCGGGCGCAACCTCAAGGGCATCGGATTCAACGAGAACGTGCTGGTCTTCTCCGGCATAAACACCAAGCGGAACCTGCTCTTCATTTATACTTTGGCGGGCCTGATGTGCGGCTTCGCGTCGTTGATCTACCTCGGGAGGCTTTCCGCGGCGACCACCAGCATGGGCAACGACCTCAACCTGCAGGTGGTCACCGCCGTCGTTCTCGGCGGCACCTCCATCATGGGCGGGATAGGCAGCGTGACGGGGACCTTCATAGGCGTGCTCATCATCGGTGTCCTGCGCAAGGGATTCACCCTGCTCAACTTCAGCGGCAACATATTCAACTTCACCCTCGGCGTCATGCTCATCGGCGCCCTCATCGCCTTCGCGCTGCTCGAGGAACGGAAGAAGAACGCCGGAAAACCGAGGAAATCCAGGGTCATCGAAAAACCCAGCGACGGGAGCCGCCCTTGAGTTCTTCGAAAAAAGAGGCGTTCAGGCGCTCCTTGGCGCGCGAGGTCGTGCTTCCCGTGCCGTTTTCCATCAAATTTACCGTCGAGGCCCGCGAACGGTATGCCGCCTTCCTCGGCAGAGGCTTCGACGAGGTCGAGGATCTCGGCTCGTATGTCGTGGCCTCGCATACGAACGGCGGCTGGATCGAGGTGAAGCCCGGGTATTTCAAGGATTACTTCGGCGTAGTCTGGAACAAGACGATCGACCGGACTCTCGGGGTCGTGGCCGAAAAACGCTTCAGCGAACCTTCTTTCGGCGATTACGCCTTTCCCAAAGCGGAAAACCTTCCCGTATTCGCCGCGATCCGCGCCGACAACCGAAAATACCCGGATGCCTTCCATATGCTCTCCATAGGGTTCGCGCTTTTCGAGCGGGCCTGGTCCCTGACCGGCATGGAGGAGCTCATGGTCTGGATGCTCACCGAGCCCGCCTTCATTCACGAATTGTTGGATAGGATAACGTCATACAATGTCGCCCTCATAAACGCCGCTGCCGACATAGGCGGCATCGATTGCGTCCATCTCGGCGATGACTGGGGCTCGCAACGCGGACCTCTCGTCTCTCCCGAGATGTGGAGGGAGT
The DNA here is from genome assembly GCA_049513895.1 of Rectinemataceae bacterium. Lineage (GTDB taxonomy): Bacteria > Spirochaetota > Spirochaetia > Treponematales > Rectinemataceae > UBA1306. Next base: position 42,644 of record JBEKVO010000012.1, on the reverse strand, counting down.
TTATCAAGCCGAGGTTGAAGAAAACCTGCGACGCGATCAAGTCGCGGGGCTTGTACGTGAGCCTTCACTGCTGCGGCAACATAGAGGCCCTCATGCCGGACGTCGTCGAGTGCGGCGTCGACGTCTTCGATCCGTTTCAGCCGGAGGCCATGGATATCTGGCAGCTCCATCGGAGGTATGGCGACAGGATGGCCTTTTGGGGCGGCCTCAGCGTGCAGAGCAGCTTTCCCTTCGGCACGGCGAAGGACATTCGGGACCAGGGCGAGCGGCTTTTGCGCGAGATGGGCCGAAAGGGCGGTTATATCCTCGCGCCTTCCCATGCGCTCACGGGGGACATACCTCCCCGGAATATTTCGGCCTTCATCGAGCTGGCGAGGAGCCAACTCGCCTGAGACGGTCATCATGACGGGAAACCATCTTGCCATCGATCTCGGGGCCGAGAGCGGGAGGGCGATAGTCGGCTCGATCAGGGACGGCAGGGTCGTCCTCGAGGAACTGCACCGGTTCTCGACGGGCTGCACCGTATTGAACGGTCACTTGGTCGTCGACGTCTACAGGATATTCGAGGAGATACTCGAATCCCTGAAGAAGTATTCTCGATCCTACGGGCCGGAGCTGGAAAGCGTCGGGGTGGACGCGTGGGGCTCGGATTTCGGCCTCGCGGACGAATGCGGAAACATGATCGGCTTGCCCATGTTCTATCGCGACGGGCGGACCGAAGGCGTGAGCGAAGTCGTCGAATCGGGCATCGGATATCGAAGGCTCCACGAGTTGACGAACCATCGACGCACGTCCACGGGCTCGCTGCACCAAATCATCGCGATGGAGAGGGACGAGAGGCAATCGCTTCTGAACGCGCGCGCCATCCTGTTCATCGGCGATATTTTCAATTATTTCCTTTCGGGAAAGATCTGCTCGGAGCACAGCGTCGCCTCCTATTCGCAGATGTTCAGCCTGAGGAAAAACGCCTGGGAAGACGAGGTATTCGAGGCCTTTCGAATCCCCACCGCCATTCAATCGAGCATAGTGCATCCCGGCGATTTCCTGGGCCCGCTGACCGCCCAGGTTTCGGCGGCCGTCGGCCTCGGCGGGGCCCGCGTCATCGCGCCGGCCGTCCACGACACCGGGGACGCCGTATTGGCCGTCCCCGCGGAGGGCGTCGATTGGGCCTTCATCAGCAGCGGCACCTGGTCCCTGCTCGGCATAGAATGCGATTCGCCCATCGTGAACGAGTACAGCTACGAGGGCAATTTCTCCAATTCCGGCCTGGCCTTCGGCAAGGTGCTTTTTAAGATTAGCATCGCCGGATTGTGGATAATCCAGCAGTGCAGGAAAAGGTGGAACGGGAACGGGGTCGAGATCGACTACGCCGAAATCGCCGAGGCGGCGGAAAAAGCCCCGCCGTTCCGCGCCTTCATCGATCCCGAGGCCGACGATTTTTTCAATCCGGCCGACATGCCCGGGGCGATCAGCGGCTTTGTCGAGCGGAGCGGTCAGGGAAGGGTGGATAGCGGCGACGTGGGGCAAATCGCCCGTATCGTCTACGAGAGCCTCGCGCTGCGCTACCGTCAGGGCATCGAGATGACCCAGGTCGCGTCGGGAAGGCGAATAGGCAGGATACACATAGTCGGGGGCGGGAGCAATGTCGATCTGCTGAACCGGTTCACGGCCTCGGCCTCCGGACTTAGCGTGATCGCCGGCCCGTCGGAGTCGACGGCCATCGGCAACGTGATGATCCAGGCCTACGGATGCGGCGAGGTCGCTTCGATAGCCGAGATACGAAAAATCGTCAAGGAATCTTTTCCGCCCAGGGTTTTCGAGCCGCAAAACATAGGGCCTTGGCGGGAACACTATGATGAATTTCTCGGCATCTGCAAATTAAAGTAAGGGAGAAGGACCATGGGGCGGCTTCAGAACTCTGTTTCCATGATGTGCGCGGACTTCATCGACCTGAAATCTTCCCTCGATACCTTCAGCCGAAAAGGCGTGGACTACCTGCATATCGACATAATGGATGGGCACTATGTACCCAACTTCACGCTCGGGCCCGATTTCTGCGCCCGCCTGAGCGCCCATTCGGCCATACCGCTGGACATCCATCTCATGATCGAGAACGTCGATTTATTCGTTCCGACTTTCTCCAGAGCGCGGGGCAGCCTGATCAGCTTCCATCCCGACGCCAGCCGCCACCCGCTGCGAACCATCGATCTGATTCGCGCTTCCGGATGCCGGCCGGGGATTGCCATCGACCCCGCCATGTCGCTCGAGACGGTGAAGGCGATGCTGTTCGATGTCGATTTCGTTCTGGTCATGACGGTGAGCCCGGGCTACGCGGGGCAAAAGCTGATCCCCCGGACGCTGGAAAAAATAGCGGAATTGAAGACCTGGCTCAAGAAACAGGGAATCGCCATCCCGATCGAAGTCGACGGCAACGTCTCGTGGGAGAACCTGCCGCGGATGATACTCGCGGGGGGGGATATTTTCGTGACCGGCACTTCCTCGGTCTTCGAGAGCGGGGCCCTCCTCGGAGACTCCCTGGATCGGATCAGTCGCATCTTCGCCGAGCACGAAAGGAGTGGCGCATGAACCTCGTTTACTACCTGGATGGGCCGGGAGGCCGATTCACGCCGGTCGAGGAGGAGATCGGCGATCCCGGGCCGGGAGAGATACGGCTTCGCACCCTTCGCACCGGCGTCTGCCAGTCCGACGTGGTCATCTATAGGCAGGGCCTGCCGCGGATTAAGCGTTGGCCGGCAGTCATTCTTCACGAGGCGAGCTGCCTCGTCGACGCGGTGGGCGAGGGCGTCACGAAGTTCGAGGTAGGAGACCTGGTCGGCCTCGGCTGCGACATCCCCTGCGGCGACAGGGAATGCATCTACTGCGGAGACCGGGGAACGGGCGACTGGACGAGCTGCCCCAATACCTGGGCCACCGGCCACGAGTTCCCCGGCTTCGCCCGAAAATATTCGATCCTGCCCTCCTGGTTCGTGGAGCTGGGGCCGATCGCGAAATTCGGAGCTTCCGTGACTCCCGACCGGGCCTGCCACCTCGAACCCCTCGCCTGCAATCTCGAGGGAATGACGAGGGTCGGCAACTGCATCGAGAACCGCGTCGTCGTGCTCATAGGAGCGGGCTCCCAGAGCGCCTATGCCCTGCAGAACGCCCGGGCCATGGGCGCGCGCAAGATCATCGTCGTCAACCGCGGGGTAGAGAGGCTTCAGCGAGTGCTCCGGGATTTCGGGGACGAGAGGGTGGTCGGAATTCAGTGGGGCGATGACGTCGTCGAACGCGTTCTCGCCGAGTGCAGGCCCTTCAACGAGCCGCACTTCGTCATGGTCAACGCCTCCGCCGAGGCCGCATACCGCCTGGCGACGGAGCTGATGGGCTATGGGACCGTCCTCGACGCCCACGCGGGAGTGAAGGGCGCCGCGGGCAAGCCGCGGATCGCCCACGAGGTCGACCTCAACAACGATATCCACTACAAGCTGCAGTGCTTCCAGGCGACCCACGGATCCTCGATGCGCGGGATAAACCTGGCCCGGAGCTTCATCGCCGAAGGGCGACTGCCCAGACTCGATCGGATGACCGACGAGTCCGAGCGCTTCCCCCACACGCGGATTCTCGAGGCCATCCGCCGTGCCGCGGACAGGGACAGCCTCAAAGTGATCATAGACTGGAGCTAGCGCGTGAACTCCACCCCGCCTCAGACCATGACGATCTCGACTCCCTTGTCGCGGAGCCTGGAGACGAGCTCGGGGTCGGCTTCCTTGGTCGTCACGATCCTGGTCGCCCGCTCCGCCGGACAGAGGACCAGGTGACCGATGGCGCCGAACTTGGTCTCGTCCGCGAGGATCACGAGCTCCCGCGCGTGGGATATCATGGAACGCTCCATCTGGATGAGCAGGGGCTCGGTGTTGGTGAGCTCGGTCTCGCTGATGCCCTCGATGCCCATGAAGGCGGTCGACGCATGGTAGTTCGCGAAGGGATCGGGGCTCAGGTTGTTGAGGATGAGCTGGGAATTCGGATCGATGATGCCCTCCGGCAGGATGACCCGGCAGTTCGAGTGCCTGACCAGGTGCTGGATTATGGCGAAGGAGTTAGTCACTACGGTGATGGGGAGCCTGGAGAGATGCTCGGTCATCTGGAAGGTGGTGGAGCCGCCGTCGATGATCACCGTTTCCCCCGACGCTATGTACGAGCAGGCTTGTTTCGCGATTCTCCGCTTTTTCGCGAGATTTACGCTCATCCGCCGATCGAGGGAGGGCTCGCGCCTCTCGTCGGCCTCGCGGATGAGCTCGACGCCGCCACGTACCCTGCGAAGGAGCTTCCCCTTCTCCATCTCTATAAAGTCCCGGCGGACCGTCGCCTCCGACGCGCCGGTGCTTTCGACTATGTCGTGGATGTTGGCGAAGGTACGAAGGTCGAGGAGCCGGAGGATCGTCTCTTTACGTTCCCGTTCGAGCATGGCCTAACCTTCCTTACTCCAGTAGTATACATATAAAAAATAAGGTATCAATCAAAATCAATCCTGTTTGATTGAAGTTTGGATAGTATATTCAAAGATGACTGCCTGAGCGCAGAAAAGGATCGGACGGATGAAAGCTCTCGTATTAAAAAGCGACAAGAAACTGGTCTTCGAGACGGTGGCGGATCCAAAGGCTCGAACGGATCGGGAGGTCCTCGTCGAGGTGAGGTTCAGCGGAATTTGCGGATCGGACATCCCGCGCGCCTTCCACGGAAAGGCCTACCACTATCCCCTGATCATGGGACACGAGTTCTCGGGCATCGTGCGGGAGGCGCCCCGCGGCTCGGCCTTCGCGGCCGGGGAAAGAGTCGTCGTCTTTCCGCTTTTGCCCTGCGGGAAATGCGCTGCCTGTTCCACCGGGGACTATGCGCAGTGCGCCGACTACGACTATTTGGGCTCCAGGCGGGACGGCGGCTTCGCGGAATTCGTGTATGTGCCCGAGGAAAACCTGTTTCGCGTTCCCGATAGGGTGGAGCTCGTATCCGCGGCGATGACCGAACCCTGCGCGGTCGCTCTCCACGGGGTGGAGAAACTGCGGATCGAGGCGGGCATGAGCGCTCTGGTCATCGGCGGCGGGCCCGTCGGCCTCATGGCCGCCCAATGGCTGCGCGTCAAGGGCTGTTCGTCGGTGCGCGTCGCCGACGTCGACGCGAAGAAGCTCGCCCTCGCCGAAGGTCTCGGCTTCGAATCCTTCGACTCCGCCGCCGCCGATCTCACGACAGCGATGCAGGGTCAGGGCGGCGGCATGGACTGCGTCGTGGAGGCCTGCGGCCTGCCGGCGACTTTTCTCCAGGCGGTCGACTGCGCGGGGCGCTTCGGTCAAGTGGTCTTCATGGGCAACATTCGCGGCGAATTCAGGGTCCCCGAAAATGATTTCTCCCGGATACTCCGCAACGAGCTCAGGATCAGCGGCACATGGAACTCGAAGATCACTCCGCGCGGGAAGGACGAGTGGACCCGCGTCCTCGCCTTCCTGGACGGCGCGATCGACGTCCGCTCCCTAGTCAGCCACCGTCCCCCCCTTTCGGAGGGCGCCGAGGTCTTCGGCAGGCTCGTCGGCCGCGAGGAATGGTTCAGCAAAGTGGTATTCTCCCTATGACCGGCGATGAAGGGCAGATCCGCTTCGAATTCGGCGTAAAGAGCGATCCCATCGAGTATCGCTACTCCTTCGACTGGCTCTTTCTCCTCATGCGACGCATGGGGCTGCGACGCCTCCAGCTGGGCTCTTTTTTCGAGCTCTACGATCTCGAGGACGGCTGGTTCCTCGACCTCAGGGAGCTTGCCGCCTCCCGGGGGATCGCCATATCGAGCGTGTTCACCGCCCATCGCGAGCTCGGGGGATTTTTCTCGGGCGACCCGCGGATGGAGCTCGTCGCGCGCAGGAACTACGAGCGATTGATAGAGGTCGCCGCCCTCGTCGGGGCGCGGTACGTCGGCTCCAATCCGGGCGCCGTGTACCGCGACCGGATGGGGTACAAGGGCGAGGGCCTGCGACGCTACGTGCGCCACATGAAGGAACTCTCGCGAAAGGCGAGGGAGCTCGGCCTGGAGGCCCTCACCGTCGAGCCCATGAGCTGTTCGGCCGAACCGCCCTCTTCGATGGACGAGATCGGTTCCCTGATGGAGGAATTCCGGGAGTTCCACGCCGCCAACCCTTCCTCGAGCCTGCCCGTCTATCTCTGCGGCGACGTCTCGCACGGCCTGGCCGACCGCGAGGGGAATCTGGTCCACGGCAACATGGAGCTCTTCGAGTACGAGATACCCTGGACCTGCGAGTTCCACATCAAGAACACCGACGCCGCCTTCGCTTCGACCTTCGGCTTCTCGCCCGCCGATCGGGAGCGGGGCATCGTGGAGATGAAGACGGTCTTCGATATCGCGAGGCGCCGCGCCGCCTATTGGCCGGTGCGCGAGGTCGTCGGCTACCTCGAGATCGGGGGGCCGAAACTGGGTCGCGACTATTCCGACTACAAACTCGAGCGGCAGCTCGAGGAATCGATCGCCCATATCATGGAGGAGTCAGGATGAAACGTTACGCGTTCAAGATGAAGCTCAAGGCCGGCCATGCCGCGGAATACCGGAAACGGCACGACGAAATATGGCCCGAGCTCGCGGCGATGATCAAGGATAGCGGCGTGGCCGACTACTCCATCTTTCTGGACGAGGAGACGAATATCCTCTTCGCCGTGCAGAAGCAGATGGGTTCGTCTTCGTCCCAGGACCTCGGGAACAAGGAAATCGTACGGCGGTGGTGGGACTACATGGCCGACATCATGGACACGAACCCCGACAACTCTCCGGTGAGCGTGGACTTGGTGGAAGTCTTTCACCTGGACTGAGGGCTTCGGGATTTCCGGCCGTCTCATGATCCCGTCGCGAATCAGGCTTGCCGCGATTCTTTTTGCCGCCCTTTGTTTGTGCGGTGCCTGCGCCAGGCCCACACTCTCCGTCCGCCTCTCGGCCCTGGATCTTGGGCAAAAGGCTGCCCAAGTCCTGCTTATCGGGGTCGAGGGCTCGGGGAGTCCTTCTGCCGATACCCTCGCCCTCCTCGAGCGCATGCCCGTGGGAGGCGTCGTCCTCTTCGGGTTCAACCTGCCGCTCGAGCCCGGCGATCTCGGGCAGTATATTGCCTCTCTCCAGGACAGCGTCGCCCGTGGGGCGACCGCCCGCGGCGGGCGTTCGCAAGATTCCCCGTCGGGCAAATCGCGAAGCGATTTGCCGATTCCCCTCATCGTGGCCATAGACCACGAGGGAGGCTCGGTATTCCGTTTCAAGGGCGAGGGCATCAACCGAATACCGCCGCCCTCCGAGGTGGGCGCCAAGGGCGCCGGTTACGCATCCATCCTCGGACACTCGGCCGGGGCCGAGCTTCGCGCCCTCGGCGTCAACATGGCCCTCGCCCCGGTCGTGGAGCTCCTGACCGACGAAAATAAGGGTTTTCTCGGCTCCCGCTCCTACGGGCGCGAGGCCTCCGTAGTCGATGCCGCCGCGGGCGCCTATATCCAAGGCCTTCAGGCCGAGGGAGTGGCCGCGGTGGCCAAGCATTTCCCCGGCAACGCCGGCGAGGACCCGCATAAAGTCCTCCCCAAGCTCGATATCGATACGGCGGTCTACGAGCGCGATTATCTGCCTCGCTTCGCGTCGGCGATCCGAAACCGAGTTTCCGCGGTGATGCTTTCGCACGTGGTATTCGCCGCCCTCGATCCCGAACGCCCCGCCAGTCTTTCGCCCGCGATAGTCCACGGCGAGCTTAGAAAGCGCCTGGGTTTCCGAGGACTCGCGATCACCGACGACCTCGGGATGAAGGCTCTATCCGCGCGTTCGAGTCTCGAGGACTCCGCCGTCTCGGCCCTTGCCGCCGGCGCCGATCTTCTCATGATGACCGACATGCGCGCCGCCGCCCGCGTGCGGGACGCGATCGTCCTGGCCGTGAAGGAAAGACGGTTGCCCGCCTCCCGGCTCGACGAAGCGGTGAGGCGGGTGCTCGAGCTCAAGCGCCGCTTCCGGATGGAGGGAGGCCTGGATCCCGCCCAGCGCGCGAAAGGCTTGGCCGACTTCCCCTCGATAGTCCGGGAGGACTCGAAGCGGATACGCTCATATCGCGTGCCGGCTGCCTCGAATAATTAAGGGAGGGGCGCGGCGCGCCGATGATCAATGGGTGCGCCCCTATTCCTCCGCGTCCGTCGCGGCCCTCATTCTCGTCCTGGCCAGCCCCCTCTTCTCGGTGCCGGCCCTGGTGCTGGGGCCGGGAGACCTCAGGATCGAACAGCTGAGCGACGGCGGCTATCACCTGTACGTGCGCGCGAAGGCGGGCTTGGGCTCCGTCCTCCTCACCGAGTCCACGAAGGATCCCGCGCACAAGTCCGATAGTTTCGCCTATCGCGCCCTCGAGAAAAACGCGGTCAACGGCGCCGAGAAAAGAGTGCTTGGCGGCAAGAGCATCTCGAGCTCGAGCGACCTCCACTTCCTCGTGGACTCGACTGCGGAGCCCGATGCCTTCTTCGGCCGCGCCTTCCACATCTTCATCCCCTGGGTCGTGGCCTGGGGCTATCCCTGGTCGCGCTCCGGCAAGGTCTTTATCCACGACGGCACCTTTATCAATATCCGGACTTTCGCCAAACCCTTCGCGGACTACAGGGGGGGCTTCGCCGACAATCCCTTCGTCGTACGCGTCAGCCAGACCGCCTCGCGGGGCCCCGCGAGCGCAACTGGGACGGCGCCTGTCGCGTCAGCCTCCGTGCCAGCCTCCGTGCCAGCCGCGCCCGTGGCCCCCGAGCCCGCCTTCGACGCGAAGCTCTACATTCCCGAGACTATCGCCGCCTTCGGAGCCATCGCCAAAGCCAGCGGAGGCGAGCTCCGCTACGCTTCCTCGGACAAGGACATCGTCGGCCAGATCGATGCCCTCCTCGCGAGGGAGAAGGGCAAGTCCTTGGATTTGGTTCTCTGCCTCGATACGACCGACACCATGGCAAACGGCATCGACGCGCTCAAGGCCCGTCTCCCCGCCGCCCTTTCCAGGCGCCTCGCCGATTTTCCCTCCTTCCGCCTCGGCCTCGTCGCCTTCAAGGACTACTTCGAGGAATACTTATACAAGCGTTTCGATTTCGAGCGGGACCTCGGGTCCTTCGCCGCAGAGCTCGATTCCCTGCACGCCGGTGGGGGCCGAGACATCCCCGAGGCGGTCTTCGAGGCTCTCTACGCGGCGGCGACCGAATTCGACTGGTCGGCCCAGGCGAGGCTCGTAGTGCTTGTCGGGGACGCTCCGCCCCATCCCCTGCCCCGCGGCTCCGTGGACGAGTCGGCGGTCGACGATGCCGCCGCTTCCTCGGGCGTCGAGATGGACGCCGTGGCGGTTCCCAAATGAAATGGGAAAATCCCGATTGCGTGATCGGAGTCCTTCGAGTAAAGTGTGAATTACGATGAAGGAGCATTCCCGAGCGCTCGGACGGGCAATCGCTAAGCGGCTCGCCACCCCAAAGGCCGCCGCGGTATCGTCCCTGTTTTTGTTCTCGCTCCTCTTCCTCTTCGGATCGGTATCTACCACGCCCCTCTTGGCGGCAGTCGCGCGCGGCGACGCCTCGGGCCGGGGCAGTCCCGCCGCCAATAGCGGCAGTCCCGCCGCCAATAGCGGCGGGGCCGCGATAGGCGGGACCGAGGTGGTGAGCGACAAGGCGGCGGAGGGTCGGGTCGATCGCGGACTCTACTTCACCGCCTACAAGGTTCAAAGGGGCGATACCCTCTCCGGCATTGCCGATAGCTTCAACGTCAGCCTCGATACGGTCGTCAGCTTCAACGGGGTCAAGAACGCCAGGACCCTTCAGCCGGGCAAGATACTCAAGGTGCCCAGCATGTCGGGCATACTCTATACGGCCAAGGCCGGGGAGAGCGCGGCCAAGGTCGCCGCCGCCAACCGAGTCTCCGCCGATCGCGTCATCGAGGCCAACGGCCTCATGTCCGACTCCCTGGCGGAGGGGAGGAGCCTCTTCCTCCCCGACGCCAAGCTCGCGTCTTTTACCCTCCGCGAGATTTCGGGCGACCTTTTCGGCTGGCCCGCCCGCGGTTGGATATCCAGCTGGTACGGCTGGCGAAGCGATCCATTCACCGGCACACGGGTCTTCCATAACGGCCTCGATATCGGCGTGGACACGGGGACGCCCGTGCACGCGGCCATGGAGGGCATCGTCTCCGAGACCGGTTACAACTCGAGCTTCGGCAACTACATCGTCCTCTCGCACCACGCGGGCTGGATGAGCCTCTACGGCCACCTCCAGGCGGTGTCGGTCAAGGAGGGGCAGCGCGTAGCCTCGGGACAGATGATCGCGTACTCGGGTAATACGGGCTACAGCACGGGACCGCACCTCCATTTCTCCGTTTTCAAGAACGGCCGGACCGTGAATCCGTACAACGTCCTGCATTAGAGGCGGCATGAACGAGCTTTCCGGCATTCCCGCGTCCCCAGGCGTCGCCGTGGCGAACGTTTTCCTCTTCGCGGCCGAGGACGCGTCCTCCGTGCCAGTCCGCGCGCTCGAGGCGTCGGAGGTGGCCGCCGAATGGGCCCGCTTCCTGGCCGCAGTGATGAAATCCAGGGTCGACGTCACCGCGCTCAGGGATAAGGCGAGGATCGAGGCCGGAGAGGAACAGGCGGCGATCTTCGAGTCCCATCTGCTCATGCTCGACGATCCCGACCTCCATGAAAGGATCGAACGCTCATTGCGTCAGAGCCTGGTCAACGTCGAGCGGATCGTCGTGGACATAGAGCGCGAGTTCGCCGACAAGCTCGGTCAGGCCGACGATCCCTCTCTGCGCGAGCGGGTCACCGACATACAGGACGTATCGCGGCGCATCCTCGGGCATCTGCTCGAGCGGCAGCGGCCCAGCCTCGCCGGGCTCCGCGAGGACGTCGTCCTCGTCGCGCGCGATCTCCTGCCCTCCGACATGATTTCGATGAACCGCGAGCGGGTAAAGGCCGTCGTCACCGAGTCGGGCGGCCGCACGAGCCACGTCGCCATCCTCGCGCGGGCCTTCGAGATACCGGCCGTCCTCGGCGTGGCCGGCGCCCTGTCCAAGCTGCGCCTGGCGAAGGTCGTCGCGGTCGACGGTGACACCGGCCTCGTCGTCTGCGATCCCGACGATGAGACTATCGCTCGGAGCGCGGCCGCTCGCAGCGCCGCCATGGCGCTGCAGCGCAAGCTCGACGCCTTGCGCGACCTGCCCGCCTGCACCACCGACGGGAGGCGCGTCCTGGTCAAGGCCAACATAGAAGTGCCCGAGGAAGCCGACACGGTGCTCGCCCACGGCGCGGACGGCATAGGCCTCTTCCGCTCCGAATTCCTCTTTCTCGGCGGGCACGTGCCCGACGAGGAGGAGCAGTACCTCGCGTATAAGCGCGTGATCGAGTCGATGAAGGGCAGGCCAGTGACCATCAGGACCCTCGACATAGGCGGCGACAAGGTCCTCCCCGAGCTCGGCGCGCAGGACGAGAAAAACCCCCTGCTCGGCTGGAGGGCCATTCGTTTCTGCCTGAGCCGCCAGGACATTTTCAAGACTCAGCTGCGCGCCATTCTCAGGGCCGCGGTCTTCGGCGATACGCGCATCATGTTCCCCATGATCGCCACCGCCGACGAGCTGGAGCGCGCCCTCGTCGTCGTCAGCGCCGCGCGCGACGAGTGCCTCGAAAAGGGCCAGAAAGTGGCGATGGATCTTCCCATCGGCATCATGGTGGAGATACCCGCGGCCGCGATGGCGAGCGACATTCTCGCCCGCAAGGCGGACTTTTTCTCAATAGGCACCAACGACCTCATCCAGTACACGATGGCCGTCGATCGTGGCAACGAGAAGGTATCCTACCTTCACGAGCCCTATCACCCCGCCGTGCTTAGGCTCATCCAGAAAACCATCGAAAACGGCAGGGCCGCGGGCATCGCCGTGGGGATGTGCGGCGAAATGGCCGCCGATCCCGCCTTGGCGGTGGTTCTCCTCGGCCTCGGCCTCGACGAGTTCTCCATGTCCGGCGCTTCCATTCCCGCCGTCAAGCGCGCCATCCGTTCCACGAGCCTCGCCGACGCCAGGGCCGTCTCGTGCGCCGCCATGGCCCTTTCCTCCTCCGTCGAAGTCGCAGCCTATCTTACATCCCGGCTTGCGTAGTATTCTTCCGAATCGGGAAACCATTGCTTCCCGATCAGGAGACGATTGTTTGGAAAAGAAAACCAGCCGCGGGGAGCGGATCGACACGGCCACGGTCGAGGAAGGGTCCGACGCGGCGCCGGCTACGCGCGTCCGCTACGAGAACCTCCCCATCGTCGTCATAGCCGGAAGGCCGAACGTCGGCAAATCCACGCTCTACAACCGCCTGCTGCACAAGCGCAGGGCCATCACTGAGCCGACGCCCGGCGTAACCCGAGACGCCGTCGACTCCGTCTGCGAGCTGCGCGAGAGCGGCAGGGTCTTCAGGCTGATAGACACCGGAGGATTCAAGCTCGAGCGCAGGGGCCTCGACGAGCTCGTCGTCGCGAAGAGCCTCGCCTCCATCGAGGGTGCCGACCTCATCCTCTTCCTCGTCGACGCCATGTCGATAACTCCGGAGGACGAGGAATTCGCCGCCCTCCTCCGCAAGTGGACGCCCAAGGTGCTCCTGGTCGTCAACAAGGCCGATTCGCCCGACCGCGACGCCGACGCCTGGACCCACGCGTCCTGGGGCTTCGATCCCGTCGTCTTCGTGTCGGCCGAGCATGGGCGCAATATAGGCTTCCTCGAGGCGGAAGTCGTTTCCCGCCTGGACTTCTCGCGGGTAGTCAAGGTCGACGAGGAGCGGTCGCCCATCAGGCTCGCGATAATGGGCAAACCCAATACGGGCAAGTCGACCCTGCTCAACCGCCTCGTCGGCGAGGAAAAGTCCATCGTGAGCGAGGTCGCCGGCACTACGCGCGACATCGTCGAAGGCAGCTTCGAGCGCAAGGGGCGCCGCTTCACGGTGCTCGACACGGCGGGCATACGGCGCAAGGGCAAGGTCACCGAGAACGTCGAGTACTACTCGGTCCACCGCGCGATACACGTGGTCGAGGACTGCGACGTCGTCGTACTCATGATAGACGCGGTCGAAGGCCTCACCGATCAGGACAAGAAGATAGCCGCCTTCGCCGTGGAAGAGGGCAGGGGCGTGATCCTCGCCCTCAATAAATGGGACACGATGCCCGACCTCAAGAATTCCTTCGAGGCCGCTCGCGACAAGTTGCGGTTCTTCTTCGGCCAGATGGCCTGGGCGCCCGTCATTCCCCTTTCCGCGAAAAAAGGAGAGGGGATGGACAAGCTGGTATCCACCATCATCACTCTCCACGCGCAGTTGAATAAACGCATCGAGACCAGCAAACTCAACAAGGCGATCGAGGCCTGGGTCGAGCGGACGCCCCCCCCCGTCGGGCCCCGCACTCGCTTCAAGCTGCGCTACGCTGTGCAGACTTCCGTGAATCCTCAAAAGTTCGTCATATTCGCCTCGCGGCCCGACGCCGTCACCGAGGCATACGTATCCTTCCTTAGGAACAAGATCCGCGATGAGCTCGGAATGGACATGATACCCCTGACTCTCGAGGTAAAAGCCTCCCACGTCCCCATCGTAAGGCCCGCGCCCACCAGGGCGGAGAAAATGAAAGAGGCCGCCAAACGGCCGGTTCCCGCTCCTCGCGCGGGGACCAGCAAGAAGGTGAAACGCGAAGTGGCGGCGCATCAAGGGCCATCGGCCCGAATTGGGCCGGCGGAAAAGAGGGCCGCCGCGGCCAAAAAAAAAGCCGCCGGGAGAAAAGAAAACGCCGCCAAGAAGACTTCCGACGCTCAAAGGGGCGTCGTCGGCAATAAGGCTCTCCGTTCCGCGGCCGGCAGGAAGGCCGGCGTCGAGAGAAAGGGCGCCGTCGTCAAGGGCTCTCGCTCCTCTTCCAGGGCGGTCGATCCGCGCAAGAGGGAGCGCCGCGACAGGTAGGGGATGAAAGGGTATACAACGGGCGTGGTCGAACGCCTACTCGGATTGCCCTCATCGACGCTCCGTCATTGGGAACGCGAGGTAGCCCTGCTCCAGCCGCACAAGGACCCCTTCGGCCGCAGGCTCTACTCGATCGCCGACCTCAGGCTCATCCTCCGGCTCAGGCACCTCGCCCTCGAGCTGGGGCTCGGCCTTTCCGCCGCGCGCGATCGCCTCGTCCAGGAAATCTCCGGCCCCTTCCCGGAAGAGCGCGCCCAAATCGAAGAGATACGCGGCGAGCTCATCGCCCTGCTGGCGGAAGCCGATAAGGCGGGCCGCTGGCTCTACTCAAAGAAGAAAAATTAAGCCTTGTCGGTGGCGACCAAGGGCTTGGTCCCGCCCGCTTCCTTCATGAACGGCACCAGACAGGCGGCGCCCAGAACGAAGACGCCCGATGCGACGAGGCTCATGGTGAAGCTCCCCGACTTGCCTCTCATCGCCTGCATCAGGAACACGAAGACCACCGAGAATTGGCCGCAGAGCTGGACCAGACCGTTCGTGGTGCCTTCGGGGGTTGGGAACGTGACCTCCGTGGCGAACTGCATGCCGACCGGCATGACGCTCGTGAGGAAAAAGCCCAGGAAGAAGGACGAGACCGCGATCAGCAGGAAACTGTGCGCGATGGCCATTCCGGCCAGGCCGGGCAATGAGCCGAGGATGCCGACGAGCATCCAAAGCCTTCGCTTGCCCATGCGGTCGGAAATGGCGGGTATTGCCACGGCGCCGAAGATGCCGCCAACCAGGAGTATGTCGCCCAGCGTGCCCACCTTCGACGGGTCGAATCCTCTGGGGCCCACGATGTCGCCGATCAGCAGCATGAGGCCGTTGAAGAGGCCCATGCCGATAAAGGACACGATGAGGAAGAGCCTGAAGGAAGGAACCGACAATGCATTTTTGAGCCCGTCCAGCATGAGGGCCTTCTCGCCCGAGCCGACGGGGCCGGCGGGGCTCGGCGGGTTCTCGCGAGCTATCACGACATAGGCGAGGGTCGCGATAATCGCGGCCGCCGCGTAGACGTACTGCATCGTGCCTATCGACATGACCTTCGCCAGGGCCGGACTCGCGCGCATGCCCACCGCGATGCCGAGGAGAGTCGATAGTGTGACGAGACCCACCGCGGTCGCCCGCTCGCCCTCGGCGAACCAGTGCGCGGCCACCTTGGTCCATGCGTTCATGAGGAAGGGCTGGGCTATCGATAGTCCCACGGTTCCGATGATGACCAGCACGAAGCCCGGGCCGGCCAAGGCGCGCACCAGGGCGAAGATGGCCATCAGTATGGCGCCGAAGCCCGTTGCCTTGCGGAATCCGAAGCGGTCGATGGCCCATGATACGGGTATCGACATCGGCAGGTAGATGATCATGAAGAGTTCGCCAAGCAAGACGATCGCGGACTCCGAGACGCCGTAGTACGATGTCGCGTCCCTCATGATCGGCGAGAAATCGATCCAGAGAGCCTGTATCATGAGATTGACGAGCATGAAAGAGCCGAGAACCGCCCAACGGTAGGGATAGACCCGGTACGTAGTATCGCCCATGGCCTCAACGACCTTTCGCCCGGTGATTCCATATCCCGGACTCGACAATATTATAGCGATTGTCAGGATAAATAAAGCCCAAATATTTTGGTTTTACCAAGATTTTCCCATTCAGTGGAAAAAAAAGGCTGCCCTAAGGCAGCCCTTTTACCGATATCCGGTTTTTACTTCTTGGGGAAGGGCTCGTAATTTGTCTTGGGATCGTAGGTACCCTCTCTCGTCTCGCCCTTGATGCTCGGTATCGCGAGCTTTTGGCCGGGGAAAATGAGGTTCGGGTTGGAGGGATCACGGAAGGTCTTCTTGTTCGCGTTGTAAATCACGGGCCATTTTAAGGGGTTGTTGTAGATGAAGGGATACTCGGCGATGCGCCACAGGCAATCGCGGCGTGCCGGTATGAGCCTGACCACGTAGACCGCCGGCCAGGAGATGATCTCCTCTTTGGCCTTGACTCCAGCCAACGCGGCGACGCAGGCCCTCGCCTTCTGTGCGGCCGTGATGAAATCCTGGGCGTCATAGGCGGCGACGGCGTCGGTAAGGTCGGTTTTTGCCTGACCGTATTCGCTCGGATAATTGGTCGGAGCCGAGATGGCCTCGGCCGCGGAAAGGGCGCTCTTGGCCTGGGCAATGGCCGCGTCGGCGTCGGCCACGGCTATCGCGTCCACCGCCTCGATGGTCAAGCGAGCCTTATCGGCGGAATCCGCATAGTCTTCCGTCTTATATGAGGCGAGCGAGGCCGAGTATTCGTCCGATGCCTTGCCGTATTGCTCGGGATAGAGCGTTTTGGCATCCATGCCGTCGGCCCAATCCATCTTATCCTTGGCCTGTGCGATCAATTTGTCGGCCTTGGACTTGGCGAGCATCTTATCGACATATTGATCCGAGAGGGCCGCGTAGTCCTTGGCCTGCGAGGCGTATTCCGCGGCGGCGTCGTAGTCGCCGTCGTTGTAGGACTGGACGGCCTTGGCATTCAGCTCCAGACTTTTCTGATAGCTCGGATTATCCACGAGGCTCTGAGCCCCGAGGGCCAGGCCCGAGGCGACGATGAAGACTATCAGGAAAAGCAAATACTTTTTCATGGTTTTCCCCCTTTACGGCGAGGTCGACTGCAGGAGGGGATCGGCCTCCTCGGCCTTGCGCAGGCTCTCGGCGGTGGCTTCGTCTGCCGCTTTCATCGCTTTATCGGCCTTCGTCTTTTTCACCGCGGCCGCTTGGTAGGCCTCGTCGAAACCGGCGCCGGAACGATCGTATGTATCTGCCGCGGCCTCGTATTCCTTGGCCGCCAAATCGCTGGATCCCTCGTTATAAAGCGCTTGCGCGGCATCGTACTCATCCTTGACCGCCACATTGGCCTTTATTTCCTCGGCGCGCTGCTTGGACTCGTCGGTCTTTCCTTTTATGGTCGCGACCGTCATTTCCCTGCCCTTTTGGATAACGAGGTTGAAGCGGAGAATGGCCTCGTCGAGGGCGTCCACGCCCGAGGCCCTGTCCTTCACGTCTTCCGACGCCCAGAAGCCTTCCTCGGCCTGGAATTTATTATCGGCGAGCTGGAAATTGCCCGAGTCCCATTTGGCGAAGTCCTTGTCGTCTATGCTCTGCCTGAGTTCGCTCGCGATCGCGCGCTTCCAGGCGAGCTCGAAGTAGAGCTTGGCCGCCTCAAAGCCCGGAATGGCTTCTTCGGCTTTCGAATCGTCCACGAGGGTCGCGGCGGCCTGGAAGGAGTCGTCGCCCGCGCCGAAGCGCTCGCTTTGCGAGGTATCGGCGCCTGCCTTGGCCGCGATGCTCCGCATGTCCTCGGCCTCTTTTCTCTTTGCGGCGGCGATAGCCACTATGCCTCGGGATATGAGATCCTTATACGCTGAGATGGCGTTGCCGAGCCCCTCTTTGGCGGCCGGCGCGTCCTTGTCGGCGTAGGATTGGGCTCCCTTGGCGTAGAGAGCCTCGGCAGCCTTATAGTCGTCGGGCAGGACCTCGAACAATTTGAGGTCGAAGGCCTTTTTCTTGAGCTCCTTGGCCTCGGCGAGAAGCCCGTCGAGCTCTTCCTGGCTGATGGCGGGAGCGACTTCCGGGGTGGGCTCGGGCTGTACCGGGGCCGTCACGACCGGCGGAACTACGGGCTCAGGTACCGGCGTCTTGGGCTTGGTGGCGCAGGATGCGAGAATAGCGATGGCCGATACCAGGATCAGTATGGTTTTTAAGGGCTTTTTAACTCGGATCATATGTATCCTCCTGCTGTGTTTATGGAAGATACTCCTATCTTAGCACGAAGCCCAGACGGACGAAAGGCTTTATAGCATAAATTTAATCGCGGCCTACTTCAGAGAATAGTCGCCTCGGGCTGAAACCCATATTTGCCTGGGGTGCTGCCCTCTGTTATAGTAGATAGAATCATGACCGAGAGCCTGGAAATGTATCTCGAGACCATAGGTCTCCTCCGCGAGAGGACCAAAATGGCCCGCGTGACCGATATCGCCCGCGAGTTGGGCGTTTCAAAACCCTCGGTCCATGCCGCATTGCACGAGCTGGAGCGCCGAGGCTTTATAGAGCACGAGCTCTACGGCGAGGTATTCCTGAGCCCCGCGGGCAAGGACGCCTCTTCCGAGATACGGCGGAGGCACGGTCTCCTCACGGCCTTCCTGCGGAACGTCGTGGGGGTGCGCCCGGAGACCGCGGAACGGGACGCCTGCCGCATCGAGCACTATCTGTCCAAGGAAACCATGGACAGGATAGCCGAGATCGCCGACGCTTCCGAAGCGGAGAATAACTCTAGGTAAAGTCCACGAGACGGCCGCCCGTTATCCGCGCGAGTTGGGCGAGATTGGTAGGCACCCCCGTCGCGTCGGTGCCCGCGGCCGGATAGACGGTCTCATAGTCGCCCAGGGACGCATCCAGCAGGATATGGACGCCCTCGATCGCGAAGGGGCATACTCCGCCGGGCCGGAAGCCCGTGATCCGCTCGGTCTCGTCGGCGTCGGTCATCGAGAGCTTGGAGCCCGCGGCGCGCTTCAGGGCCGACGGCGGCAGGCGCTTGTCGCCGGGGCAGACGACCATGAAGTAGGCGCCTTCCTTGCTCTTGAATAGAAGGGACTTCGCGATGCGCGACACTTCCACGCCGATGCGAGCGGCCGCGAGCTCGGCCGTGGGCGTGCTGCCGCTTTCGAATTCCAGGGCCTCGAGGCCGTTGGCCTCGAGTACTTTTTGCACCTTCTCGGGGATCATTCCGCGATGATAGCGAAACGGCCGATGCGAGTCAAATGAAGAAGGGGGAAGAGTCCTTTTAAGTTTCACACGGCGACCACGGCGACCACAAGAAAATAAGGATCAAGTGTTGAAAGGGTGATGTTCCCTTTTCGCAAATCCTCCGTCGTGTCCTCCGTGTTCGCCGTGTGAAATGCTTTTCTCCATTTTTGGAATCATGTGCTGTCCTTGTGCAGGTGCTCAGACGGTCTCGGCGGCTGCCGCGTCGCGAGCGGCCATGGTCCGCTCGGGCATGCCTCGCGTCACGATGAAGTTGAGGGCCGCGACCACGGCGCCGCCGATGAATACCCAGCGGTAGCCGCGCTCGCCCGCGCTCTTCCACGCGAAGCCGCCGAGCATCGGCAGGAACATCGCGACGACGTGGTCTATGGTTATGCCGAAGGAGAGGGTCGGCGATACGTCGGCCTTCTCGGCGATCTGGCTCACGAAGACGGCCCTCGTCATGGTCACCGCGTTGGCCGCCTGGTCCACGACGAAGCAGGCGGAGACTACGACGACGGCGAGGCCGGCGGGCAGGAGCTCCGGAGCGAAGGCGTATATGGCGCAGACGCCGATGGTGAGGAGGGCCTCGCCGCCGAGCACCCTGCGCGGGCCGAAGCGGTCCGTGAGCCTGCCGACCAGGGGCTGGGCCCCGATTCCCACGATAGATATGACGAGAAAAAGCAAAGTCATCGTCTCGACCGGCTGCCTGAAGAGGTCGACCAGCATCCAGGGGCCGAAGGTGACGAAGAGCTGCTTGCGCGCGCCGTACAGGACCGAGAGGAGGTAGAAGCGCGAGTACTTCTTCTTGATCACCATCCGGCGGGGCCTGCCCTCGGACCTGCGCGGGCTCATCGCGAGGAGGGCCAGGGCCGCCGCGAGGTAGAGTATCGAGGCCGACGTGAAGGCGGCGCGATAGGAGAGGCCGGCGTATTTCAGGAGGGCGAAGAGAAGCATCGTGCCGACGACGAGGGCGACCGTGTTGATCGCGAAAATTTTCCCGAGCACCGAGCCCTCGCGGCCCTTCTCCGCGAAGCCCATGCCGATCGCGTTGCCCAGGGGCATGTATATGTGCTGGCCCGAGCTGTAGACGAAGACCGAGCCCACCATGAGCGCGAAGGAGGAGGGTATCCAGCCCAGGGCCATCATGCCCGCGCCGGCCGCGAGGTTGGCGATGAAGGCTATCCGCACTTCGCCCATGAGCGCGAGGGAGGCCACGAAGAAGCTGACGAGAAAGCCCGGCAGCTCGCGCGGGAACTCGATGAAGGTCCGGCGCCCGACGTCGAGGTCGAAGACGTCCTTCAGGTAATTGTTGAAGATCGAGGAGTTGACGCAGGCGCCCAGGCCCATCAGCACCGAGGCGAGGATAAAAAGGCGCATATCGCGCACATCGCGTTCCGCCGTGGAAAGCATGGATGCTCCAACCTTGTTGTTGTGTCGATCTATAGAAGCTTGCATAATGAGGCGTTCGCGACAATTTGGAGCGAACGCATGCAAGCCTCTCAATAATGTTTACCTTTAGAGTTCATGCCTTTGGCATGAACTCATCAAATAGCAAACATCATTAAGAGCGGGAATTCAGGCCTTGGAGACTTCCGCCCTCCAGGTCTTGTCACCGGCCTCGATGTCCGAGAAGGCCCCCGCCAAGCCGGGGACGGCGGCGCCCTCGGCCCAGGTCACCGACGTGGCCAGGGTCTCCGAGCTCACGAATTCCATGAAGGCGTCGAGGGCGCGCTTCAGGTCCGCGTCGCCGGCCAGGGCGAGCTTGATCCTGTCGGTCACCTCGAGGCCTCCTTCCTTGCGGAGGTTCTGCACGCCGCGCACGAGGTCGCGCACGTAGCCCTCGGCGACGAGCTCCTCGGATATCTCCATGTCGAGGGCGACGGTGAGACTTCCCTCGTTCAGCACCTTGAGGCCCTCCTTCTCGGCTCGGCGTATGTCGACCTTGTCCTTCGTGACCTCGACAGTCCTGCCCGCGACCTCGAGCTCGAGGACAGAGCCCTCGAGGAGGCTCGCTATCTCCGCGCCCGAAAGCCGCTCGATGGCCTCGGCGGCGGCCTTCATGCCCTTGCCGAGCTCCTTGCCGAGAACGCGGAAGTTGGCCTTCGCCGAGTACTCGACGAGGTCCTCCTCGTTGTCGCGGAAGGCGACGCGCTTCACGTTGAGCTCGTCGCGGAGTATCTCCTCCATCTCCATGAGCATCGCCCGCTCGGCCGCGTCGCGCGTGACGAGGTGGAGCGCCGCGAGGGGCTGGCGGATCTTGACGTCGTTCTGCACGCGGAGGGCTCGGCCCATCGATACCGCGTGGCGGACGGAGGACATCTTGCGCTCGAGCTCCACGTCTCGCAGCGAAGCCTCGTAAAGCGGCCAGTCGCAGAGGTGGACCGATTCGGGATCGCCGGCCGATCGGATGTTGCGCCAGATATCCTCGGTGATAAAGGGCATGATGGGCGCGGCCACCGTGACCAGACGGACGAGGACGCGGCGCAGCACGGCGTAGGCCTCGGCCTTGTCGTCATCAGTACCGGCTCGCCAAAAACGCCTGCGCGAGCGGCGTATGTACCAGTTGTTGAGGCTGTCGATGAAGTCCACTATGGGCGCGATCGCGCCCTGCATGTCGTATTTCTCGAGGGCCTTTCCCACGTCGAGGACGAGGGCCTCGCAGAGCGAGAGCACCCAGCGGTCGAGGGGATTGCGCGCGCCATCGCTGCCGGATCCGGTTCCGGAAAGTATCGCCGCCTCGGACATCCCCTCGGGGTACCTGTCTATGTTCGCGTAGGTGACGAAGAAGCCGTAGGAATTCCACAGCGGGATGATCACGCTTTTCAGCACGTCCTTGACGCCTTCGTCGGAGTAGCAGAGGTCGTCGCCCCGCGTGACCGGTGAATCCATGAGGAAGAGCCTGAGCGCGTCGGCACCGAAACGGCTCATCACTTCCATGGGGTCGGCATAGTTGCGCTGCGACTTGGACATCTTCTTGCCGTCCTCGGCCAGGACGAGGCCGTTGACGACGCAGGCCTTGAAGGCGCGTTCGCCGAAAAGGCCTGCCGCAAGGACGGTGAGCGAGTAGAACCAGCCGCGGGTCTGGTCCAGGCCCTCGCAGATAAAGTCGGCGGGAAAGTGCTCCTCGAAGTGCTCCTTGTTCTCGAAGGGGTAGTGGACCTGGGCATAAGGCATCGAGCCCGACTCGAACCAGCAGTCGAGGACCTCGGGTATGCGCTTCATCGTTCCGCCACAGGAACAGGGGACGGCCACCTCGTCGACGAAGTGCTTGTGCAGGTCGGTGAGCTTCACGCCCGAGAGCTTCTCGAGCTCCGCGCGGGAGCCGACGCAGATTGTTTTATCGCAGTCGGGGCACTTCCAGATGGGTAGGGGATTGCCCCAATAGCGGCTGCGGGATATCGCCCAGTCACGGGCGTTCTCCAGCCACTTGCCGAAGCGGCCGTTCTTGATGTGGTCGGGCACCCAATAGACCTTGGAGTTGGCAGCGAGCATCTTTTTCTTGATGGGCTCGATCTTGACGAACCAGCTGCCGATCGCTCGGTAGATCAGCGGGTGGGAGCAGCGCCAGCAGTGCGGGTAGGCGTGCAGTATCTGCTCGCGGCGCACGAGCTTGCCCTCGGCCTTGAGCCTGTCCATGATCGCCCTGTCGGCGTCCTTCACGAAGACGCCGGCGTAGTCGCTCACCTCGTCGGTGAATTTGCACTCGGCGTCGATGGGGCATACGGTGGGCACGCCCGAGCCCTTCATGACCTCGTGGTCGTCCTCGCCGAAGCCCGGCGCGGTGTGGACGATGCCGGTGCCGTCCTCGGTGGTGACGTGCGCCCCAGTGAGCGTGCGGAACGCGCCGCGACTACCGTCGCGAGGCTCCCGAAGCTCGGCGAAATAAGGGAAGAGGGGCTCGTACTCGATGCCGACGAGTTCCGCGCCCTTCTTGCGCCAGAGTATCTCCGGTTTTTCGTTTTCCTTGTAGTAAGCGCCGAGGCGGGACTCGGCGAGGATGTAACGCTCCCCGACGGCGCCGGCCTTTTTCACGACGCCTGGGTCCTGCACCAGGACGTAGTCTATGTCCGGGCCGAGGCAGAGGCCCAAGTTGGACGGCAGAGTCCAAGGCGTCGTCGTCCAGGCGAGGAGGAAGGTCGATTCCTCTCCTAAGACCTTGAACTTGACGGTGATCGCGGGGTCGTGGACGTCCTTGTAGCCGCCCAGCGCGAGCTCGTGGTTGGAGAGCACCGTCGAGCAGCGCGGACAGTAGGGGAGTATGTAGTGGCCCTCGTAGACGAGGCCCTTGTCCCAGAGGCTCTTGACGACCCACCAGATGGACTCCATGTAGTCGGGGTCCATCGTCTTGTAGTCGTGGTCGAAGTCGACCCAGCGGCCGGCGCGGGTCATGATAGTGCGCCATTCCTTCACGTAGCGCAGGACCGAGGCCCTGCAGGCCTCGTTGAAGTTGGCGATGCCGAAACGTTCGATGTCAGTCTTCGAGTCGAGGCCGAGCTCCTTCTCGATGAGGTTCTCGACGGGGAGGCCGTGGCAGTCCCAGCCGAAGCGTCGCTCGACCCTGAAGCCGCGCATCGCCTTGTAGCGGGGGACTATGTCCTTGATCGTGCCGGGCACGAAGTGCCCGAAGTGGGGCAGGCCGGTCGCGAAGGGGGGGCCGTCGTAGAAGACGAATTCCTCCTTGCCCTCGCGCTGAGAAATCGACTTCTCGAAAATCCGGTTCGATTCCCAGAATCGAACTATGTCTTCTTCCATTCTCGGGAAGCTGACTTTCGGATCGACCGGTTTGTACACGATGCCCCTCCTGGAATGGACGAGTATGCCACGAAGGAGGGCATCGCATCCAGACCGGCTACAGCATCGCCAGGCATATCCTGCTCGCGAATGCGGCGGCGTCCTCCGCCCGGTAAACGCGCTTTATGACGGGATCGAAGAGGACGATGATCTCCGCTCCGAGCCCTTCCTCGGCGGCGTATGCGACGATAGTTAAGAAAAGATTGCCCATGCCGTGGACGCGGGCCGCGAAGTCGCCGAGCTCGAGCTCGCTCCAGTCGTAGCGGGAAAGGGCCCTCCGGAGGCCGGTCGGGTCGTCGCCGTATCGGCCCGCGAGGGGAAGGCAGGTTCGAGAGCGGAAGGGCTCCCAATAGAAGGCTCCCCCCGTCAGGTCCCGAAACGAGATGAGCTCGCCGCCCGCCGCTACGGCTCCCTTGGCGGAGAAATAGTGATAGAAGAGTATCCGGTCGGTCTGCGAGCGTTCCCCGCCCGAGGCCTCCGTCAGGGCGAGGGTCGACAGCTCCAGGCGCGCTGGCGACCCGAAGAGGGGGAACTCGATGAAGCCGTCGGCGGGCTCGGGCAGGCCCAGCCGCGAGCAGCGTTGGGCGACGCTTTCGCCTCCCGATCCCAGATCGACCTCCAGCCCTTCCTTGGCCCGGCGGATCGCCTCGTCCCGGGCTTCTTTCTGAGGCACGATGCCCTAGCCCTTCGACTTCCGGGCCGCTTCCGAAGGATAGCGAGCGACCGAAGGGAAGCGAGCGAGGTCCGTATGGGGAATGAAGAGCGACGCCGTGTAATGGTCCATGTACGAGGCTTCGGATCCCAGGTCGATGTAGGTCATCCGAGCGGCCGCTTCCTCCATCCGCCTCTTGAAGTCGCGCGATACGAGGACCATGTAGGCGCCCGTGAGCGACGAGTTTCCAAGGTAGGTGAAACGCTCCCGCGGCAGGTCGGGGAGGAGCCCCAGCACGACGGCCTGGCCTATGTCGAGGAAGCGCCCGAATCCGCCGGCGATATACAGGCGCTCCAGATCGTCGAAGCTTAAGCCCAGTTTTTCGAGGATCATCGAACAGGCCGAGAAGATCGCCGCCTTGGCGCGGATGATGTTGTCGATGTCGATCTCGGTGATGTAGAGGCTTTTGCCCGTCCCGCTCTCCTCGGCCGGCGCGAGGAGATAGCGCGCGCGCCTGCCCTCGACCTCTATCGACGGCGACGAGCGGTCCCGCGAGAGCCTCCCCTGGCCGTCCATCCAGCCGGTCAGGTAAAGATCGGAGAGGAGACAGATCATCCCGGAGCCGCAGATCCCCAGGGGCTTTACCCCGCCGACGGTCCAGACGGTCGGCGAGCCGGTCGCCGGATCCACGCGGACGCGCTCGATGGCGCCGACCGCTGCCCTCATGCCGCACTCGATGCCGCCTCCCTCGAAGGCCGGCCCGGCGGAACAGGCGCAGGTCATGAGGAAATCGCGGTTGCCGATGACGATCTCGCCGTTGGTGCCTATGTCGATGAAGAGCGAGAGTCCCTCCTCGGTCGCCTCGGCACCGACATTGTCGGTGCCGACTATGTCGGTGCAGAGGATACCCGCCGTTATGTCGCCCCCGACGTAGCTTCCCACCGACGGACAGAAATAGACCCAGCTCTCGGGGTTGATGTCGATGCCGACCTCGCGGGCCGTCATATAGGGAAGCCTCGACGCGGTCGGGGTGTAGGGATCGAGCCTGAGGTATTCCGGCTTGAGCCCCAGGGCGAGATGGATCATCGTGGGGTTGCCGGCGACGACCGCGTTGGCTATCTCCTCCGGCCTCACGTCGTGGGCCTCGCAGACAAGGGCGATCAGCCTGTTCACCGTCCCGAGCGCGAGCTCGCGGAGCTCCTCGAGACGGCCCGGAGAGCGCGCGTAGTTGATCCGGGAGATCACGTCAAGGCCGCAGGAGACCTGGGCATTGTAGTCGTTCCGCGTCCCGAGCGGCTTCGCGAGGGGGAGGAAGACCAGTTGGACGGCTATCGTCGTCGTCCCGATGTCTACCGCGAGCCCGTAATGGCGGCTCGTGCGGTCGTCCGACTCGACGTCGATGATGTGAAAGGTGTCGCCGTCACGGATGACGCTCACCGTCACCTTCCCGCCCTCCGCCCTGAGGGCGTCGGCCACCTTCCTGAGGACGCTCAGTGGATAGAGGACTTCGCCCCGGCCCCAGTCCCTCGCGAAGGAGCGCGTGAGGCGGTCGATGTCCGAAAGTCCGTCTTCCCGCCGGGGCTCCGGGACGTCGAGGAGCCACTTCATGGCGAGGGGCTCGAACTCCCACTTGGTCGGGAGCAGCTCGCGGCTCACGAGGGAAAGGTCCTCCTCGGCGTCGGTGAACTGCCCGCCCTTCCAGCCCGAGCGCTCGGGGATCTCGACGACCAGAGGGGACTTGAGTACCCGCGTCGTGCAGGCCAGGACATAGCCCTCGGCGACGGCGGTCCGCGAAAGGATGCCCAGGCTTTCCGAATCAGCGTCCCCCGAAGCGATCCTGACTATGCACCTGCCGCAGGTGCCCTTCCCGCCGCAGGGCGAGTCGAGCTCGATGCCAGCCTCTCTCGCGGCCTCGAGAAGCCTCGTCCCCGGCTCTGCCAAAACCACGAGGCCGGAAGGCAGGAATCTGATATCAGGCACCGCTAATCCTACACATCATTAACTCGCCAGTCGGGCCTTCACGAAGCTCTCGATGTCGCCCGCGTCCTGGGGCCCGACCAGTATCTTCCACCCGGGGAGGCCCTCCTCGATCTCGCCCGAAACCTGGGCGACGTAGCCGGGAATGACGAGGGTCTTCGATTCGCTCTTCTCGTCGAGGCCGTATTCCTTCACCGCCTTTACGATTCCCGCCCCGGTGAACTTGCCGGCCGCCCACGCGGTGAGGACGCTCATCCCCTCGCATTCCGGAATGACGAGCCAGGCGCTCGTGCCCGCGTTTTCGATCTCGCCCGACACGATGAAATAGGTGAGGGAAAAGTTGGTCGTCACGAAGACGGGGGATTGGGGCGTGGGATCGCCGATCGCGTAGACCTTCGGTTCGACCTGGATGGGCTTCTGGGGGTCCGTGTAGATGTTGAGGCGGAGGGTCATGAGGGTGACGAGCTGGGCGGCGTCGAATTCGGGGAGGACGACTATGCCGCCGTACTTGCAGATTTCGACCATCGCGGAGGCGCTGTCCTCCATGAGGTCCCCCGATTCGAGGTAGCGAAGGAAGGGATATCCCAGGGGCTTGTAGTTCTCCTTGATCGCCATGCGCCGTGCGAGCGAATTGACCTGGAACTGCTCGGCGAGGGAATGGGTGGGCAGCTGCAGGACGATCTCGTCGAAGCCCTCGGCCTTGAGCCGGCCCGAGAGGGCGCAGATCTCGTCGAGCGAGCCTCCGGTGAGGGCGAGGGCGTGGCCGTTCGCCGTGGCGGCGGCCCGGAGGAGATCCGCGCTCGACTCGTCGGCGGCCACGAGTATGGAACCCGAGCCCTTGACTGCCTCGGCCGCGAGAACGAGGGCCGCGGGGTCCCTCGAGCGCAGGACGAGGGGCCGTTGGGCCGTCTCCCAGGCTTTTTTCGCCAGGGCGACGAATCTTCCGCTCTCCGTCCCCCTCTGCGTGACCGAGACCATGTCTACGATGAGGCTCATCCCGACCCGCACCACGACGTAGTCGCGGATCCAAGCGAGGGTCCCGTCGATCTTCGCGGCCGGCTCGTCGTCGCGGATGTCCACCGCGAAGAGATTCTGGTTGACGAAGGTCTTCTCGTGCCGGTAGAGGACGGTCTCGTCCCCGAGCTTGACCTTCTTTTCCGCCCCGAAGCCGATCGACCTGACCGGCGGCTCGCTGGCGGCGCCGAGGATGCGTTTCGCCTCGTCCGAAGCGTAGGGGCATTCGGAGAGCTTCGCTTTTTTCCCGGCGAGCTTCATCGCGAAGGCGAGGCAGGTGTTCGATCCGCACTCCTTGCAGTTCGTCTTGGGGAGGAGCTTCTGAATGTCGAGACCCGATAGCGCCATTTCCGACCTCCGCTAGTTCGCCATCAGGCGATCGATAGATTTCCGGAGCGCCACTGCGGCCTCGGGATTGTACATGATGAGAATATCGGCGCCGGCCTGGAGAAGCCCCATCGCGGTGCCGAGCTCCCAGAGCGCGGCGCGCCGGCTCAAGGAGCCCCATTCGGGGAAGTCGGCCTCGAGGGCCTTGGACTCCTTGATCTTTGCGGATTCCTGGCCGGGCGAGACTATAAGGGGACCGGCGAGCATCCTGTCCCCGCCGAGGGCGGTGAGACGGATCCGCTCCATCACCGAGTAACTGTACTCGATGCCGTAGCCCGTGGCTCCGGTCATCGGGTCCATCACTATCCGTTCCTGTTTGAAATCCATGTTGCCCAGGAGGATGTTGAGCTGCTTTCCGATGTTGACGTCGATGGGGCTCTGGGAGACGATCGAGTGGCCGTAGGCCATCGCCGAGCCGGCAATGGAGCGGTAGTTGTCCTGCTCGACCCAGCTGAGAAGAAGATTCTCGCCCTCGCATCCCTGGGCTACCGCCTTCATCACTTCGTTGATTTTCTCGTAGTGGCTGTGCCCGGTGATGATGAGGGGGACGTCGACCGCCTGAAGGACGCTTTTCACGAGCTTCACCTCGTCGTCCGGGCTGCGATCTCCCTTTTCGGGATGGCTCCCCTCGAGCCTGACCGAGATGAGGTCGGCGCCGTATTTCTCGACGCAGATCTTGGCCATTCGCGCTGGGTCGGAGAGGAGCTCCCCGTACATTTTCCTGAGGACGTCGGGGTACTTCTCCGAGACGACGTCGAAGACCTCCATCGCGACGAGGGGCCGGTTCGGCATCGAACCCTCCCAATGGTGGAAGGGCATGCCGGTCTGTCCTCCTACCGAGAAAGTCCTGCCTCGAGTGCCGCCCTCGGCCTTCGTGGCGCCGAGCTTTACGGTCCAGATGGGGCACTCGGCGGTCTCCTTCCGGGGAACGAAGGCCGTGATGCCGGCGAATCGCTGGGCTGCGGTCAGTCCCGTCTTAACGACGGGCGTCTTAACGACGGGCGTCTTAACGACGGGCGTCGCACCGACGGGCGTCGCACCGACGGGCGTCTTAACGACGGGCGTCGCACCGACGGGCGTCGCACCGACGGGAGCCGGTCCGGGAATCGCGTCCTTTTCCGCTGGCTTTTCGCCGAGGAATTTCATCCGCAGCGAATCGATGATGTCCCCTACGATCTCGCGGGCGACGGCGGGCCTGAGCTCGTTGGCTATCTCCGCCTTGATTTGTTCCTTAATCTGGCGAATGAGCTCTTCGGTCGGGGCCGATGGTGGAAACACCGTCGCGACGCCACCCTCGCGGGACTCCCCGCCGAGCTCCGCGGCCTTGGCTTCCACGGCGGCGGCGACCTGGTGTTCGGCGCCGGAGCTTTCGGCGCTGGCGTCCCCCCCACCCAGGTTGGCGATATCCGGCATCGAGAGCGCGGGGTGTTCCATCTTCTCAAGGTATGCCCGGAGGTCGGAGGCCTCGATCGCGTCGGTCTCGTCGGCGATTTTGTCGAAGGCGCCCTCCAGACCCGCCTCGGCGAAGCGCTTCTTGAGGTCCTCCTCGAGGATGGCCTTGAGCTCCTTCGGCATCCAGACGAGCCTTCCGATGCCGCCGTCGGCGTAGAGGAATTTCCTCGAGGTGAGGAATATCTTCCCGCAGCCCATGAAGCCGGGGGTCTGCTGGCCGCCGCCGACCGAGCCGGCGAGGCTCGAGAAGGTCATGCCGATCGGCGTATCGCCCTGGTACTCGCGGTTGACCGCCATGATGCCGTTGGCCTCGGGGACGTATGCGCAGATGACCTCGAAGCATCCGCAGCTCGTCATGGGGTTATTCATGATCGAGTAGGCGTTGAACTGCTTGACCGCCTTGTGGCTGTTGATGAAGACGAAATCGTTGACGTCCTTCCAGACACCCTGGACGGGATCCAGGGTCTCGCCCTTCCTGACCGGCTGGTTCGGGCCGGTCTCGTCGATCTCGAAGGCGGCCTTCCCGTCCAGCCAGTTGTAGGCGCCGCAGAGGCCGAGCCTCTCCGGCGTGATGATGCAGACGTGGTCGGGGGCGAAGGACTGGCAGAGGAGGCAGGAATAGAAAGTGTCGACCGATTCGTCCGTCATCGACTCGAGGCGGCGGTTGCGCTCGTCGTAGATCTTGCGGGCGACGGCGACTCGGCGCTCCACCTCGTCCTTGTCCGTGATGAGGGTCACCTTCACCTTGTCGACGATGGCGGGATAGTCGGCCAGGAGCTTGGCGTGGATGATCTCGCCGTAATGGCGGAGCCGGAGGCCCTTCTGGAATCCCGACTTGGAGACGCGGGTCCAGACTATGTCGCGCTGGCCCATGTGCCAGATTCCCTCGGCCCCGTTGACGAGGTGGTGGATCTGCCGCTCGAGGATGGGCTCGAAGTCGCCCTGCATCTTGCGGCCCGCGGCCTCGACCCAGATGCCGAGGGGAAGGGCGGAGCCAGGCTCGATCGCGTCGATGTCGGGGCCGATGATCTCGATAACGCCGTCCTCGATCTGGTCCATTTCGACGCTCGTGACGAATTCGAAGGCGGTGGTGATGTTCCCGCCGAATTCGGCGTGGACGTCGACCTTGCGTATCCGTTCGCCGGCGAAGGCGGGACCGTAGGCCACGGGGATCGGGACCTTGGCGACCTTGACCTTGCAGCCGCGGACTTCGAGGGCCCTCTCGACCATCGTCTCGTAGGGGACGGAGGACACGACGTGCTCGTAGGTGCATACCCCCGTCGGGAGAATCTGGGGGATGGCCGTGTCGGCGATGACGGGGAAGCCGTAGTTGATGGCGCCCGCCGCGATCGCGTACTTTTCTGGCGTCACCTCGCCGAAGGCGAGGACGAAGGCGAAGATGCGGTTCTTGTTGTACTTGAGGTTGCCGAGCGAGTCGCCGGCCTTGATCCCGCCGAAGGAGAGGGCGGCGCGGTTGGCGAAACCGAGGGCGTAGACGAGGGCGGAGACGTCCTTGCCGAAGGGGACGAGGCGGGTCTCCCAGCCGAGCTGGACGCCTTCCTCGGCGAGCTGGTCGGCGAACTGTTTTCCGTTCGTCGAGCCGCCCATGAAGACGTAGAGGTTCTTTTCCTGGAGCTCGCGGGCGATCCGGACGGCGATCGCGTTGGTCGGGGCGGCGCCGGTGATCGCGGCGAAGCCCGGGGCCGAGCCGTCGACGAATTCGACGCCGCGCTCGCGCAGGATCACGTCGTTGGCCGCGCCGAGCCAGATGCCGTCGACGGGGTTCGGGCCGATCGCGTACTTGCAGGCCTCGATGATCTCGCAGGCGAAAAGCGCGGCGACCCCCGCGTCGAGGGCGTTGCCCAGGTAGGGGAGCCAGTTGGATTCGCTCGGCCTCGCCGGGAGGAGGCGCTTCGCCTCGGCTATGACCTCGCGCATCTCCTCGAGCCTCTGGACCTTCATCCCGGTCAGGGAGTGGATGATCGGCAGGTAATAGGCTGTCGAGGGAAAGGCGACGGGACAGTCCGCCCCCTTGGCGCCGATCGCCTCGGCGAGCTTCGCCTCCGCCTGGGCGACCCAGGCCACGGCGCCGTCTATGGCGCTCGTCGCGATTATCTTAGACACCGTGGGCCCTCCTGTCCTTCATGTCGAGGAGCTTCCGCTCGCTCTTTTTGTTTATGCCGAGCTTCTCGCGCTTCGCGTCGAGGAGCTCCAGTATGGTCCGGACGGCCTTGATCGGGTCTTCCTCCACGTGGAAGGATGCCCCGAAGAGCTCCTTCGTGTCTTCGTTCAGGAACTTCGTCACGTTGGCCGATCCCGAAATATAGAAGGGGTTCCCGAGGACGACGTCCACGCCCGAGGCGACGAAGTAGCATCCGATCGCGATCGCCTTCTCGCTCATCCACTCCGGGGCGACGCCCACGGCGGGGAGGCCCGCCATGTCGTCCCCGAGGCCGCCTTCGAAGATGATCTCGGTCGCGGCCTCCAGGATGCGCACGTTGTCGACGCAGGAGCCCAGGTGGAGGACGGGAGGAATGCCTATCGCCTCGCAGACCTCCCGTAGGCCGGGGCCGGCCTTTTCGAGGGCGGCCTCGGGACTGAGCATCCCTTCCTTCCCGCTCGCGATCGCCGCGCAGCCGGTCTTGAGGACGAGGACGTTGTTGGCCACCAGCTCGGCCGCGAGGATGTTCATGTAGGCGTCGAGCTTCTGCTTGGGGTTGTTGCATCCGACGATGCCGACCACTCCCTTGATCCTTCCCTGGATGATGGCGTCGTTGAGGGGCCGGAAC
The DNA here is from genome assembly GCA_049513895.1 of Rectinemataceae bacterium. GTDB lineage: Bacteria > Spirochaetota > Spirochaetia > Treponematales > Rectinemataceae > UBA1306. The sequence goes on along the minus strand of JBEKVO010000012.1, from coordinate 10,777 downwards.
GAGGCGCGGTATTTCCCGCCCATCATGTACTTGATCGCCTCGACCGAGAAGCCGGCCACGAGGGGTTTCTTGACGTCGGGGATGAGAACCTTCGCCGGGTCGCGGCGCCGATAATTGTCGGCGGCGCGTCGTATGAGGGCCTTTGCCGAGGCGAGGGCGTCGCCCTCGTCGAAGGCGAGGTGCCGCGCGCCGATGGTCTTCGCCATGTCGGTCGTGGAGACGATCTCGGTATGGTAGGCGGCCGCGACCTCGGGGAGGCTCGGCATGCAGCACTGCACGTCGACGATGAGCATCTCCACGGCGCCGGTGATGACGGCGAGCTCCTGCTGGAGGAAGTTGCCCGCGACCGGGATGCCGTGCCGCATGAGCACCTCGTTCGCGGTGCAGCAGATTCCCGCCAGCGTGACGCCCTCGGCGCCCGCCTCCCTGGCGTAGCTTATGATCTCGGGGTCTTGCGCCGCGACGGCGAGCATCTCCGAGAGCGCGGGCTCGTGGCCGTGGACGAGGATGTTCACGGTCTTCGCTCCCAGTATGCCGAGATTCACTTCCGATCGGATCGGGTTCGGCGTACCGAAGAGGATATCCGAGGTTATGGACGCGACCCGCGATCCGCCCCAGCCGTCGGCCAGGGCGGTCCGGAAGGCGTGAAGGAGGAGGTTGCGGTAGTCGTGGTCGACTCCCATCGTAGTGCGGTGCATCGCCTCTACGACCATCCGGTCGATGCCATAAGGCTGGACGCCAGTCCTGCGCCAGCGCGCCTGCTGCTTCTCGGGAGCGAGGGCCAGGGTCTTTAAGATTTCCTCCTGGGAGGAGAACTCGCCTATGAAGACGTCGGCGAGCTCGGAGGCGACCTCGTTTTTCGTCCGGCCCTCTTCCTTCACGTCATACGATCTCGCGGCCCGCCGGAGGGCGGCCTCGTCCTTGATCACGTAGTCGCCGCCGCCGCCATCGGCCACTTTCTTGAGCTTCAGGACGAGGTGGCGGCCGTGGTCCGAGTGCGCCGAAGTCCCGCCGGAAACCTCGCGGAGGAAATTCCTCGCCGCGATCGTGTCCACGTCGGCCCCGCAGACGCCCCGCGGGGCCTTGGCGGTGATGCGGCAGGGACCCATGTGGCAGATCTTGCAGCAGACGCCCGACTTCCCGAAGCCGCACTGGTTGCGCTGGGCATCCATGCGGGTGAAACAGGTATCTACGCCGTCGACCAGGGATTTTTCGAGGATCCGGACCGAGGCCTTGTCCCATGCCCGGTCGACCGGGACCATTGTTTCGTTCGCCATCTATTTCTCCTTGAGAGATCTCGCAAATTATCAAAGCAGGGCGGAGAGGAATTCCTTGAGCCTGGCGAAGGATGGGTTGTCCGCGGGCAGCTCGAACACCGTCCGGCCGGATTCGGAGAATTCGCCTATTTGGGCGTCGAAGGGAAGGGTGATCACGTGAGGCGTCGAAAAGAGCGCGGAGAGCTCCGCGGCCCGCTGGGGCAGCTCCCTCCCCTTTGCGCGATTGACGACGACGGCGAGCTTGGCGTAGCTCACCTTCATTTCGCCGGCGAGCTCGAAGAGGCGCTTTACGGTCTCGATGCCGTTGTAGGTCGCGTCGCAGACGAGGACCAGGACGGCCACTTCCTGGGCGATGCGACGGGATAGGTTTTCCAGGCCCGCTTCGTTGTCGAGGACGACGGTACGATAATTCCGCGCGAGTCGACCGAGGGCGTCCTTGAGCACGTTGTTCGCGTAACAGTAGCAGCCTGCGCCCTCGGGCCTGCCCATGGCGATGAGGTCGAAGCCCTCGCGCTCGACCAGGCTCTCCGCGATGCGGAGCTCGAGGAACTGCTGTTTCGAGATGCCTGCGCCCATGCCCTGCGCCGCCGTCTCCCGGGCCTCTTCGCGGATTTTCCCGATCGTGCGCTCGACGGTGACGCCCAGCGCGACGTCCAGGCAGGAATTGGGATCGGCGTCCACGGCGAGGACGGGGCCCCGGCCGGATTCGACGAGGGCGCGCACGACGAGGCTCGCGATGGTCGTCTTTCCCACGCCGCCCTTTCCCGTGACGGCGATGGTGCCGCTCATCCGCGCGCCGCCTTTCTTTCCGAGAGGCGCAGGGCTATCTCCACGAACCTCGCGCGGAGCTCGGGCCCCACCGCGTCGAGGACGGCCCTGCCGTCCCGATCGGAATCCCTGATCTCGTCGGAATAGGGGATGAGGCCGACGACCAGGGGAGGAGCCCGCCCTTCTTCGACCGCCGCTTCGGCGATTCCGCGAACGGCGAATTCCTCGTCGCGGGAACCCTTGGCCTTGTTTATCACGAAGACGGGGTCGGGCAGGCCGATTTCGGCGCTCATCCTGATGATCCGCCTCGCCGACTCCATGGACCTCTGTCCCGGCTCGACGACGACGACCATTTCGTCGACGCCCTTCGCCGTGGCGCGGCCGAGATGCTCGACGCCGGCTTCCATGTCCATGACGAGGGTCTCGCCCTTGAAGAGCACGAGGTCGGTGACGAGGGCCTTGAGGAGAATGCTCTCCGCGCAGGCGCAGCCCCCGCCTCCGCGCTCGATGGCGCCGAGCACGAGGAGGGATACGCCCCGGTGATTGAAGGCGTAGGTGTCGGCGATGTCCGACACCCGGGGGTTGATTTTGAAGATCTGGCCGTATTGGTTGACCTTGGCCCCCGTGCGTTCCTCTATGAGGGCTGCCCGCCGGGCGATCGGCACGATCTTCGCCTGCTCCGATTCGGGGATGCCGAGGGCCTGGGCCAGGTTAGCGTCGGGGTCCGCGTCGACGGCGATGACCCTGGAGCCCCGCTCGGCGAGGATGAGCGACAGGGCGGCCGCGAGGGTCGATTTCCCCACGCCGCCCTTGCCGGAAATGGCGATTTTCATGCCGTCTCAGAACCCGTACTTCGCTTTCATCCGCCTCGAAACCTCGCTCACCATCAGGAACACCTTCTCCGCGTCGGCGGCTTCCATCGAGCCGGTGCCGCAGGAGGGCGTGATGATCGCCTGCTCCGTGATGGCCTTCTTGTCGATCCCCTGGGCGGCGAGCTTGTCCATCACCTTTTCCAGCTGGGCCTCCAGGCTCGCTACGCTCGCTTCGCGGATCGCGACCGAGGTCGGCACGACGCCCCAGGCGAGAAGGCCGCCACGCGCGAGATGTTTCTTCATGTGGGATCCGTACATGGAGATGGTCTCGCCGTACTCGAAGGCGTCGAAGTTGATGATGTCGACGCCGGAGTCGACGAGGATCGACCATTCGGTGTTCCCGCAGCAATGGATCCCCGCGATGCCGCCCTCGGCGTGCACCGCCGCGATCATCTCCTGGAGGAGGGCCACGACGTCCTCGCGCTTTACGGAGACGTAGGTCGAGCTGCCGAAGGCGGAGAGGATGGGCTCGTCGATGAAGCAGATCACGTTTTGCGCGTAGGGTTTGAATTTCGCGACCTGCCAGCGGCATTTCATCGCGAGCGCCTTGACGATCACGTCGCGAAATTCCTCGTTGTAGTAGATGGCCCGCTTGTTCTCGTCGACGATCGTGAGGGCGAAGCTGCAGGGCCCCGTCGTCTGCACCTTCACGAAGGGCAGCTTGCCACCCTTGGCCAGAAGCGCCTTCTCGAAGGCGGGAATGCCCTTGGAAAAATCGGGCGAGATCGCGAGGGCCGAGCAATCGCCGGTTCCCGAGTCGGGATCCATCGCCGCCATGTATGTTTCGTAGAAGTTGGCGAAAAGCTCGGAGTAGTCCTGGGAGGTATCGATGAACATCCGCTTCTTGTCCTCGTCGATGACGGCGCAGGGGATGCCCTCGGAATACTGGACCTCCATCTGCTCGCGGATGCCGAGCTTCGGGAGCTGCGGCCAGATCGGGGCGTCCGGAAGCCGCTCGAGCGACACCTTTACCGCGTAGTCAGGGTCCGTGAAGGGCATGCTGCCGATGGCGGTCCCGATGAATTTCGTCTTCAGTTCCATATTACTTCCTCTTCTTTGTTTGGTAGGCGTCGACGGCCTTCTTGATCGCGGTGATGTGTTCGGGGGTGGTCCCGCAGCATCCGCCGATGATGTTGGCGCCCGCCTCGATGAGGGCGGGAACGAGGGCCGCCATGTCGGCCGGGGTCTCGGGGAAGACGTCCACGCCGTCGACGTTGACGGGCAGGCCCGCGTTCGCGTGCACGAGGATCGGCGTCTTCGCGTCGACCTTCCGCATCGCCTTGACGATGTCGACCATCCGCGCCATGCCGTTCCCACAGTTCGGCCCTATGATGTCGGCGCCGGCGGCGACGGCGGCCTTGGCCGCGTCCTCGGGGGAAAGCCCCATCATGGTCCTGTAGGTTCCCTGGAGTGTCTTCTCGAAGGTGAAGGTGCAGATTACCTCGAGCTTGGTGTTGTCCTTGGCAGCCTTCACGGCGAGGCAGGCCTCGGTGGCGTCGCTCATCGTCTCGACGCAGATCGCGTCGGCCCCGCCCTTTTCGAGGGCGATGGCCTGCTCCTTGAAGGCCGCGTAGAGCTCGTCTTCGGTGACGTCTCCCATCGCGAGCATCTTCCCGGTGGGTCCGATGGACGCGATGACCCAGGCCCTGTCGCCCGCAGCGTTTCTGGATATCTTCGCAGCCGCCTCGTTCAGCTCGGAAGCCCTGCTCGCCAACTGATAGTGCTCGAGCTTGAAGCTGCTCCCCCCGAAGCTGTCCGACTCGATCATGTCGGCGCCGGCGGCGATATAGCTTTTCGCGATGTCGAGGACGTCCTTCGGGCGTTCCGTGCACCAGAGTTCGGGGCACTGTCCCGGTTTCAGCCCCTTCTTATAAAGAAAGGTTCCCCACGCGCCATCGGAAACGAGCACCCTGCCCTTTTTTACTTCGTCCGCGATGTGAGTTTTGCCCATATCGTTCCTCCCTCAGGGAAAACTTTTCACTCTTTGTGGACAGTAACACTGGTAATTCTTTCCGATATTGTAAAAAAGTAGGTGATATTATGATTTTTTTATGAAATCGCCTAGTCCTTTGACGGGCATGGGTTATTGCTTACATTTGTAACAACTACTTGAGGATTCGAGGTGAAACATGGCTGCAGCCTGCCCGGGGATGAATCCCATGAATTGGAAGATCGAGGATATCTTCGAGGTCCCCTGCGCCTCCTGCGGAGCGACAATCGAGTTTTGGAAGGATGACGTCAAGCGGACCTGCTCCTGCGGGAAGGTCACCTTCAATCCTCGTCTTGGGAATCTCTGTCTTGTCTGGTGCCAGAGGGCGGAAGAATGTCTGGGAAACCAGGACATCCGCGAGTGGAAAGAGAAAAACGGGATTGACTCCGAGCCGATTTCAGCGCAGGCCGGGTTTGAGCTCGAATGATGGGCAGCGCTTCCCGGTCGCGCTGAGGACCTCGATCGACGGCAGGTTGCGGCTTTTTATCCCGAACACCAGGCAGGCGCGGGGGAAGGCGGGCTCCCAGGTAATTCTGAAGTGCAGACATTTAAGGCAATTCGGCGCGGCGGACGCCACGATTACGGCCCTCCGCCTTCGAATGTAAGCCTCCTCCATATACTTGTCTACCGCCTCGGAATTTCGTAAAGTGGTGGCATGACTCGGGATTCACTCATCAGGCGGCCCTTCCGCTATAGTTTCAGAAACGTGTCGATATGGCTCATCGCCATCAACGTGGTGGCCTTCGCCCTGGAATACCTTTTGCCGCAGGTCGGGGGCTATCTGGCGATGACGCCGATGCTCGTCCTGTCGGGGGCCTTCTGGCAACCCTTCACGTATATGTTCGCGCACGCGAATCTCACTCATCTTCTCGTGAACATGCTCGGCCTCCTGTTCTTCGGGACCACCGTCGAGAGGGAGATGGGGTCCAAGGAATTTCTCCTTTACTACCTGCTTACCGGCTTTCTCGCCGGCGTCTTCTCCTTCGCCGCCTACCTCTTCTCGGGCGGCGCCTATATCCCCCTCCTCGGCGCCTCGGGAGCCGTATTCGCCGTCCTCCTCGCCTACGCTACGCTGGAGCCGAGGTCGCAGATATTCATCTGGGGCATCATCCCCGTTCGCGCTCCGATCATGGTCATCGGCTATACCCTGATCGAGCTTTTTTCTCAGGTCTTCGGATCCTCGAGCTCGGTGGCCCACCTGACCCATCTCGCGGGCTTCGGCTTCGGCTGGCTGTACTTCCTCGCGCGCTTCGGCGTAAATCCATGGCGCCGTTTCTTCCCTCATAGTCGATGAGGCCCGCGAAAGAGACCGTGGCGCCGCGCCATGCTCCATACGCCGGCTATTGCCGAGGCTTGGCGCTCGCCTCTATCCTCGCGGGAGCGGTTGTGGGGAATGTTCCCTGTTCGGCCCAATCGGACAAGGGGCTCTTGCGCTCGGAATTCTGGGCTGACGTCGAGCCCGTGGCGGCCGTGGGGGAAGAATGGCCCGTCACGCCCAAGGAGGCCCGTTCCCGCATCCTCGCCGAGGCGGCCTGGGTTTTCGGCGGCATGATCTGGGGCTTCGAATTCAGCTATACGCCCTATGACAGGACGAGGGCCCTCGAGGAGCGATTCGATATCGTGCCGATCGAGACACTTTCCGCCGATGCGCCGCGCCCGGCGCCCGGCGCCCGAACGAAGGTTCCCAACGAGATACATTCCTTCGTGGAATACCGGCCCGAGGCGGCCCTCGTCTCGCTCATGGAGGACTACGCGAGCGAACCCTGGAAGGGCGCGCAGGGCATCGGTAGGGCCGACATGGACCTCGGCGTGAAGGGAAGGCGCGAGGCCTATAAGGACGGGCTTCGGGCGGCCCTGCGCTCCCTGCTCCAGGATCTCGAGCCGAACAAGCCGCGCCTCGTCAGGGGGAGGGTGGTATTCGACAGGCCGCCGACCTTGGCGATCATCGGCGGATATTACACGGCCCAGGTGCGCGTACGGGCCATGGTGATCGAGGTAATTCCCTATAAGGTTTATTGAGAGTCCAGCCGGTTTTTCTCGGTCGATTCATGGAGGTGCTCGAGCTGGGCCATTATCTCGTCGGCGACCGCCTGCTTCTTGTCTTCGCGGAATCTGTGCACGTGCTTTACGTGCTCGCGGAAAGTCGTGCAGTCGATGACGGGACTCACCGTATAAATGACGCGATCCTCGCAGATCAGGTCGTCCTCCATGCCACCCTCGCTATTGAGACGGAGTATGTTCCCGTTTATGGCGAGAAGGCACATCTTCGAGAAGGACTTCACATAGGAATCGATCTCGCGAACGCCGCGTTTGGTGTTCGGCTCCCACGGCCGGTAGCGCGTGCCCGAAGGGAAGACGAGTACGATATTGCCCTGCTTTTTTAGCTGGGCGAGGTGCTTCATCGCGGCGTGGTTTACCGTGGTGCTCCGCATGACCTCGGCTACGAGCTCCTTGGGATCCTTGAGGTTGCGCTGGATTATCTCGAGCGAACGACTGGGGTAGATGACCAGTCTGGTGTAGGCTTCGGTGAAGGCCAGGACGACGGGGTTGGACTCATTGAGCTTTATTCCGGCTATCGCGAGGAGGGCATCGGCGAAAGCGACCCCCGAAGTCCCCGACTGCCGCAGAAGGTAGTGAAATACGGGCAGGTCGAAATTGGAGTAATGCTCGAGGAGGAGGAGGCAGGGCTCGCCCGAAGCCGAGGCGGCGAGGAGGGCCTCGAGCTGTTCCATTCCCCGGATACAAGATCCGGGCAGTACGTTCTCGGAGATGATCGAGTCGATGAAAGGCAGGATGTCGGGATTGCCCTGTTGATGCACGTTCTTGTCGGATACAACCGTCTGGCCGCGGGAAACGGCCATCATTCGCAATATATGATCGCGATATTTGCGGCTGAGGGGTTCCATTTTGGCCTCCTGACGGCAGGAGTATAGACACCGACCCTGATAGTGTCAACTTCGAGGGGGAATTCCAAAATGCAGACGCATTTTGAAATCACCTCTCGTTAATATCCGTCCGACAGCGAGCGGTTAACGTCCTTCTGGTAGAGTTCCTGGTAGACGTAGCTGCGGGTTTTAAGCTTCTCTTTTATTTCTTTGGAGAAGGGCATGTATCGCCAGAATATCCCGCGGATCTCCTTGTCCAATTTCTGAATTCCCTCGGATTCCTTGGTCAGCCAGACAAGGTAGTCCTGGATGAAGAACTCCTTCACGTCGCCTCGGATCTTGCGCGACTGGAACCACTGGTAGTAGTTGCCGGTCAGGCCTTCCTCCATCCAATAGTATGAGGCTTTTTCTTTTGCGACCTGCCAACGGAGGTCCGCGACGGCCGTGAGCACGGCGAGCGATAGGTTTTTCGGATACATCGGTATCGCGACCCGTCCGCGGCTCGTCGCGCGATTATGGTTGTCGAAGGGCTCCCAGCAGACGCCCGAGTCGCCGTAGCACGGTACGAGAAGGATGAAGGGCACTATCCTGTTCAGGGCGCTCTTATACGGCCTGCAGAAGGCCTCGCAATCTATGGACTCTATCCAGGCGAGGGCATGTACCACGTTCTCTCGCGTCGCGACGTCTTTTAAGCCGCCGTGGAAATACTCGCGCGACAGCAGGGGGAAGTGGTTGCCCTGGCGGCCGATGCAGAGCCTCGTCATCTGATGGAGGGTGTCGAATTCCTGGGCGAGCGCCTGCATGTCGGCCTTGGAGCTCTGGCCGAGGGGTCCGGCCTTTTCCTGAACGCCTTTCAGGTCGTCCCCGGCCTTGTCGAAATCGCCGATGACCTGCGAGAGTTCCTTGTCGACGGCGAGCATCTTGCGTATCACGTCGTAGAGCTCGCTCATCGTCTTCTTTTGGCTCTCCGTATAGGAGGCCGGTACGTGGACGAGGCCGGGCTGGCTCTGGTGGCTGCAGATACCCTCGACCCTCTCCTTGAGCAGAGACTCGAGCTGGCGCCTCTCCTCGACCTTGGCCTTCATGATTCCCTCGGACGCGTCGCGCTTGCCCTGCGCCCGCTGGATGAGGGCCGCGAAGCGCGACTTGTCGTCGCCTTCCTTGGCCCGCGGTTTGACTTCGTCGGTGGCGCTCGCGCTCACCAGGCCGGACGCCACCGCGCGCATCCACTCGTCGATGTAGTAGACCGGCTCGTTGATCTCTTTTTCGAAAACGACGCGATGGAAGGTCTCGGTCATGTCCGGCGAGAGAAGGTTGGGAAGGATCGCCGCGAAGCGGACGGCTATTTTTTTCGGAAGCGGCACCTGGGCGCCTATGGAGTGAAGGGCGAGCTTGGATGCTATGTACCAATAGGCCGGGATCAGCTGCTGGCGGTAGACGCCCTTGTCCTTGGCGTCGGTCGCCTTGATGTATTTGCCGAGGAGCTCGTGGAGCTTCGTGGCCTCCTCGCCTTCCCCGCCGAGAACCGTCTTGTAATAGTTCGGGTCCGAGAACCAGGTCGCGGGCTTGTCCGCCTCGATCTTCTTCACGGAGTCGAAGCCTTTGCGCGTGAGATCGACGTCGAATTCGTTCCTGTTGCGGGCCTCGGCCGCCGCGCCCATGTCGCCGAAGAGGGACGTGAAATCGGGCGGCAAAACGGTTTCCTCGGTCGGCTCCACGTCGACCGCCTTTTCCGTCCGGGGTTCCTCGACCAAATCTCCGATAAGAGCCGCAATTTCGGGATCAATCTCGTCGGGCACAGGCGTTCTCCGCTTCGTCTCGGCATGCCCCGCCCTTGCGGATGCTCTGACTGCCGAGGCAGACTTTATTTTATTGTATCGCTCTCGGTGCCGGCCTTCAAGAGAGGGGATCGTCACCGGCGCGCTTCGCTTCCATGGCCGATTTCCCGAGGAAGAATCCGACGATGAGGAAGGTCGCGAGGGGCGAAAGCCACTCGGGCAAATGGAGACCGAAGGCCTCGCAGGTCATTACCGTGCCCAGGGCCAGTATCGAGTACATCGCGCCGTTCTTGAGGAATCGGTACTTCTTGATCCGTTCTATGTTGCCGACCGTTATCTTACGGACGACCATCGCGCCGAGGCCGTTGCCGACGAGTATTATCGGCACCGAGAGAGTGAAGGCGAAGGCGCCGAGGACGCCGTCTATCGAAAAGGTGAGATCGATTATCTCGAGGTAGAGAAGCTTCGAGATGTCTGAAAGCGTGGAGCCGAGGAGACTCGCCTCCTGCTTCTCGGCGTTCTGCTTGAAGCCGCTCGTAATGAAGAAGACCGTAGAGCCGATGGTCACCGCGAAGGCCAGGATGCCGCGGGAGGCCCCGCCTCCCGCGGGGCCCGCATCGCCGGCGAGCCAGACGAGGGCGCAAATGAGGAGGGATGCCGCCGCGTAGAACCATAGGCCCTGTCTGAGGAAAAAGCGCTCGCCGGGCAGGCCGAAAGCCTTGGGCTCCTGGAAGAGCCAATGCAGGAAAAGAAGGAGGAGAAAGACGCCCCCGGCCATCAGCAGCACGGGCTTGGCCGACTCTATGGCCGAGTGGACCATTGGATCGCTCGAGAAGGCTGCGAGAAAAGCTCCGATCAGCCCGAGTTCGGGTGCAGCGCCCCAGACTATAAGCCAGGGCAAAAGGCCCCTGACGGCGAATACCGCGATCAATATTCCCCAAGTGAGAAACCACCTGCGGGATTTCGCGCCCATGCCCGAGAGGACTTCGGCGTTTATGATCGCGTTGTCGATGCTCGAGATGGTCTCGAAGAGGCAGAGTCCGGCTACGGTCATGATGATCGTAAGGATAGGCATCGAAACCTCCGGGTTTAATCTCTTTGGGTTTAATTCCCCGCAGCTCTGCTGCGCGATTTAGTTCTGCTATACATTACGAATGAGTGAATATAATCACAAGAGGCATAACGTAACGATCTTGATGTATCATAT
>JBEKVO010000011.1:0-81076 GCA_049513895.1 Rectinemataceae bacterium | reverse complement strand
GCTTGAGGCAATCTGCAAGTTTTTGAACAAAAAGCCGCCCTTCGATCTTGGCCTGTCATTCAGGTCTATCACGTTCCGTGTCGGAACGATACACTAAACTTCGCTGGATAAACGAGTTCTGAGGTTATATCGCGTAGGAAATGGAGGAACATAATGTCGTATTACCATCTTGAGGAAACGAAAAAAAGATTGGAAAAAGTTCGGGAGATACTCCGAGAGAAACATTTGGATGCCGCGCTCATCTACTATGATGAGTTGAACATCGCCAACGGATGGTATCTCACCGGATGGTGCCCGCAATTTGAAAAGGGAGCGGTATTGTTGCCGGTCAATGGCGAACCGCTGCTGTTGGGCGGGCCGGAGAGCGAGCCTTTCGCAAGAATGAGCAGCGCAATCACCGACACGAGAAATTTCACCCCCTTCATGGTTCCGGACGAAGAATATCCCAACGCCACGATCAGCACTTTTGAGACGCTGTCGGCCGAGTTCAAGAAGAAGGGCCTGCCCATGGCTACCATCGGCCTCGTCGGAACCACGGCGCTTCCGCATAATGTATACACGCAGTTCGAAGCAGGCTTTTCGTCGAGCAAACTCGTCGATATCACTGAAAAATATGAAAGCCTGAGAGCCCATAAATCCACCTGGGAGATCGAGAACATAAGGTCCGCCTTCGGCCTCACCCTGAAGGCGTACGAGGCCATGAAACAGAAGATCGCCCCCGGGAGGAAGGAGTATGAAATTGCGGCGGAAGGCGAATACGCCTGTCGCAAGGCGGGCGCGAACAGCTTCGCCTTCTCCTGCATCGTCGGCAGCGGGGAAAGAGCCAAAGCGGTAGTCCCCACTGCCTTGAACAAGGAGATGAAGGCCGGAGAACTGGCGATTATCGGGATTGCCCCACGGGTAAATGGTTACGCGGGCGTGGTCGGCGATACGTTGCCCGTAAGCGGGGAATATACGTCCAAGCAGAAGGACTGCATGAATTACCTGCATGAGGCTTATCGATTGACAAAATCAATGCTCAAGCCGGGCGTAAAAGGCCGTGAAATCGACGTGCCGGCCAGGAATTCCTTCGTCAGGCATGGTCTCATCAACTACTTGGTCTGTCCCTTCGCCCATACCATCGGGCTGATGGAAGCCGAAGGCCCGTTTTTCGGCCCGAATAGCGATGACGTGCTCCTCCCCGGAATGACGGTTTGTGTCGATGTCAGTTTCTTCGGGCATCCGGAATTTCACGGTGCCCGTATTGAGACGGGCTTTGTGATTTCAGAAACCGGTTGTGAGCCTTTGTGTCCGGGCATGGATGCCGTGCTTTCCAAAGACGTGAACTAAAGGAGGTCAAGCTTGGAGATAGGAAAGAAGACATGGGTGTTCGCGGACGGGGACTTGCCGCCCCATCCCGTGGGAATGGCGGAGCCCAAGGCTCATGAGGCTCTCATGGTGGTGAATGCCAACGAGGTACAGGCAAATCTGCGAATCACGTTATTATTCGAAAACCGGGACCCGAAAGAAAATCTGGTTCTACGGGTCCCCGCGAAACGGGTGAATTGCTTTCGGATGGACCGACCCATCTGGGGCGGGGACTATGTGATTCCCTTTGGGCAGTACGCGCTCATCCTGGAAAGCGATATTCCGGTGGTAGCCGTTTTCGGGAGACTCGATCGGAGAACGGACATGGCGTATTACTCCGTGGCGCCATTTGCCGAATAGCGGCAAAACGAAACGTAAAGGAGGTAGCGAATCTCGTGGGAATCCAGGATAGGGTGTGCTTTCACATTCTATGATCAATCGTCTTTAGGAGGAGAAGCGACATGAAGAAAGTACTGGCTGTATTATTGGCATCGCTGGTAATTGCCGGTGGATTGTTTGCGGCGCCGAACGCTTTAAAGAAGATCATACTCTCGAACGCGTACTACACCGCTCCTTATTGTGCGGCTTTTAACCCATCCGCGATCGCAAAGGCAAAAGAGCTTGGATACGAATTGCAGATCCTCGATGGGGAAGCCAACCAGCAGAAGCAGTTGGAACAGGCTCGGTTGGCGATTTCCGAAGCGGCTGGTTTCATTTATTTCCCGGCGGATGTCGCCGGATCCGTTCCCGTCGTGGAGCTATTGAATAATGCCAAGCTTCCCTACCTGGTGGTCAACAACTACACGTTGGATGCCCTCAAGGCCAACGGCGTCCCCTGCTACGTCGGCACGAACGTCAAGCAGCATGGGCACAACATGGCGACCTTGATCAAGCAGCTCCTGCCCAAGGGCAAGGGGAATTTGGTGGCGATCGAAGGGACGGCCGGACACGCTCAGACGATTGCCTTCAACGAGGCCTTCAACGAGGATTTCGCCGGCACGAAGATCGTGTTCCTCGACAAGCAACCAGCCGATTTCGACGCGGACAAGGCATTGACCAAGATGAACGACTTCCTTACGAAGTACGGCAATAAAATCGATGTCATCGTGTCGCACGATGGAGGGATGCTGGCAGGCGTCGTATCTTCGCTTCGCGCCGCCGGTAAACTGGGTAAGATTCCCATCGTATGCGCCGGCTCCAACAAAATCATCTATACCGCGATCAAGGCCGGTTACGTATACGGAACTTCAACTCAGGATCCGGGAGTCGAAGGCGCGCTCGCGGTATCCACCCTGATAGATATCATCAACGGGAAAAAGGTTCCGCAATGGGTCGAACTGCCGATAAAGCCCGCTACGAAAGCAACGATCGACAATTTCAACTGGTTCTGAGAAAGTAGCGGCCGGGCGAATCGCATTTCAATGATGGAAGGAGACCGTGAGGTCTCCTTCCGTTTATAGCTTGCGGCGCGACGAAGGGTACCATGGCGGCGAACGAATACATTCTCGAGATGAGGGATATCACCAAGATCTTCCCCGGGGTCAAGGCCCTGGACAAGGTCACCTTAAGCGTGCGCCGAGGCGAGGTCCATGGCTTGGTCGGGGAGAACGGGGCGGGCAAGTCGACGCTCATGAAGATCCTCAACGGCGTGTTCGAGGCGAATTCGGGCAGCGTCTTGATCGATGGCTCGCCCGTGGTATTCAAGGGGACAAAGGATGCGCAGGCCTGCGGTATCAGTCTCATCTATCAGGAATTCAACCTGGTCAACACCCTTAGCATCGCCGAAAACATCTATCTCGGTTTCCTTCAGACGGGCAAATCGGGGCTCATCGATTGGAATGGCGTCCGCAAGGCTGCCGCCGATCTCATCAAGTCCCTGGGTTTCGATTTCAGCGTCAAAAAAAAGGTCCAAGATCTGAGCGTCGCGGAAAAACAGCTGGTCGAGATCGCGAAAGCGCTATCGGTCAACGCCAGCATCATCGCCATGGACGAACCAACGTCCTCGCTCACGAAGAACGAGACGGAAAAACTGTTCGAGATCATCAGGGGGCTGCGCAAAGCCGGAATAACCGTGATTTACATCTCCCACAAGCTCGAAGAGATGTTCGCAATCTGCGATACCGTCACCGTGATGCGAGATGGCCGGATAATCGACACCAAGCCGGCCATGGAGACCAATCGTTCCGACATCATATCGAAGATGGTCGGTAGACCGGTAGAGATGACCTATCCCAAGAGGGCCGTCACCGATCAGGACGTGATCCTCGAGGCGCGGGGTATCAGCTGCGCGGGATTCGTGAAAGATGTCTCGTTCTCATTGCATAGGGGGGAAATACTCGGGATAGCCGGACTTATCGGCTCGGGCCGAACCGAGCTCGTCGAAGCGATTTTCGGCGCTCGAAAACTGCAAGGGGGAGCAGTATACATTCACGGGAAGCGAGTCAGCATCAGGAGTACCGCGGATGGGAAAAAATGCTCCATCGGGCTGGTAACCGAGGATAGGAAGGAAACCGGTTTGGCCTTGATTTATAGCCTGATCGAAAACATCATCATAACCAATCTCGTGAAGGTCTCCAAGAATGGATTCGTCAACAAGAAGCTCAGCCAAGCTCAGACCGACCGTTACGTGCAAGAACTGGGGATCAAGACCCCGTCGATAAAACAGACTACCGTGAACCTCTCGGGTGGCAATCAGCAGAAAGTAGTCTTGGCCAAATGGCTCTTTTCCGACGTCGAGATCCTCATTCTGGACGAACCGACTCGCGGCATCGACGTGGGCGCAAAATACGAGATATACCTGCTCATGAATAAGTTGGTGGAACGGGGAAAGGCGATCATCATGATATCCTCCGAACTTCCTGAGGTCCTCGGAATGAGCGATCGCGTGCTGGTGATCAACGCGGGCAAGAAGAAGGGCGAACTGTCCGGTTCGGAGATGACTCCCGAGGCGGTCATGAATCTGGCTATAACATGAGACATCGAGGAATACATAGATGACCAGGGAATCGTCGATACGGAATCAAAGTTCCAATTTGACCCGGATCCTCAGGAGCTACGGCGTCTTGATCGGATTGGCCTTGATAGTGGTCATTGCATCGATCATGGCCCCGACCTTCCTGACCGCCGGCAATATGCTCAACATACTTCGCCAGGCCGCGGTGATCGGAATCGTTTCTCTGGGAGTCACGTATGTGATGATGACCGGGGGTTTGGACCTATCGGTGGGGGCCATCGTGTCCCTCTGCTCGGTTATCGCGGTGAGTATCATGAATAAGTTGGGTATGGCGGACGGATCGAACGCCGCCGCGCTGTTCGCGATCCTCGTGGTCTGCGGAATCGGGTTCGCGATCGGAATAGTCAACGGCTCCATCATCGCCCTGCTCAACGGCCGCTTGGGCGAAACCTTCATCATCACCTACGGCATGCAGATCGTCGTCGCGTCCCTCGCTCTCCTGTACAGCAAGGGACAGTTCATTCCCGGGACATTCGGAGTGGGCCTCTACCAGAGCATGGGGCTGGGATTCGCCCCCATAATCTGCTTTTTCGCTCTGGCCGCCATCATGCACGTGGTGCTGGCCTTCACCAGATTCGGGAAAAGAATAAGCTTCATCGGGGCGAACATGGACTGCGCCAGGATGTCTGGGATAAGGGTCGGGGTATCGAGGGCGATCACTTTCGGAATCTGCGGAGCATGCGCAGGGTTCGCATCCATCATCGTGACGTCCCGGGTCGTTTCCGCCTCTCCCTTACAGGGAACCGGCTACGAACTCGACGCGATCGCGGTGGTGGTCGTGGGCGGCACGAGCCAATCGGGCGGAACCGGGGGAATCATCAACACCATCCTGGGCGTGCTCGTGATAAGCGTGCTCGGCAACGTTTTGAACGTCATCGGCGTCAACGCCAATGCGCAGTTGCTGATTCGCGGGGCGATCATCGTTATCGCGGTCGGTCTGGATATGTGGAACAAGATCGCGAGCCAAAAGGGAGCGGCCTGATGCATACGGAAAAAATCAAGAAAAACGGCTTTCTTGATCTGCTGTTGAATCAGTCGATTCTCTTTCTGCTCGCCGGCTTCATCCTGACGCTGGCGATCATCAAACCCTCGTTTATGGCCTGGTGGAACGTGCAAAATATCCTTCTCGATGTCTCCATCTACGGAGTGGTGGCCTGCGGGATGACCATACTGATCATCTGCGGCGAATTCGATCTGAGCGTTTCCTCCCAGTACATGTGGGCCCAGATATTTTTCATCAGGCTCCTGGATTTCACGAACAATCCACCGGCGGCCATTCTCCTCACGCTCTGTTCCGGATTCGCCATAGGGACCGTCAATGGCCTTATCGTGACGCGCTTCCGCATCAACTCGTTCATAACGACTTTAGGTACCATGATAATGATCCGGGGTCTCTGCCTCGTATTCACGGACGGGAAAATGGTGAGCACCAACAATACCTTCGTAAAGACGCTGGGAGCGGCCGATTTTCATGGCATTTCTTCCCTCACCTTCATATATATCGTCGTGCTGATAATCATTTCCATCATGCTGGCTTCCTCGAATTTCGGTCGAAGGCTCTATGCCACGGGAGGCAACATCGAGGTGGCCCATTTGGCAGGCATCGACACCAGCTTTCAGAAGACGGCTGCGTTTTCCATAACGGGAGTGCTGTGCGCCATAGCCGGGATAATGCTCGTCGCCCAACTGCGCGCCGGATCCACGCAGTACGGAACCGACCTGGCGCTCACCTGCGTCGCCACCACCGTGATCGGAGGCACCCGGCTCTCCGGAGGAGCCGGAAACGCGTTGCGCACCGCGCTCGGCATGCTGGTCATCGTGGTGTTATACAAGGCACTGATTTACCTGGGTTTGCAAGCCTACTACCAGACTCTGGCCAAAGGCCTCGTTCTTCTCTCGGTGGTAATATTCGATTCGTTCATGACCAGGCGACGGGCTTCGATGAGGTAGGAGCGAAGAATGAGGATAGTCCTCGGCTCTCTCCAGCAGGAATCGAATACCTTGACCTCGAGAATGAGCTCCTATGAGGATTTCACAATCTTCCGTGGCGCTGAAATGTTTTCTCATGTCTCCGTCACGGACTATTTTCTCTCGGTGGGAGTTGAAATGATACCCACCATATATGCCAATGCCGTCCCGGGCGGGCGGTTGCGGCAGGACGATTTCCTCCGCTTGAGCTCCGAGTTGGTCTCGTCGATTCCGCATGGCGGCATAGACGGCATTTGGCTGTATCTACACGGAGCGCTCGAAGTAGAGAATATCGGCAGTGGGGAACTGGCGCTGCTTCGCATGATTCGCGAGAAAACGGGCGATGGGGTCCCCATCGCACTCGCACTGGATTTCCATGCCAACAACACCGAAGAGTTGATGGGGCTGGTGAACGTGGTCGCGGGGTATAGGACGGCTCCCCATCGGGACATGCAAGAGACGGAAATTCGCTCCGCGAGACTCCTGATCCATTGCATTAAAAACCGTCTGCTGCCCAAGCCCCAGATTTCCAGGGCACCGGTGGTGGTTCCGGGAGATTGCGTCCTTACGGATGAGCTTCCCCTGCGTGCCATCATGGAGGAGGCTGCCCGATTGGAAAAGCAGAACGGCATGCTGGCATGCAATGTTTTCAACGGCCAGCCGTGGGTGGACACGCCGAATATGGGTCCATCCATGGTCTGCGTGCATGAATGGGACGAGGCCGCGGCAAAGTCGGCGGCGGACCATCTGGCAAAACTATTCTTCGATTCCCGCTACGATTTTAAATTCTCCATCGAGGCCTGCGAGCCCGGCGAGGCATTGGACCGGGCCTATCGGCAACAGAAGGTGCCAGTCTTCGTGACGGACAGCGGCGACAACACGACCGCCGGTTCCGCCGGCGATAACGCGTATCTTCTGAGACTGCTGCAGAATAAATCGTTGAAGAACGTGCTTCTCGGCGGTCTCACCGACAAGCCCGCCGTCGAGTCCTGTCAGGTCGCGGATCTCGGCGATACGCTGGAGCTTGAAGTGGGCGGAACCATCGAATCCGCGAGCGTGAGGACCCGTATCTCCGGTCGACTGATTTATAAAGGCGACATCGAGGGCTGGTACGGCGAGAACGCCGGGCCCTGTGCGGTCTTGAACTGCGACGGCATCGATATCATCCTCACCGAGAACCGCTGCGCGCTCACAAGGCCGGCAATTTTCGAAAAACTCGGATTGCATCTGGATGAGTACCGATTCGTCGTGGTGAAGCTGGGATACCTGTATCCCGAGCTTGCGAAGGTCGCGGCGCGGACGATCCTCGCCTTTACTAAAGGTGGAAGCACAGAGCGATTGGAGGATATGGGCATGAAGCATATCCGCCGTCCCATGTATCCTTTGGACAAATGAAATGAAGCCCGCTAATGGCGTCCTTTACAGCCGAGGCGGGGCCGTGTATCCTGCGTAGTCATGGCTCAGGCTAAGGTCATAGGCATCTGCGGGGGCTCGGGCTCTGGCAAGACGACGATCGTCCGCAAGATATCCGAGGTGATCTCGGATTTCGTTTTCATACCGCAGGACAACTACTACAAGTCCGCCTCGTACATCTCCAACGCCAACATCACCGCATTCAATTTCGACCATCCCGACGCCTTCGACAACGCCCTCCTCATCGAGCACCTGGACGCGCTCAAGGACGGTCGGGGCATCGAGATGCCCACCTACGATTTCGTCCACCACAAGCGCACGGAAAAGACGGTCCACGTGGAGGCGGGCAGGCTCGTCATCTTCGAGGGCATCATGATCTTCACGAATAAAGAGGTCCGCGAAAGGCTCGACCTCAAGGTATTCGTGGACACGCCCGACGACATCCGCTTCATCCGACGCCTGACTCGCGACATCAAGGAACGGGGCCGCACCCTCGACTCGGTAATCGAGCAGTACCTGACCGTCGTTCGCCCCGGGCACTACGAATTCATAGAGCCTACCAAGCAGTTCGCCGACATCATCATCCCCGAGGGCGGAGCCAACGAAAGGGCCCTCGACGTCCTTGTCGGCTTTATCAACTCCGTACTATCCGCGCCCGAATGACGCCGGGATCCCGGCCGTCAATGCCATGCCTCGAGCCTTCGCAGGATGGAGAGTTCCTCTTCCTCCGAGGAGCTCCCGATGCAAAGATAGATGCCGCGAGGGTAGACGGCTTCCATGAAGGGAGCCAGTTCGGCGGGTTTGAGATCGACCACGACACCCTTGCGCCTGTCCTGGATCCGCCTAATGAGGGGAACCCACTGCATGATGCTCTCGTCGTCGCCGACGCCCTGCACCCACTGGTAGGCCTGTACGCCCGGCAGGTCGAGCAGGCGGTCGAGGTGCCGCGCCACGCCCTTGCCGTCGACGTGGAAAACGTTGTGCGACATCATCCTGCACTCGCGCTCCAGCTCCGGGTAGACGAATTCGTCGAAGTGACCCGGGGAAAGCATCGACGCGAAATCGCAGCTCGGGATGTGCATCTTCCCGGCCGCCGGTATACCCATCCAGGTCACGGAGGGTTGCCCTGCGCCCTTGAGAACGGCGTCGAAGCGGTCGTAGATCGGGCCGAAGTCCGCGGAGGCGAGATCGAGGAGGGCGCGGGCGAAATCGGGATCGTCGTAGAGATCGAGGCAGAACTCCTCCTGGCCCCGCCAGGCGACTGCAGTGTCGATGCCGGGATGCAGATCGGTATAACCGACGAGGAAGCTCCCGGGGGCGAGCTCGAGGGCTCGTCGGGTCAGGGCCTCGATGGTTCTCATGTACTCGCATCCCGGATCGAAGCGCAACTTGGAGAGGTCGGCCTTGTCCTTCACGCAGTGGACCGCCCAGGACGTCACCTCGCCGTAAAGGAGGGGGCAGCCGTAGAAGGCCGCGTAAACGTCGGGGCCGAGGTTTGGCCAGAACACGGGAAAGGTCTCGCCGTTGAAGCGCCGCTCCCGTATCGAGGCCGCGAAAGTCTCGATCTGGTATTCGACGTCGAACCAGCGTTTCCGCAGGGCTTCCCCCGCCAACCTGTTCCCCTGGTCCTCGAATTCGGCGTTGTGGCGGGAGAATCGGACCGGAGGCCGATCGAGGAGCTCTCCCGCGAACCAGGCTTCGACGCGCTCCATGGATCGGGCGAAGTCCGGTTTCGACTCGAGCTCGATTGCCGGGATACTCACCCTCCGCACTCCGTCTTTTTTATCTCGTCGACCATCGCCTCGAAATTCTCGATCGGCGTGTCAAGCTGGACGTGGTGTGTGGGGCCGATGATGAGGCCGCCGCTCTTTCCGACGGTCTCGATCCTCTGACGCACTTCACGCCGGACGTCCTCGGGGCTGCCGAAGGGCAGGGTTTTCTGTTCGTCGATGGTACCCCAGAAGCAGAGCTTGTCGCCGTAGCGGCGCTTGATGATCGCCGGGTCCATGCTCGCGGGCTGTATGGGGTTGAGCACGTCGAGGCCGATCTCGATGAGCTCGGGGATGATGGGCTCGATGTTCCCGTCGGAGTGATAGGCGATCTTGATACCGGGCCTGATCGACTTCACCTGCGAGATGAAGGCGGCCATGCGCGGCTTGAAAAAGCGCCGCCAGGTTTCCGGCGAAATAAGCATGGCGTTCTGGGCCCCGACATCGTCTCCGGTCCAGATCATGTCGACGCCCATCCGGGCCAAACGCTTGGCAGCCTCCAGGTGGTAGTGGAAAGGAATGTCGAGAATCGCGTCGGCGAGGTCCGGATCGGCCAGCATGTCCATGAGAAGGGCCTCGAGCCCCCGAAGGGCCCACGCCGTCTCGAAGATCGTCGTCACGGTCGCGCCTACGATCCAGTATTCCGATCCGAACCGGGAGATAAGGTCGGAGGCGTCGCGGTATAGCTCAGGCCTTTCGGGATCGGGGGCCTTGTAAGAGGCGACGGCCGCGTCGTTCTCGAGGGGATGATGGGATATCTCGGTATACCGGCCCTTGCCGAAGGGAGTCTCGTACTCCGCCGAACGCCATCCGATTCCCCATTCGTCCGTATAGGAATCGCCGCTGTAATAGGAATTGGCCCAGCCCACCGAGCTGAGCAGAAGGTCCTCGCCCAGGCCGATCTCGAGGTCGTAGGCGTTGCCGCCGCCGTGGGGATTGGCGGAGCCCTCCGCCGCGAGCCCGGCATGGGCTCGGTAGCGCGAGGCGAACTCTGGGGTGAAGCTGACCTGCATCGGGCAACGGTCGGGAGCCTCGTGTCCAAGGGACGCGGCGACGCGGTCGCGATGTTTCATCTGCATGGTCCTATATTCTCCTTATGGTGCCGCGGGCTCAATACCTGAACTCTCCGCTCGGACTCATTCCGCGCGGCTCCTTCCCTGCCCCGAGAGTGATTACAAGGTGCCACTCGTAAACAGACTTCGACGGAATTACATTGCCCATGCCCCACATCTTTGCGAAATCTATGCGGTCCATCGCCGCCGTGGCCGGTTCGGGCGCGATGTTGTACTGCCCGGCGTATCCCCCCTCGTTGAGCCACATGCCCAAGTAAGGTACCTTTTCTCGCGGGAAGGCCAGTCCGACGGTGAGCTCGCTCTCGTCGTCGCGAATCATGCACCAGCCCTCGGTGACCTTTTCCGCGAACCAGTATTTCTGGTATCCCACGGCGTTGCGGGGCGGTACCCGGTCCAGACGTAGCTCGCCGCCGTCGCCGCGCCGGCAAACGGGAAAATCGAGCCGCTCGCCGTAGGCGCCCAGAGTGGGACTCGGGACGGCGTTTATTGCCCTCCGCATGCCCTTGGGAACGATAAAACGCATGCCTTCGGTCGCATTGAATAGTGGATGGGCCGCCCAGATAAAATCTAACGGGATCGAAGAAAGATTGGCGGCAGCGTACCTCGCGACGAGCTTCGAACCCTCGAGCGAGAGGGTTTTCTCCAGCCTGTAGGGGAACCTCGTCCCGGAGACGCTCAAGGTAACCGATTCGCCTTCGACCACGGCCTCCCAGGGAATCGTCCAAACCTCTCCGTGGTCGGGAACCTCGGTTCCGGCCCAGGGCGAGGCATCGTAGAAACAGCGCGAGACGGTGGGGAACATCTCGTCGAAGCCCGCGAACTCGCCGTCGTCGTAGCTGTCTCCGTAGCCCGTGCGCCTGAACTCCGGCTCGGGGTTTTGCCAGAGCGTCTCGATGCCGAGACCCTTGTGAAGAAGCGAGACGGTCTTCGCTCCCCAGGAAGGCAGGATCACCGCCTTTATCGAATCGTTTTCAAGGATCAGAGCTTCCTGATCCTTGAATGCTCCCCACGAGACGACGCTCATGAAAACGCCCTCATCCGCTCGGGATGGGATCTGGTGTCCAGCCTATCCTTGATCTCGCTCCGGCGGGCGCGGATCCTCTCCACGTCGATGGGATAGGAGCCGTAGGCATGGGCGGTTCGGTACATCGTCTCCGCGTTCTCGGGCGGGACGAGGTCGTGGATCTCGCTGGATGATCCGACGAAGAGCCCGCCGTCGGGGCCGATGCGCTCCAACAGCTCGAGGGTCTCGTCTTCGACGTCGTAGACGTTTCCGAGCGGCAGGGTGACTTCGCAGCAGACGTTTCCGAAGAGGAGCTTGTCGGGGTAGCGGGCATGTATCTCGAAAATGTCGTTGCAGCCGTTGCGCTCTATCGGGTTAAGTCCGTCCGCCCCGAGGGTATCGAAGATGATGGGGAGGGCGGCCCCGTAATGCCCGTCGGTGTGGAAGAGAAACTTCAGGCCCTTTTCGTGGATGGGGTCCATGATCCAGTGCCAACGCGGCACCAGCTGTTCATTGATGAATTGGGGGCTGAAGATCGGCCCGCCCGAGCCGCAGATGTCTTCCCCCATGAACATGAGCGGCGACGAGGGGTGCTCGGCATATACCTGCGCGACGTATGCCGAGAACTTGCCCGTGCAGTCCATGATATGCCGGACCAGCTCGGGGGCGTCGTAGATGGCGGTGCAGAAGAGTTCCATGTCCATGTAGGAGTACGCGTCGGTAACGGGACCTTCCACGGCGCCGATCCAAACCAGGTCGTGACCGTCGCACACGTTTTTGATGTTCGTGATGAAAGGAGTGAACCACTCGCGAACCTCCTCCAGCTTGGGGAGGTTCGGCATGTGGCGCTCCAGTTCCTTCAGGTTCGTGAAAGGCCGTTTCGAGATCCACGCGGTCCCGCCCTTCTGGTCCACCTTCCATTTATCCGCGTCCACGCCGAAGAACCGGATCCAGTTATCGATCTTGGACCCCATCCAGTGGTTCACGGGATCGTAGGCGTAGCGCGTCATGTCGAGTCCTATCCCGCGGAAGGACTTCGCGTTCAGTTCCACGATCTCCTCGAAACCGTACTTCCGGGAAGGATCGTAGCCGCCGTAACGGACGAGGATCTGCTCGTTGTCGATAAAATCATAGGTCAGGACCCGGTCGACGGGCTCGCGGTGGACCGCTCGAGTGAAACGCTCGCTATTTGTCACGTGTCCTCCCTCCGTCAATTCTTGCGAAGCTGATCGAGATACACGGCGGCGAGCAGGACTATGCCCGTCGCGATCCATTGGTAGTACGAGGGCATGCCTACCATGATCAGCCCCGACTGGAGGACGCCTACGATGGCCACCCCGATGAGGCTGCCCCAGATCACGCCCTCGCCGCCGGCGATGGAGATTCCCCCGAGCACGCAGGCGGCGATCGAATTGATGGGGTACTGGGATCCCGCGTCCACCTGGGCTGAGCCGAGACGGGAGGCGAGAACGATGCCGCCCAGCCCGGAAAGGAGTCCGCTCAGCGTGTAGACGAGGATGCGCATGCGGTCCACGTTGATCCCCGAAAGGCGGGCGGCCTCGGCGTTGCCGCCGATGCTGTACACGTAACGGCCGAACACGGAGAACCTGAGGATCACGTAGAACAGGGCATACAGGAGTAACAGGATGAGGATCGGGAGCGGGATGCTGAAGACGCGCGTTGTGCCGAGGAAGCGAAAGCTGGGCAGGTTCACCCCGATGGCGAATCCGCCGCTCACCAGGTAGACCACGCCGGAGAGGAGAGTCATCATGCTGAGGGTCGTGATGAGGGCGTTGATCTTCATCTTGGTGATCAGCAGCCCGTTGATCAGGCCGATTCCCGTGCCCGTCGCCAGGCCGACGAAGAACCAGACCCAGTAGTTGCCGTACTGCTTGGTGAGGATCGCCACGATCATGCCCGAAAGCCCCGCGATTCCCCCGACGGAAAGGTCGAAGGCCCCGGTCAGGAGGATAAGCGATTGCCCGATGCACACGATGCCGATCACCGAGATGGTCAGCCCGGTGGCGAACATGTTCTTCATGTTGAAGAAGTAGGGCGAGGACAAGGAAAAGATCGCCATCAGGGAAATGAGCACAAGGAGCATTCGCGCCTGGTTCAGGAAGCCTCGCACGCGGTGCGTGCCGGCGATGGTATTGTCCATGATTCGTCGTTCCCCTTTCTCAGTCATTCCGCGCAGGCCTCGACCTTGCCGATCGCGTATTGGATCACCGTCTCCTCCGACAGGCCGCGGTTCTCCTCGAAGCGCTTCGCGACGCAGCCGTTGCGGAAGACGAAGATGCGGTCGCACATGCTGATGATCTCCGGCAGCTCGGAGGAGATGAAGAGTATGGCCTTTCCCTGGTCGGCGAGCTCGCGGACGAGGTGGTAGATCTCCGCCTTGGCGCCCACGTCGACCCCATGGGTGGGCTCGTCGAATATGATGATATCGGAGCGGGAGGCCAGCCATTTGGCGATGGACACCTTCTGCTGGTTGCCGCCGCTCAGCGTCCTCACCTTCGCGCGTCCCGAGGGCGCCTTGATCTTCAGTTGGCCCATGTATTCCGCCACGACGGCCGCCTCGTCCGCGCCGCGGATGAAGCCCATCCGCGAAAGCCTACCGAGGAAGGGAAGCGTGACGTTGTTCCGGATGGAGGCGTTGAGGATGACCCCCTGGGCGATCCTGTTCTCCGGCACCAGGCCGATGCGGAGGGCGACGGCCTCGATGGGAGACCGTATGCGCGCCTTCCTCCCCCTGACCAGGATGTCGCCGCTCTGCGGGGGCGTCACGCCGAAAATGGTCATGGCCGTCTCAGTTCGGCCCGAGCCGACCATCCCGAAGAACCCGAGGATCTCGCCGGCGCGGAGCTGGAAGCTGACGTCCTGCACGCTGCGGCCGTTGTTCAGATGCTCCACCTCCAGGAGGACCTCCCCGGAAGAAGGCCCGACGGGCCGCTCTCTTATGAAAAGGCTCAATTCCCGGCCCACCATGAGGGAGATGACCTCGGCCTTGGAGACCTCGTCGATGTTTTTCGTCCCCGCGAACCGGCCGTCCTTGAACACCGTCACGCGGTCGGCGATCTGGAAAATCTCGTCCAGGCGATGGCTGACGTAGATGAGTGAGATCCCCCGCGCCTTCAGCTTCTCGATGAGGATGAACAGCTCCCTCGTCTCCTCGTCGGAAAGGGCCGCGGTGGGCTCGTCGAAGGCGATGATCCGGGTCTCGAAGACGAGGGCCTTGAGGATCTCGATGAGCTGCCTGTGGCCTATCCCCAGCGCCTCGACCTTCATGTCGAGGAAGCGCTCCATGGCGAAGGTCTCGGCTATCTCTCCCGCCCGCCGGCGCAGTTCTTTCCAGCTCACGAGCCCCGTGCGTCCGCGCGGATACATCCCCATGAAGATGTTCTCCGCGACCGTCAGCTTCGGCGCCAGCTGGATCTCCTGCGGCACGATCCCGACCCCGCTCATGCGGGCCTGCAGGTTATCGCGGAAGTCGACGTTTTCCCCGTTGTAGAGGATGCTGCCTTCGTCCCTCTGGTACAGCCCGCAGATGATCTTGATCAGGGTGGACTTGCCCGCGCCGTTCTCGCCGACCAGGGCGTGCACCTCTCCCCGGCGCAGCTCGAACTGCACCTTGTCCAGCGCCTGGACGCCGCCGAATCGCTTGCTCACGTTTTCCGCCCGGAGCACTATGCCGTCTTCCATTACGCCTCACTCCCGCACCCCGCCTGCGATCAGTCGGGAGAAGAATCCCGCGGGAGCCGACCGGCTCCCGCGGAGAAAAGGCCCGAGTCCCGGGCCACTCGATCAGAACGACCAGTTGAACTTCTTGTAATTATCCTTGGTGACGACGTCGCCGGCCACGAGGGTCATCGGGGGCATCGGCGTCTTCTTGGTGAGTAGATTATAGAGAATCTGCACGGCGGCCTGGCCTTCCTTGAAGGGCTGCAGCTTGGTCACGATGTAGCTGTTGTGCGGCTTCTGGAACTCTTCGAAAGAGGTCTTGTATCCGCCCAGCCCGCAGGAAAGCACGTTCTTTAGGGGGAACCCGGCCTCTTCGAAGACGCGAAGGGGAGCGAGGGCGCCGTCGTCGTTGATGCCGGTCACGATCCAGTGTGTCACTTCGGGGTGGGCGGCGAGGATCGCCGAGGCGACGGGGAGGTTCTCTTCGAACATGCCCGTCTTGGAATCCTGGACGATGAAGTCGGAGTCCTTCAGCTGGGGCAGATCCGCTTGGAGGGCCTGCTTGTAACCGACGGTCCTGTCATGTACGACCGAAAGGAAGGACATGTCGATCTGCATGACCTTCACGACGTTGCCGGCTTTGAAGAATCCGCGTTCCTTGGCGAGCTTCGCCAGAGCGTGCCCGCCCATGACGCCCGTCTCCGTCGTGGGGAGCCCCACGTGCGGGTTGGGGGCTTCGCTGCTGTCCACGATGGTGTCGTCGATCGTGATGATGGGAATCTTGGCCTCGCGCGCCTTGTCGATGACCGTGGGACCGAGGGTCTGATGGGTGACGACGATCATCAAAGCGTTGGCACCCTGGCCGATTACGCTGTCCACCGCCTGCATGCAGGCCTCGTCCTGGAGATTGGCGTCGACGCCGATGTAGTCGATGCCGAGCTCCTTGCACTTCGCCTTGATCCCGTTCTCTTCCTCGATGAACCAGGGGTGCGTCAGCATCTTGCACACGTAGGCGAACTTGAGCTTCTTCGCCTGCGCGGAAACGCTCGTCGACGCGAACGCGAATACCACCATTACCCCGAGCGCCACCATCAAGCCTTTTCTCAGTTTCATGCGTCTCTCCTTCTTTCTTCCGTCGGTTGTAGAAACAAGCACCCGCATCGAGCGCGGCTCCGTATTTCCGCGCTTCACCTCCTCCCGCGATCAGTCGAAATAGAGCATCCGCAGATAGTATTGCTTCTCGGCCAGCTCCTTCTCGATGTTTGCGCCCTCGAAGAGGATCTTCTTCACCGCGTCCACGCAGAGGAGCATCGCCTTCTCGAACATCGGATTCTGCGCGTTCAGGCAATGAGAGTGGCGCAGCTGCTCGCGGAACGTTGAGTAAAAATCGTTCGTAAACTCGGGCGCCGCCAGCAACTGCCGGGCGGTGGGAAGCATCCCGACATTGGAGCAGTACCACGTCGAGAGTTCCGGGTCGTTGGTCAAGGCCTCGACGAAGCGGGCCGCGTACAGCTTATTTACGCTCTGGGAGCAGATCACCAGCGAGTGGTTGAAGGTCCAGGACTTCGAATCGGCGCTCTCTTGCACGGGATTGAGGAGCACCTGGAAATTCTCCTCGAAGGGTTTCCCCGTAGCCTCCTCCATGAGGAACTTTATCCAGGGCCCGTCCAACAAGAAACCGATGCGGTTTTCCGCGAAGCGCTTACGTATGGTCCAGATGTCCGAGATGAAAAGCCGGGTACCGGCCACGAATTCCCGCAGCCAGGCGAAACCGGCCGCGTTTTCAGGGGAATCGAAACGCAGGTTCCCCTGCTCGTCGATGAACTCCCCGTTGAATGCCTGCAGTAAGCTGTAAATGCTGAGATAGTCGGTCTCGACCCCCGAGCTGAACCACAATCCGAAGGCGGCCGGAGCGTTCTGACCCTGGATGGCGCTGATCTTCCCGCAGCATTCCCGAAAATCCGAGAGCGTCATGGGCGATTTCAGCCCTTCGATCCCCGCCTCGCGCAGCACGGCGCGGTTGGCGATGAGCGAAAAGGGGCATAGTCCCCATGAGAGGGAATAGGTTCTGTCCTTGTAGGCTCCCCCGAACAGATCCTGAGCCGGCAGCCGCGAGGAGATATTCTCCTTACTCATCAGCTCGTCGAGAGGCTGTAGGGCGCCGGTGGAGGCGAAGAAGCTGGTCCAGTGCGAGACGATCTGCGCGACGTCCGGCGCCCTGCCGCTGGAAATCAGGCGCATGAGGGTCGTGCGCGTTTCGGGATAGGTGCTGGCGATGATGTCGACGGTTACGGGCGGATACTTATCCTCGAATTTGCGCACCAGGGCGTTGAGGATATCCTCCCCGCGCTTCGTCTCCCCCATCCAGCTGAGGAATGAGATTTTGATCTTACGATCCGAAACCGTGGTGCCCTTGCCCTGCTTCTTGACCAGGACATCGTCCGCGACCAGAAGGGAGAGGGCCTGGCGTATGGTGGAAATGCTCGTATCGAAATCGGCCGCCAGCTTCGGTTCGCTGGGGATCAGTTCACCCGGCCTATACTGTCCATCGACGATCCTTTTAAGGAGGACTTCCTTGACCTGGAGATAAAGGGGGGCATATCTGAGCGGGGTCGAACTCACAGCGACTTCCTCCCTTTGTTTTCAGGATTAAATTCATTCGCATCTCACTCTTTCGTATGAGTTGTATTAATTCATCCTGATTTGTAAACTGTCAAGGAAAATCTACAAATATTTCCAAGTTTGTCTCTTTATAGACCGATGACTCACCGATCTGGGCTAAAAAGCCCCTTTGCAGTATCTTGATATCCATGGAAACCACCACGAAGATCGACTTTGCCCTCCTGGGCGGCGGCTGTTTCTGGTGCCTCGAGGCGGGATACGAGGTCCTGCCCGGCGTGACGGACGTGACGAGCGGCTACGCGGGAGGCGGGCGCGAATCGCCGAGCTATGAAGACGTCTGCACTGGCGAGACCGGTCACGCCGAGGTCGTCCGCGTGGCCTTCGACCCCGATAAGATCTCCTACGACGCGATACTCGAGCTGTTCTGGAAGATCCACGATCCTACGACCTTGAACAGGCAGGGCGCCGACGTAGGCACGCAGTACCGCTCGGTCATATTCTACGCCGACGAGGCGCAAAGAAAGGCGGCCGCGGCATCGATGGCCGCCCAAGCGGCTCGGCGCGAGAAGGCGATCGTCACGGAGCTCCTGCCCGCACCGCGCTTCTGGCCCGCCGAGGACTATCACCAGGGTTATTTCCGAAATCACCCGGACGCAGGCTACTGCCGCGCCGTGATCGCCCCCAAACTGGCCAAGTTGCGCTCTCGTTAATCGGACGAAAAAAGCTTTCGCTTTGAGGCGAGCCGCGCTAAAGTAATTGCGGAGGTGGAGCATGTCGATCTTCCCCCGAAATATGCCCTTCGGAGCCGCCAAGAAGCTGAGCGCCGCGCACGCGGCCAAGACGGATCCCGCCGACGAGAAACGGCTCCGCGACGCCTGCGCCGCCGCCCCGGAAGCCGCGCTGACCCTGCTCGGAACCTCGCGCGAGGGCCTCGGCCCCGACGAGGCGGTCGATAGATTGAAGGAATACGGCCCCAACGTCCTCTCGGGAGAGAAGCGCAAGGGCTTCGTTCCCGAGATACTCGGGCGCTTCAAGGACCCGCTGACCATCCAGCTCCTCGTCATCTGCATCGTCTCCTACGGAATGGGCGACCTGCGCGCCGGCACGGTCGTGCTCGGCATGATCTTCATCAGCGTCTTCCTCGCATACTTCCAGGAGCGCCGCTCGGGCGACGCCGCCGATAAGCTCAAGTTGATGATCCACGCGAGCGCCGTGGTGCAGCGCGGCGGCAAGGAAGCCGAGGTGCCCATCGCCGAGATAGCTCCCGGCGACATCGTCATACTCTCCGCCGGTTCCATCGTCCCCGCGGACATGCGCGTGATCGCGGCCAAGGACTTCTTCGTCGCCCAGGCCGCCCTCACCGGCGAGTCCCTGCCCGTGGAAAAATATGCCGCGCCGGATCCGGCCGTCTCGGGCATCTTCGAGATGAAGGATGCGTGCTTCCAGGGCAGCACGGTGGTCTCGGGCACGGCACGCGGCATCGCGGTCAACACGGGGATGAGGACCTTCCTCGGGAGCGTCGCCGCCGACCTCTCGGAACCCAAGGGAGCCACGGACTTCGACAGCGGCACGAAGGCCTTCGTGAAGCTGATGGTGCGCTTCATGCTCGTGATGGTCTCGATCACCTTCGTCATCGTGGGCATCACCAAGGGCGATTGGCTCCAGGCCCTGCTCTTCGGCCTCTCGGTAGCGGTGGGCCTCACCCCCGAGATGCTGCCGATGATAGTCACCGTCTGCCTCTCCAAGGGTGCGGTCTTCATGTCCCGCAAGAAGGTCATCGTCAAGAAGCTCAAGGCGATACAGAACCTCGGCTCCATGGACATCCTCTGCACCGACAAGACGGGCACGATCACCCAGGACAAGGTGGCCCTCGAGCGCCACGTCGACGTGACGAACAGGCCGAGCGAGGACGTGCTTCGCTACGCCTGGATGAACAGCTACTACCAGACGGGCTTAAGGAACCTACTCGACCTCTCGATACTGTCCAACGAGGACCTCGACGTGGAGCGCTCCTGCCGCAAGGTCGACGAGATACCCTTCGACTTCGTCCGCAAGCGCATGTCGGTGATCATCGAGTACGAGGGCGACCACGTCCTCATCTGCAAGGGTTCGGTCGAGGCGATCTTCGAGACCTGCGACCGCTACCAGATAGACGACGAGGTGCTGCCCCTCATCGACGTGCTCCGGGCGGACATCCTCGAGGAATACGAGCGCCTGTCGATGCAGGGCTTCCGCGTGCTGGCTATAGCCTACCGCGAGTACCCGAAGGAGAAAGAGAGCTTCGCGCCGACGGACGAGTCGGGCCTCATCCTCCTCGGATACCTCGCCTTCTTCGACCCGCCCAAGGACTCGGCCGAAAAGGCCATCCGCATCCTGGGCGAACATGGGGTGAGGGTCAAGGTCCTCACCGGCGACAACGAACTCGTCACGAAGAAGATATGCGGCGACGTCGGCTTCGCCGTGGAGCGGGTCGTCACGGGCAAGGAGCTGGAGGCGATGGACGGCCCCGCCTTCGCCGAGGCCGCGCGGGAGCACGACGTCTTCGCGCGCCTCACGCCGAACCAGAAAGAGCGCATCGTGCGCTCCCTCAGGGACCAGGGCCACGTCGTGGGCTTCATGGGCGACGGCATCAACGACGCCGCCGCGATGCGCGCCGCCGACGTCGGCATATCCGTGGATACCGCCGTGGACGTCGCCAAGGAATCGGCGGACATCATCCTTCTCGAAAAGAGCCTCCTCGTCCTCGAGGACGGCATAGTCGAGGGGAGGCGCGTATTCAACAACATACTCAAGTACATCAGGATGGGCGCCAGCTCCAATTTCGGAAACATGTTCTCCGTCGTCGGCAGCGCCTACCTCCTGCCCTTCCTTCCCATGGCCCCCGTACAGATACTCCTCAACAATCTCCTCTACGACGTCTCCCAGACGGGCATTCCCCTCGACAACGTCGACGCCGAGGCCGTCAAGTCGCCGCAGAAGTGGGATATTTCCCTCATTCGGAAGTTCATGATCCGCATAGGGCCGATATCCTCGATCTTCGACTACGCCACCTTCGGCCTCATGTGGTGGGTATTCGGATGCTCGGCCTGGCTCCTGCCCGGTGCGGACAAGCCCCATCTCGAGGCCCTCTTCCACACCGCATGGTTCGTCGAGTCCATCCTCACGCAGACTCTCATCGTCCACATCATCAGGACCAACCGCATCCCCTTCTTCCAGAGCCGCGCGAGCCTCGCGATGACTTTCACGACCCTCGTCGTGATGCTCATCGGAGGGCTTCTGCCCTATTCCCCCCTCGCGCCCTTCTTCGGCCTCGTGCCCCTGCCGGGCCGGTTCTGGCTCTGGATCGCCGCCTTTCTCGTCCTCTACTCCGTCCTGACCCACCTCGTCAAATCCGCGTTCGCCCGAAGCCAAATGAGACGAGGATAAAATGCAGACGCATTTTATCCTCGTTACATTGAAATATGCAGATTTCGCAGCGCTTCGTATTAATACAAGAAGCGCGAGAAACTGCAAAGCCAATTTTAAAACTAACCGAGTTTTAAAATTGGCTGATGGAGGTAGAGCTTCATGAAAAGCCTGCTCGAGGCCCTGAAGGAGGGCCGCCTGATAGAGCTGCCCGACGACAAGAAGGAAGACTCCCTCGAGCTGCTCGCCCACCTCATCGAGGCCGTCCCCGACATCGGAACCAAGGTCGACCTCATGAAGAGCGTCATGGAAAGGGAAGCGCAGGCGAACACCGCGATAGGGCGGGGCCTTGCCTGCCCCCACTGCCGCGTGAGCGCCGAGGGCGAGCTCCTCTGCGCCGTGGGATGGTCGCCGACGGGAATAGACTACGGGGCTCCCGACGGAAAGAGGGTCCACCTCCTCGTCATGTACTACGTCCCCGACAGGGAGCGCAATTCCTACCTCAAGGAGATATCCGGCCTCGCCAAGGCGGTACAGGCGGGAGACACCATCGAGAGCATCTCCGCCTTGCCCGACATACACTCCGTGCGGGAAAAGCTCCTCGATTGGGTGGGCATGGCGATCAGCGAGTCGATGCCCGACGCCAAGGCCAGGATGATCAAGCTCGAGGCCCGGCAGGCCGCCGCAGCCGCGACGCCGTCCCTCGCCGGCTCGCTTGCCGCGGAGGCACGGATCATCCCCTTCCGCCTCGTGGCCTGGAAGGGGGGGGCCATCGTCCTCTGCCGCGATCCCGAGCTCGGCGAGGCACTGGAGAGAGCCGTGGACCTCGCGCCGCGGCTGGACGGTTCCAAGGAGTTCGACGAGGCGGGCTACAGGATCGCCCTCCTGTCGGAGACCCTTTTTTCACACGATCGGAAAGAATTCGACGCCGTGGCGATTCAGCTTCGGAAACCCGAGGTCAAATAAGCCGCGGAGCTCTCGGGAGCCGCGCCATGGGCTTCATTCGATCATCCGCGTGAACAGGTAATGATTCTTATAGAGGTTCTTGTTCTCGTTGAGCAGGAGGCTGTGCGTGATCGTGATCTGCCTGCGGTCCGGAGGATGGCCGGACTCCAGCATGTTTTCCAGTATCTTCACCGTATAGTAGCCCTGCAGTATCGGGTTCTGATCGATGACGGCGGTCAGGAGGTTTCTTTCCAGATAGTGGTTCGAGGAGGATTCCAGGTCGTGCAGGACGATGACCGTCTCCCCGCGATCCCTTCGCTCCAGAGCCTGGATGAACTGGGCGTTGAACGCGGGAATGAAATAGATGGCGTCGACCCTCGCTTGCCTGGACGCGAGGAGATCCGCTATCTGCCTGTCGACATCCTTCGAGCGGATGTCCGTGGCCAAATACCCCACCTCGTGGGATATACGGCCGAAATGTTGCCGCATGACGGAAAGGAAGCCCTCGTAGCGCAAATGATTGATATCGGGGGAGTTCGAATCCTCGGGGGTCTCCACGGGAGTGGTGATTACGAGCGTGCGCGGGTTTTTCTTGAAGAGCAGGGTCTTGCCGATGTACTCCGCGGCCAGGCGCCCTCCTTCCCGGTAGTCCGGCCCGATGTAGCAGAGTCGGTCGCTGTCGGGCGCGTCGACGTTCAAGGTTATGTAGGGTATGCCCTTTCTCTCGATGAAAGCGATGATCGCTTCCATGTCGAAGATCCATTGGTTGACTATCGCGATCGCTTCGACGCCGTCGGCTATCTCCTCCCTCAGTCTTCTCAGATATAGGCGCGAGTTTCGCTCGGTTATCGTTCGGTAATTGACCTGGTAGTTTAATGCCTGTATCTGTTCCGCGGCGATCGTAATGCCGGTCCGGATGTCGTTCCAGAAATAGTGCGGAAGGGCCGACGAGAATATCGCGATCTTGCGGACCTTGTTACGCAGGAGTATCTGAGAGGCCTTGTGGGGTACGTAGCGAACGTCCCTGGCGTACGCGAGTATCCTTTCCTTGAGCTCTCGCGACACGTACCCCGAGCCGTTCAGGGCCCGATGCACGGTTATGAGCGAAACCCGGAGGGCTTCCGCGATGTCCTTCTGCGTCACTCCCATGTCGATAAAGGCATAGCCAATTCCCGCAAAAATGGAAAGGGGGGCATCCCACGGCTCCCTTGTTATACGCGTTTCACGGATTTTGGTTGACATCGTGCTTCGGCTATGATAAACGTACATCATATCTTGATCTTAAAGGAGAGAGGAAATGAAGAAGGCATTTCTCGCGATTGGTTTCCTTCTGCTGTGCGGCATCCTGGCCGTGGGCCAGGCGCAGAAGCCCGTGACGCTCAAGATGCTTTTCTACAGCCCCGAGCTCGCGGATCAGTACAACGACATGGCGGACGCGTACAAGGCCCAAACCGGCAACACTCTGGATATCACCGTGCTGCAATCGGACTTCGTGACCGTGCTTCGGGCCAAGCTCAACTCGGGAGACATTCCCGACGTTTTCATGAGCAGCGCGTATGCCGACAACCAGACCTACAAGGACTACTGCTACGACCTGACGAAAGAGAGCTTCATCAAGCTCCTCGAGCCGACCGCGCTCCAGGGCGTAACCGTGGACGGCAAGGTCACGGGCTATCCCTTCCTCGTACAGTCCTTCTCCTTTATATACAACAAGAAAGTCTTCGCCGACGCCGGAATAAAGACTCTCCCCAGGACGATGAAGGAGTACGAGGCCGTGTGCCAGAAGCTGGAGGCCAATGGCATACAGCCATTCGCCACGGGCTTCAAGGAGTGGTGGGTATTCCCTCAGACGGCGTGGCAGATCCTCGCCCCCGTCAAGGAATCCTACGGCGGGGATTTCGCGAAATTCGTCGAGAAGCTTAATAACGGGACCGTGAAGTTCAAGGACCTCAAGCAGATGAACGACGTCTTCGACCTCCTCGACCTCATCAAGAAATATGGCGGGCAGAAACCCATGGAATCGGATTTCAACGATCAGTGCTCGATGCTCGCCACGGGCAAGGTCGGGATGATCCACCAGGGCAACTGGGCCGAGGATACTATCCGAAAATCCAACCCGGACATCGACATAGGCTATCTGCTCGCGCCCGTCGGCAACGCGGCGGCGAAAGCCAACATCATGTTCGACTCCAATCAGACAATCCGCGTGGCCAAGGACGGCCAGAACCGAAAAGCGGCCCTCGATTGGCTGCGCTGGCTGACGACCTCCGAATACGGGAAGGCTTGGATCCCGGACAAAATCAAGCAGCTGTCTCCGATCATCGGCGCCAAGGCCTCTACCGCCCAGCTCGCGCAGGCGACGGTGAAGCTCCTGGCCGCGAAAACCCCAAATTATCCCTGGTTCTACCAGCGCTTCCCGACGGGAACCGAGCAGGGTCTCGGGATCATCCTCCAGGGCTACAGCGCCGGCCAGACCGACAGGCAACAGACTCTCGACGCGCTGGACGCGTCGTATACGAAGATCGCGAACGCAGCGTCCGAGTAGGGCCCTCATTTTCAAGAAAAGGCCAAGCGACGGGAGAGGAGGTCCTCTCCTGTCGCCTTCGGGAACGGAGACATGATAACCCCAGGCAAACGACGGCGCCGCACCAACACGCTCGGGTTCGTCGGCATGACCGCCCCCGCAATCCTCGTCATACTGCTCTTCGTGGAAATTCCATTCCTGATGAGCATCGCCTACTCCTTCACGAAATGGAACGGCCTGGACAAGGTTCCAAAGTTCATCGGCTTGCGGAATTACATCGAGCTCTTCACCAACGACACGGACATGGGACACGCGATAAAATTTACCCTTCTTTTCACCGTCATCGTCGTCGTGCTCACGAACCTCATCGCCCTCCTCATCGCGGTCATCCTCGACAGCAACGTTAAGGGCAGAAACTTGCTACGCGCCGCGTTCTACATCCCGAACATCATCAGCCTCATCATCATCGGCTACATGTGGAGATTCATATTCTCCCGCGGCTTCGACTCGTTCTACGCGATCACCCATTTTAGGATCTTCCAGCTCAGCTGGCTGGGAGACTCCCGGCTCGCCTTCGCAAGCGTCATCCTCGTATCCGTGTGGCAGTCGATCGGCTTCTACATGGTCATCTACATCGCGGGGCTTCAGACCGTTCCCCGCGAGCAGCTGGAAGCCGCCGTCATCGACGGCGCCGGACCGGTCACGCGGTTCTTCAGGATCACGCTGCCGCTCATCATGCCCTCGGTGACGGTCTGCGTCTTCTATTCGCTTTCCAACGCGCTCAAGACATTCGACGTCATCTTCAGCCTCACCTTCGGCGGACCGGGTACCGCAACGGCGAGCGTAGCGCTGGACATCTACAAGACGGCCTTCAGCGACAGCAGGTTCGGTTATGGGTCCGCGAAATCGGTCATTCTTTTCCTCCTTATCTTGTTCGTGACCATTCTCCAGCTCGGCGCCTTCAAACGCAGGGAGGTCGAGTCATGAAACCGCGCGCGCAGCTCCCCTACCTCGCGAGCATACCGCTTTTCATAGTGGCCCTTGTCTACATCTATCCGCTCATCCTGGTGGCGATCAATTCGCTGAAAACTTTCCAGGAGATCATGGCGAACGTCATGACCTTTCCGACCCGCCTCAACATGGACAACTACTCGAACGCCTTCACCCTCATGCGATATCCCAGCCTCTTTCTCAATACCCTGTTCGTGACGGCGGTGGGCACGGGGGGCGTTATCCTTCTGGCTTCCATGGCCGGCTACCAGCTGTCGCGGACGAAAACGCGCTACAGCTGGTTCCTTTTCATCGTCTGCGTGGCCCCGATGATGATCCCTTTCCAATCGTTCATGATCGCCCTCGTCAAGGTAGCCAAGAATCTCCACCTGACGAATTCGACATCCGGTCTCGCCGTCATCTACTGGGGGCTGGGCGCTCCCCTGTCCCTGTTCATGTATCACGGTTTCGTCAAGACCGTGCCCAGGGAGATGGATGACTGCGCTTGCATGGACGGGGCGGGCCCTTTCCGCGCCTTCTTCCAGATAATATTCCCGTTGTTGAAACCGGTCACGGTTTCGGTGATCGTGCTGAACGTCATGTGGATGTGGAATGACTTTCTGCTGCCCCTCCTGGTCCTCAGCGGGGAAAAGAAAGCCATGACTCTCCAGCTCGCGGCCTACAATTTCTTCGGCCAGTATAAGATCGAATGGCACTACGCGATGGCCGGCGTGCTGTTGACGATAACGCCCGCCGTCATTTTCTATCTTTCGCTCCAGAAGCAGATCATCAAGGGCATGGTAGCCGGAGCGTTGAAGGGATAGTCGGCCTTCCCAGAAAATCCCATCCGACACTTCACAGGCGAAAGAGAGGCTGAACATGAAATTTACCGATGGGTACTGGGGTCTGAGGGAAGGCGTGACGCTGCATTCCCCTGCCGACGTCGCCGAGGTCAGGACTGACGCCGATTCCGTCACGGTCTTCGCTCCCTGCAAGTCGGTCCGTAGCCGGAACGACACCCTCAACCTTCCCATGCTGACCCTGACGCTCGACTCGCCGGTTGAGGACATCATCCGCGTGCGCCTCGTCCATTTCAAGGGCGGGCGCAAGAAGCTGCCGGAATACGGGATAAATCGCGTCGCGGGCCTTTCGCCTCGAATAGAAGAAAGCGAAGAAGCGGTGAGCCTCTCCAGCGGAAAGATCGCCGTACGCGTGAAAAAACGGGGCGGCTGGGGCGTAGACTTCCTCTATGACGGGAGACGCCTCACGGGCACCGGGCCCAGGCATTCGGGATACGTCATCGATGCCGACGGGAAGCGCTACATGCGCGAGCAGCTTTCCCTGGGAGTCGGCGAATCCATCTACGGCCTCGGCGAGCGCTTCACGCCTTTCGTCAAGAACGGACAGGTAGTGGATATGTGGCAGGAGGACGGTGGTACCAGCAGCGAGCAGGCCTACAAGAACGTGCCGTTCTTCCTGTCGAGCGCCGGCTATGGCGTGTTCGTGGCACAGCCCGAGAAAGTCTCCTTCGAAATCGCCTCCGAGATCGTCGCCAGGACGCAGTTCTCGGTCCCGGGAGAGGAGCTGGAATACTACATCGTCGGCGGCTCCTCGCCTAAGGCCGTGCTCGCCCGCTATACCGAGCTCACGGGCAGGCCGGCCCTGCCCCCGGCATGGTCATTCGGCCTTTGGCTCACCACGTCCTTCGTGACCAGCTACGATGAAGCTACCGTCACCGGTTTCATCGACGGGATGCGCGATCGGCGCATCCCCCTCCACGTCTTTCATTTCGACTCCTTCTGGATGAAGGAATTCCAGTGGTGCGACTTCGAGTGGGACAAGGAGCAATTCCCCGACCCACGGGGCTTTCTTCGGCGCCTGCGCGACAGGGGACTGCATATCTGCGTATGGCTCAATCCTTACATCGCGCAAAAGTCCCCGCTATTCGACGAAGGCATGGAGAAGGGCTACCTCGTGAAGAGAGCCGACGGCGGCGTATGGCAGTGGGACCGCTGGCAGGCGGGCATGGGCCTCGTGGACTTCACCAATCCGGAGGCGACCCGATGGTTCAAGGATCGCCTGCGTCGGCTCGTGAAGATGGGAGTAAGCTGCTTTAAGAGCGACTTCGGCGAGCGCATACCCACCGATGTAGTCTATCACGACGGATCGGATCCCTGGAGGATGCACAACTATTATACCTACCTGTACAACGAGGCCGTATTCGGCGTCCTGGAAGAGGAATACGGCAAGGGGCAGGCCCTGGTATTCGCGCGCTCGGCGACGGCGGGAAGCCAGAAGTTTCCCGTGCATTGGGGTGGGGACTGCTCCGCCACCTACGAGTCCATGGCCGAGAGCCTGCGCGGAGGGCTCTCTCTCGGGCTTTCGGGCTTCGGGTTCTGGAGCCATGACATCAGCGGCTTCGAGCGGACGGCGACGCCGGACCTGTACAAGCGCTGGACGGCCTTCGGACTTCTATCTTCCCATAGCCGATTGCACGGCAACGAAAGCTACCGGGTGCCCTGGCTCTTCGACGAGGAGGCCGGAGAAGTGCTTCGCTTCTTCGTGCGCATGAAATGCAGCCTTATGCCGTACATCTATGCGGCCGCCCGCGAGGCAGTGGCCTCGGGCATCCCCGTGATGCGGGCCATGATCCTCGAGTTCCCCGAGGATCCGACCAGCGCCTTCCTCGACCGGCAATACATGCTGGGAGACTCCCTGCTGGTCGCGCCCGTCTTCAACGACGCGGGGACAGTGACGTATTACCTGCCGAAGGGGCGCTGGACGAACTTCCTCACGGGCGAAGCCGCGGACGGCGGGGGCTGGAGAACGGAGACCCACGGCTATATGAGCCTCCCCCTCATGGCGCGGGCCGGCAGCATCGTTGCGGTCGGCGGGGACGAGACGAAGCCCGACTACGACTACGGTGACGGCGTCACCTATCACGTGTTCGAGATCGAGGAAGGGCAGACCGTCTCGAAGGCCCTCTTCGATTCCCTGGGTCGAAAGGAATGCGAGATCAGGGTACGGCGCGATGAAAGCTCCTATGCCATTGAAGCCCGTGGGGCGAGAAAGCCCTGGCAGGTGTACTTGAAGAACGTCCGGACTGTCCGTTCGGTCGACGGCGGAGATTTTCATCCTGATGCCCAGGGTACCGTAGTGACGCCGCGAAGCCCCGCCGACGCGCTGATCGTGCGCCTTCAGGGCGAGGTTTGACGTGATTTAATACCAGGCCTCCGATTATCAGCGTCAATCCCGCGGCAAAACGCAGGTTAAAGCGCTCGCCCGCGAAGAGCGCGCCCAGAAGGACGGTCAGTGCCGTCTCGAAGTAGAAAACGACGCTGCCCTTCCCGGCCTGCACGCTTCGGTAGCCGTAGGCCATCAGGGCTTGAGCCAAGAAAGCCGTAACGCCTACGCCGACGAGGAAGAGAATCCCGACTGTCCCCCCATTGGAATCGGTGCCGCCGTTGCCGGCGGGAACGAAGGCGAACAGAGGCAGGCCGAAGAGACAGGGGCTCAGGTAGAGCATGAACGGATTGTCGGCCTGAGTCGCGCGTCGGACGAGGTTGATGGCGATGCCGGCGAAGACGGCGCTGCCTATCGCTATCAAATCGCCGGTCAAGGAGGCGCCCGAACCGTCCCGCATCACCAGTATCGCGCCGCAGCTGCAGATCGCGATGCAGACGAAGACGCGAGGACCGATGCGCTCCCCGAAAAAAAGAGCGCCGAAAACCGCTACAAAGAGCGGGTAGGTGTTGGCCAGAAGGGCGGCACGGCCGGGCCCGGTAAGGGAAATGGCCGCGTAGCTCATGGCCATCGAGAAGGCGCCGAATATGCCGCGTAGCGCGACGAGGCCGGGGCGAGCGGGCTTCAGCGAGCGATAGCCCCAGGCGAGAACGGCCGTGCAGAGGATGGTTCCGGCCGCGAAGCGCGCCGCCGAGACGAACATGCCCGAA
Organism: Rectinemataceae bacterium; assembly: GCA_049513895.1. GTDB lineage: Bacteria > Spirochaetota > Spirochaetia > Treponematales > Rectinemataceae > UBA1306. Next base: position 51,370 of record JBEKVO010000011.1, on the reverse strand, counting down.
TAATATCGAGAGGCCAGTTTGACCAAGAGGGACGTGAAGGCAAAAAGGAAGGCCGCCGAGTAGAGGGCCGCATAGCCGCCGCGAACGCGCATCATCCATCCTCCGGACGGCCATACTAGCAAAATCCAGGCGATTGCCATAGCCGACCGGCTACTGGCCGAATGGCCGGCGAAAATGTGCCGCGTCCTGCCTATCTTCTTATTATCTTACTTAAGGAGACAAGCATGGACGCACTTAAATCTTTGTCCGATTCGGTCGCCGCCCTCGCATCCCGTGCGAGCGCCAAACTTTTCCACGTTCCGTCCACGATGGGCGGGAGGACAGCCCTCGGTTTCGACGGAAGACTCCTCCTCGTGCCCGCCCTCGAGGCGAGCGTAGGCGAAACCCTCCTCATCCTCGCTCCGGGGGGCAAGGAGGTCGAGGCCAAGGTGCTGGGCTTCGATCCCGGTCTCGGGCTCGCCGTGCTGGAACTGAGCCAAGCCGTTCCGGACAGCGCCTGGGCAGCGGCACCCGGCCGCCCCGCCCTCGGCTCCCTGCTTCTCGTCGCGGCATACCCCTCGCCCGAGGGACCCGAAGCCAGGCTCGACGCGCTGCGTTTCGCGGGCGGCGAGGGTGAGAACGCGTACCTTCAGACCGACGGCGCACCCTTCCCCGGCTTCGCGGGCGGCGCCTTGGTCGATTCCGATGGCGCCCTCACGGGCTTCATCCTCGCAGACCGCGGCGGCAACAGGGGCTGGGCGCTGCCCGCCTCCCGCGCCGTCGAACTCATCGCTGCGATCGCCTCGGGGCTCTCGTCCTCGAGGGCATGGCTCGGCGTATCGACCGTTCCCATCGAGGCGCCGAAGGAGCTCGCCGAGGGCTTGGGAGACGATCGCGACGTCGCTCTCCTCGTCGCCGGCGTCGAAGCCGAAAGTCCCGCGGCTGAAGCGGGCCTCCGCGTCGGCGATATTCTTGTATCCTTGGACGGCCGTCCCATTTGCGATCCCGCCGATCTCATGACCGCCCTCGACGCTGCCCGGCCCGGCGCGGAACTGCCGATCGCCATCCTCCGCTCCGGCGAGAAGAAGGAACTCGTCGCGATTCCCGCGGCCAAGCCCCGCGACGCGGACCGCGAGGAGGGAGGGCGCGGGCACCACGGCCGGCACGGCCACGGACCGCGAGGTTGGTGGATGGGAGGGGGCCGATGCGGCTCGGATCGGGGCCGCTGAGTGTCAGGATCGATGCGAAGGGGCCGGGAGCGGCAGAGCTCCTGGCCCGAGCCACGGAGGACGGCATCGTCCTGGCCCAGCCGGGCGAGGCGGCCGATCTCGTGGCGATGCCCTCTCGCTCGGTGGACGGCGCTCCGGCCGCTCCGGCCGCCCCCGCCGAGCTCATGCCAAAATCACCTATTCCGTTCAGCCCGCGCGAGCTCGAGATCCTCGACTATCTCGTCGACGGCTGGTCCAACGCCGAGATCGCCTCCGTCCTCCACATCGGCGTCAGGACCGTGCGCTTTCACCTGGGGAACATCTACGGGAGGCTCGGGATATCGCGACGCGGCGAGGCCGTACGCGAGGCCGTCCGCCTCGGTCTCGTCCGCTTCGACGTCTGATATACTTCGATCATGATCGTTTCTGCATCGCGGCGCTGCGACATTCCAGCCTACAACGCCGACTGGCTCATGGAAAGAATAGAGGCGGGCTACGCCGAAGTCCGCAACCCCTTCGACGCGCGCCGCTCGACTCGGGTGAGCCTGGTCCCGGAGGACGTCGATTTCCTCGTCCTGTGGACCCGCGATCCCCGACCGATCGCCCCGCGCATGCGCGAACTCGACGATAGGGGCATCCGCTCCTACGTCCAGATGACCATCACCGGCTATCCCGCTTCGATCGAACCGGGGGCGCCGGGCTTCGACGAGGCGATCCGCGCGTTGTGCGAGCTCAGCGACGCGATCGGAAACCGCCGCGTCCTGTGGCGCTACGATCCCATATTCGTCGCCGAGGGACTGGACGCGGACTTCCATCGCCGCTCCTTCGAGCGGATAGCCTCGGGCATCGAGGGCAGGACCGAGCGCGTAACCCTGAGCCTCCTCGACGAGTACGCCGGCACGGCCTCCCGCCTCGCGCGCTCGGGCCACCCGGGGGCCCTGTTCGGGAGCCCCCGAGGAGCGAGCCAGGCGAGCGCGCCGCCCGCTCCCTACCCCGCCCTGCTCTCGGAGCTCGCCGCCATCGCGAAGTCGCGCGGCATACTTCCCCTCGCCTGCGCCGAGCCCTACGATCTTTCCGCCCTCGGCATAGAAGCGGGCGCCTGCGTCGACGCTGCCCTCGCCGCCTCGCTCTGGGGTCTCGAGATACCTCCGCGCAAGAATTCCGGCCAGCGACGCGCCTGTCGCTGCGCGCGAAGCATCGACATCGGCACCTACGGAACCTGCCTTCGCTCCTGCGCCTACTGCTACGCCAATCGCGACATGCTCGGCGTGTCGCACTACCATCGAAAGTCGTAGTATCTTCTTTTCGTGGACGACCTGGAAATCGGCTTCGCGCAGAGTATGGCGGACATTCCCCGCTCGGAATGGGACGCCCTCGCGGCCCCTTACGGCAACCCTCTCCTCTCCTGGGGCTTCCTCGCCCTCCTCGAGGAGTCGCTCTCCATCACGAGCGAGACGGGATGGACTCCCGCCCACGCCCTCGCGAGAAGGGGCGGCGAGCTCGTCGCGGCCGCGCCCTTCTACATAAAGACGCATTCCTGGGGAGAGTTCGTCTTCGATTTCGAGTTCGCCGAGATCGCGCGCCGCGCCAAGGCCGATTGGTATCCCAAGCTCGTGGGCATGATTCCGGCCACGCCCGCGCCGGCCTGGCGGGTCCTCGTCCACGCCGATTCTCGCCGGGAGCCCGGAGAGGAGGGCCGCATCTCGACGGCCGTCGTCGATGCCGCCGCCCGAGCGGCACGGGATGCGGGCCTGGGCGGAGCTCACGTCCTCTGGCCGGAACCCGGAACCGCCGCCCTCCTGCGCGGCTCCGGTTCCGCATGGGTCGAGTGGGAGCATCAGGCATTCCTATGGACGGACGAGGGCTACGGCGATTTCGACGGCTATCTGGATTCCTTTTCCAAGAACATGAGGCGCAACGTCAGGCGCGAACGGCAGGCGGTAACGTCGGCCGGCGTCGCGACGCGCTTCATCGGGAGCGAGGAAGCGGCGACCAAGCCGGAGCTCCTGGCCGCGATGGCCGATCTCTACGAGTCGCACAACGACAAGTTCGGCCCCTGGGCGGCCAAGTTCCTCGAGCGCGATTTCTTCCTGCGATTGCCGGAGTTCATGCCTGAAGGCTGGGCCCTCTCGGCCGCCTTCGAGGCGGGATCCGACGAGCCGATCGCCCTCGCCTTCCTCCTCGAGGGGAGGGACAGGCTTTACGGCCGTTTCTGGGGCGCACGGCGCGAAGTACCCGGCCTCCATTTCGAACTCTGCTATTACCTGCCCATCGAATATGCCCTATCGAAGGGCATCGGCTCCTTCGATCCCGGGATGGGCAGTCCGCACAAGGCGCGCAGGGGCTTCCGCTCGGTTATGGCGCCGAGCTTCCACAAACCCTTCGATCGGAGGCTGGCCGCCTTCATGGGCCGCGTCCTCCCCGGCATCAACGCCGAAGAGCGAGCCCAGGCGGCGGCTCTCGACGAGGAGCTTCCCTTCAAACGCAGCCCGGAGCCGGCTTCACGCGGGGCTTAGGCAAAGATATGCCTCGGAAAAGAGTTCCATGGAGAGGGGAAAGTCGCCCGCATCGAAGCGCGTGACCTCGCCGTCGGCCTGAAAAAGGATGCGATCGGCGTACTCGATCAGGAGTCGCTTCGCGCTGAACAGGTCGACCTCGGAGAAATTCCTGTGCGCCCCCGTCTGCAGGGGCCCCTTTACCGCGAGCTTGCGGAACAGGGACATCTGGGAAATCGCGCAGACGTTGTCGTCGTCGGGGAGTATGGGCTTGTTCGAGCCGTACTGACGCCGTCCCGAGACTCCCATCGCGAGGAGAAGGAGCCTGCGGCGGAAGTCGCGGACCACGGCCCCCGAGGCAGAAAAGGCCTTGAGAGCGAGCTCGCGGGTAGGCCAGACTAAATCGTAGAACACCGATGCGATGTCCAACCAGAGCTTGTAGAAATCGCCCGGGAAAACGACCTTTAGCCTATTGGTCATGTAGGAGATATAGGCGTCAATGCCGAAGCTCGCGATATTGAAGGCCCAGATCGGGCGCTTGCCGCCCTCGGCTTTGGGTATCGCGAGAAGGGCGATCCTGGGCGATACGACGCATGGCCCGAGGAGCCTGCCGAGCGATACGCCGAGGTCACGGCCGTCCGAGCCGTCGTTGCCCGTGCCGAAGGGGAGCCTCAAGACCGCGTAGTGTCTGCGTTCCTCGGAGGGCAACTCCATGAGCGAGGTCAGGACCTCGAGGGAGGTGCCGTCGCCCCCGGCCGTCATCACGAGACGGAACTCGTCCTCGCGGAGTCCGGATGCCCTCGCGGCCGCGAAAAAGTCGCGGGCGAGCTCGGCGGCGTGGGCGGGCTTCTTGGTGAGGCCCAGTTCGAGGCGCGGCGAGCCGCCTCTGAGGGGCAGCCCGGACGCCTTCTCCTTTAAGACGAGGAGCTCCGCATGCCGCCGCTTGGAATAAGACGGCCGCGAAAAGCCTCCCGCGGTGGGATTGGCGACGAGAAGAGCGCCGACGAGGCGGTGTGGTAGGGCGGGCGTGCGAGCGAGAAGGTAGGACAGACCTTCGGCGAGTTCTTCGGGTTTCATGGACAGGAAGTTTAACGCCGACGGCAGGTGCTGTCTATCGCGCGATCTTATGCCCCTGGGTTTTCCCCGCCTCCACCTCGTCGAGAAAGGATCCGAAATCGGCGTAGAAAGCATCGGCGAGGCGATCCCGGCCGGGTTCGCGCCCGACGTGCGGATAACCATAGACCCTAGCTCCGGCTCGAGAGAGAGCCTGGATTCCCGCTTGCGACAGAAAGGGATCGTCCTCGCCGGCGAAGACGGCTACGGGAAGGCCGAGGGGCTTCGAGAGGGTGTCCGAAATATCCGCGGCCAGGACCTTGAGATCGCGCTTATTGAACTTCAGCGCCGAAACGCCGTCCGCGAGGCCCTCGAGGAGTTCGGGGCAGCCGCTCTGCAGCTCGGGCCTTACCGCGAGTTTCGCCGTCGGCAGGAAGAAAAGCGCCGGCTTGAGCCTGGGCGGCGGGAATTCCACGATAGGCGACACGAGAGCGAGCGCTGCGACTTCTTCCATATCGGCCGCCCTCGGCAACAATGCGCTTGCCGAGAATGACGAGGCGACAAGGTAGAGGGGAAGGCCGACGGGTTTGGCCTCTTTCGCGTAAGAAGCCATGGTATCCCTGAACGCACCGAGCCTGACCCTCGGCGCGATGGATGAGCCGAATGCGAGGTCGAGGGACAACACGAAGAAACCGCGGTCCAGGAGGAAGGAGATGAGCCGCTTTTCCTTATGTTGGGGCCAAACGCCGTTGCCCACGAGAAGGGCGACCCTACGATTGCCGTGCTCGCGCAGCTCCCAAGAATGGCTCCTGTAAACGCGTCCGCCCCTCGACGCGAACATTGTAGAAATATGATTCATCTTGACCTCCAGAGCCAATCACGATAGTCGGATCCATTAACAATCCTAGAGCCGCGCAACGGAACTGGCAAGAGAAAACCCCATTTCAGTTTACGTTGCGTGAACCCCGGCCAGCGGCTATAGTAGTTCCCACGAGCGGAAAAAGATGATTATCGCGCTACTCGCCGATTCAGGCTCAGCCCTTCCCCTCGCCGAGGGCCTCGAGGCGCGGGGAAATACATGCCTTTTCCCCAAGGACTCGATACCCGGCGAGGCCGATTGCCTCATCGTCGTCGGCGACCCGGGGAAAAAGGGCGCCCTCGCGGACGCGGCCGAGGGGGCCGGCCTCCCCGTCCTAAGAATTCCGGCTGCTGGCGCGGCCGAGGCCGCCGCCGCCGCCGTATGGGGCCTGGGCCTGGCCGAGCGGCGGGTGCGAGAGCTCGTGGCAGCCAACGAGCTCCTGGTGTCTCAGGATAAAGAGCTGAAGGAAACCCTCGTTCGGCTCGATGGGGCCAACAGAGAGTTCGTCGAAGAGTTCAACCTGGCGAGCGAGCTCCAAAAGAGCCTTCTGCCCCGTTCCTACCCGAGCGACGCCCCTCTCGAATTCGCGCACAAATTCATCCCCCTCAATTCGATCGGCGGCGACTTCTTCGACGTCCTTCGTCTCGACGAAAGGACTTTGGGAATGGTTATCGCCGACGTGTCGGGGCACGGCGTCGGTCCCGCCCTCGTCACCGCCCTGCTCAAGAGTTCCTTCGGTCTCCATTGCAGGGACCTCAGATCGCCGGCCGCCCTCATGACCGCGCTCAACGAGGAGCTGGGCAACGTCCTCACGACCGGACACTACGTCACCGCCTTCGCGGCGATCATCGACATCGAGAGCCTCGAGCTGCGATACTGCAGCGCCGGTCATCCGAATCAGCTCCTGATCAAGGCCAACGGCGAATCGCAGGAGCTTTCCACGATGGGTTTCCTCCTGGGTATGATGGGAAATATGGATTACGAGGAGAAATGCCTCGTCCTCGATCCCGGCGATACGCTCGTCCTTTTCACCGACGGCGTCTTCGAATCTCCGGACATGGATGGCAAGCTCTTCGGTCGCGAGGGCATACTCCGCTCTGTTTTGGGCCGCATGGGCTCCGGTGTCGAACAGCTCTCCGACGGCCTGCTGTCGGACCTGCTCTCCTGGACCCAGGGCACCGAGGCGTCCGACGACGTGACGATCCTGATAACGCAGGTGATCGAGTCGCTTTGATTCAATGCCGGGAGGATGCAGCATGAGCGATCAAGCTTTGTCAGATATCCTCCTGACGGGCTTCGACGAAACCGATATCCGCGCTCTGCGCGACGCGCTCGATGCCCTCGGGCGAGCGTCCATTTCCGGCGATCCGTACCACGATACCTCGCCAGGGTTGGTGCTCGCTGCCGCTCGCGACGAGGCCTCTCTTCGGAGCCGAAGGGCGGCTGCCCTCGAAGACCCCCGGCCATGGTGCTTCTGCGTGCCCGCCTCCGACCGCGGCCTGGTCGCGGTGGCGGCGGCCGCCCGCGAGGGGCGCATGCTCCTTCTCCCGCCCGACGGCCGCGAGCTGAAACGCCTCCTCATCGCCCTGACCGAGGAGGCCAAGGAGCGCGGCTCGGGCGACGCCACCTTCTCCGGACTCGAGCGGCTCGACGCGGAGTTCTCCTGGAGGACCTCGGCCCTGCAGGTAAGCCGAGTATGCCGACGCATCGCGCGACTCCTCTCCGAGTCGGGCTTCTACGCCGACCGCTCGGGCGAGGACGAGTGCGCCCTGGCGCTCGAGGAGGCGTTCGTCAATTCGGTGGAGCACGGCAACCTCGGGCTCGACTCGTCGCTCAGGCCGGACGATACCCTCGGCGAGGATCGCTACGAGGCGGAACGCGAGAGACGCCTGGCCGAGCCCGGCTACGGCGACAAGCTCATCCGCCTCCACGTCTCGATAAGGGGCGCGGAGGCCCGGATCGTCCTCGAGGACGAGGGTCCGGGCTTCGACACTTCCAAGATAGGCAAAGGCCCGAGCGGGCTCGACGTGTCCGGCAAGGGATTCTGGCTCATCAAGCGGCCCTTCGACGCGGCCGATTACAATAAAAAAGGAAATTCGCTGACGCTTTCGCGGCGCAAGGTGGAGACGAGGTAACCACTATTACGGAGACATCATGGATATCGAGCTGGACAAAAAGGGCGACGGCCTTATAATCGTGATCGACGGCGGCGAAGCCGCGCCGTCGATCGAGGATCGTGCGTCGTGAATCATCTTAGTTCCTTCTTCCCCGATCCCAAGGGGGCGCGCCTCCATTACCAATATTGGGAGGACTCGTCCAAGGGATACGACAGGATAGCCATACTTCTCCATGGGCTGGGCTACCATTCCGGGGCCTATCCCGCCCTGATACCCGCCTTCGTGGGGGCCCATTATAAAGTCATTGCCCCGGACTTCGCCGGCTTCGGAGCCAGTCCCGGCGAGCGAGGCTCGGGCGGGGCGCTCGCGATGGCCGACGCGGTCGAGGCGCTGTACCGCCGCATCGAGTCGGCCGAGGGCGCGCGGGAAATAGAGATCGTCGCTCATTCCATGGGAGCGGTCGCCGGCCTGCTTTTCCTCAAGCGCTATCCCGCGCGCCAAACCCGCCTCGCGATAGTATCGCCCCTGCTGTTCGGCGTCCCGGCCGACGCCGAGTCCATGCCCAAAGCCCTCACGGCGGACCTCGTCCGGACGGTCGAGGAGCTCCTCGCCGACACTTCCTTCCTCGAGGGGAGGGAAGCTGCCTTCTTCGTCGGCGAGGACGACCCTCTGGTCCCCTTCGAGCGGCTCAAGGAGTTGGTGGGAAAGCTGCCGCTTCAGTCCTCACGTATCACGAGTTTTCCGCACGAGAGGCACGATCCCATCGGGGGCGAGCGCGGCGACCGCGTGATCGCCGAGATACTATCCTGGTTAGACGAGATAAGGAGGAATTAGCATGGACCTCGACATCGATATCAAGCAGGATCGCGTGCATATCACCATCATGGGACCGATAGACAGCGCCGGAGGCGCCGAGCTCAGCACCAAATTCGCGGAGCTCGCGAAGGATCCTTCCCTCCGCCACGCGGAGTTCGACCTCTCCGAGGTGCCCTCGATCACGAGCGCGGGCATAGGCAAGCTCCTGGCTTTCTACAAGCATTTCGACCAGGCGGGAGGCGGCATGCGGATCACCGAACTCTCCCCACAGCTGACCAAGCAATTCAAGGAAATCCATCTGGATAAAATAATACCGATCGGGATATGAAACCTCCGGCTTCGGATCTACTTCAGCATCTCCATGCCCTCGAATTTCCTATAGGGGGTCAACTGGTCGAGAATGGCCGCGTGCCTTTCGACCCCGTCGACGATCACTTCGGACAGGATCTTGCCCAGGCCGGGACCTATCATGAAACCCTGGCCGCACATGCCCACCGCGAGCAGCAGATTTTCAGCTTCGCGCGAGTAGCCGACGATAGGCTGGCCGTCGGGGGTCATCGGGTACATTCCGCGCCAGGTTCGCCTGACTTTCAGGCTGCGGAGCCTCGGATAGAGCTCGAGCATGCGCCTCGCGCAGAGGGGGAGGAAGCTCGAGGTGCTGTCGACGTCCGTGCCCCAGACCTGCGGCTTTGGCGTGATGCAGAACACCACTTGACCCGTGGTGGTCTGGTAGAAATAGTAGTTGCCGGACTGGGCGTCGGAGCGGATGTCCACGAGCATGGGCTCCATGAAGCGCTCCATGGGCTCGGTTACGCCCCCCTCGTGGCAGTCGGGGTGCACGGGAATCTCCGCTCCGGCCATGGCGGCGATCTCGGAGGCCTGGGCGCCGGCCGCGTCCACGTAGAGGCCGGCCTCGTAGGAGTCCTTCGACGTATTCAATCGCCTAACGCGCTTATTTTCCATGTCGAGACCCACGACGTCCTCGCCGAAGCGGAACTCGACTCCCGCCTCCGACGCCAGCCTATGGAAGGCGACGCTCGTCTTGAGGGGTGACGCGTAACCGTCGCCGGGGCTGAACGTTCCTCCGCGCAGGCCTTCGGGGTTGATTCCGGGGGTCAGCTCGGCCACCCTTTCGGGACCTATCCAGTCTATGTCGAGGCCGGCGGCGCGCTGCGCCGCAAGGAGCTCGCGGAAAGCCTTCTCGAGCTCCTCGTCGTAGGCTACGAAAAGATAGCCCCCCCGACGCCACTCGATGTTCAGGCCGTGTTCCTCCTCGAAGCTCGAGACGATGCCGAGCGACTCCGTGCAGATGCGAATCTTCGCCGGATCGGAGAAGGTGGCCCGTACTCCGCCTATCGCGGCGCGGTTTTGCCCTCGGCCCCAGGATGCTTCCCTGTCCAGCACGAGGACCTTGAGTCCCCTCTTCGCGCAATAGTACGAGAGGGGAACTCCCACCGAGCCGGCTCCCGCGATGACGACGTCGTAAGCGCTCACGCGTGCAACTCCTTCGCGTGGGCGCTCTCCACGCTCGGGCCGGCGGGGACGGCCGTGGACTCGGCGAGGGTCCCGAGCGGCATCTCCACGACGAGGGGCCGGAGCCTCGCTTCGGCCACGGTTTTGGGATCGACGCCCGCCGCGCGGAAAGCGGCCGCGTACAGAGGCGCGCAGGTCTTGGATCCGCAGGCGCCCATGCCCGCCCGGATGGATTTAAGCTGGTTCACGTCGCGGACCTCGTTCTCTTTTATGAAGTCCACGATCTCGCCGAAAGCCACGCGCTCGCAACGGCAGACTATCGCGTCGTCCGGGACGTATGAGAAGAGCGGCGCCGGCAGGGCGGCCGTGGCCTCGCGTCTTTGGACGCGCAGGCCTATCGCCTTCGTCGCGTTGGCCGAGCTCACCTTGAAATGGAGGGTCCAGGTGCGGTATCTGCGGTTGAAAACCTTCTTGAGGAGGGGGGCCTCCTCGAGCGAACGGCCGTCCTCGTCCAGGAGCTCTCGGCGCTCCCCGGGCTCCATCCGAGCCTCGAACTCGAAGGGAATCGCCACTTCGCACCAGTCGCCGTCGATGGAGCGCACCAGGGATATGGCGAGACCCGGGCAGGCGGCCACGCACGCGGAGCAGCCCTTGCAGTCCGATCCGCGGAAATAGGGCAGATCGAGCATATTCCCCCTCCGCTCGCGGAGGGCGATCGAGGAGCTGGGGCACACCGTCGTGCAGGGATCGCAGGGGATCTCCTCGTCGCAAAAGAAGACGGGCTTCCAGAGCGGGGAGGGCAGGACCGATTCGCGGGCGATGCGATCGCCGGGCTTCGACTTGAGTATCTCGCGTTTTACGATCCAGGACTCGTCGATCTCGACCTTGAGGTCCATCATCCGAGCGAGGGCGAAGGCGGCGATGCGGCCTCCGAAGAGGGCGCTCGAGGCCTCGGCTATCTCGTCCGCGTCGCCGGCCTTCACTGCAAGGATGCCGAAGGACCGCGCCTGCCTGTAGAGCTCGTCGCAGGGGGAGAGTCCGGCGGCCACTAGGACGGTATCCACTTCGTAGGTCCGCGCCGTGTCGAGGAGGGGCTTCCAATCCTTGTCCACGGCGGCGACGGTCGCCCGCCGGACGCGGCCATCGCCCTCGACCGATACGAGGGTGGTGGAGAGGTAAATGGGCACGCCCATGCGAACGATTTTATCCGCGTGAACCTTGTAGCCGCTTATCTTGTCCGCGATTTCGACGATGCCCGCCACTTCGATCCCGGCCTGGAGGGCATGGTAGGCGCCGATGAGCCCCACGTTGCCTGATCCCACGATCAGGACGCGGTCGGCCGCCTTTACGCGGTCGCGGTTCACGAGAGTCTGGAAGGCGCCGGCGCCGTACACGCCGGGGAGGTCGTTGCCCGGAAAGACGATCGACTTCTCTCGCGCGCCCGCCGCGACCACGAGGGCCTTGAAGTCCACAATCAGGTAAGATGAGCTGTTTTCGTAAATGCCCGCTTTCCCATCCTTGAAAATCCCGACGACGGGAGAGCGCGTGAGGATTTTCACGCGCGGATCGGCGCGCAGCTCGGCCTCGAGCTTGCGGGCTATATCGAAGCCCCGGGTGCCGGCGTAGCAGTCCCGCTCCGAGCCGAAGAACTTGTGCGTCTGGAGCAGGAGCTTGCCGCCCAGGCCTTCCTTATCGTCGGCGATAAGCACGGAGAGGCCGAGGGCGGCAAGCTCCTTGGCGGCCCCCAGCCCGGAGGGACCGCCGCCCACGACGAGCACGTCGACGGCGATTCGACGGACCGGGCCCGCGGCAGCGGCACCGGAGGAAAAAGGCAGGACGGGAAGTCCATCGAGGGTCCTTAGGTCCATCCCCGCTTTCAATGGAGTCACGCAGGACTTGGCCGGATAGCCGTCGATAATGACGGTGCACTGACTGCATTGACCATTTGCGCAGAAGATGCCCTGGGGGGCGGCACCCTTTTTATGGATCGAGAAACGCGTGATCCCATTGGCAAAAAGGGCCGAGGAGATCATCTCTCCTTCGTAGCCGATCATTTCCGCGCCATCGAAGCGGAAAGCGATCTCTCGCCTCGCCTCGGGAGGATCGAGCACGGGATGCTCGTTAATTCTTCGCATGAAGGCACTCCCTCGTGACTGACCTGAAATACTACTGATATTTCAGGTTGGGTCAAGAATGCCATTTCTTCGATTTTCTGTCAAGGAAAGAAGGCGGATTCGATATACTCCATGCTCTGGTGGCGGAAATAGGTTTCATAGAGGACGGAGTACTCGCCACCCGCGGCGAGGAGGCCGACGTGGCTGCCCTCCTCCAGGATGCGGCCCTTTTCCAGAACGACGATCCTGTCCGCGGACTTTACGGTGGACAGTCGGTGGGCGATGACTATCGCCGTCCGCCCGAGCATTACCGCCTCGAGGCCTTCCTGTATCTGCGCCTCGGTAAAGGGATCGACGCTCGAGGTCGCCTCGTCGAGGATGAAGACGCGGGGGTCGCGCAGGAGGACGCGGGCGAGGACGACGAGCTGGCGCTGGCCCATCGAGAGGGAGGAGCCGCGGTGCCCGGTTTCGGTGGCCATGCCGGCGGAAAGGTCGTCCACCCAATCGCCCCGGCCCAGGGAGCGGGCGGCGGCTTCGACGCTCTCGTCGGAGGCGCGGGGCGCGCCGTAGCGGATGTTGTCGGCGACCGTCCCGGGGAAAAGGAAGGGATCCTGCGACACGAGGCCGATGGCGCCGCGCAGCGCGTCGAGGGAATAGCCCCTGATGTCGCGGCCGTCCACGAGGAGCTCGCCGGATTGAAATTCGTAAGAGCGGCAGATGAGCTTGGCTATCGTGGACTTGCCCGCCCCCGTCCTGCCGACGATCGCGAGCTTTTCGCCGGCCTCCACCTTCAGGGAAAAGCCGTCGAGAACCGTTTCCTTGTCGGAGTAGGAAAAGCCGAGGCGCCTGAACTCGATCTCCCCCTCGATCCGATCGGGCACGAAGTCCCCGACCTGCCGCACGCGGCTTTCGCGGTCGATGAGGGAGAATACGCGCTCGGCGGCGGCGAGTCCGTCCTGGAGCTGGCTCCAGAATGAGGCGATGTTGAGCATCGGCCACCAGAAGAAGCCGACCGCCTGCATGAAGAGGAACCACTCGCCCATCGTGATCCCGCCGCTCCGCGCGGTCATGCCGCCCGCGAAGGCGACGATGCCGTTGCCCACGCCCGCGGCCAGGGACACGATCGGGAAGATGAGCTGCAGCACGACTCCGCGGCGCAGGCCGAAGCGGTACGCGAGGGCGTTCTCGACCTTGAAGGAGCCCCAGAGGGAGCGCTCGCGCCTGAAACCCTTGGCGACGCCTATGCCCGCCACGGATTCCTGTATCTCGGCGTTGACCTCGGCGGTGACGCGCTTGGCGTTGCTCGTGACGAAGCGCGCCAGGCGCCTGAAGCCCAGGGCGACGCCGACCGCGACCGGAGCCATCGCGACGAGTATGAGGGTGAGGCGGGGACTCAGGTGTATCAGGTAGGCGAGAAACACGCCGATGAGGACGATCTGGGAGAGGAAGTCCACCATGAGGCCGATGACGTTGGCGAAGTCCTCCGTGTCCGTGGTGATCCTCGACACGACCTTCCCCGAGGAGTGCTCGTCGTAGAAAGAGAGGTCGTGGCGCACCGACTTGGAAAAAGCCTCGGAGCGCAGGCGAAAGATAGTGTCGCCCACCACCTTGCTGGACAGGAAGTAGCGCAGATAGTTGAAAAGCCACTCGACGACGCCGAAGCCGACTACGGCGACGGCGATCAGAGAGATGACGCCGCCTCCCGCCCCGCCGGCGCGGGAGGCGGCGTCGAGCGACTTGGATACGACTACCTGGGCCCCGAACTCCGAAAGGGAGGCGAGGGCGAGGACCGCGCCCACTCCCGCCATCCTGCCGCGCCAGGGCCGAAAGTACGACGCGATGCGCGACAGCAGCTGCCTGTCCGAATATTTACGGTCGTAGGCCTCGGTCTCGAGGCCGTCCATCACAAAGCCCATGCTCAGCCCGCGCTTCTCACGAGCAAAATCGGGCCTGGCGCTAACGTAGTATAGCGAAGCGTTTGGCGCGACGATGACGAGGAACGGAGCGTGCTCCTTGCACGTGAGTACCGAGTCGAGCCGCCAGGCCTAGCGAAGCGTTTGGAAGCGACAACGCGATCGGCCCGATTTTGCGAATTCACCGTATGCGACCCTCCATTCATATCAGCCTCACTATAGCATTGCAGTCGTGAGAAGCGCGGGCTATATTCTCGCGAAGAGCCGGCGATAATCCTCGCAGCGCGCGAGGAGCTCCTGATGCGTACCCGAATCGGCGAGCGTCCCTCCCTCAAGGAGGAGTATCCTGTCGGCCCAACGGATCTGCGAGAGGCGATGCGTTATCAGGAAGGTGGTGCGTCCCCTGCTCGCGCGGCGCATCGCCTTCTGTATGTCGTCCTCGGTGCGCGAATCGATGGCCGAAGTCGAGTCGTCCAAAATAAGGATCCTCGGGTCGACGAGGAAGGCGCGGGCGATCGCTATGCGCTGTTTCTGCCCGCCCGAGAGCGTGACGCCGCGCTCGCCGACCTCGGTGTCGTAGCCCTTGTCGAAATCCATGATAAAATCATGGGCCTGGGCGGCCCGCGCGGCCTCCTCGATCCGGGCACGGGCGGCGCCCTCGACTCCGAAGCCGATATTCTCAGCGATGGAGCGCGAGAAGAGGAAGACGTCCTGCTCGATGCTCGCGACCTGGGCTCGCAGGCTCTCCAGGCTCCAGTCCCTGACGTCGACGCCGTCGACGAGAACCGCGCCCGAACCCACGTCGAAGATGCGGTTTACGAGGCGGACGAGGCTCGTCTTGCCCGAACCCGTGCGACCGACGATCGCGACGGTCTGCCCCGGATCCACGATGAAGGACACGCACTTGAGGACCGGGGCCCCCTCCTTCGAGGGCTTGTCGCCGCAGTAGGCGGAGCCTTCGCCGAGGGGGGCGGGGCCGAAGGAAAAACTCACGTCCCTGAACTCGACCCGTCCCTCTATCCTCGCGGAGCGTCCGATCGAGTTCTCGTCGAGGTCGTTCTTCGCGTTGATCGTCTCCAGCACGCGACCCGCGCTCGAGAGGCCCATCTGGAAAAGGTTGAAGGACCACAGCGAGATGAAGGTCGCGAAGCGCAGGCCGTTGTAGAGGAGCATGTAGCCGACTACCTGTCCGAGGCTGATCGCCCCCGCCCTCCATAACAGGAGGGCATGGAGAAAGCCCAGGCCCCAGCATACGGCGAAGACGAGGAGGGGCCAGTACTTGGCCTGTATCCTGGCGATGCGGATATAAAGATCGCGCAAGGCGCCCGCCCCCGCGACGAAGCGCGCGATCTCCCGAGTCTCTCCGAGATTGGCCTTGACCGTCTCTATGCCCTCGAGGGCATCGGCCAAGGCGGCGTTGAGCTCGCCGAATTTCCGTCTCTGGGCGTCCGTAGCCGGGTTGAGGCGCCGGTTGTATTCCCAGACCGTGAGAATGAGGAAGGCGATGAAAAGGCAGGGAACGAGGAGAAGCCTGGGGTCGATGAGGGCGACCATGCCGAGAGGGACGATCATCGTCAGGCAGGAGTCCATGATGAGGGACAGCCCCGGCGAGAACATGAGGTTGAGGAAGTGCACGTCGTTGGTCGCGCGGGCCATGATGTCGCCGACGCGCTGCCTCGAGTGGAAGGTCTGGCTCTTGCCGAGGAGGCTCGAGTAGAGTTCGGCCCTCGAATCGCGCTCGATGCGCTGCGCCAGGACCTCGAAGGAAATATTGCGGCCTATGGCGGCCAGGCCCTGTACGGCCGCGGCTCCCGCGATCAGGAAGGCCACGACGGCGAGCTGGGCGACTTTCCAGCCCGGCTTCGCCAGGACGTCGAAGCCCTTGCCCACGAGGACCTGGAGCCCCGAATAGCCGATATTGTTCGTTACCGAGAACAGGGCGGCCAAGGCGGGCAGCCAGGGGTAGCGCAGGAGATGGGAGACTATCCATCGGCCGGGACTTCGAAGGTTATAGCCTATCTCCTCGCCGGAGCGGAATTCGGAGCTGCCGCTTTCGTTCATGGGGATAATGTAGCGTAACCCGGGTTATTAAAAAAGAGATGGCATGGGATATGCGTCGGTCGCGATTATCAAGGTAGTGTTGAAAGAGGCTCCGTAGCCTTTTTCAACACCCTCCAAGAGGGCGGTAGTCCTCTTTAAAAACTGTAGGTGAATCTTCCGGCTACGGCGTTTCCCGTCTTGTTGAAAAACGAGGCCTGTCGGAAGCCGTAAATCACGGCCTCGTCGACCGCGCTCGAGCCGGATGAGGTGACGATCCGTACGTCTACAAGTTCGACCTTGTTCTTGGTCAGCGGACCGACGGCGAACTCGAGCACGACGGGCGTCAGTTTGTTCGCGGTCTTGAAATCGGCCGTCGACGCGTCGTAGCCGGCGGCTTCGAGCATGTACCAGATATTCTCCCTCTGGGACAGGGGCACCTGCGCCTTGAGCCGCCATTCCGAACCCGATTGCTGGTAATACGAGCGGAAGGTTTCCTTTGCCGGAATATTCCGGAAGATAGCATCGTCGATTATGGTC
This sequence comes from Rectinemataceae bacterium, assembly GCA_049513895.1. GTDB lineage: Bacteria > Spirochaetota > Spirochaetia > Treponematales > Rectinemataceae > UBA1306. The sequence goes on along the minus strand of JBEKVO010000011.1, from coordinate 34,766 downwards.
GGGAGGGGCATGTACCTGTAGATTTCCACGTAGAGGTTGCGCCCGACCAGCCCGGAGGACCCGCCGAAAGTCAACGCCATCTCGTTGCCCATTTCGGATCCGCGGAATGTGACGCTGCCCGTTCCGCCGGAGACGCCGGGCTCCGAACCTTTACCTTCGGAGGTCACGGGAGCCCCCGAGGATACGGGAGCCCCCGAGGATACGGGAGCCCCCGAGGATACGGGCCCCGAGGATACTGGCCCCGAGGCCGTCGAGGAGCTCGAGCCGAAGGTGCGCGTCTTGGGAGGAGCCAGAGAAGCTTCGGCCGTAGCCGCGGCCGCGCGAAGAGCGGCGTCTTCCTGGGCCGCTTGTACTGCCACCGCATTTTGCGCGGCGGTCGCGCTACTCTTCCCCACCGCCTTGGGGAGGGCCGTTCCCGCACCGGGCAGGGGAGCCGCCCCGGGCGCCGCGCCGGCAGGCCTGTCAGGCGCGTTATATAAGCCCAGCGGGATCCCCCCCCCCTGCGGTCCCCGGGCGCCGCCGAGGTCGACGAGGACCGTGCTCGGAACGGAGGCGAGGCTCGCGGGCGCAAGGCTTCCCAACAGCCATGCCCCCAGGAAGGCGATGGCATAGAGGCAGGCCGTCGACCCCGCCGCCACCAGGTTTCGCTTTCGGTCCTGGGACCGAATCCAACTCGAGCTCATGGCGCTCTCTGTCCCACCCTCGTCCGGAGGCCCACGGAATCTATACCCTCCTGCCGCAGCGCGTCGAGTATCGAGATCATGAGCTGATACGAGGCGCCGCGGTCGCCCTCCACCGTGGCCTTGAGGCCGGCCGCGTCGCCCGAGCCCATCCGCTTCTTGATCAGGGCGGGCAGGCCGGCGAGGTCGGACCGGGTCTTGTCGACGTAGATTTCGGTATCGGACACCGCGACTATCCTGAGCACCGAGCTCTGCACGTTGTGAGCCGTGCTCGACGAGGGCAGCTCGAGGGAGATGCCGGGCACGAGCTTGAAGGTCATCGTCACCATGAAGAAGATGATGATGAGGAGGAGGACGTCTATGAGCGGGATGAGGTTGATGCTCGTCACGGGCTGCAGCCCCGGCCTCCTGTTCATCGCCTGGCCCCTCGCCCGGAGGCCGAGCGCAGCTCTTCGCCTTCGCTCTCGGGGCGGCTCTTGTTGATCATGAGGATGAGGCCATTAACCTGCCCCTCGAGCTTGAGCATGTAGTTGTTGGCCTTGGACGCGAGATAGTTGTGGAAGATGAAGGCCACGACGGCGACGATGATGCCGGACACCGTGTTTATAAGCGCTTCCGAGAGGCCGCCGGCCAGAATCGAGGGGTCGCTTACGGCGCCGAAGCGGCCGAGGACCCCCAGGGACTTCATAGTGCCGGTGACGGTGCCAAGGAGTCCGATGAGGGGCGCTACGTTGGCGATGGTGCCTATGGCGACGATGTTCTTCTCGAGGCGGGGCGCCTCTTGGGCGGCCGAGTCCTCGAGCATCTCCTTCTGGATGGTGCGCGGGTAGTCGCGGTTCTCGATCCCCGTGCGCATGAGGGCCGCGAAAGGCGAGAGGTTCTGGTCGCAGATGGCGAGGGCCTCGTCGATATGGCCTTTCTCGACGGCATCCTTGATCCGCTCGTAGAGCTTCTTCTCGTCGACGGATATCCGCTTGAAATACAGGAGTCGCTCAATGATGAGGGCGATGACGAAGGCCGAGATCGCCACGAGTAGCCAGAGAACTACGCCCCCCTTTTGCAGAAAATCCAGCATGAACCCTCCCGAATGCGGCGAAATAAGCGCGATCGATACACCGCATATATATCGTATACCGGAGCCGCCCGCGCGACAAGCCGATAATGCATTCTTCGCTATTGCCCCGTTCGCGTTTTCCGGGCAATATGAAGTGTAAAGGGAGGTTCCGACCCCATGCGCCGTCACTACGCAGCCATCGCCCTCATACTCGCTGCCTCGACACTGCCAGCATTGGCCCAGACCGCAGCCCAGGCGGCCGCCCCCGCCGCGGATGCCACGCAGGCGGCGCAAGTTCCCGCCGGGACCGCCCCCGCCGCTTCGGGTGCCCAGCCCAAGCTCGACGCCCTCCTGATGTATCGTCAGGGCAGGGATCTCGAGACGGCGGGAAAGCAGGCCGACGCCCAGGCAAAATATACGCAGGCCGTCTCGGTCTGCGACCAGGAGCTGGCGTCCGACCCAAAGCGCCTCGAGGCCTACGTGGTAAAGTGCTGGAGCCTCTTCCGCCTCGGCAGGTACGCCGAGGTCATCTCCACCGGCCAGTCGGGAATGAAGATAACCTTCGATGGCCGCATCTCCGAGGTGATGGGCGAGTCCTACTACTTCCTCGGGCAAATGGACAGTTGCATCAGGTCGCTGCAGAAATATATCGAGGTCTCGGGCGACTCGGGCGACCGCGGCCCGACGGCCTACTTCTTCATGGGCGAGGCATACCTCAGGCAAAAGAAGTATTCCCACGCCGACATCGCCTATTCCATGGCCGTCCTCAGGGAGCCGAGCATGTCCCGCTGGTGGTTCCGCCTCGGCAACGCCTGCGAGAGCATGGGCGAGTGGAAACGCGCCCTCGATGCCTACAACAAAGCCCTCGCCCTCAGCCCCGCCTATCCGGAAGCCCAAACCGCCCAAGCGCGGGCGAAAGCCAAGGTGACCCCCTGAACCATGGGGTCAGGCGACGCGCTCCGCCGACGCGGACTTCCGCTTTTTAAACCAAGGCACGACGGCCGACGTCGTTCGCCGATACTCCGCGTAAGCCGGATACTTGGCCGCCGACAGCGACTCGGTGAAGCGCGTCGATCCCACGAAGAGGGCCGTGAGCGCAAGAGCTCCCGCCCCGCTCCAGTGAATGAAGGTCCCCGAGCCGACGGCGCAGAGAAGGTATATGCTCCACCAGAACCCGAGCTCCCCGAAATAGGCGGGATGACGCGATAGGCGAAATAGCCCGCTCGAGCGGAAGCCCATCGCGGCCTCCCCGTCATCGCCCCCATGGGCGACGTCAGTCGTTCGATTCGCGAGGCACTCCTCCTTCCGGCGCTGGAATTCCCATTGCTCGCGGTCGGCCTCGGCCTCGTACGCGAGGAAGAGAAGCGAGAGGACGGAGAGGGCGGCGAAGGCGGCCGCCGCGCCCGCGCCTCCCGTCGCTGCCGCGGCGCTCCTTCGAGCCAAGAGCCCCATCGGCGCGGAGAAGAGGGCTATTACGCCGAGCTGAGCGGCGCATATGAAGACGGCGTTGAAGGCCTGCCAGAGGACGGGAGAGCGCATGCGGCCTCGAAGGATCGACCAGCGGTAGTCCTCCGTGCCCGAGTAGCCTCCCCGCCTCGCGAAATTCCGCGTGAGGCGCGCCCCCCAGATCGTGACCAGGATCGAGGCGACGAGGACGCGGGGCCTAAAACCCCCGCGCGCCGCGTAGATCCAGGCGAAAAGCACCGGCAGCAGGGACCAGAGCCGGTCCACCCAGGAGTAGTCCCCCGTGGCGGCGCCGAAGACGAAGCACGTCAGGGCGAAACCGCCGGTGAGCGCGAGGACCGAGGCGAAGGGCGCCGCATCCGAGGCGAGCGCGAGAACGGCGGCGCAGACGAAGGAGCAGACCGCGATGAACAGGACAAAGCGCTTCATGGCGGCAAGGATAGCCGGACTGGCCGGGCGGGCGCAAGAACGCGAGCCATCTCTCCATGCCGCACTTTAATAATATTCGCCGTATCGCTACACTCTGCGGGCCATGCCTAAAAGCTACATACTGAAGGTCGCCTGCCCTGACCAGAGCGGCCTCATCGCGGCCGTCACCAGAACGATCGCCGAATCGGGAGGGAACGTCCTCCACTTGAGCCAGTACACGGCGTTGGACATCAACGCCTTCTTCATGAAGACCCAGTTCGAGACTCCCGACGGCTTCGACGCGGGGCGCTTCGAATCCGCCTTCGCCATCCTCGCCGGGAGTTACCGCATGGAGTGGAGCCTCCTCGACCGCGAGCGCAGGCGGCGCGTAGCCATACTCGTCAGCAAGACCAACCACTGCCTCTACGAGCTTCTGCTCAAGCACCAGGACGGCGAGCTGGACTGCGAGATCCCGGTCATAGTCGCCAACCATCCCGACTTGGCCTCCGTCGCCACCCAGTTCCACGTCCCCTTTTTCCAGGTGGATCCCGAAAAGGGCAAGGCCGCCTACGAGGCCGACCTCGAGTCCATTCTGAAAGGCTACCAGGTCGACTTCATCGTGTTGGCGCGCTATATGCAAGTCCTCTCGGGAGAGTTCGTGGCCAGGTGGCAGCAGCGAGTCATCAATATCCACCATGGATTCCTCCCCGCCTTCCAGGGAGCCAAGCCCTATCATCAGGCATGGGCCAAAGGCGTCAAGATCATAGGCGCGACCGCCCACTTCGTGAGCGACGTCCTCGACCAAGGCCCCATCATCGCCCAGGACGTGCTTCGAGTTTCCGATACTCGGTCGATCTCGGAGTTCATACGCCTGGGCAAGGACGTGGAGCGCAAGGTGCTCTACGAGGCGCTCAGGCTCTACCTCGACAGCTCCGTCTTCGTGCGCGAGGGCAGGACCTTCATTATTGCGTAAGGGCCCGGGATCGACGACCTGATACCCTTCGTCGGCCTTTTAGTCTTGACAAAGGGGTTTACTATATTCACTATGGCTCTAAAATTTTCTTGCTAAGAGAAACAACAGCGGCGATTCCTGCGCAGTGCCATGGGCCGAGTCGGCTCTTCGCAAAAGAGCCGGGCCCTACCAGAAAAGGAGGAAATGGAAATAGGCAGGTAGCCGACTCGACAGAAACCGAAGCCTTCCGTCTCGAAAAGCCTTAATGCGAAATGAGCGACCCCGCAGCAAGCGACGAGGCGTCGTTCATTCTGTGGCGAATCAAGGAGTGAAGCAGATGAGCCCCAAACTAAGCACTATTCTCGTCGCCCTTGTGTTAGCAAGCTTTTTACTGGTTCCGATCCAGGTTTCCGCCGCGCCTGCAACGACCGGCCAACGCGTATTGCGCGTAACTTTTTCCTGGCCCAACACCATCGATCCGGCAATCGGGAATGACTATGCCAGCACGGCCTCGCTCGTCAATCTTTACGATACCCTCGTTTTCCCCAACGCGAAGGGCGGCATCGACCCTTGGCTTGCCGCCTCGTGGAACGTTTCTTCGGACGGCCTGACTTATACCTTCCATCTGCGCAAAGGGGTCACGTTCCACGACGGCGCTCCCCTCAAGGCCAGCGACGTCGTCTACAGCTACGATCGGCTCAAGACCATCGGCCGCGGCTACGCCTATCTTCTTACGCCTAATATAGCGAGCGTCGCCTCCACGAACGCCGATACGGTAGTGTTCAAGTTGGTTCAACCCAGCGCCCTGTTCTTGCCCAGTTTGGTCCGCCTCAACGTGGCCGAAGAGTCCCTGATCAAAAACAACACGAAGGCACAGGGGCCTTATGGAGCCAACGGGGACTATGGTACGGCGTGGCTCCAAACTCACGATGCCGGTTCAGGGGCGTATATGGTCAAAGAGTTCCCCCTCGAGCAATACCTGTTGATGAACAAAAACGGCGCTTGGTGGGGCAAGTTCAATCCGAAGGCTCCCGACGTGCTCCGTTTCATCGGCACGACGGAGGGGGTCACCATCCGAACTCTGATGCAGAACAAGGAGTTGGAGATCACCGACCAGTGGCAGAGTTTCGAAGCATACCAGGCATTGGCGAAGATGGACGGGGTAAAAATAGCTCCCCTGCCGTCCATGACCTCGTTCTACTACATGGTAAACACGAAAAAGGCGCCGACCGACGATCTTCATTTCCGGCTCGCGATGGAATATGGCTTCGACTACGACGCCGCGGTGGGCCTCGAGTGGGTGGGCACCAAGCAGATGGTCGGGCCCGTGGGCGCCTCTCTTGCCGGGCACGACGCAAAACTTACGGTCTATAAGCACAATGTCGCCAAGGCGAAAGAGGAGTTGCAGAAGAGCAAATACGCCGGGCAGACCGACCAGAATCCGGTCGTCGTCCAGTGGGTGTCGGAGGTTCCCGACGAGGAAAAATACGCCCTTCTGTTCCAGTCCAACATGGCCGACGTCGGCATCAAGGTCAACGTCGTGAAGGTGCCCTGGCTGAGCCTGGTGGAGAACACCAGCAAACTCGAGAGCAGCCCCAATATCGCGACGATCTACGTCTCCTCCGACCTGCCCGAAGCGGGGTTGATGCTCAAGCAGCGCTATCATTCCAGCACGACCGGCACGTGGCAGCAGAACGAATGGCTGCAGGACAAGAAACTGGACGCGGAAATCGAGAACGCTTTGGGGACCTTGGACACGGCTCAGCGCTTCGCCAAGTATTCCAAGATACAGCAGGAGCTCGTCGCCCTCGCCCCCTCGATCTGGATCTACGACCAGGTCGAAAAGCATGCCTACCGATCCACTCTCGATTGGCCCGCGGCCCGTAATGAGACGAGCCTCATCCAAGGCTACGCGTTCTTTGCCGCCAATATAGGGGTCAACCAATAGGAGGAGTCGGCGCACTTTCCGGCCAATTCCAGAGGCTTGCATAACGATGCGTTCACGACTATCGGAGTGAACGCATCCAAGCCTCCACATCAGTAACCCATTGGCTTCACCTCCCGAACTTTATCACCCGACGCGGAACCGGCACAGTGAGGTGGTCTGAGATGCCGCTTGTAAAGTTTATCGTACGACGCCTGATCTACTCGATCTTTGTACTCCTGGGACTATCTATCGTGATCTTCATCATTGCCCGGATCATGCCGGGAGACCCTGCACGCATGGCCGTGGGGATGCAGGCTCCGCAATGGGTCGTCGACAGGCTCCGGGAACAGATGCATCTCGACCGGCCGCTGGTGGTGCAGTATTTTTACTGGCTCCGGGACGCGACCCATGGCGATTTCGGCCTGTCCCTGGTGACTCAGCGCCCGGTGATCAGCGATATCAAGGAATTCTTCCCCGCGTCGCTGGAGCTGGTGCTCTGCTCGGGTCTTTTGGCCGCTTTCGGGGGCATCGGCCTGGGGGTCATCTCGGCCCGACATAAGGATACGTGGATCGACAGCGTCGTTCGCGTCTTTTCCTACATGGGGGTGGTGACGCCTTCATTCGTTTTCGCCATCATTTTCGTCCTCCTATTCGGCTGGGTCCTCCATTGGTTTCCCGTGATCGGCCGCCTGAGCGAGCAAATCCAGGCGCCTCGCGTAATCACCGGGCTGATGACGATCGATTCGCTGCTGGCGGGACGCCTCGACGTGTTCGTGGACGCGCTCCGACACCTCGTTCTTCCGGCCCTCACGTTGGCGATGGGCTCCATCGCCCAAGAATCGCGCATCACGCGCTCCTCGATGGCGGACAATTTGGGCAAGGATTATATCGCCTCGGCCCGGGCCCTCGGCGTCTCGGAGCGAGCGGTGATGGGGCGCCTTCTGCTCAAACCCTCGCTGATACCGACGGTTTCCATTCTCGGCCTGGATATCGCCTCCACTTTCAGTATCGCGTTCCTCGTGGAGTTGATCTTCAACTGGCCCGGATTGTCGCGCTACGGACTGAGCGCGATGCTTCACAAGGACCTCAATGCCATCTCCGCCGTGATCCTGGTGCTGGGCGCCGTGTTCGCCTTCGTCAACATCCTCGTCGATCTGATCGTCGCGCGATTGGATCCCCGCATCCAGCTGAACGCGACAAGAAGCGAGTAGACACCATGGCTAACCTTAGCGCCCTCAGGATCAAGGAATTGGAGAAAGCGTCCCGACGAGAGAATCTGGGGCGCTCCTGGTACAAGTTCTCGCGCAACCGCCTATCGGTGGTGGGTCTCGGGATCGTAGTGGCAGTAATTTTGCTCGCGATCTTCGCGCCCTACGTGACGCCTTTCCCCAGGCACGCCGGGGCCTTCACCGATTTCGCCCATGCAAAAGCCGCTCCGGGCGCCTCGTACATCCTGGGCACCGACCAGATCGGCCGCGACATTCTCACGCGGATCATCTTCGGGCTGCGTTCATCCCTTTTGATGGGCGTGTTGGTATTGGCGGTGGTCGTCCCGCCGGGGGTGCTTCTCGGGCTGCTGGCGGGCTATTTCCGCGGAACCTGGATCGACGTCGTCATCATGCGCGTCACCGATATTTTCCTGGCCGTGCCGCCCCTGATCCTGGCCTTGGCCGTGGCCGCCGTGCTGCAGCCGAACCTGTGGAACGGCATGCTGGCCGTGTCGCTGATGTGGTGGCCATGGTACACGCGGCTCGTCTATGGGCTGGCCAGCCAGTTGCGCAACGAATACTTCGTCGCGGCCGCCGAGATCAACGGAGCCAGCGTCTGGCATATCCTGTTCCGCGAGATATTCCCCAACACCGTCTCGTCGGTGCTGACAAAGATGAGCCTGGACGTGGCGTGGGTGATCATTATCGGCTCGATGCTGAGTTTCGTGGGCTTGGGCGTGCAACCTCCCGAGCCGAGCCTCGGCTCCATGGTGGCCGACGGCGCCCGTTACCTGCCGGACCAATGGTGGATAGCCGTCTTCCCGGCCCTGGCCATCGTCATCGTCGTGATGGGCTTCAATTTGCTGGGCGACGGCGTTCGCGACATGTTCGCATCCGAGGGAGTCTAGCATGGCAGGTTCGACTCTCCTGGATGTCAAAGACCTGAAAGTGCATTTCGCCGTCTATGGAGGCCTGCTCAAGGTCCTGGACGGCATCAACATAGCCGTCGGTAGCGGCGAAAAAATCGGGCTCGTCGGCGAGACGGGTTGCGGAAAAACGACGACCATGAAGGCCATCCTCCGCGTGCTGTCCATGCCCCCGGCAAGGGTCGAAGGCGGCGAGATATTCTTCGAGGGCAGCGACATCCTGAAAATGAAATCCTCCGAACTCCACCGGGTTCGAGGCCGCGGAATCTCGATGATCTTCCAGGACCCGACGGCCGCCCTCAATCCGGTCTTCAGCATCGGCCAGCAGTTGGACTTGATCATCGCCCATGCCTCCGCGGTCAGGGGCGAGGCCTTGTCGAGGAAGGAAATCCACCAACGGGCAATAGCGTCCCTGCAGGAAGTGGCCCTGGCTGACCCCGAGCGATTGCTCCGAAGCTACCCCATACAACTGAGCGGAGGCATGCGCCAGCGGGTCTGCATTGCCATGGCATTGGCGACGGGCCCTGCCTTGCTGATCGCCGACGAGCCCGGAACCTCGCTCGACGTGACGATCCAGGACCAAATCCTCCGGCTCCTGCAGGCGCTGGTGAAAAACAAGAACACCTCGGTGATCCTGATCACCCACACGCTGGGAATAGTGCGGGAACTGACCGACCGCGTATACGTGATGTACGCCGGGAACATAGTCGAGACGGCCGGCACCTCGGAGCTTTTCGAAAAACCGTCTCACCCGTACACGCAAGGCCTATTGCTGACGGTTCCGAAGCTGACGGGCGGCGGCATCGCAAGCGGCATTCCCGGCCGAATTCCCGATTATCTCAATCCACCGTCGGGCTGTCGGTTCCATACCCGGTGCCCTCACGTGATGGACGTCTGCCGCGTTCAAAAGCCGCCCTTTTTCAAGATCGACGACGGCCATGAAGCGGCATGTTTTCTCTACGCCGATCGGGAAAGGGATAGATAGGCACCATGAAAGACGAAATCCTGTCTGCCGTTGATCTGAAGAAATATTTCACCGTCGGCCACACGAGGTGGCCCAAGCGCAGCCCGATCTCCGTCAAGGCGGTCGACGGCGTTACCTTCTCCCTGCGTGAAGGGGAAACGCTTGGTCTGGTAGGCGAGTCGGGGTCCGGCAAGAGCACCGTCGCCTACACTACCGTCGGCATGTATAGGCCCACGTCCGGCAGCCTGAAGTACCTCGGCAGGGATCTGTCCGGCGAAAAGGGCAAGCGGCCGCTCGAGCTGCGTAAAAAAATACAGATCGTGTTTCAAGACCCCAGCTCATCGCTGAACCCCCGGCACAACATCAAGAAAATCCTGGAAATGCCGCTTCGCGTGCATCAACGAGGCAAGAACCGCATCGAGCAGATAGTGCATCTTCTGGAAATCGTCGACATGCCGCCCGAGTACATGTACCGATACCCGCATATGCTCAGCGGCGGCGAAAAGCAGATCGTCGGAATCGCCCGCGCATTGGCCAGCGAACCCAAGCTCATCATCCTGGATGAGCCCACCTCGGCCTTGGACGTGTCGGTTCAGGCCAAGACCATAAACCTGCTTTTGCGCCTGCAGCGGGAGTTCCATCTCTCCTACCTATTCATCACGCACGACCTGAGCCTGATGCGCAACATGGCCTCGCGCGTCGCGATCATGTACCTGGGCAAAATATGCGAATTGGCGGAGACGGCGGATTTCTTCCAGAACCCGCTGCACCCCTATACGCAGATGCTGCTTTCGTCGATTCCGGTCATCTCGGCCGGGGAAGAGAAGCTGAGGCCGCGCAAGGTGATCTCGACCGGCGAGATCCCGAGCCCGGTCAACATACCCAGCGGATGCAGTTTCCATACCCGCTGTCCATTCGTCAAAGAGGTCTGCAAACGCATCGACCCCGTGATGGTCGAGGGGGGGCCGGAGCACATGGTGCGCTGCCACCTCTTCTCGCAACCATGAAACGAAAAACAGGCACGAAAAGAACATAAGGGAGGAGTCACAATGCTGAGAGTAGCAACTGACATCGGCGGGACATTCACGGACCTCGTCTACGTCACGCAGGATGGAACGGTCGGCACGGGAAAAAGCAATACGACCCCCGGCCAATATGAAAAGGGCATTATGGACGTGATCGAGGCCAATCACATCGCCCCGGCGGAATTCGTCTCGTTCGTGCACGGGACGACGATCGTGATCAACGCGATCACGGAAAGGAAGGGCGCCAAGGCGGCCCTTATCACGACCGAGGGATTCCGCGACGTCCTCGAGATCGGCAGAGGCAATCGCCCCGATTTTTTCAACCTGGAGTACCGCAAGCCGAAGCCCATCGTGCCCCGCTATCTGCGCCGCGAATTGCCGGGCCGTATGTCGTACAAGGGCCTGGAAACCAAGGCTCTGGACCTTTCGACCTTGCCGGCCATCCTGGAGGATTTTCGCAAGGAGGGAGTGGAGGCGATCGCGGTCGCTCTTATCAATTCGTATGCCAATCCGAGCCACGAGTCGGCGGTCCTCGCCGGAATAAAGGAGCTGTGGCCCGAGATATCCACGGTCGCCTCGCACCAGATAACCCGCGAGTGGCGGGAGTACGAGCGCACGAATACTGCCGTGATGTCCGCCTACGTTCAGCCCATCGCGCACAGATACCTCGACCGGCTCATGGGAAGCCTGTCCGAGGCCGGAATGCGCTGCACTCCGTACATCATGCAGTCCAACTGCGGCGTGGATACCGTGAAGAACGCTCGCCAGATTCCGATCACCATGATCGAATCGGGCCCGGCCAGCGGGGTTTGGGGGGCAGCGGCCCTGGGCAGGCTGATCGGCGAGCGGGATGCGATCGCGATCGACATCGGCGGGACTACGGCCAAGTGCGGACTGATCACCGACGGCCAGGTCAAGCTCAACACGAATTACATGGTCGAGCGCACCGAGCTGTCGGCGGGCTACCCCATCATGGTGCCCGTCGTGGACCTGGTGGAAATAGGCAACGGCGGCGGCTCCATCGCCTGGGTCGACGAGTTCCACCGACTCCACGTGGGGCCGCAGAGCGCGGGAGCCGTCCCGGGTCCCGTGTCCTACGGCATCGGCGGGACGGAGGCGACGACCACGGACGCCAACCTGGAGCTGGGTTGCATCAATCCGCATTACTTCTGCGGCGGCAAGGTCGAGGCCGACATGGCCTCCGTCGACGAGGCGCTCGGGAAATTGGCGACGACTTTAGGCTCCGACCGGCGCGAGGTAGCGCGCGGCATCATCCGCATCGCGAACAACAACATGGTAAACGCCGTCAAATTGATCTCGGTCAACAGAGGCCTCGATCCCCGCGACTTCACTCTCATCGCCTTCGGGGGAGGCGGCGGGATGCACGCATGCGCCTTGGCACGGGAACTCGGCATGAAGAAAGTAGTGATCCCGAGTCTATCGGGCGTCTTCTCCGCGTGGGGCATGTTGCTCAGCGATTTGCGGCGGGATTACCTGCAAACCCAGATCGTCGACCTCTCGAGCGCGCAGGCGGCCCCGCAAATCAACGAGGCCCTATCCGCGCTCGAAGAAGAGGCCATCCGGCAGTTCACCCTGGAGAACATCGGCCGCGAACGCGTCCATTTCCTTCGATACGGCCGCTGCCGTTACCAGAACCAGGAGCACTCGGTGGAGATCGACCTGCCCGAGGGCGAAATCACCGCGGCCCGCCTCGAGGCCATCCGGGAGCACTTCCACGCCAACTACGAGCGCGAGTACACGTACCGCCTGTCCGCCTCCGTAGAGCTGGTCTGCTACCACGTCGTCGCCATCGCGGAGGTGGACAAGCTCACGCCGCGGAAGCGCCCGGCAACGGGAAAGAAGATCGAAAAGGCCGTCAAAAGCCGACGGGACGTGGATTACATCGAAGCCGGCGTCCATGAGGCGACGATATACGACGGCGACGCCCTCGAGCCGGGCATGAGCCTGGTCGGTCCGGCCATCATCGAGGAATCGGGGACCACTATCGTAATTCCGCCCGGTCTTCCTTGCCGGGTGGACGATTACGGCAACTATCTCATCGAAACAGTTCAATAAGGGGGAGCGCCATGAATCGGCAGTATGATCCAATCAGCATAGAAATCATCCAGAGCTCGCTACAGGCCGCGGCGGACGAGATGTTCGCCGCGCTTCGCCACACCGCGATGAGCGCCATCATCTACGAAGTGCTCGACATGGGAACGGGTATCACCGACAAGAACGGCGAGCTTGCGGGATCCGGCGCCGGCATCCCCGCCTTTGTCGGCGTTCTGGACAAGACCGTCAGGAAGGTGCTCCAGAAATTCGACAAGCCCGGCGAAATAGAGCAGGGCGACATCTTCTTGACCAACGACCCGTACAACGGCGGCGTCACCCATCTGAACGACGTCATCCTCGTGATGCCCGTCTTCGCCGCGGGCGAGATAGTGGCCTGGACGGCCAACATCGCCCATTGGAACGACGTGGGCGGCATGGTGCCGGGAAGCATGTCGACCGATGCGCGGGAAATTTTCCAGGAGGGCATGATCCTGGCCGGCATAAAGCTTTTCTCGCGTGGCCAGATACTGCGCTCGGTCCTCGACATTCTGACGGCGAACTGCCGCATGCCCGATTTCCTGACCGGAGACCTGTGGGCGGGCGTGGCTTCGGTCCGCGTCGGCGAGCGTCGCGTACTCGAGATCGTCAATAAATACGGTAAGGACGTATTCCTCCACGCCGTCGAAGAGTATCTGGACTACGGTGAAAAAGTGAGCTTGGCGGCTTTGAAAAACCTGCCGAAGGGCAGGTATTCCCTCACCGAAGAACAGGACAGCGGACCCGCCTGGAACGTCACCGTGGATATCCTGGACGGCGAATTCGTCGTCGACCTACGGGATAATCCCGACCAGGACAAGGGACCCTTCAACATGAGTCGCGACGAGACGATCGTGGCCTGCCAGATCGCCTTCAAAGGCGTCACCTCGGCCGAGCGGGTGGCCAACAGCGGGACCTTCCGCCCGCTGAAAGTCTTGACCCGCCAAGGGAGTATTTTCGATCCGGCCTTTCCCGCGGCCATGGGAATCTACTACGAGATGACGATCAGGCTCGAGGACATGATCACCCGTTGTCTGGCCCAGCGATTGCCGGACCGCCTGCCGGCCGGCAGCTTCGCCTCCGTCTGCGGAACGCTCTTCGGCGGAATCCATTCGGACACGGGCCGCACCTATGCCGTGATCGAGCCCGAGCTGGGCGGATGGGGCGGATCGCCCCGGTCCGACGGCAACCCCGGACAGTTTTCGGCGCTTCACGGCGAAACCTACAATTGCCCCGCCGAGGTGGCCGAAGCCCGCTACGGAGTCTTCGTGGATTATCTCAGCTTCCACGACGAGGAGGGAGGCGCCGGCCTGCATCGCGGCGGCAAGGGCGTGCGGATCGACTATCGCATGAAATCGGATAACGCCTGGCTCACCGTAGCCTACACCCGATCTCGGGTCCTGCCCTGGCCGCTCAAAGGCGGTCGCGAAGGCTCGCCCAATCACGTCGTGGTCGTACGGGCCGACGGCAGCACCGAAAACCACTCGGTGGTCAGCGGCCTGACCGTGAACTGCGACGAGATAATCAGGATTATAACGGGCACGGGCGCGGGCTGGGGCGACCCCATGCAGCGGGACCTGGATCTGGTGAAAGAGGATCTGAAAAACGGCTATATCACCCTGGAACAGGCGAATCGAGACTACGGACTGGACGCAAGAAGCAGGCAGCTGGGGATCAGCCGGTAACCATGGATCTGAGCAGGACATATGCCGCGATGAAGAAGCGGAATCCTCGATAGCCGGGCCCCGGATCGAGGGCCGCTTCCGCGAGCACGACGTCGGTAACCCATGTTTCGCCCGCCTCGTCGGAACCCCGCTCGAGAATGAGGCGCCCCATGGGCGCGCCGTCGCAGGGCTCCGCGAAAATGCCGGCGAGGGCGGAATCGAATACCGCGCGGGCCGGCGAACCGGGTTCGCCGATCGCGGCGTCCGCGATATCGCTTAACGCGGACAGACCGGCCGCTTCATCCTCCAGGAAGGACTGATAGAGACCGTAGAAGCGGGGCATGATGCCCGCTATCGCGGCCGTCGACAACAGCAGTTCGTCGGAGACGAAGGCGGGGTCGCGCTCGCGGCGCAGGCAGGAGACGAGCACCGGCACCGAGGAGCGCGAGCCGAGGAGCTCGAGGGAGTAGGCGGCCGATATGCGCACCCTCGGTATGCGCGAAGAGGCGAGGATATCCTCGATGGCGCTTATGCTCGCCCGGTCGCCCAGGCGGGCAAGGGCCACCATCGCGGAGGCCTGGAGCATGTAGTCCTCCGCGGCTGCGGCGCGCCTGAGCGTGGCCACGACGAGAGATCGCCGTTCCTCGTCTTCGGCTGCGCTCTTGCCGAGTATGTGCGCCGCGAGATAGGCGGTCGTATAGGGCTGGCGCTCGACCTCCGCGGCGAGGGCGGCGACCGTCTCCCCTCCGAGCGCACCCATGTTCTCGATCGCGAGAAGGGCCTCGAGGCGCACGTCGAAGCGGGGCGAGCCCAGATAGCCGAGGAGGCCCGATTGGGCGGCTCCTGAGGCTCCGCGCGAGCCACCTCCGCCTCCGGCGGCCCCTATCCCGCGTATGAGGTCGATCTCCTCGACCGGGTCGCCGCTCCTGTCCAGGCGCGCGAGCAGGTTGAAGGCCCGCAGGTCGCGTATGGAGAGCATGACGCCTATCGATTCGCGCACAGATACCGAGCCGAGCCTCACGAGGGCGCCCATGCGTACGAGAACCCAGACAAGGACGACGAGGAGGAGAACGAAGAACAGCCGGAACGCGGACGCGTGCCCGAATCCAATGGCGCCCAACGCGTCGAGAACGAGGCCGCCCGCGCCCGAGCCGATCGTTCCGCCCAGGCCGTAGACGAGAAAGTAGACTACGCCGAGATCCAGGGTACGCTCGGGCTTCACGAGGGAGAAAAAATAGGTCTGCCCCACGTTCTCCTCCCCCGCGAGCCCGAACGAGGAGAGGAAGTTCACGAGACCGAGGAGAATGACCGCACCGAGGGGAAGGGCGAGAAAGCCCATCGGCCCCGGGGCTATCGCGAGGGGCGCGAGGCTCAGGGCGGTGACCGCGGTGAAGATGACGTAGAGAGGCTTGGCGCCGAGGCGGTCGACGAGGAGCCGGGTCAGGAGACCCATCGCGAGGGAGCCGACGCTCGCGACGAGGGAGTAGGCCATGATCACGTCGTCGCCCTGCGAGAAAACGTCCTTCGCGTAGACCGGAAGGAAGGTTCGAGCCATGCCGGCGACGAGGGAGAGCAGTAAAACCGTTTCCATGTAGGCGCGGATGGGTTTTTCCGTGAAGGCCTCGCGCGCGCTCCTGATGAGGCTCCCCGCTTTCTCCGGCCTGTAGCCCTCGGGCTCGGGCACTCGCTCGAGGAGGACGATGGAGCCGGCTATACCTACGGCGATGCCGACGCCCATCGCCGCCGCAAAGGCCCAGGGCGGGGCCGCGGTGCCGATCACGAGGGCTACGACGAGGTTGGTGCCCATGCCCGCGAGCGAGGCGACGATCGAGACATTGACCAGGAAGGCCCCACGGTCGCTCCGCGTGGTCCCGGCGCCCCCGTCGGCCAGGTTGACGAGGACGGGATTGTTGCCTATGAGACCGACGCCTCGGAGTATGTTGAAAAGCGCGACGCCCAGCAGGATAAGGGCGAAGGCCAGGGCGTACATGCCCTGGGCGACGAGGAAGGGCGCGAGGAGGGCGGGCGTAACCGCGATGAAGCGCCAGAACCAGGCGAGGCCGAAGACTTTGAGGATGGGCCTTTCCCGGACGATTCGCTTGCCCAGGGGAAGGAAGAAGAAGGTGCCGTAGCTGAAGGCGTTGAGCAAGCCGACCATCGCATTCGACGCCCCGAGGCTCAACGCGTAGAGCGTGATGAAACTCCCCGAGAGGAGAATGAAGGACGCCGAGTTGAGGCCGTTGAATACGAAGAAGGAGCGACGCCCCCGCTTGAGGGCGGCCGGGGAAAGGGAAGCCATACCGGCAGTATAGGCCGAAGGACGCTGTGGATGAAAGCGGCCGCGGCGGACCCGATGTGGCTATCGTTTTGAGCCTCATTGAGGGGATCGAGATTCATACTGAGCCGTGAGGCTCTTGAGGTGGGGCGCGAGCTTCATCCTCAATACTCCTATGGCCCCTCGGATCTCCGCGAGGTCCGCTTCCGGGATACTGACCGCGATCGAATTCATCTGGGACATTACTGCCCTCCTTGAAATTGGGATGGCGCATCCCCCCCCGTATAGCCGGGAAATGAATATAGACAATCGTCTATTTGACTCTGAAAAAGGTGGGTATATGTCTGGGGCTGGTCACTGCGACGGCCGCCAAGACTAATTGCCCCTGGCGACATAAGGACTTGGCCCTCTAAAAGCCAGTAGGAAACATGGAAAGGGAAGGTTGGGATATGCCAGGCTCCCGCAAAATGAAGGAAGCGATGTCATGGGAAAAAAGCGATTCGAATGGTCGAGATGTAAATGGCATGCCTGGAAAAGTGAAAATTCGCTTGTGCTGGTTTTGAGACGGTATATAATCGCCGTATATAAAGAAAATCTTCGGGCCAGTAGAGGTGAAGCGATGGGTACTGAAGATCAAGCTGGAACACAAAATACCCAAGACCATATACCATCTCCTTTTTTTTGGGCAAAAACTACTGTGGATGGACATCCGGGTATCTCCGTATTAGCCCATATGTTAAATGTCGGATGCGTGGCACGATGCCTCGTCGAGGCAGCACCCGAGTTGTTAGGACTATTCCAGCTTCGTACCAACGAAGTCGGTACCTTGGTCGCATTGCACGATCTCGGGAAAATATGCCCTGGATTTCAAAGAAAATGCGAAGAATGGCTCGAAACGAACGGTATCGCCAAGATTGCCCGCAACGGCCTCTGGGATACGGTGATGGAATCGAACCATGGCAAAGTTACGCAGGCCGCGGTGTTCCCTTTCCTGGTTAGCCACGGTATGCCGGTAGATACTGCGCAATATGCAGCTGCAATAATGGGCTCTCACCACGGCCGACTACAGGCACTACCGGATACGCGTGGACTGCGATTGACAAAAAAAATCTGCGAAGATAAAAGCGGAATTGATTGGCAAGCAGCACGAGAGGCTGCCACCACAGATGTCCTCAAAGCATTTCCCGCCGATGTGAGCAAGGTAATCCTGTCCGAATCCTCGCCTTCATTATGGTGGATGGCCGGATTGACAACGGTCGCCGACTGGATAGGTTCCGATGAGCACTTTTTTTCTCCGCTGGGAGGAGTAGCCGTCGACGAATGCATGCAGATAGCGCAAACCGCTGTGAATTCGATTGGATTCGGCGCTTCCAAGATCGAAAAAGGATTGATGTTCGCCGACCTCTTTAAATCGCGCGACTGGACAGAACCAATTCCGAACGATATGCAAAAGAAAACCATCGAAGCGATCAACGGGCCTGGTGTCTATGTCGTCGAATCGCCGATGGGAACAGGTAAGACGGAAGCAGCACTATGGGCCGCATATAAAATGCTTTCCGCAGGAATGGCGCGCGGCATCTATTTCGCTCTTCCCACCCAGGCGACCAGCAATCGCATGCATCTGCGCATGGCCGATTTTGTGCAACGGATAGCACCCGATTCCAAACGTACGCGTCTGATTCACGGGAATTCGTGGCTTTTTGATCTTTCGCTTGACTATCGCCCGGCGCCCAACGGAAAAAACGACGAAAGAAACGATGCTCGGGCGGGTTACGATTGGTTCGCTTCCGCTAAACGAGCCTTGCTAGCTCCATTCGGCGTCGGGACCGTGGATCAAGCTCTGTTAGGCGTGGTGGCGGCCAAGCATTTCTTCGTCCGTCATTTTGCTTTAGCTGGAAAGGTCGTGATTCTCGACGAAGTACATTCTTATGATCTGTATACGGGTACTCTTATCGATCGGCTAGTCGATGTTCTTGAAGATCTGGGATGTACAGTCATCATCTTGTCCGCGACCTTGACTGGAAAACGTCGCGCACAGATTGTTCCACTTGAAGGCGATGACTCTGATCACCCTGCGCAATTGCCGTACCCCATCATATCGGGAAGAACGAAACAGCGTCCACTGATACCAGTACCCGCCGAGCCTCCGTCTTCGCGTGAAGTTGATACGGTTTTCCTCAAAAAAGACGCGGCAAGTGCGGAAGCCATCGACCTTGCGTCTCGGGGCGGGGCCGTTCTATGGATATGCGATACGGTGGATACCGCCCAAAATCAATATCGCGAGCTCATCGAACGGTCAAAGAAAAGGTTCCGGGTGGGCTTACTCCATTCGCGTTTTCCTTTTTGGCGAAGAGAGGAATTAGAGAATGATTGGATGGAGTGTTTGGGGAAAGACGGGTCGAAGCGCTGCGCCTCGATTCTCGTTTCAACACAGATCGTGGAACAGAGCGTGGACCTCGACGCCGATCTTATCGTCACGGAACTCGCCCCGACAGATATGCTCCTGCAAAGGATGGGACGGCTCTGGAGACACAGCCGGGAGATACGACCTATCGCGCGTCCTCGTTTTTGCATCCTTGAAGAAGAGGCTCCCCTATCTGATTTTCGTACTATGGACGCGAAGTCGATAATCAGGACTTTGGGTGCAAAGGCGTCTGTGTATGCGCCGTATGTGCTATTACGTTCTCTGCAGGTCTGGGAAAGCCAGGCAATAACGATGATCCCCGGCGATATCCGCGATATCATCGAGGCTACCTATGGGGACGGCGACGATGAACCAGAAGCATGGCAGGATCTCTTTGACGAAAGATATTCGCGGGCTTTGGTTCACAAACAGTTGGCTTTTCAAAGCAGTAATATATGGTCAGTTTCTCTTAATGATGAGGAGGGCATCCAAACTCGGCTCGATGAAACACCTACCATTCCCGTCGTCCTCTGTGTCGACGCAGGGAAGCGAAATGCCCGGTTTATCGACGGCGAGGAAGCATCGCTAAATGGAGCTGAATTCGTATTCGGGACTGCGCAAGCGATACACCGCAATTTGGTGAAGGTGCCCGAATACGTTTTTGAAAAAGACGCCGTCGAATCCTATAAGCTCTTCGATCCATATATTCGTGGAGCTCAAACACTCGGGCTGGTGCAAAACGACGGAGCGGTCCACGTGAAGGGACTAAAACAGAACTTTGGTCTTCATTGGTCTGCCGATCTCGGCCTAATAATCGAAAAAAGGTCTTAAGGAGCTTGTTATGAACGTCGCCTTTGATTCTTGGATTCCGACTGTGACCGGCGGGGGTGATCTAAAACTCGCGAGCCTCTACGAGGCGTTGACCGAGGGCGAAAATTTCGCCGACCTCGCCGTGCGGCCCCACGAGCGCGTAGCACTGATGCGCCTTTTCCTCTGTGTCGCTCACGCGGCATTGGAAGGCCCGAAAAGCCGTACTGAATGGACGGAAGCGAAAAAATTCTTGCCGGACGCTGCATGCCAGTATCTAAATAAATGGAAGGATTCCTTCGAACTGTTCCATCCAACAAAGCCATGGCTACAGGTCGCGGAGCTGGATCCGAGTCTTTCTGTATCAATAGTTTCTGATTTGGATGGTGAAGCTGGATGGACTGGCATACACAAACTCGATCAGAGTCGGGCAAGTGGGAATAATTCGACGTTATTCGATCATTCTGCAAATAGTCCTGAAATGCCTTCGGTTACACCGGCAGATATATCCCTGCACCTCTTAACATTTCAGAATTATTTTGTGGCAGGAGGAAAAGCGGCCTCTCGAATGTGGGGAACTACCGAAATGGTTAACCCACCAAACCCTAAAGGCGGGCCGTGTTCTGGAAAGTCTATTCTTTTTTCTTTCTTGCGTGGAGGAAATCTCTCTGAGACCATTTATCGAAATTTGTTGCCCTATGAGGATCTCCGTTTCATTTATGGAAGACAGGATGTGCCTATTGGTAAACCGATATGGGAAAAACCCATTAGAAACCCAGCCGATTCCCTTGCCATTGAAAATGCAACGACCACTTACTTAGGGCGTTTGGTTCCCCAGACAAGAATTCTTCGAGTTAAAGAGAATTGCAGATACGTCTTGCTTGGAGCCGGCTTCTCATACCCCAAATTCCAAGATGAAAAGAATCCATTCTATCCGGATGTATTTGCTACCGTAGTTTTGAATAAAGATGGCGAGCCTCAATTGCTTTCTGCAAGGCCGAGTATTTCGACATGGAGAGAGTTACATGCTCTTTCTGTAAAAGAAAAAAACGATTCTTCATCTGCTCGTGGACCGCTATGCCTGCGTAATGTCCCGGATAATGAGTCTGTTGATATCGTTGTATGCGCAATGATAACTAACCCGAAGCAAGCGGCCGAAATCGTAAATTTAGTTGATTCTGTATTCCATATCCCATCAGCACTCCTTCAATTCGATGGAAATATGGCGTACGCGTCCGGAATACGAGAAGCCACATCGACCGCTTGGCGCTTGGGGAATGCCGTTGAGACTTACCGAGAAACAATTGATGGCGGTTGGCCTGGACGTATAAGATCAGCTGGCCCGGGTAAAGCGGCGCTACGAGGTAAATTACATGCGGGGGCGTTTTCGTTCTATTGGACCACGATAGAGAAAAAACTCGGGCTCCTCATGGCACACGTAGAATCGATCGGCACCGATGACGTGTTGCCCACACGTGATGCATGGCGAAAGATGCTCTTCGCAACGGCATGCGAGGCATATTGCACAGTATGCGGACAGGAAACGCCTCGGCAAGTCAAGGCTTTCACCGTAGGCTTAAAACGCCTAATCACAAAACCCAAGTCCGGTGATGTGGAAGAACAAGAAGTAGAGGAGGCTGAGGAATGAATTGGCTTGATCAACTTCGCAGGCGGAAGGAGGATCGCGGCCTCATGGCTTCGCTCCGATGTTCCCTTGTGGAGAGTAAAAAGCACCGCGCCTGGCCGGCGCTGAACCGACTCGGCATCGCTGTGTCCGATCGCATAGGTGCCGCCGCGGCAGGACTTTTCGCAACGCACCCCGAAGAAGTTGCATACGGCAACGTCGGCACAACATGCAAAGCCATTGAACGGAGCCGAGGCCACGGCGACGGTGGCACCAATGACAAAGAAAGTAAATTGACTCCGACGGAACGACGATTCCAGCATCTTCTTGCTGCCGAGTCGGGAGAAGAATTGCTTGACCGCGTTACTAGGATGGTTCTTATGGCGAAAGCGCAGGGGATTCCAGTCAACTACGCACAGCTGGAATCAGATATTAGGCGCTGGACCCAATTCGTTCAGCAGGAGCGCGTTCGAGAGGAGTGGGCCGCCGAATTCTGGACGCCGGGAAGCGAAACGAATACCGCGACGGATATATCCAGGGGAATATCGTGAGTTGGCTTGTCCGCATGGATATCGATGTCGATGCGGTCATCGACATCGGTGTGATAGATTGTTATGGTTGGCATAAGCGACTTTGGGATTGCTTCCCCGGAGCGCCTGAGCAAAAGCGGGATTTTTTGACACGTATTGATCCGTTGGAGGGCGCGTTTCGTCTTTGGGTGCTGTCTCCGAGCAAACCCGTCCGTCCGGCTTGGTGTCCCGAGGACGACTTCCAACTAAAAGAGGTATCGGCATCTTTTTTATCACATCGTTATTACGCTTTCGACCTACGTGCAAATCCAACCAAAGCGAAGGTTCAACGTGGATCGAACGGCGAAACGTTGAGGCGCACGGATGGGAAGCGACTCCATGGCAAACGTATTCCCTTTGTAGAAGAAACTGACTTACGAGCTTGGCTCGATCGTCAAGGAGTGAATAACGGCTTCCTTATCAGCGATGCTAAACCGCTTGAGATCGGCCCGATACAAAAAACGTATTTTACAAGACAAGGACGAACGGGTTGCCATTACGCTGTTCAATTTCGCGGAATCCTCGAAGCGACGGACCACGTAAAATTGGCGGCAGCATATCAAGGCGGCCTCGGCGACGCGCGAGGTTTCGGTTTTGGCCTCTTATTATTAGCTCCGGTTAATCTGTAATACCAACTAAATTAAGGAGAAAATGATGAAACATTTGGAATTGCACATTATTCAATCCGTTCCGGTCTCGTGCCTTAACCGTGACGACCTCAACTCACCGAAGACCGCCGTCTTTGGTGGCGTCCAGCGCGCACGTGTATCTAGCCAATCATGGAAGCGAGCGATTCGGGAGTATGCCAAAGAAATGGATGACGACTTCTTCAAAGGCAATCGTTCTCGCCGTTTTGTATTCGCTTTGAAAGAACGGCTTGTGATGAAGGGATTAGAAGAAAAAATTGCCGTTGTTATTTCAGAACAGGTTGCTGATATAATTGAAACACTTGATTCGAAAACCGATGACGCAGGGTACAAAAAAATTAAGACACTTATGTTCTTCTCAGAAGCGGAATACAAGTCAATAGCGAAAGCAATCGTCGAATCTGAAGAGGTTCGACAGACAGTTCCCGATCTCTTAAATGCTTTAGGTGAGGAAAGTAATGCGGCAGATCCGAAATCCAAAGAAGCCGCTGGGAAAGCAATGGAAAAGGCTTTGAAGGAAATGGGGAAGACACTCGAGAAGGGGGCCATTGCTAAAGCAATAAAAGCAGCACAACTAAAAGATGCCGCAGATATCGCTTTATTCGGTAGGATGGTGGCAAATGACCCGAGTCTGAAAGTTGAAGGCGCTTCAATGTTCTCTCATGCACTTTCAGTTCATAAGGCGGACAACGAGATCGATTTCTTTGCGGCGGTTGACGATTTGCAACTCAAGGAAGATTCGGGTGCGGGAATAACCAGTACTCTCGAGTTTAACTCGGCGACCTATTATCGCTTTGCGGCGCTTAACCTCGACATGCTAGCCGATATGGATCACCTGGGCGCTTTAACGCTAGATGAACGAAAATCTATCATTCTGATCTTTGTAGAATCCGTTATCATGGCGATGCCTAGCGCCCGTAAAAACAGCATGAACGGAAATACACTTCCTAATTATGTCCTCGGCGTCATACGCGAGAAGGGGCATCCTATCCAATTGATTAACGCATTCGAGAATCCCATTCGGTCTTCGTGCGGATATTCAGGAAAGGCGGTGGAGCTCCTCAAGGATGAATATGCGAGACTCAAAAAAAACTGGGGCGTCGAGTCCATTCTAGAAAAGGCGATACCCGATGTCGGCCTTCAAGAATTCCTTGATGGAATAGTCGAACATGTCGTCTAATACAGCGTGGCTTGCGCTACGACTGGATGGGCCGCTTCAGTCGTGGGGATTCGACAGCCAATATAATATCCGCAACACAAGCTTGATGCCAACCAAGAGCGCAATCGCGGGCATGTGTTGCGCGGCTCTTGGTTTTCCACGAGGTTCGGAGGATGAAAAAGAGTTCCTAACTGCATTCGCAAAACTGAAGATGACTGCCATCGCGATACCTCGCCGGAAAGGATCCCTGCCACTCGACGTTCGCCGTTTGGAGGACTATCACACGGTACAAAACACGCGGAAAGCCGATGGAAGCATTAAAGAATCCCATATAACTCATCGGTACTATCTAACCGATGCGGGGTTCGGCGTCGTTTTGGAAGGCAATAGAACTTTGCTTGCGAAAATATCAGGCGATTCTGGCGGTCCGCAGTATAGTCTCGCCAATCCAAAGTGGGGAATATGGCTTGGACGGAAAGCATGCATCCCTACCGCTCCTGTCTTTGTTGGGAAATTCGATACTAAAGAAGAAGCACTTGCGCTATTGATCGGCGAATCACCGATCGATTCATACACGCGACAGGAGGAAGTTCGCGTTTTTTCTGATGGAACTGATTCTTTGTCCGATCAAGCGATTGCGTTCAAATCCGAGCGAAGGGAATTCGCTCCGCGTCGAATCACCAATTTTCCGGGAAGACCGGTAACAACATGAGGATCCCTTCTTCCCCAATTTCGATCAAGGAACGCAACTCGATGGTATTCCTACGTTACGGCATGCTCGATGTTCAGGATGGCGCGTTCGTTCTGGTCGACGAGAAGGGCGTACGCATACATATCCCCATTGGAGGCATTGCCTGCCTGTTCCTAGAGCCGGGAACGACAATTACCCACGCGGCGGTGAGCCTCGCCGCCGATGTGGGTACTTTGCTCGTGTGGGTAGGTGAACGCGGGGTACGTCTCTATGCCGCCGGACAGCCAGGGGGCGCTCGATCCGATAGACTTCTATATCAGGCAAAACTCGCTCTTGACGACGACCTGCGAATCAAGGTCGTCCGAGCCATGTACAAGTACCGATTCAAAGACGAACCGCCGGCGAAGAGAAGTATCGAACAGTTACGTGGAATAGAAGGCGCTAGAGTACGGACTCTGTATGAATTGCTCGCGAAAAAATACGGCGTGGCCTGGAAGAATCGACAATACGATCCGCACGATTGGGACAAGGCCGATCCAATCAATCAGACACTGAGTACCGCCAATCATGCATTGTATGGAATTTGCGAAGCAGCGATACTCGCAGCTGGGTATGCTCCTGCAATCGGCTTTATCCATACAGGCAAGCCACTTTCCTTCGTTTATGATATTGGAGATCTTGTAAAATTCGATACCGTCGTACCTCTCGCTTTCCAAGTCATTGGCAATAAAAGCAAGAATCCCGTTAGGGATGTTAGGTTAAAATGTCGCGATAGCTTCCGTGAATCTCATCTCCTAAAGACGCTCATCCCGACCATTGAGGAAATACTAGCTGCAGGAGAAATCAAGCCTCCGGAAGCGGCACCTGAAGCTGTCCCGGTCGCGATACCGAATGAAGAAGGAATAGGCGATGTTGGCCATCGTAACTGAGGCGGTTCCTGATCGCTTACGAGGATACCTCAGCCGCTGGATGCTTGAAGTGAGGGCCGGAGTTTTCATCGGGACCTATTCGGTTCGCGTGCGAGAAATGCTAGAAAAAACCATCAGGAAAAACATTGAAACAGGAAATGTCGTTATCGCATGGTCATCAAGTAACGAAAGCGGTTTTGATTTTGAGACAATAGGCGAAAATCGAAGAATTCCTATTGTTTTTGATGGTCTGAAATTGGTTTCGTTTCTCCCTCAAGATAGTGGGCATGCCGAGGGAATGAAAACCTCGCAGAGTTCTTTGAAAGAATCAGAGATGGAAGAATCCGCAGGTAAGGATTCGGTAGATATTTTCCCCTCTTCTAATTCAATATTGTAATTGAATATAGAGGGAAGAGTGTTCCCCGCATGCGCGGGGATGAACCGGGCTTTATGTAAAAAACGATTAGGCTGGACGTGTGTTCCCCGCATGCGCGGGGATGAACCGGATCAGTACGCGCCTGTAGAGGAAGCCTCGAAGTGTTCCCCGCATGCGCGGGGATGAACCGGGGCCATTGTCGGCAATGGGGCCAGTGTCGACGTGTTCCCCGCATGCGCGGGGATGAACCGTTCAGTGACGAGGTTCTGCCGAAAGCGCCAGTGTGTTCCCCGCATGCGCGGGGATGAACCGGACTACGGACTCCAGGCGGCGGCTCTCGTCGTGTGTTCCCCGCATGCGCGGGGATGAACCGCACCGTGCTTGTCAACCAGTCCTCGGTGTACGGTGTTCCCCGCATGCGCGGGGATGAACCGGCGGCGGCGATAACGGGATCGTAGGACTCGTCGTGTTCCCCGCATGCGCGGGGATGAACCGGTCTGCGCTGCTGTCAAGTCGGCTTCCAAGTTGTGTTCCCCGCATGCGCGGGGATGAACCGCAACACAACCGCAGTAGCACCGAGGGCTAATGGTGTTCCCCGCATGCGCGGGGATGAACCGTGGTCGATACCTGTCATTGCGGCAGCTATATTGTGTTCCCCGCATGCGCGGGGATGAACCGAAAAGTTTGAAATTGGGATGGAATGGGATAATGTGTTCCCCGCATGCGCGGGGATGAACCGGCCGTCTTGGATTGCCTAACTTCAATCGGATTGTGTTCCCCGCATGCGCGGGGATGAACCGGCGATGATGAGGAGGGACAGGGGCATGCCCTTGTGTTCCCCGCATGCGCGGGGATGAACCGGGTGACTGCGGTTATAACGAAGGCTGGCAGGGGTGTTCCCCGCATGCGCGGGGATGAACCGTCGTCGATGAATATTGCCGCCTGTTCTGCGATGTGTTCCCCGCATGCGCGGGGATGAACCGGTGAAGTGACCGTGCGGACACGTGATCTGATAGTGTTCCCCGCATGCGCGGGGATGAACCGTCCCCGCGCCCAGGCTCGACGTTGGGGTAGGCGTGTTCCCCGCATGCGCGGGGATGAACCGTCCAATGCCTGTGTCTGTTGCTGCTCCTCCGTGTGTTCCCCGCATGCGCGGGGATGAACCGGTAGGAACTTCAGGGGCCATCATGGCGCATGGTGTTCCCCGCATGCGCGGGGATGAACCGTTTAGTTGCGTCTGTATGCCGTCCGTCCCCATGTGTTCCCCGCATGCGCGGGGATGAACCGCTCGGGACGTTCGCGTCTACCCATCTGTCCCCGTGTTCCCCGCATGCGCGGGGATGAACCGGCTAAGGCCGTCGCAGAGGTCAAGACGGACGAGTGTTCCCCGCATGCGCGGGGATGAACCGCCGGTCTAGCGGGGCTGTATGGCCCTCGATGGGTGTTCCCCGCATGCGCGGGGATGAACCGAATAGAGCCATCACGCCTTGGCCGCCGTGCGCGTGTTCCCCGCATGCGCGGGGATGAACCGGACTGCTTCGATGGTTTGAACAGTTGGTGGGTGTGTTCCCCGCATGCGCGGGGATGAACCGGCGTAAAAATGCTTGTTTGTACACTTGCCGACGTGTTCCCCGCATGCGCGGGGATGAACCGAGGTAAGTCATGACCCGTGCCCTCCTCCTTCTGTGTTCCCCGCATGCGCGGGGATGAACCGACGATCATGGTTGAGGCGCGTTACGTCGAGGGGTGTTCCCCGCATGCGCGGGGATGAACCGGAACAGTTGGCAGCTGATGCTCTTGACGTTGTGTGTTCCCCGCATGCGCGGGGATGAACCGTCCTTGCTATGAGAATACGCAGGTTTAGGATGGTGTTCCCCGCATGCGCGGGGATGAACCGCCAATTTAGGATACGCGGGTCGAGCTGATACAGTGTTCCCCGCATGCGCGGGGATGAACCGGGGGAATCGTGACAATCGACAAGCTGAAAATTGTGTTCCCCGCATGCGCGGGGATGAACCGCTTGTTCGACACTGCCGCGATCGACGGCGCCAGTGTTCCCCGCATGCGCGGGGATGAACCGCATGCGAATATCCCTGCGATGCTTATGATGAGGTGTTCCCCGCATGCGCGGGGATGAACCGAGCCCCCGCGTCTCGCCCTCCTCGAGCGAGAAGTGTTCCCCGCATGCGCGGGGATGAACCGTTTTCTATTGCAGGGATTATTTCTCGGCTATGGTGTTCCCCGCATGCGCGGGGATGAACCGACTCGCAGGCAAAGCGCGATCTGACTGTCCCTGTGTTCCCCGCATGCGCGGGGATGAACCGGTCGGTTAGCGGGCTTGTGGTGCGTTGGACAGGTGTTCCCCGCATGCGCGGGGATGAACCGACCCGAGCCTTCTTTCCCCGCTGCAATTCGAAGTGTTCCCCGCATGCGCGGGGATGAACCGCAACTCAATCGCCCTGTCCCGCGCCTCTTGTAGTGTTCCCCGCATGCGCGGGGATGAACCGTTTGAAATACGGTGACGTGTCGAAGAGGATGAGTGTTCCCCGCATGCGCGGGGATGAACCGACAACTAAGCCCTAACTCTGGCAATGGAGGACGTGTTCCCCGCATGCGCGGGGATGAACCGCGCGATTCTGTGCGCCAGTACCGGCTGTTGCAGTGTTCCCCGCATGCGCGGGGATGAACCGGCTCGGCAACTTGCCCGCATGTCGGACAGCTAGTGTTCCCCGCATGCGCGGGGATGAACCGACTGCCCGACGCGCCCGCGCCGCCGCATGGGCGTGTTCCCCGCATGCGCGGGGATGAACCGGTCCCTGACGCTGAATGGTTCGACGAATCCCGGTGTTCCCCGCATGCGCGGGGATGAACCGGGGGGACAATGAGGCTAGGCGGACGCGTGCGGGTGTTCCCCGCATGCGCGGGGATGAACCGGTGATCCTCCTTGCGGATGGGCTGGAGGAGGTGTGTTCCCCGCATGCGCGGGGATGAACCGGTCGAGCCATGAGGCTAGGCGGACGCGTGCGGGTGTTCCCCGCATGCGCGGGGATGAACCGACTACTTTCTCGGGCTCGGCGACGCTCGCGGGGTGTTCCCCGCATGCGCGGGGATGAACCGCCATTATCTCAGCCGCCGCATCCATGTTGGATGTGTTCCCCGCATGCGCGGGGATGAACCGCTCAAAGCTGACTTCGAAGCATGGTTGCAGGCGTGTTCCCCGCATGCGCGGGGATGAACCGGTGGCGTCCACCTCCTCGAGGGCCTGTCGCCGGTGTTCCCCGCATGCGCGGGGATGAACCGCTCGCTAATAATTCTGGCGTACTCGTACCAGAGTGTTCCCCGCATGCGCGGGGATGAACCGGGTTTTGAGATTAACAACATCATCGGGAAACCGTGTTCCCCGCATGCGCGGGGATGAACCGCTGCACTACTCATCGAGTTTATCCACCAATGGGTGTTCCCCGCATGCGCGGGGATGAACCGGCCATGGCGCTTGACGAAATGGATACGATCGCGTGTTCCCCGCATGCGCGGGGATGAACCGTTCAACGACCTCGACAAAGACAAGGACGTTACGTGTTCCCCGCATGCGCGGGGATGAACCGCCCTTCGACTCCGTGACCATCTTGCCGAGGGAGTGTTCCCCGCATGCGCGGGGATGAACCGCGGTAGCGGGCCTTTATAAAATCAGGCGAGGCGTGTTCCCCGCATGCGCGGGGATGAACCGGATATCATCACCAGAGACGATGACCTTACCCAGTGTTCCCCGCATGCGCGGGGATGAACCGATATTCCTGACCGGTGTAACCAGGTGATCAAAGTGTTCCCCGCATGCGCGGGGATGAACCGCCCGAACCGCCCACCGTCAGAGAAATCAGCAGGTGTTCCCCGCATGCGCGGGGATGAACCGAGCCCCCGCGTCTCGCCCTCCTCGAGCGAGAAGTGTTCCCCGCATGCGCGGGGATGAACCGGTACTCTTGCCATCAAGGCGGCCTGGCGGCGGGTGTTCCCCGCATGCGCGGGGATGAACCGAGTTGGAATAGCGTCCTCCATCCGGGCCGGACGTGTTCCCCGCATGCGCGGGGATGAACCGTTTTGGGGTCTCAATTGCATGATTGGAGAAGCGTGTTCCCCGCATGCGCGGGGATGAACCGCGTGGCAAAAAGGAAGCGCATCATCCGGACAGGTGTTCCCCGCATGCGCGGGGATGAACCGCGTCGGAATAGAGGGCTCCGTAGCACCATATGGTGTTCCCCGCATGCGCGGGGATGAACCGTAACCCCTGTATTAGTGAATGGTGATACTGCGGTGTTCCCCGCATGCGCGGGGATGAACCGCTTCTCCGCATCCTCGATCCAACTTCCAAGCGGTGTTCCCCGCATGCGCGGGGATGAACCGGTTTTGAGCTCGAGATAGATGACGAGGAAGAGGTGTTCCCCGCATGCGCGGGGATGAACCGCCTGGTGCAACGTCGCTGGACATATTGGAGAGGTGTTCCCCGCATGCGCGGGGATGAACCGGCGGGTGACGACGGAGGCAATGGCGGTGGGGAGTGTTCCCCGCATGCGCGGGGATGAACCGCCCCCTTGAAAATCCTCGAGCGCTTCGAGGGGGTGTTCCCCGCATGCGCGGGGATGAACCGACCGTCAAAAACACGGGCGACTTGCAACAATAGTGTTCCCCGCATGCGCGGGGATGAACCGTAAGCATCCTCCCGCGCCTTCGTAAGATGCGCGTGTTCCCCGCATGCGCGGGGATGAACCGTCGAGATAGCGTTCTATCCTGGCTGGGTTTTTGTGTTCCCCGCATGCGCGGGGATGAACCGGCAACCGGAATCGGAGGCGATCCGGCATTAGGGTGTTCCCCGCATGCGCGGGGATGAACCGGCGCATTATCGGGGCGGATTATGCACGTTGAGGTGTTCCCCGCATGCGCGGGGATGAACCTTGTCCATCTGAAATTCGGCATCGACCCCGAAGGTGTTCCCCGCATGCGCGGGGATGAACCGGGTGCCATTGCGTGTTTGGGATGACTGCATTCGTGTTCCCCGCATGCGCGGGGATGAACCGATTCCGTCCGGTTACAATGTGTTCGTCGTTAAGTGTTCCCCGCATGCGCGGGGATGAACCGGTTGGCATGTCTTTGCATATTTCCTCACTGGCGTGTTCCCCGCATGCGCGGGGATGAACCGGTAGCACCACCAGTAATGTTTTCAACTGCGGGGTGTTCCCCGCATGCGCGGGGATGAACCGATTAGAGCCGCAGAGGCGATCATTAACCGGGGGTGTTCCCCGCATGCGCGGGGATGAACCGCGAAATACGGTCGCCTTATTAGCGGGCTTGCTGTGTTCCCCGCATGCGCGGGGATGAACCGTACTTAGTGTTCGGCAGCAGAATGTATTCAGCGTGTTCCCCGCATGCGCGGGGATGAACCGAACTATCGCCGAATTGTTGTCACTCGCGAGTAGTGTTCCCCGCATGCGCGGGGATGAACCGGGAACTTCCTGGACCGCCACTTGGCAGGGGAGGTGTTCCCCGCATGCGCGGGGATGAACCGACGGCTCTCTCGTCGACGCCGAGCCCATCCTTGTGTTCCCCGCATGCGCGGGGATGAACCGATGATAACGGCTTCAAAATGTTGAGTAGGGAAGTGTTCCCCGCATGCGCGGGGATGAACCGTCCCCGCCGCTGTCCTGTACGATAATACCCATGTGTTCCCCGCATGCGCGGGGATGAACCGCGTTCCACCCGAACATGATGGACGCAATTATAGTGTTCCCCGCATGCGCGGGGATGAACCGGCCCTCGGATGACTGAAGGAATCCGGCGGGAAGTGTTCCCCGCATGCGCGGGGATGAACCGGCTTTCTCTATGCCGTCGTTTCCGGTCTGTGCGTGTTCCCCGCATGCGCGGGGATGAACCGCGAAATACGGCCGCCTTATTAGCGGGCTTGCTGTGTTCCCCGCATGCGCGGGGATGAACCGTATCTGACCGAACGGCGCGAATACCATGTTCGGTGTTCCCCGCATGCGCGGGGATGAACCGCGTCCCTAGCGGTATGTGCGGCCTTGCGGAAGGTGTTCCCCGCATGCGCGGGGATGAACCGAGCTCGAGAACGTTACGGCCGCATCACCGCCAGTGTTCCCCGCATGCGCGGGGATGAACCGCGTGGAATAGCCTATTCTCGGGGCTGGTCTTGGTGTTCCCCGCATGCGCGGGGATGAACCGTTATTTTCAACTAAAATGTTCTTGCCATGGATGTGTTCCCCGCATGCGCGGGGATGAACCGTCTGACTCGGCTGCTGCTATGCCCCAAAACAGGTGTTCCCCGCATGCGCGGGGATGAACCGGCGGGGTGCAACCTGGTCGAGATCGAAGACGTGTGTTCCCCGCATGCGCGGGGATGAACCGGACTTCCAGTAGAACCGCTGCAGGAGGTCGGAGTGTTCCCCGCATGCGCGGGGATGAACCGGTTACAGGGAGGTTCGCTTTGCATAAAAAAGCGTGTTCCCCGCATGCGCGGGGATGAACCGGTGGACGCGCCGGCCGAGGTGGCGACTTGAAAGTGTTCCCCGCATGCGCGGGGATGAACCGCGCACCGTGCGGCCCTGGAGGGCAACGCTATCGTGTTCCCCGCATGCGCGGGGATGAACCGACGGCCAGCTGATCCCCGACGAGGCCGCGGGGGTGTTCCCCGCATGCGCGGGGATGAACCGCACGTCTCTGCTTCATCCAACTATGGACCCTCGTGTTCCCCGCATGCGCGGGGATGAACCGTGTACCAGGACTTACAGCTCGGGCGGGTAGGGGTGTTCCCCGCATGCGCGGGGATGAACCGCGTCCCTAGCGGTATATGCGACCTTGCGGAAGGTGTTCCCCGCATGCGCGGGGATGAACCGCCGTCCTATGTGCTGGAGCGAGCGCTCCGGCAGTGTTCCCCGCATGCGCGGGGATGAACCGGGATTTTAGTTTCTCGGGATCATCAGCACCTAGTGTTCCCCGCATGCGCGGGGATGAACCGGGCTCCTGGCGCGCTCCGATGTGGACGACTACGTGTTCCCCGCATGCGCGGGGATGAACCGTTTGAAGTATGGGGACGTTTCGAAGAGGATGAGTGTTCCCCGCATGCGCGGGGATGAACCGATGCGCTTTCCTCATCTTGCGCCAGCGTGCCGGTGTTCCCCGCATGCGCGGGGATGAACCGGATTTAATGGCAATAATACCGGGACACAGGCGGTGTTCCCCGCATGCGCGGGGATGAACCGGCGGCATTTATTTTATCCTCGACAGCGCCAGAGTGTTCCCCGCATGCGCGGGGATGAACCGGCGGAAACGCTGGCAGACTGGCGGACCCTCGAGTGTTCCCCGCATGCGCGGGGATGAACCGGAAGTCGTTGCTGGCGAGCGGTCAAAAAATCCGTGTTCCCCGCATGCGCGGGGATGAACCGCACCGTGATCGTCGGATCAGGATAATAAAACAGTGTTCCCCGCATGCGCGGGGATGAACCGTCGGGAGGCTCCGGTTTCACGCGGGCGCAGCTGTGTTCCCCGCATGCGCGGGGATGAACCGCGACTCCACAGCCCTTGAGCAACAGCAGAGCTGTGTTCCCCGCATGCGCGGGGATGAACCGATGATGAATGTATTTGCGACACTGTTTATACAGTGTTCCCCGCATGCGCGGGGATGAACCGCTGGGAACGCAGATTGTTTTGTGAGGATAAAAGTGTTCCCCGCATGCGCGGGGATGAACCGGGGTACTGCGGTACCTTCATCACGAAGTAAGGGTGTTCCCCGCATGCGCGGGGATGAACCGGGGGCACTTAGCTCGGGCTTCTCAGGGAAAGCGTGTTCCCCGCATGCGCGGGGATGAACCGCGCTCGATCATGCGTGCGGCCTCTTCGTAGGGTGTTCCCCGCATGCGCGGGGATGAACCGGCTGAGGAGGACGCAAAACGTCTCGAGGCCCTGTGTTCCCCGCATGCGCGGGGATGAACCGGCTCCAAATGCCTTTCCTGTGTATCGCAAGCCGTGTTCCCCGCATGCGCGGGGATGAACCGCGAATCACGAGGTGCTTATCGCTTACCAGAGGGTGTTCCCCGCATGCGCGGGGATGAACCGATAGATGAATTTTTCTGGAGAGATATGACAGGGTGTTCCCCGCATGCGCGGGGATGAACCGCTCGAGCCCTTCAATTAGTCCCGCTCGCTCGAGTGTTCCCCGCATGCGCGGGGATGAACCGGCGCTGGAGCTCGCAGGTATAGCCGAGGAGGTGTGTTCCCCGCATGCGCGGGGATGAACCGCCAATGAGGGCAATACCAGAGCTGAATTATATGTGTTCCCCGCATGCGCGGGGATGAACCGCATCCGCAAATACATCATCCGCGCGTCCGGGTGTGTTCCCCGCATGCGCGGGGATGAACCGTCGCCGCCCTCATCGCTGAGCATGACGCAAAGGTGTTCCCCGCATGCGCGGGGATGAACCGCATCGCAGGGATATTCGCACGCCCCGCCCTTGGTGTTCCCCGCATGCGCGGGGATGAACCGGATTAATAATAGAAGAGTCTTTGTTTGTACTTGTGTTCCCCGCATGCGCGGGGATGAACCGGGGACGTATCACTCGCTCAATGGCAGGTCGTAGTGTTCCCCGCATGCGCGGGGATGAACCGGGGGCATCGGATAGGCCTGAGCCTAGTTCATCGTGTTCCCCGCATGCGCGGGGATGAACCGTTTTCATTTGCCTCATATGTTGCATCATCTACGTGTTCCCCGCATGCGCGGGGATGAACCGTCATTCATTGCCTGCGTATAGCCGTTTAGATAGTGTTCCCCGCATGCGCGGGGATGAACCGTCGCCGCCCTCATCGCTGAGCATGACGCAAAGGTGTTCCCCGCATGCGCGGGGATGAACCGCTTAGCCGAGAGCTTTAGCCGCTGCGGATGCG
>JBEKVO010000010.1:0-89532 GCA_049513895.1 Rectinemataceae bacterium | reverse complement strand
GCGGATTTCTACCTGCCGTACGAGGTCTGCACGAAGGCCAACCTGAGTCACTATCTCGCGCTGGCGAAGGACCGGGACGCCTTGGCCAAGAAGTATTTCTAGAGATTCCCGTACATCCCGATGACGCCAAAAGAAATGGTCTACGCGCAAATCGCGCATCGGGAGACGGCTTACGTTCCTTACGAACTGCTGTTCGACGCTGGTACGAGCGTCTCGGCCCGGCTGGACGCGCACTACGGCGCGCCAGCCTGGCTGGACGCGCACTAGGCGCGCCAGCCTGGCTGGACGCACTGACGCGGCACATAGTCCGCTTCAAAGCCATCGACGACGGTCTGTACTGGGAACTCATCACCGAAGCGCCTTTCACGATAGATAAGTACGGATCGACATGGCATACCGACAGATGGCAACGCTATCTGGCCGAACCGGCCATTAAGGCGCCCACACTGGACGGCTACGAATGGCCGGAGACTTCCGAGTTTTTCACCCCCGCCCAGCGGCAAGATACACGAAGGATCATCGACGGGAATCTGGATGCATTCCTAGCTGCCGGGTTCAACTTCGGCCTGTTCGAACGCGCCTGGGCATTGCGTGGTTTCGAGAACGCACTGATGGACGCGGCGAGCGAACCTGCCTTTTTCCGACAGTTGATCGACCGCATCGCACGGCAACAGATGGAAATATTGGAGGAGCTCGTCGTCCTGCCGGTGGATGGCATCATGTTCAGCGACGATTGGGGCGGTCAGCAGGGGATTCTGCTGGGACCGGCGCGCTGGCGCACTTTTTTAAAAGAGCCGACTCGGCGCATGTACGCCTTCGCCCACGGCCATGGTAAGGCGACGCTCCACCACAGCTGCGGCAACGTCACCGACCTCATTCCCGACGCCATAGAAATCGGCCTGGACGTGCTCGAAAGCGTGCAGCCGGAGGCGATGAACCCGTATAAACTAAAGCAGCGCTTCGGGGAGCAACTCGCGTTCTGGGGTGGGCTCGGGGTGCAGAGCACCCTCCCCTTCGGTACGCCGGACGACGTGCGTGCCGAGATACAAAGCCTCTGCCGAGAGATGGGACGCGGCGGGGGCTATATCCTCGCGCCGGCCAAGCCCCTGCAAGAGGACACCCCTACCCCCAACGCCGCCGCCGTCGTGGAAGCATTTCTGGCGTTGAGTACCTACATGCCGATTTCGTGCTTTTCGCGCTGAACTCTTTCGCACCAAGCGCCGACGTTCCAGTCTCCATATGCTCCGAGTCCGCCACGCTCGTCCGGGCCCGAGTAAACGCGCACATGCACGAGCGAAAGCCCTTCGTGCGCGTAGGCCTCTTCGAGGGCGGCCTCCAGCTCGGAGCGCGACAAGCCGCCCTCGAAACCGCGGACCCCCGCGAAGGACCGAGCCATGGAGGGATAGTCGACTTCGACCCTGTCGTCGGTGCGGAATTCGGCGCCGTATTGGGCATGCTGCAGGGAGCTGATTGCCGCCATCCGGCGGTTGTCGAAGAGGACGATCATCCCGCGGAGTCCGTACACCGCCGCGTCGAGGAGGATTTGCGGACACATCATGAAGCTGCCGTCGCCCGTGAAGGCGATCGGATAACGTGGCGCCTCGGCCACGGCGGCCGCTAAAATAGCCGAGACGGCGAAACCCATGTACGAGGCGCCGGTATCGGTGTACGTATCGCCGACTTTCTCGTCCTCGATTATCTGAAACCCGTTCGCCTGCACGTCGCCCGCGTCGAAGTACTTGACCGCGCCCCTCTTCCGCGCGAAATCGGCGACGACCGCTATCGCGACCGGCTGAGTCAACAGGGGCCGGCCGAACTTCTGGTCGAGGATCGGGGGCGCCGAGAGGCGCTCCGTTAAAAAAGCGTCCCACTCCCTTCGCTTCGACCGGCATTTCTCGAACCATTGCGTCGGTGTGCCGCCTTTATCGACGCCTTCCATTCGGAGCGTGGCGACGAGCCTCTTCACGACGACACATGCGTCGCCCACGAGGGGCAGGGAGCCGTTGTAATGCGAGGCGTCCTGGTAATCGGTATTGATCGCGATAACGGACTTCGCGGACTTCCATGCGGTGCCCGAGGAATCCCATTGGCATACGGCTCGCGCCCCTATCGTTACGACGAGATCGGCGGCAGCCATGGCCGCGTTGCCCGATATGGATCCCTTCGAGCCGCCGACGGTCATGTTCCGCTGGTGCGACCCCGGCAGGATACCCACGGCCGAGGGGCCGTGCACGTACGCCGCGTCTGAGCGGCGCAAGAACTCGTCGAGAAGGACCGGATCGAGGCCCCGGGCGCCGTTGCCCGTCTTCACGACAATGCGTTCCGCTTTGACGATGAGACGAGCGGCCTCGAGGTAGGGACCGTCCCCGGCGGGGGCCGCCGCTGAGTAGGAGGGCACGCGGGGCAACTCGGCGAGGTTGAAGTTACGCATGACCTTGCCCTGAATGTTCATGGGCAGAAGGAGGTAGAAGGGTCGCGGCCTCACGGGACCGAAGGCGGCCTCTATCCCCCGTTTCAAAGCCGCGGGCAGGGCCCATCCCGTATGGAGGGTGTATGCGCTACCCATGGCTTGGGCCAGCCTCAGAAAGGAAGCCTGCTCCGGCCTCGGTATCTGCTGCATGTTGTAACCCTCGTCGTGGGTCGTCTCGTCGCCTAGGAGGTAGTATAGGCCCATGGAGTTCGAGGCCGGTACGAGGGAGGCGCCGAGCGCCTGGAGGGCGCCGGGGCCAATGGAGGTGAAGACCGCCGCTGTCTCGCCGTACTGCCATTTAAGGGCGGTCGCGGCGTGCGAGGCCTCGATCTCGCTTCGCACATTGAAAACCTCGACCGCGCCCGCCTCCGCGTAGGCGCGCAGGGACTCGCCGAGCTCTGTCGTGCCGTGCCCGAAGACCCCGATGTACTTGCGAACTCCCTGCCTGAGGAGGCCGATCACGAGGGCTTCGCTCGGCGTCACGTCGAGCTTGCGCGCGAGGGCTCCCGAGGCCAGCGCGGCATCCACGCCGCCCGAGCCTTGTATGGCCTGGGCCCGTGCGAGCCTCGCGCCGTATTCGGCGCCGCCCATCATCGAAGCCTCGCCTCGATGGCGCGAGCCAGCTCGGGATCGGCGCCGCCGCTGCCGCCTGAGGCCGCTCCTAAGAGGATCTCGCCGATGCCCGGATAGCGGAGCGCCGGAAGGACGACCTCGTCCTGAAGCGAGGAGACGATATCGGCCATCGGGCGATGCGTCGCCGCCGAGACCTGTCCGAGGAGTTCGCGCGCGCGCGCCTGCGGTTCTCGACGCGCTTCCGGGTAGCCCGAGGAGCGCTCGGGGGTAAAGAGTTCGTCGAAGATTAGGCGAAGATTTATTCCTCCAGCCCAACCGTAGCCTTGGTTCAACGCCAGGCTCACGCAATTGCCGCCGTTGATCCGCGCGAAGAGCCATGCGTCGAGGGGAGTCAATATATGGCCGCACGAGACGCCCGGATAGGCCAGGGCCGCATTGAGGAATCCCTGTCCCGTACCGCAGCCGCCTACGACGAAATCGACCTTATCCGTAGCGAGGACGAGGGCCGCGAGAAGGCCCGTGTGGATGTAGGAAAGCTCGGGCGCTTCGCCGTTCTTTCGCATTCCGCAATTGACGATCTCGTGGCCCCGTCCCTCGAGGGCGAGAAGGATGTCGGCGTTCCTGTCCGCCGCGCTCGTCTCGTTGATAACAGCAATCCTCATTTGCGTCCTCCATCGCCGCGATTCGCGGCGCCCTTATTTGCCGGCGGCGTCCTTCGACCTTGCGGCGCGTCGCGCCGCCGAGGCTATGCCTGCCACATCCAGACCGTACTTGGCGAAGACGAGATCGTCGTCGCCCGATTCCATGAATACGTCGGGGAAGCCGAGCCGCAGGGCGCGGCAGGGCTCCTCCTCCGCGAGGATCTCGCAGACGGCGCTGCCGAATCCGCCCGAGAGGGAATGGTTTTCCACGGTGACGATGCGTCCGCAGTCCCGTGCGGCCTTCGCGACGGCCGCACGATCCATCGGCTTCAATGTCCCGAAATGGAGGACGCGCGCGTGTATGCCCTCTCGAGCGAGGACGGCGGCGGCGGCCAACGCGCGGTGAGCCATCATGCCCTCGGAGAGGATGGCGACGTCGTTACCCGAGGCGAGCTCGACCGACTTCCCGAGCTCGGGCGCGCAGTCAAGGCCGAAGATGAAGGGCAACTCGCAGCGCACCGTGCGAAGGTAAACGGGGCCGGGCACGCGCATGGCGAGGTCGGTCATCGCGCGGGTCTCGGCCGCGTCGGCTGGCGAGAGGATGGTCATGTTCGGCATCGACCGCATTATCGCGATGTCCTCGATCGAGGAATGCGTCGCTCCTCCCCTGCCGGAGGGTAGGCCCCCGTATGAACCGTTGAGCTTGACGGGGAGAGCGGCGTGCGCGACCGAGACGCGAACCTGATCGCAGGCCCGCGCCGCGATGAACACGGCGAAAGTCGATACCCAAGGGGTGAGGCCGCAGGCCGCGAGCCCCGCGGCCACGCAGACAGAATTCGCCTCCGCTATGCCCATCTCGAAGAATCGGTCGGGGAAGGCCGAACGGAAAAGGGAAGTCCTCGTCGAGGTGCAGACATCCGGATCGATGACGACCATGTCGGGGTATTTGCCGGCCATCTCCACCAGCGCCTGGCCGAAAGCCTCTCTCGGCGATTCCAAAGCGCTCGCGTTCATTCTCCCACCTCCGCTATCGCCCTGGCGTATTCCTCGTCGTTCGGCGCCTTGCCGTGCCACTCGTAGCGACCTTCCATGAAGGAGACTCCTTTGCCCTTGACCGTTTTCGCGATGACTACGACGGGCCCCGCCGCGGAGCTCTCCCTGGCGCCCTCGAGGGCGGGGACGAGAAGAGAGAGGTCGTGACCGTCGACGGCGACGGTTTTCCATCCGAAGGAGCGCCACTTGTCGGCGATCGGGTCGAGGCTGACGGCGTCCCTGGTCGTCGACGCGAGCTGCACGTCGTTGGCGTCGACTATAGCGACGAGCCCGGGCAGAGCACGCGCGCCCGCATAGAGCACGGCCTCCCATATCTGGCCTTCCTGGAGCTCGCCGTCGCCTACGAGGACGAAGGTTCGGAAACCCCCGAGACCAGGTTTCGCGCGGGCGGCGAGGGCCATCCCGATCCCGCAGGAGAGCCCCTGGCCCAGTGAGCCCGTGGACATGTCGACGCCCGGCGCCTTGTGCATGTCCGGATGGGCCTGCAGCAGGGTTCCGAGCTCGTCGAAGGTCTCGAGCAGGCTCAGGGGGAAGTAACCGCGGAGAGCGAGGGTCGAGTAGTAGCCCGGCGTGGCGTGGCCCTTCGATAGGATAAAGCGATCGCGATCGATTTTCCCCGGTCGGGATGCCTCTATATTGCGCATGACGCGAAAGAACAGGGCGACGAGTATCTCGACCTCGGAAAGAGAACCGCCCGTATGTCCCATTTTCGCTCGATGGGTCGTATCGAGGATTAGGCGGCGAACTTCCCTCGCTTTGACTTCAAGGCTTTCTATGCTAAGCACTTGATCTGACATAAGCCCCTCACTTTATTGCTTATTGTACAATATGGTTGTATGTATGTCAATAAAATCGGGTTCTATCCTTGATCTTCAAACAAGGGCGCCTTATAGTCTGACCATGCCCAAGCAAGAAGGCGTGATGATCCAATCCGTCGAGCGCGCGCTGAGCCTCCTCGGAAGGATAGCCGACCACCCCGAACAGAAGTACAGCCTAACGGAATTGACGGAATTCCTTGGGATAGACAAAAGCTCGGTCTTCAGGCTCCTTTCCACCCTGATGAAGTACGGCCTCGTACGGCAGGAGGAGGGCAAAAAGGGTTATCAGCTCGGCTTCGGAATATATTCGCTCGCCGCGGCCCTCCGCGACCAGCTCAAGCTGACCGAGCTGGCCTCGCCGGCCCTGAAGCGCCTGGCGCTTTCGACCAAGGAGAATGCGCACCTTGCGGTGCGCTCGGGCGCCAGGGCGGTCTTCATAGACCGCGAGCGGGCGACCAAGACCATAGCCGCCAATACGAGCATCGGGGACTCGGAGGATCTGCATTGCACGGCCGTGGGAAAGTGTCTGATTTGCGGGCTATCGCGCTCGGAGCTCGAGCGGCTTTTCGAGGATAGCCCGCTGGCCCGATATACCGAACGCACGATATGCGACCTCGACGGTCTTGCCGAGGAGCTGGCAACCGTCCGCGAGCGCGGTTACGCCCTGGACTGGGAGGAGAACGAGAGGCACGTCGTCTGCATGGCCGCGCCCATCTACAACTTCGAGCGCGGCGTCGAGGCGTCGATAGGGGTATCGGGCCCCCGCGACCGCATGGAGGCCCAGCTCGAGGTCTTTGCCGCCGAGGTGCTGGCGACCGGGAGGGAGCTCTCCGTTCTCTTGGGCGGAGCTAAGCCGACGTCGTGAAGCTCTTCGTGGGGAGCGATTCCTTCCGTCGCTTCGTCAGCGACATGGTCTTCGAGCTGACGAACGTGTGAGCTGATACTTCTCTATCCGTGTGGGTGTAGCGAAGGCGACCGGAGGCTTGGTGTGACCTGATCGAGGCGAAGCGAAGTACGCGGATTCGCGCCGCGAAGCTCTGCTTCGCGACAGGCCCCACCTCGGGCAGTCCTAAAAATGCCCCTTCGCCGCTGACGGAGCGATAGCCGAGGAGTCCTGTCTGGATGGCGATGATGTACTTCCCCCTTATATCGCTTTCACCTTCTGGTACCTCTCGAGCGCCTTCTCGAAGCCCTCGCCGGAGCAAGCCTCCAGGACCTTCGCGGCGGCGGGAAAGACCGAATCGGCTAAAATCTCGCGCTCTTCGCGCGAAAAATCCGAAAGGACGTAGCCGGCGATGTCGTCGTGTTCCGGACGGCCGATCCCGAAGCGAAGGCGGGCGAAATCGCGCGTGCCCAGGCGCGCCTCGAGGGAGCGAAGGCCGTTGTGACCTCCGAGTCCGCCTCCCAGTTTAAGTCCGAAGGAGCCGAAGGGCATTTCGAGCTCGTCGTGGATCGCGAGCAGCTCGGCAGGCGCGATCTGGAAAAAGCGCATGAGCTCGGCAGCGGAGTCGCCGGAGAGGTTCATGTAGGTCTCGGGCATGAGAAGCCAGGTGCGGCCCGCGTCGGTCTCGCGGGTCGCGAAGCGGCCCTTGAACTTGCGCTCCCAGCGGAGCTCCCCGAAGAAGGGCAGGGATTCGAGGAAATGCCAGGCCACGTTGTGGCGGTTTTTCGAGTATTCGCGGCCGTAATTGCCTAGGAAGGCGTAGAGCCTGATCACGTTCGCCTCCGAGGGTGGTTTGACCGCCCGCGCGGGCCATAGTACCTTTTCGAGCAGGCGGCATCGGGAGGGTAGCATGAAAGTCGATCCCAGGTTCAGCCTCTCGATCGGGGACGGGGATGGACAGAAGACCCTGCGTCTCTTCGCCGTGGCGGAGTCGGCCCTTGTCGAAACCGCGACGCCGCTTTTCGACGCGACATTCGGCGAACTTTGCGACCTCGCGGGAGTCGGCGCGGTGGAGCGTGCGCGTTTCGGGAACAAGAAGGGACGGACGATATTCTCCAACGGCTGGCAGTCCTGGTGCTTCGCGGGCGAGCTCGCGGCCGGCGAGAGGGTCCCTCGGGCGCGCATCATACCCAATGTCGCCGTTTATTGCGACGGGCCGGGCCCCCGCGAGGGGCGGAGCGAGGTTCTTTCGCGCTTCCTGACCTATATCCGTGCGGGCGAAAGCAGGCTTGTCCTGGTATCGGTAGGAAGTCCGGCGCGCGCGACGCCTCCGGTCTCGTTCAGGGTCGACCGCGAATCGCTGGACATCAGAGCCGAGGTCTGCGCAAAGGGCGCGCGATTCGCTCCCGGCGAACTGGTCGCCGAGCTTCGACTGTTCTACCGCGACGGCTACTTCGAGGTGAAGGCCGCGCTCCGCGACGCCTTTGGCGGCTTCCGTCACTTTGATCGCCTGGCATTCCTCGGGTCGGGCCCATCTCTCGTGCCAGGGGGCTATGAGTCTTGGTACAACCATTACGCGCATATCGACGATCGGATCATCGAGCGGGACCTCGCGTCGATCGGCGAAAACGATAACCTGATCAACACATACTACCTGCGCCGAGGCAAGCCGACCGTCTTCCAGATCGACGACGGCTGGGAGACGGCCGTCGGCGAATGGCTGCCCGATCCGGTCAAGTTCCCACGTGGAATGAAGGCCTTCGCCGAGGAGATCGAAGCCAAGGGCATGGTCCCCGGCATCTGGATCGCGCCGCTCCTCGCCACGAGGGGCAGCGCGATTTTTCGCGAGAGGCGCGAATGGCTCCTCCACGACGCGAAGGGCAGGTTAATTCCCGCGGGCTTCAACCCCGGGTGGGACGGGGTCTTCCACTGCCTCGATATTTCACTTCCCGAGGTCGAGGACTACCTCGCGGGTATTTTCGATACGATAGTGGAGGGCTGGGGCTACCGCTACCTCAAGCTGGACTTCCTCTACGCGGGCTTCATCGAAGGCGCGCGCGCCAAGCCCGGGGCGGCCTATGTGCATTACGAGAGGCTCATGAGGCGCCTAACGTCGCGCACGAAGGATGAGCGCGGACGGGGCGTCGCTTACCTGGGCTGCGGCGCGCCTTTCGAACCCTCGTTCCGGCACTTTCCCCTCATGCGCATAGGTGCGGACACGAAGGAGAAGTGGGAGGACGGCCTTCTGAAACACATCGTACGCCACCAGGGCAGGCCCGCCGCCTATACGAACCTGACGCATACGATAGGTCGCTCTCTCCTCGACGGGACGGTATTCATCAACGACCCCGACGTGGTGTTTTGCAGAACGACCAGGATGGGCCTGACCGAAACGGAGAAGGAGCTTGTTGCCCTGGTCGATTTCCTGCTCGCCTCGCAGATCATGTTCTCCGACGATACGCACGAGTTCGGCGAACCCGGCGAGGTCGCCTTCACGGCGCGGATCGTAGAGCTGTACGACGGGCTCGCGGGCGGGGAGTACGGTGTCGAGCGGGTCGCGAAGGATATATACTCTATTTTCAGCCGGGACGGCCGAGTGCGGGGTATCGCGAATATTTCGAACGGATTCCGGACGGTTTCAGGTTACGATCCGGCCAAGGCTATCGTCCTTCACGCCGAGCGTGGCGGCGATTCGCTCGCCTTCGCGCCGCGGTCGATATCGCTTTTCGGGGAGTGAGGAAGGCCATGGAGAAAATCGTCTTCGTAATCGGCCATAGAAATCCCGACACGGACTCCGTCGTGTCCGCCGTCGCCTACGCCGCGCTGAAGCGCGCGACGGGCTGCCCCGAGGCCCGCGCCGCCCGGGCCGGCGCCGTCAACCCGCAGACAGAGTACATCTTCGACCGCTTCGGCCTCGAACTGCCCGAGTTCATCTCCGACCTCGTCCCGAAGGCCGAGTACTTCCTCTCGGGGCCGGCGAGGACGGTCCGCGCGGACACGCCGCTCTGGTCGGCCCTGGCCCTGCTCGGGGAGGGCGGAGGGGAAGCCCTGCCCATCGTCGACGACGAGGGGCGTTATCGCTCCCTGCTCCACTACGGATCCTTCGCCCAGAACGTCATCGCCAAAATCAACCCGCGCAAGAAGGCGGTGATATTGACGAGCGTCCGCCATCTCCTGGAGACGATCAAGGCCCAGGCCATCGTCTCCTTTGACGAAGGCGA
Organism: Rectinemataceae bacterium; assembly: GCA_049513895.1. Classification (GTDB taxonomy): domain Bacteria; phylum Spirochaetota; class Spirochaetia; order Treponematales; family Rectinemataceae; genus UBA1306. The sequence continues at coordinate 79,873 of JBEKVO010000010.1, read as the reverse complement.
AGTATTCAAGGCGAATATGATCGTCGCGGCCAACCAAACGGAATCGGTGCGGGCCGTTCTCGAGGCCGAGAGCGCCGCGAACAAGGTCCTGCTGGTGGGCGACCGCGACGACGTACATAGGCTGGCTCTGGAGACGGGCGTCAGGATCCTCATCGTCACCAACGGCTTCGTAGTAAGCAAGGATCTGCGGGCCCTCGCGGAGGCCAAGCGCATTACCGTCCTCGTCTCGCCCTACGATACGTCGAGCACTTCCCTCCTGGTGCTCTACTCGACCCCCGTACATGCGATGGGCGACTCGGAGACCAAGCCTATCCATAGAGGAGAACGGGCCCGCGATGCCAGGAAGACCCTCGCCGCCTCGCCCAGCAGGTCGGCGGCTGTCGTCGACGACGATGAGCGGGTGATAGGGCTGCTCCGCGAAGGCGATCTACTACGCGAGCCCAGCGTAGAGGTGATCATGGTCGACCACAACGAGTTCGGCCAGGCTATCGAGGGCATCGAGAATTATCGGATACTTGAAGTCATCGACCACCACCGCCTCGGCTCCTTCTCGACTAAATATCCGATCACCTTCATAAATCGCGTGGTCGGATCCACGAGCACCATGATCGCCGGCATGTACCGCGAGCAGCGCGTGCCGATCCCCAAGGATGTCGCCTCGATACTGCTCTGCGGCATTCTTTCCGATACCCTTATCCTGAGGTCCGCGACGACGACCGAGGTGGATCGCGACGAGGCCGAGTACCTCGCCAACATCGCCGATCTCGAGATAGCCGAGGTCGGCGACGCGATCATGCAGTCAGCCTCCAGGGCGGCGAGCAGGCCCGCGGCTGAGATCGTGCGTCTCGACCTCAAGGAGTACGAGACGCAGAAGAAGAAGCTCAGCGTTAGTCAGATCGAGGTGTCGGATACCGCTCTTGTAATGGAAAAACGCGGCGAGATCCTGGCGGCGCTGGCCGGCATCAAGAGCGAGAAGGGCTACTACCTCTCCGCCTTGATGGTGACCGACGTGACGGAGCTCGTCAGTCTTCTGTTCGTCGTCGCGGAGAAGGATTTCCTGGCCCTCGTGGGCTATCCCTCGGAGGGGGATGGAGTGTACCTCCTCAAGGATATGCTCTCCCGAAAGAAGCAGTTGATGCCGGCCATCTTCGAGATCGTGGAGAGGGCGCTGGGTTAGCGTTCCGTCAGTTCGTGGCCGCTCCATGGCACTTCTTGTACTTCTTCCCCGAGCCGCAGGGACAGGGGTCGTTGCGGCCGATCTTGGGACCCTCGCGAACTATCGTCTCGGGGATGACCTCGCCCTCGGCGAAGAGCCAGGCGCCGTCTTTTTTCACGAAGGCGGCTTTCTCGTGATGATCCTCGCGCAGGCCGTCCAGAATGAAGGTCGCCTTGAACTCGACCATGCCTTCTTCATCCGAAGGGCCGCCCTTGTCGGTCTTCAGGATCTTGAGACCGAGCCATGTGGACTTTTCGCTCCAGCGCCTGGTGGACTCGATATCGATGCCGTGCTCATCGTCGCGCAGGCAGGTATCGACGATGTAGTCGATGGCTTTTTTCGTATACGCGGTGTATCGGCTGCGCATGAGAGCCTCGGCGGTGGGGGGCTTGGCGGCAGCGGAGATATAAGGGCCGCAGCAGTCTTCGTAGGCGCGGCCGGATCCGCAGGGGCAGGTTTCCATGGATTATCCTCCGAAAAAAGTCTTATAAAGAAATAGGGCTGAGCGTACCAAGGCCTGCGATAGTAAGGCGACAAGCTCCGCATGTCGCAAACTTAAGGAAGGCTTGGTGAGAGGCCTTCATTGCGACGCTCCCTTTGGTCGTGTCGCCTTATTAATGAAGGCCTCTATAACACCGCACTATTTGAGCGCCCCCGATGCGAGGAAGGGCAGTGCGATGAAGTTTCCGATCATACCCCCGAAGCTCGAGAGGAAAAAGATCAAGAGAATCTTCGATACTCGATTTTTATAGAAACCCTTGAGGCTCGAAACGTCCGTGGCAAGGTTCGCGAGGTCCGATACGCGGGGCTTGCGAAGGAATGCCTCCGCGAGACCGGCGAAGAGGCCTACGCCGACGAAGGGATTGAGCGTTGCGACCGGAGCCATCACGAAGGAGAAGAGTATCGTGAGGGGATGGGCCAGGCAGAGGGCGGAGCCGAGGGCGGCGAGGGAGCCGTTGAGCAGCACCCATCTGACGAGCATCGCGAGGCTGGCGGTGGTGCCAGATTTGAAGAAGCCGAGGATGATGAAGCCCACGATGATCGCGGGTATGGCCCAGCCGAGGATTTTCCCCGCCTTTGAGGGCTTGGGCGTCGACTCGATGTCGGAAGTGTCGGGCGAAACCTCCGCCGCGTCCAGCCGCCTGAGCCATGCCTCGATGCCGTCCAGGTGGCCGGCGCCGACCACGGCGATCACGAGGCTCTCGTCCGCGAGGAATATCCGCGACGCCAGGAATCGGTCGCGCTCGTCGATGAGTACTTCCTTGACCGAGGGCAGGAAGGAGGCGAGCTCGGACATCATCGAATCGAGCTCGTTCTTCTCTTTGAGCTTCTCGACCTCCTCCTCGGTGAGCTTCTCATTCGAGAAGGCGGAATCGACGAGGCTCGCCAGGAGCTTGGACTTGTTCCACAAGCCGGACAAGGACCATGCGCGCTTGAGGGTAACCTGCACCTCGCGGTCGCAAAAGGAATAGGGGATGCCGGCCTCTTCGGCGGCTTTCACGGCGGCGAGCATTTCGTCGCCGGGCTTGCCGCCTATGCTCGCCCCCATCCGACGCTGGAAACCGGCGAGGGCGAGGTTGGCCATGAGGAGGAAGCCCTTGCCCTCCTTGAGCACCTTGCCGATGTCGAGGTTTTCCCAGCCCTTGTCTTGGTTCATGGAACGGTAGCGGCCCTCGTCTATCTCGATGCAGACCCTGCCGGGCCTCTCGGATTCTATGAGGGCGCGTACCTCCTGTGTGCTTTCCTGCGAGATGTGGACCGTGCCCGCGAGAATTACTCTTCTATCCTTTAGTTCGATGCGGCGAATGGTTTGAGACATGATACTTCCCCTACAAAGGCTTGGTTCTGGCTTCGGCCGCGGCCTTGAAAAATCTTTCGCCCAACGCGACTTCGCCGGGGTCGGAGGCCGCCGGGACGAGGCCGCCCGCCGAATGGGCGTGACCGCCGCCGTTGCCGAGTCCCGCGAGGGCGGCGGTCGCGAGAGCGAAAGCCGAGATGGCGTCATTTTTCGAACGGATGGAGATATGCACGCCGTTGTCGTCTTTTTCGGCGACGACCGCGGCCGAAAGTTCCTCGGTCCTGAGCGCGAACTCCGCGAGGACGGCGAGCGCCTCCTGAGCGCAGGGCCCTCGAATGAAGGCGAAAAGCAGGCCGTCGCGGATGACCGCCCGCTCGATCGCGGAGACTATCAGGCCGAGCTCTCGGAGGTCGAGCACCGTGCGGACGACACGGCTTGCGAGCTCCCAGTCACCGGCGTGGTAGAGGGCGGCGTAGGCGTCAAAATCTTCGTCGGAGCATCGACGGCTCAAGAAGTCGGTGTCGGATTGGATGCCCGCGAGAAGGGCGGTGGCGACGTTGCGAGGGGGCTCGCCGCCTGCCTCCGCCCAATAGCCTCGTATCATCGTGGAGCAGGATGCGATCTCGGGGCGGAGGTCGAGGAAGGGGGCGCTCACGTCGCCGGACCTGCAGTGGTGGTCTATTACGGCGACCAGGTCGCCAGAGGCGAGGTTGACGTTGCCGTTGCCCGGCGAGCCGTCGACGACGATGATCTGAAGCTTGGGCGAAAGTTGGGCGGCCGGGGCAATGTCGATGCCCAGTTTCTCGATAAGGTGATTGAGGCTGCGGCTGCGGAGTTCTCCCCGGTAGACGCTGAACGCCGAGAAACCGTTACGACGGAGAAGGCATGCCAATCCCCAGGCCGAACCCACCGCGTCGATATCGGGATAGTCGTGGGTCTGCACGGCCACGGGGCGCCTTGTCTCGAGGCGGGAAACCAGGTCCGGGAATCGGTCAGCCATTGGACCCGGCGCCGAGCCGCTTGCGTTCGGCTTGGAGTAGGCGGTATTCGAGTGTGCCCTGCCGCTTCATTTCTTCGCTGAGCGAGAGGTATTTCGATGCGAGCTCAACTTTGCCCTTGCATATCCAGTACTCGGATAGGTAAAAAAGCATCGCGGACCTGAGATCGAGCTTTTTCTCGGCCTGAATTTTAAGCTCGAGCTCGTTGGAATCGTTGCTTTGATCCTTGATAAGACGCAGCATCGAATAATAAATGCCGTTCTTTTCGCGGTCCATTCCGATTCCTATGGAGCCCGCGTACGCGGAAGCGTCCTTGGGACGATCCGAACGCCAAAGCGCGAGGGCGGAAGCTATCGCGTACTCGTAGCGGTCGGGCGCGGAGGAATAGGCGTGCTTGAAATCTTCCGCGGACTCGGCCCAGAGTCCGAGGCGGAAGGCAGTCGCGCCCGCCGATTCGAAGGAATACCAATAGTCGGGATAGAGGGCGATGACCTTGCGATAATCGTCGAGGGCGTCGGCGTCCCTGCCCGTCTCCTCGCGTATCCCTCCGCGATAGGCGTATGAGAGGAAATAACCGGGGTCGAGGGCTATGGCCTTGTCGAAGTCCGACTCGGCGCCCGTCATGTCTCTCTTGTCCAGAAGGTAACGCCCGCGGTCCAGGTAGAGCCAGGATTCGTCCGGTGCCTTGGCTATCGCCGTATCCAGGTCTTCCTCGGCTTCCTTATATTTCCCCTGCTGATACCGCGCGCGGCTGCGGTCAGAATAGGCCAGGGGCGAGTCGGGCTCCCTTTCGATTGCCGCGCTGAGCTGCGTCTCCGACTCCGGGTATTTGGCCTCTCGGTAATATGTCCGTCCTAGGCCGAGCGAGGCGTCGACGCTTTTCGGGTCGGCCGCAAGAGCGCGCTTGAAGAAGTCTTCGGCCTTGGGCCATGCCTTCGCGTCGAGGAAGTAATTGCCCCATGCGCTGAGCACGGAGGCATCAGCCGGCGCGGCGGCGAGTGCGCGGTCGAGATATGATTTGCGCGCATTATCGTCGCCGTCGAATCGTGCGAGCTCGGCGCCCATCGAAAGTGCGCGGACATCCGAAGGGTTGGCGGCGAGGATCGAGTCGACTCCCGTTCTGGCCTCGGCGAGTTTGCCGGCGGACACGAGGGCCGCTGCCTGGGCGAGCTTGAGGCCCGTATCGGAGGGCGAGGCCGCCGCGAGCTCGCCGAGCTTTTCGGCGGCGCCGGACGCGTCGCCCTTGTCCAGAAGGGTCGCGGCCGCCTCGACCTCCTGTACGCGCTTTTGTACCGGATTTGGCTCCTTCACCGGAGGCGGTTTGACCGAGGCGACGGAGGCCGCAGTGGAAGCGGATGCTGCCGTCGAAGCTGTCGGTCCGGTCTTGGGTCCCCCGGCGCAGGAGGCTAGCAGCGAAAGCGCGATGGCGGCGGCCGCTGCGACAATTAGGCGTATGTTATTTCCATTGACCATACTTTCCCACTCCCCAATCCGCGTTTAAGGCTCGGGCGCCCGATACTATCGCGGACGAACCCATTATGCAAGGTTGCATTAGGACCTGTTAACGGCTATAGTCCATACTCGTTATGCAAACCGGCGCCTTCAAACGGGCCACAGGCCTCGTCCTCCTTTATATCGGCCTTTTCATCCTCCTTGTCCTGCTACAATTTTCGAAGGGACCCGGGCTCTCCGAAAAAATAGGCGGGATGTCCGTGAGCGTTTCGTACTCTAAGTCGGAACGCGGGAAATCGGGAGCCGCGCCCGAGAGGGTCCGTATTTTATATGCGGGTCTTTCATTCGAGATATCTCCTAAATCGGCAGCCGAGAGTATAGGCGCGGATGGTGTCGCCTCAACCCTCGTCCTATCGGCCATAGAAAAGATTCCAAACGGCGTCCGCGTCAAACTAACTCCCGGCGTCGAGCTCAAGGCGACCGCCGACAAGGGCACGATGGAACGGTTTTCCATAGCTGCCGCGGCTCCCGACGGCATCGTCTCCGTCCGTCTAAGGCTTCTTCCCTCGAGTTCCGTCAGTTTCCTCGAAAAGGACGGTCGCCGCAGCGTCTCCTCGAACGGCGATTCCTTCGATCTGATCCTCGCCTCCGGCTCCTTGGACGGGAACGCGGGTATCCTCGCCCTACGGCCCGGCGATGCTGGCCTTTCCCTGACCAAGGTGGCGCCGGTATCTCCGAGACCTTCCCAGCAGGCCTCCTCCGGAAAATTCGTCGCTCAAGCTCCCAAGGATCCCGAAGCTTTCAAGGCCGAGATTGCCGCGTGGCGGGATAAGGTTTGGTCGGGCCTCTCGTCGACGCGCTTCGAGGCCGATAAAATCGCTTGGAAGGGAAGCGACGGCCAACTCTCCTTTTCCGACAAGGCCCTTACGGCCTATCTCGCGGAATCCCTCGCCAGAGGCTCGTACCCGGATGCCCTCGCCCGCGTCAGAGGAGCGAAGGAAAAATGGCCCGATAAGCCAGGCTTCCTTTCCGCGCCGTATCTCGGCGGCCTCGTCCCTAAGATGAGGGACTTTTCGACGGCGGACCAGGCGGAAGTCAAGCGCCTTTCGCAGGTCGTCGCCGACAAATCGCCGACTCTCTTCGAGAAAGAAGGTCTCCTGCGATACCTCTTCGACCGTCTGCCCAATTCGCTTGCCCAAGACGCGCTTCGCTATTCGTCGGGCGTCGATCCCTCCAAGCTGACGATACGGCAGGCGGTCGGATTCCTGGGCTGCGTCGTGGATGCCAGGTCCCTGCTGAAGGACGAGGACAATCCTTTCCGGGGAAAGGGAGCCGTCGCCGATCGCCTTGCCGCGTCCGTGCTCAAGTCCTCGAACGGATTCTTCCTGGTAACCGAGGACGACGGATCCACCGATCTCCGTCTCTCCCTCCTCGCGGGGAGCTACCTCGTGGCCTATGGAAACGCGGCCTCCAAGCCGGCTCTGGTTGGCATCGGCCAGAGCCTCGTCGAGGGCGCCATCGGCCTCTCGGATGCCCAAGGCTTTGCGCCCGCCCGCGTCCTCGTCCACGGAGCGCTCGAGCAGCGGACGGGAACTCTGGCTCCGGAGGACCTCTATCCCCTGGTGGCGGATAATCCCTATTACCCGCACGTGGTATCCTTCAGTCGGGACGTGACCCCCGGATTGTGGGCTTGGACCTGCGCGCCTTCTCTCACGGTTCAGACGAGCGCCTCGCGTTACGTTTTTTCGGCGCGCTTCCTCGTGGGCAGCGCGCATTTCTTGACCTTCTACGGCGTCAAGCCTTTCGTCAACATTCAGCTCTACGAAATCGACTATAGCCCGGACAACGATTTCGAGAGCTACAACGCTTCGGGATATCTCTATAACAAGGCCCAGGGCGCGCTCTTCCTGAAGATGAAGCACAAGAAGGAGAATGAGGATATCAAGCTCTCGTTCTAGTCTCCTTTCTTGACGGGCGGCGAGTCTAGCTGAGGCGTCCACTCGAGCTTATCATATGACCATGGCGCGAATCAAAGTCATACACCGGGCCGGCGTTGACGGGCCTGTCTCGGAGCTCGAGTCGAGTCCCGCCGTGTCGATACTCAACTCGCTGCTTATCGCGGGAGTTCGGATACGCCACGACTGCGGGGGGAAGGCTCTCTGCGGAACCTGCGCCATACGCGTGCTCTCGGGGTGGACCAGTCTCTCGCCGATGGGTCCGCGCGAGGCCGAGCGACTCGCGGCCGGTGGCAGGCCGGCGGACTTTCGCCTCGCCTGCCAGTCGAGAGCGGCGCGCGAGGTGAGCATAGAGATAGCGGCAGATGGGCCGGCGGACGGGGGGGAGACGTGAGGCATTGGTGGGAGAACGCGGTCTTCTATCAGATATATCCAAGGAGCTTCGCCGATTCGAACGGGGACGGCATAGGCGACCTCGCCGGCATCAGGGGCAAGCTCGGCTACCTCGAGGCCCTCGGCGTCGACGCGCTCTGGATATCCCCTTTCTTCAAGAGTCCGATGAAAGATTTTGGTTACGACGTCTCGGATTATCGCGACGTCGACCCGATGTTCGGTACGTTGGGCGATCTTAAAGACCTATTATCCGCGGCCAAGGGACGGGGCATTCGCATAGTCCTCGACCTGGTCGCCAACCACAGCTCCGACGAGCATCCCTGGTTCGTCGAAGCGCGATCATCCAAGGACTCGCCCCGGCACGGCTGGTACCTTTGGGTTCCCGATACGGGCAAGGCCCCCAACAACTGGAAGGCCAAGTTCGAGCTGGGCAGCGCCTGGCATCCCAACCCGGCCACGGGGGAGCGCTACCTCGGCACCTTCACCAGGCACCAGCCCGAGTTCGACTGGCACAATCCCGAGTTGCGCGCGGCCGTCTACGACATCATGCGCTATTGGTACGACCTCGGCGTCGATGGTTTCCGTCTCGACGTCGCCACCGGCTACTTCAAGGACGCCGAGCTCCGATCCAACCCCTTCTCGTTCAGGGCCATTCCCGACTTTTTCCAGAGGCACATCTACGACCGAAACCAGAGCGAGGTTCACGCCGTCTTCAAAGAGATGCGAAAGATCGCCGATGCCGCAGGGGAGCGTGTTCTCATAGGCGAGACCCATGGAGAGGATCCGGTGCTCGCTGCCTCCTGCCACGGCGAGAAGGGCGACGAGCTCAACATGGCCTTCAACTTCGATTTCCTCGACAAGCCATGGGGAGCGAAAGTGTTTCGCGAGTCCGCCGAGCGCTGGTATACGGCCCTGCCCGAGGGCGCATGGCCCAATTTCACCTTGAGCAATCATGATCTGCCCCGCCATATATGGCGATTCCGATCGGGGGCCTTCACCGACGCTCGCGCTCGGGTCGCGGCCGCGATGTTGCTTACGATCCGTGGCACGCCCTTTCTGTATTACGGCGAGGAGATAGGCATGACCTGCGAGCGGCTTCCGCGCGCCGCGCTGCGCGACCCCCTCGGCATAGCCACCTGGCCGCTGCCTTCCCTCGGCCGCGATCCCGAGCGCACGCCGATGCAGTGGGACGCGAGCTCCAACGCGGGGTTCACTTCCGGGCTTCCCTGGCTGCCCGTGAACCCGGACTTTAAATCGCGCAACGTGGCCGCCCAGGAGGGTGACCCCGCCTCGCTCCTGTCCTGGTATGGATCGCTCATCTCGCTGCGCCGCTCGAGCCCCGCCCTCATCGAGGGTACCATGGCCTTTCTCGATCTGGACCCCGATGTCCTCGCCTACGAGCGCCTGTCCTCGGCGGGCCAGCGTATCCTCGTCCTGCTCAATTTCACGTCGAGGCGTCGGGACATCGAGCTCAAGGAAGAGTCCCGCGTACTTCTCGGGAGCGCCCGTGTCGCAGGGGATGTGTTGTGCCCGGGACGAGTCGAGCTTGGGCCCTGCGAGGTCGCTATCGCCGAGACGGTAAAATGGCAGCGCGATCGGATCAAGGGACCGTAAGGCTGATCTCGAGCTCGCCCTTCTTGACCATGATACCGTAGATGAAGAGGTGAAGGAGGGTGCGTTCGTAGAGCGAGCTCACCGTCCTGGCCTTGGCGTCGAAGGCCGAGGCCAGAAGGATGATGCGCTCGCAGGTGGCGCGCGGGAAACGGCGGACCGCGGCCGCGCTCTGCTTTTGCAGGGTCTTGCTGCGCATTTGGAGCTTCATGCAGGCCGACTCAAGGCCTTCGCCCTCCTCCATGAGGGCGTGGAGCCTGCCCAGGCGACGGAAGCTCCAGGTGAGCGCGGAAATTATCTGGACGGCATCACCCTTGCGATCGGCAAGGACTGCCTCGAGGGTCTCGAGGGCCGACTCCATGTCTCCCGTCGTGACGCGTTCAAATAGGCTAAACGCGTCCTCCTGCCTGTTTCGCGCTATCGCGGCCTCGACTTCGGTCTCGCCGAGCGTCGCGCCTCTGGGAAAGACGATGGCCAGGCGCGAGCAGGCGGCGTCGAGTGCTCCCGACTCGTTCTCGACGAGCTCGAGCAGGGACGCGATCCCGCTCTCGTCGATCCCGAGGCCGAATTCGCGCATCTTATTCTCGATCCAGCGGGGTTTCTCGCTCTCGAACATCTCGAAAAAGGTGCGCTTGCGGTCCTTCCCCACCGCTTCCTCGAGTGCCTTCTCGGCATAGAAAGCGTCGGTGACGAGGACCAGGACCGCGTCGGGCGCGGGCGCGGCGAGATAGGCCGCGAGCGGAGCTATGTTCTCCTTACCCTTGATGAGCTCGGCGCCGCGATATTCCACGATCCTGCGCGAGGAGAAAAGCGAACCGTTGCGCAATAGGCCGAGGATTTCGCCTACTTCGGTTTCCGAGACGTAGGCGCGATGCTCCTCGGGCGGCGCTCCATCGGCGGCCGTGATGGCGGCGCGGAGCTCGGCAGCGAACGCGGCTCGCTTGCCGATCTCGGGTCCGGCGAGCAGGTAGGCGCTCTCGATTTTCATCGGCTAGCTCGCATGTCCCACCCGGCGCAGGGAAGTTTGAAAAAACGGTACCACCGACCAATATTCGGGTCGGCCAAGAAAAACGAGCCGATCCCTGCGTCCCTCCTCGTCTCGGTGCTCACACGCAAAAAAGCATGCTCCGCTCCAAACGCTTTGCTAGGCTTCGCCCGGCTTCGTCGCTCCTTGGCCTCAGCCCGTTTTTCTTTGTGGGACATGCGAGCTACTAGTACTTCCGGATGATCCCGCGCAGGCGGCCCAGTATCCTCACGTCTTGAGTGTAGATCGGCGCGTAGGCGGGGTTCTCGGCCATCAGCTTGACTCGATTGTTCTCGCGGAAGAAGCGCTTGAGCGTGACCGCGTCGTCTATCATCGCGACGACGATCTCGCCGTTGTCGGCGGTCTGGCGCTGCTCTATGACGGCGAGATCGCCATGGAAAATGCCGACGTCCTTCATGCTGTCGCCTCGCACGGATAGGGCGAAGCAGGTCGCAGTCCTGACGATGTCCGCGGGCACGTGGACCGAGCCGCTGTAGTTCTCGTCGGCGGTGATGGGCCTGCCCGCGGCCACCGTTCCGAGAAGGGGAAGCTCGACGACCGAGCGCTCGGGTTTGTCGCGGCGGAGGAGCTCCAGGGCCCGCGAACGGTTCTCGCCAAGCCTCAAGAAACCTTTTTTCTCGAGGGCTTTCACGTGGTCGTAGCCGCCTTTGACGGAGATCGAGAAACGCTCCGCTATCTCGCGGATAGTGGGGGGGTACGCATGCCCATCGAGGTAGGACGAGATGAAGTCGAGTACTTCCTGCTGACGTACCGTGAGCGTCTTCATTTTTCCTGCTCTATCCTGAATTTCTTGATCTTGGCGTGGAGGCCGCTCGGATGGATGCCCGAGGCGTCGGCCGCCCTCGCGACATTATAGTCGCACTCCCTGAGCCTTTGCACAAGATAGTCCCGCTCGAATAGTTCTTTCGCCTCCGCGAGGGACAACTCTCCATAACGCCGCGCCACGAGAGGCTCGGGTTTTTCGCGCGCTCCCTCGTTGAGCACGCGGGTAACCGTCGCCGCGGATACGAGACGCTCGTCGCTCATCACCGCGAGACGCTCGATGAAATTGGCGAGCTCGCGGACGTTGCCGGGCCAGGGGCGGGCGGACAGGAGGGCGAGGCCCTCGGGCGATATCTCGCGTTCGGGGGCGCCCGCCGAGGCGGCCTTCGCAAGGAAGTGACGGCAGAGATCGGGCACGTCCTCCCTGCGCTCGCGCAGCGAGGGCATGTGTATCGGCACGACCGCCAGGCGGAAGTACAGGTCCTCGCGGAAGCGGCCCGCGGCTATCTCGGCCCGGATGTCCTTGTTTGTCGCCGCGATGACTCGAACGTCGACGGAGACGGTCTTCTCGCCGCCGAGATGCTCGAAGCGCATCTCCTGGAGGACCCGCAGCACTTTGGCCTGGGCGGCCAAAGAGAGGTCGGCGACCTCGTCGAGGAAGAGGGTGCCGCCGTCCGCTACTTCGAAACGGCCGGCGCGTCTCGAAATCGCGTCGGTGAACGCGCCTTTCTCGTGTCCGAAGAGCTCGCTCTCGAGAAGGGTGTCGGGAATGGCGGCGCAGTTGACCTCGATGAAAGGCATATGGGAGCGCCTGCCCTTGGCGTGTATTGATTTGGCGATGAGTTCTTTGCCCGTGCCATTGTCTCCCGTGATCAGTATGCGCGCGTCGCTCGGCGCCGCCTGTTCGATGAGGGCGCGTACCTCCGCCAGGGCGGCGGAGGAGCCGATGAGGGGTTCGTACTCGATGGACGAAGATGATGCGCGTTTTAGATCGCGATTCTCGCGGCGGAGCTCCCCTATCTCGAGGGCGTTGCGCACCGCGGTGAGGAGGCGGTCCATGGAGAGGGGTTTCTCGATGAAGTCGAACGCGCCGAGCTTGAGGGCCCGAACGGCCATGTCTATCGTACCGTGGCCGGAGACGACGAGGATTTCCATCTCGGGCCTGCGCCTCTTTATCTCTGCGAGGGCGTCGAGGCCGCCCATCCGGGGCAGCCAGACGTCGAGCACGGCGAGGTCGGGCTTCTGGACGTCCATCGACTCGAGACCGACGATCGCGTCCTCGGCGACGACGACCACATGGCCTTCGTCTTCAAGGATGTCCCGGACGGTAGATCGGATGCCGGGCTCGTCGTCGATCACGAGAATAGTCGCCACCGCGAGTTGCCCTCCCCAAGCAAGTTTTTAAAACTCGAAGCCTATCGAAAGCCTGCAATGCCGGACTCTAGCGATCTATTGGGAGGTCGACGTAAAAGGTGGTCCCCTCCCCTTCCTCGGACTCGAAACGGATTGTTCCGCCGTGCTCTGAAACAATGCGCTCGACGATCGATAGTCCGAGTCCCGTTCCCTCGCTCTTGGTCGTGAAGTACGGCAGGAAGACCTTCTCGCCCAGCGAGGCGGGAATGCCTCGCCCCGTATCCCTGATCTTGAGTCTACAATAACGTGAATCGGCGGCCTTAACAAGGTCGGCCGCGATTTCGATCTCGCCGCGACCCTCCATCGCGTCTATCGCGTTGGCGAAGAGGTTGCCCAATGCGCGCTTCATCGCGGCGCGGTCGACGCGCAGGGTAAGCCCCGCCGGAAGTCCGTCGAGGCGGAAGCTCACTTCGGGGTAGGAGGCCGCATAAAGAGCGACCGCGTCGGCGACGAGGCCGGCGAGCTCGGCCCAGTCCCTTTGGGGCTCCGGGAGGGACGCGAAGGCGCGGAAGTCCGAAAGAAGGGCGTCCATTCCTTCGACTTCCTTGATGATCGCGAGCATCGATCCCTCGATGATGGGCGCGACCTGGGCGGAATTGGTCTTCCATCTTTTTAGCACCCGTTCCGCCGCGAGCCGTATGGGCGTAAGGGGATTTTTGAGTTCGTGCGCAAGGCGCTGAGCGATACCCTTCCAAGCGTCGATCTTCTCCCTGCGCAGCTCGTCCGAGCGAGATCGCTCGATTTCCCCGAGCATTCTGTTGAACGAGGCGACGAGTCGACCCGTTTCGTCGCCGGGCTTTACGATAAGCCTGACGCCGAATTCGCCGGCAGTGACGCGCCGTGTAGCGTCCTCGAGGCTGATGAGGGGTTCGGCGACGAGATCGGCCGCCGAGCTGCCGAGAAGGGCTGCGATGAGGAGGAGGGGTAGAACCAGAAAGCAGTACAACAGGACGAGGAGGCTGACCCACTTTGCCGAAAAGGGCGCGAGGAAGCTCGCCGTTCGTTCGGCCTTGCCGAGGGAAGCCGCGGCCCTATCGAGCCCCTCGGGCATGCGAAGGCTTAATACCGCAAAGGCCCTGCTCTTGCCCGGGCCCGGACCTCCGAAGGGGGTTGCGTACCGGATCAGGCTCGTACCGCCCGACGAGGTCGCCGCGAGGAGATGCCCGGCCGATTCCGCAGCCGGCGCCACGGGGGGCGAGGCGAGTCTCGCGGAACCGGGGCCCGCGAAGTCCGTGCTTCTACCGCCGTCGAAGAACTCAAGAGCCTCCATACGGGGATCTCGAGCCCTAAGCTCCTCCAGAAGGATCTCCGCACTCGCGCTTTTACCTATGCGCGCGTACTCGCGACCCGCGTACTCGCGGGGAAGTCCCGCCGCCGCACGCTCGATCCGGCCGAGTTCTTCGTCGTACCAGGCGAGGGCGAGAGCTTGGCCCTCCGAAAGGGCCTCGCGAACCTCCCTTGAAGATGAGGCCGATTGCGCGACCGCGGCTAGGCGTATGAGGAAGAGCCCTTGGGGAAGGGAAGCCGCCGCTACAATAAGAAGGAAGAGCCCGGATAGCCTGAGCCTCAGGCGGGAACCATAGCGTCGCGCTCGAAGGTCCATAACGAAACTTCGTACGCGGAATCCGAGGATTACGATAAGAGCGGCCGGGAGCACCGCGAGCAGGGCAGCGGGGAGCCGTTCGTAGAGATCCGGAAAACTGGGTGAGCCCGAGAGAACCGATCGCGCGAATGCGTAGGCGCCGAGGCAAATGAGGCCGTATACGACGAGAACCGAAAGCAGCTCGGGGAGGATTCGTTTTCGCGGTACGAAAGGGCCGGTCATCGCGCTCGAGCCGATTCGGACTAATCCTCTTCGAAGCGTGTCTCGAAGAGCGCCTGGATGGCGGCGGCGGCGGCCGCTTCATCCTTGCCTTCCGCGAGTATGCGCAGCGGCGTTCCGAAGCTCGCCCCAAGCGTGATTATCCCCATTATCGATTTGGCGTTGATTCGGTCGGATCCTTTTTCAAGCCAGATGTTCGAGGCGAATTTGCCCGCGGTCTGCACGATCAGGGCAGCCGGCCGCGCGTGAATGCCCGCCCGGTTCTTGATAGTTACCGTCAACTCGGTCATCGGCGCTTCCTCGGGTTGCCTAAAGGTAATCGTCCCTGTTGAAGTACAGGGCCCGCGCGTTCTCGCTCTCCAGCCAGCGCAGCACGTTCTGGTTGAATTCCTTGGCCGAGTGATAGCCCATTTTCTTGAGGCGCTCGTTCATGGCGGCCGTCTCGATGATGATGGGTATATTTCGGCCCGGCTTCACGGGTATCTCGAGCTTGGCGACCCGCACGCCGAGGATTTCGGTCGTCAGCTCCTCCGTGCCGATGCGGTCGTAGACCTTGTTGGAGTCCCATTCCTCGAGGCCGCATACGAGCTGTATCTGCTTTTTGTCCCTGATCGCGCCGACGCCGAAGAGGTGCGTCACGTTGATGATGCCCAAGCCGCGGATCTCCATGTGGTGGCCTATTACCTTGTTGGCCCCCTGGCCCATCAGGATCGAGCCATTGACGCAGCGTATGTCTACTACGTCGTCGGCGACGAGCCTGTGGCCGCGCTCGATCAGCTCGAGCGCGGTCTCGCTCTTGCCGACGCCCGAGTCGCCCATGAGGAGAATGCCTATGCCATAGACCTCGACGAGGACGCCGTGGATCGTGGTCTGTGGCGCGAAAATGTCGGAGAGCACGCGGATGACGCGGCTCGAGAATTCGCTGGAGGGGAGATCGGTCTGGAGGACGGGACAATCGGCCGTTTCGGCGGCCGCGAAGAAGGATTTGCCCGGCGATATGTTGTGCGTGAAGATACAGCAGGGCATGGGATAGGCGAAGAGCTTCTGGAGATTGTCGGTCTTGCCCGCCTCGTCGAGCATTTTCAAATACGCGTTCTCGCCTCGTCCGAAAATCTGCAGGCGGTTCCATGCGAAAGATTCGTAGAAGCCGGAGAGCGCGAGACCCGGCCTGTTGAGGTCGGGCGTGGTTATCTCACGGGACAGGCCCTTGCGGCCCCCGATGCAGCGGAGGTCGAGGGCGTTTTGCTCCTTGAGATCGAGGTCGAGTAGGTCGAGAACCGTGAATTTCTTTTCGTCTGAAGACACGTTCCGAGTCTACTACGGAAGCGCGCCAGGCGCAATGACGCTATTTCCGATCCTGGATTTTCTCCTTCTCTTTGGAGATCTTCTGCTCGAGTCTGTCCATCAGCTTGTCTATGCCGGTATTGACGTCGAATTCCCGCTCCTCGACGTGCGCCTGTACGCCCCAACGGAAATTGACGGTAGCCTCGAGCTTGAAGTCCTTTTCTTTCGTGATCACGAAAATCAGGTCGACTATCATGTCCTTCGCGTATCCGATCCGTTCGAGTTTTGAATCTAAATAAGCCCTGCTGGTCTCGCTCAGGTCGAAATGTACGAAACGGACGTCGACTGTCATTCGAGCCTCCTTATGGATATCGATATCATTAGACTCGCTTCCTTCCGAAGGACGAACCGAGGTCGAGCTCCCCGCGATACTTCGCGACCGTCCTCCTCGCGAGCTTGATGCCCTTGCGCGCGAGCACGTCGACGATGTCGCGGTCGGAAAGGATCGAGTCCTCGGCCTCGATGATCTCCTTGATAACCTGCTTCACGCCCGACTTGGAAAAGCTCGAACCGCGCGAACCCGCGCCGGAGATCGAGTTGGTGAAGAAATAACGCAGCTCGAAGATGCCCCAGTCGGTCTGCATGTACTTGCGGTTTGCGATGCGCGATACCGTCGTCTCGTGCACGCCGATCTCCTCGGCGACGTCCCTTAGGGTGAGGGGCGCGAGGCGCTTGGGGCCTTCCGCGAAGAAGGCCCTCTGGTACTCGACCACCGCGCGGGCGACCTTGAGCAGGGTCTGGTTGCGCTGATGAATGGAGTGGATGAAGAACTTCGCCTGCTTGATGTTGTCGCGCACGTAGGCGCTTGTCGCGCGGTCCTGTCGCCGCTCGGCTTCCGAGCGCCCGGCGAGGCTGTCGAAGAAGGGGTCTATGCCGAGTACCGGGATCTCCTCGTCGTTGAGCACGATGACGAAGTCCCCATCTTTAAGTTTGACCATGATGTCGGGGAGAACATAGCGCGGCTCTTCGGTGGAATAGGCCCTGCCGGGGAAGGGGGCCAGGCCCTTGATGAAGGCGAGAGCCTCCTGCAGCCTGCCCTCGGCGAGCTTGAGGCGCTTCTGAATCTCGGTGTGCTTGCCTTTCTCGAGAAGCTCCACGTGGTCGTGGAGAATCGCGATGGCGGCCGCGGGGGCGTCGCCCGCCAATGTGGCCTGTACCAGGAGGCTCTCGCGGTAGTCGGCGCATGCGGTACCCACCGGCTCGAAGCCGCGCACGAGCGAAATGACTTCGTCGATATCGGCCTTGGACGAATTGGGGACGAGAGTATAGGGGTCTTCTTTATGGAAGCCGTCGTCGTCGAGGTTTTGGATCAAGGCCTCGCCGATGGCCCGTTTGCCCTCGTCTATGCGCTGGAGACGGAGCTGCCAGAGCAGGTGTTCCTGCAAGGTTTCCGGTCGGGCGATGGCCCCTTCGATGAACATACGTTTGGAGTCGTCGTCGGCGCCCGAATGCGATGAAAAGCCGGGATCCGAGCTGTTCTCGAATGGGGAGGAGTCCTCGCCCTCCCTGGGTTCGCTCTCGGGCAGACTTTCCAGAGACAGGGTGGATGCGTCGGATACCACCTCTAGCGCTGGATTCGACTCGATCTCCTCTTGGATCTGCTCTTTCAGCTCCTGAAGCGGCATCGCCAACAACTTGATCGATTGAATCATCTGAGGGCTGAGTTTTTGGCGTTGTTCCGCGATGAGCGCGGGCTTCTGAAGCTGCACTCTTAACTCCTTGCTTGAAATTTAAGCCCTGGCGACTGATTGTCAAGCCGAAGAAAGGCGAATATCGGTAATAATTGGTTGCAATAATCATGCCGAAATAACCCGGAAGATCAAAATATTAGTCTACCTTGGGAGTTGGTACGGGTGTTTCATATTGACGTCGCCGGATATTAGTTATTACTTTATTGATACTTCTAACGGGCCTTTCGTGCCCTAATTTAGGTGGAACGATGTCGACAAAGCAGCAGGAGACTCCTCCCGAACCCCAGGAAAAGGTTCACGAGTTTCCCCAATCCGTCTCGGAAACAGTGAAAGGACCCGATAATAACGAAGGTTCGGCAACTGCGGAGACCTCCCCCGAACTACCTCCCGAGGATCGGGAGTCGATCCGTATCGCCGCTCTCGAAGCCGAGCTTGCGGCGGTCCGAGAGGAGCTTTTGTCCATAAACGATAAGTATCTGCGCAAACTGGCCGAAGACGTAAACTTCCGAAAGAGAATGACCCGCGAGAAAGAAGACGGTCAACGCTTCGCCGTATCCGCCCTCCTTGGCGATTTAATTCCCATTCTGGACGATTTCGACCGTGCGATCGCCAGCGCCGAGACTCAGAAGGACTATGCCACCCTTCATGACGGGGTTCTTCTCATTAAGCGTCAGCTGGGCTCGGTGCTCCAGGCCAAATACGGCCTCGCCCGCTTCGAGTCCCTCGGGAGGCCCTTCGATCCTAATCATCACGAGGCAGTTGCCATAATCCAAGGCGGGCCGGATGATGGTGACGAGGCGGTGGTAGCCGAGGAATTCCTGCCCGGCTACGGATTACACGACAGGATACTCAGAACCGCCAAGGTGCGGGTACGCATGCCCACGCCCATTGGTACCGACGTTTCCGACGCCAAGGTTGGCGGAGCGGAAACAGAAAAAAACGCGAATTAGGAAGGAGCGGAGAATATGGGAAGGATTATCGGCATCGATCTCGGAACCACGAATTCCTGCGTGGCAGTCATGGAGGGCGGGGAACCCATAGTCATAGCCAATTCCGAGGGTCAGCGCACGACGCCCTCAATCGTCGGCTTCACTCCCAAAGGCGAGCGCGTGGTCGGCCAGCCGGCCAAGAACCAAATGATCACCAACCCGGAGAACACGATCTACTCGATCAAGCGTTTCATGGGACGCCGATATCAGGAGGTGGGCGACGAGACTAAGCTCGTGCCCTATCACGTCGTGGACAACGGCGCCGACGTGCGGGTTGACATCTCCGGCAAGGGTTTCAGCCCTCAGGAAATCTCGGCCTTTGTGCTCCAAAAGATGAAGAAGACGGCCGAGGACTATCTTGGCGAAACCGTCAGCGAGGCGGTTATTACCGTACCCGCCTATTTTAATGACGCTCAGCGCCAGGCAACCAAGGACGCCGGCAAGATCGCCGGCCTCGAGGTCAAGCGCATTATCAACGAGCCAACCGCCGCTTCCCTCGCTTTCGGTTACAACAAGGACCAGAAAAAGGAGAAGACCATCGCCGTCTACGACTTGGGCGGCGGTACCTTCGACGTTTCCATCCTCGAACTCGGGGAAGGCGTTTTCGAGGTCAAGTCCACGAACGGCGATACCCATCTGGGCGGAGACGACTTCGATCGACGCGTAATGCAGTGGCTCATCGACGAGTTCAAGAAAGACAGCGGGATCGACCTATCGCAGGATCGCATGGCTCTCCAGCGCCTCAAGGAGGCCGCGGAGAAGGCCAAGATCGAGCTTTCCAACGTCCAACAGGCTGATATCAACCTTCCCTTCATCACGGCCGACGCCTCGGGGCCCAAGCACCTGCAGAAGACCCTCACGCGTTCAGCCTTCGAGCGCATGATCGACGACCTCCTGGACCGTTCGAAAAGCCCCTGTACAAAGGCCTTGGCCGACGCCGGTATCATCGCCTCCCAGATCGACGAGGTTATTCTCGTCGGCGGCTCCACGCGCATTCCCAAGGTTCAAACGATCGTTCGCGAGCTCTTCGGGAGGGAGCCTTCCAAGGGCGTCAACCCTGACGAGGCCGTCGCGGTCGGCGCGGCGATTCAGGGGGGTATCCTCGGCGGCGAGGTCAAGGACGTCCTCCTCCTCGACGTCACGCCCCTCTCGCTCGGCATTGAAACCCTCGGGGGCGTCTTCACCCGTCTCATCACCCGCAATACCACGATCCCCTGCCGGAAGAGCCAGATATTCTCCACGGCCGCCGACGGCCAGACCGCCGTCTCCATTCACGTCCTACAGGGCGAGCGCGAGATGTCCGGCCAGAACCGTACCCTCGGCCGTTTCGATCTCGTGGGAATCCCTCCGGCGCCCCGCGGCGTACCGCAGATCGAGGTGACCTTCGATATCGACGCCAATGGCATAGTCCACGTATCCGCCAAGGACCTCGGCACGGGCAAAGAGCAGAAGATACGCATCGAGGCAACCAGCGGTCTCAACGACGAACAGATAGAAAAAATGGTAAAGGAGGCCGAGGCTCACGCCGCCGAGGACAAGCGCGAACGGGAGCGCGCCGACGCCCGAAACGAGGCCGATGGCCTGCTCTACACTACGGAGAAGTCCCTGAAAGATTTTGGCGACAAAGTGAGTGCCGCCGACAAGGCAGCCATCGAAACCGCAGCCGCGGAGCTGAAAAAAGCCATAGAGGGCCAGGACGTCGAGGCGATAAAGGCCAAGACCGAGGCCCTTAAGCAAGCCTCCTACAAGCTCGCCGAGGAGATTTATAAGACGGCCGCTCCCCAGGGCTCGGCCCAGGGGGGCGATGGGTCCGGCGGCGAAGGCGGCCCCTCCGGTCAAGGACCGGCCGAGACCGGAACGGGGGCCACCGGGAAATCAGGCAGCGCGGAGGACGTGGACTACCGCGTCGTGGACGAAGACGATAAGAAGTAAGCGATAGTGGAGAGTTGAGAGTGGAAAGTTGAGGGTGAGGAAAGCGGAAGCGAATTCGTTTTTCTCCTTATTCGCTCTCCACTTTCAACTATCAACTCTCCACCTGTAATTGGGGTTTATCTTGGCCAAGCGTGATTACTACGAAGTCCTCGGTGTCGCCAAAGACTCTACCAAGGACGATATTAAGAAAGCTTATCGACGCCTCGCGATACAGAATCATCCGGACAAGAACCCGGGCGATAAGGCCGCCGAGGAGCGCTTCAAGGAGGCCACGGAAGCCTACGAAGTGCTCGGCGATGATAAGAAGCGCCAGGCCTATGATCAGTTCGGTTTCGCGGGAGTCGAGGGGATGGGCGGCGCCGGCTCCGGCCAGGACTTCTCCTCGGTTTTCAAAGACTTCGAGGATATCTTTGGCGGCTTTGGAGGTTTCTCCAACATCTTCGACTCGCTCTTCGGGGGCGCGAGCGGCGACGGTAGGAGTCGAGGCGGCGAGCGCGTGTCGCGAGGAGCCAATCTACGCTATGACCTCGAGCTCTCCTTCGAACAGGCGGTTTTCGGCGCGGCAGTCGAGATCGCATATACGAAGAACGATTCCTGCAAGACCTGCCACGGCTCCGGCAGCGCGGACGGCGCCGGAAAGCGGGTATGCCCAACCTGCCAAGGATCCGGCCAGGTGCGCAGGAGCTCGGGATTTTTTTCAATAGCGCAGACCTGCCCGAGTTGCCGCGGCGAGGGTTCGGTCATCGAGAAGCCCTGTCGCGACTGCGCCGGCTCGGGGCTCTCGAAGAAGAAGCAAAAGATCAAGGTAACCATCCCTGCGGGCGTCGAGGATGGTAAACGCGTTTCCATTCCCGGACAGGGAGATGCGGGCCCCAACGGCGGTACCCCGGGAGACCTCTACGTCTTCATGCACGTGAGAGGTCATGAGTATTTCGAGCGCGACGGCGCCGACCTGTACTGCGCCATACCCATCAGCCTTACAATGGCCGCTCTTGGAGGCGAAGTCGGCTTCGCCACCATCGACGGCAAGAAAATCAAGGTGAGCGTGCCCGCGGGCACGCAGAACGGCAAGATGCTCCGCATCCGGGAAGAGGGCGTTCCCGTCACCGGGGGTCGCCGCGGCGACCTTTACCTGAAGATACTCGTACAAGTGCCCCAGAAGCTTACGAAACGCGGACGCGAGATCCTCGAGCAGCTTCGCCAGTCCGAGGGCGAAGAGCCCGAGCCCCAGCCGGTCAAGCTGAGCGAGCTGAAAAACTGATTTTTCAGTACGCGCGATGCAAAAGCCGCTCGGCGAGGTTACGGAGTTCGTCGCGCGCGGGTGAGGGGGAAAGTCGATCTACTTCGGCCAAGGCGCGCGACGTGAAGCGGAGCGCGTCCTCGCGGGCTCGCTCGGGTCCGCCCAGCTCCGTCGCGCGCGCGACCGCCGCGGCCGCCGCCTCGTCGGATACGGCCGAGTCTCGGCGCCCTACTCTCGCGAGAATGGCCTCCATGCTCGGCCGATCCTCCTGAAGCGCATATATCAATGGCAGCGTGCAGAGCCCCTCGGAAATGTCCTCGATCGACTCGAAATCGAGGATGTCGTCGATGACCTGAAAGGCCATGCCGATGCCATATCCCGCTCGACGAAGGGTTTGGGTGACGCGCGCGCCCGCTTTGGCTTCCGATGCGCCGGCGTAGAGGGCAAGGGAGAAAAGGGCCGCGGTCTTGCCCGCGATCGTGCGGAAATAGCCGCGGACGCTCGTGGAGTAGCGGTACTTGGACATGTCCTGGGATATCTCCGCCGTGCAGACGGCGGCAATGAGCCTCGCCAGGCCCCTGGCATTCTCGCTCTCCGCGCTTTCGGAAGATAATAGGAAGCAGCGGGAGAAAAGCCAGTCCCCCGCGAGGACGGCCTCTTTGACGCCGAGCTTCGCGTGGAGGCTCGGGCGGCCGCGACGTATCGGCGCCTCGTCTATGATGTCGTCGTGGACAAGGGTCGCTACGTGGAGAAGCTCGACCGCCGCGGCGAGTCTCTCGATGCGGCTCGGATCGGCGGCGTGGCCGAAGCTGGAACCGATGACGAGAAGGGCGGGTCTGAGAAGCTTGCCGTTGGACTCGGTCGCGGAGGTCACTGCCTCCCGTATGGGGAAGCTCGGGTTGTCGACCGATTCATGTATGACGGCCACGACGCGTTCGAGCCGCGTCGCGAGCGCCGGACTGTTCTTCCAGTAATCGGTCATGAATTGTCGGTTACTTCGTCGGGTCGTCGCCGTAAAGATGCGTTCGACGAGCGAGACGGGTACCGTTCCACCATTTCTTGAACAGAGGCACTGACCAGTAATCGAGACCGAAGGCCCTGCCCGCGCCGCCCATCATCACTATCGCCGCGAAGAAAAACCAGGCCTGATCCCACCTGAACATGCCCGACAACGTGAAGACCAAGGTCAGGCCGATGCTCGCGACGGCCCCGAACCAGGTGAAGAACCCTCCGAGGAAGATGAGTCCGATACCGATTTCCGCAGCTACCACCGTGGATTGGAAAACCGAGAAAGGCAGATAGGATAGGAGGCCGTCCATGAAGATCCTCTTGAACCAATGGACGATTCCCGACTGGGGGTCGAGTATCGGCTTGGTCAAATCCCATATGTCGTGGAATGCCGCGGGTGCGGGGGAAGCCGCCGTTCCGGCGGCGCTCGCGGCGCTGACGGCTGCCACGGCTCCCGCGGCGGCGGTCGCCGCGCCGGGAGCGGCAGCAGCAACTGCCGCCGAAGCCGCGACCGTGCCCGCGGCCTCGGTGGCGGCGCTCGTCGCGTCGGCCGCCGCCTTGACGCCCGCCTGTACGATGCCGGAGGAGAACATCCACCCGGATTTGCTGCCGGAGGAGAAGACGAGCCAGCCCTCGCCTATCTTGTTGATGCCCTCGAAAAGCCATGAGATGCCCAGCCAGAGACGGAGCAGAAGCGGCCAATAGCCGCGGATCTTGTACGAGAAGAAGCCGCCGACGATGGAGCGGCCGCTCTTCATCTCGAGGAACTCGTGCTTGAAATACTCCCAGACCTGGTTTATTCCGGCTATCCGGAAAAGGTAGTACATGTTGACGAGGTGCTTCATGGCCATCGCGATGAAGCCGCTAGTCCGCATCCCGCCAGCGTTGGCTACGCCGTATCGGCCTCCGGTCGAGACCATGAAGCCGTGGTAGTTCGGCGTGAACTCATGCCGCTTGCCGCCGTCCATGTCGGCGATGACGTTGCCCGCGGCCGCTTCGGCGCTGAAGTGCGCCGACTCGACGATCATGGCCATGGGCTTGCCCTCGACGAGGAGGCCGGCGCCGTCGCCCACCGCGAAGGCGAAGGGATACTTCTCGGTTCGGAGTCCCGTGTCGGTCTCGATGCGGTTACGCTTATTTATAGGCAAGCCGAGGCTCGCCCCGAATTCCGTTCCCTTTACTCCGCAGGTCCAGATGAAGGTGGCCGTCTCGATCGGAGCACCATCCTTGACGAGAACCCTGCCGGCCTCGGCGCCCACGATCGGCGTGCCGATCATAAGCTCGCATCCCTTCTCGCGCAGGTACTTTTCGGCTTTTTCCCGGAGTGGAGCTTCGAGCATGGGCAGAATACTCGGCAACGCCTCTATGACGATGACCCTCACCTCGGCGGGATCGAGGAACAGGTTGCGGCACATCGTATCGCGATACTCGAGGAGCTCCCCTGCCATCTCGATGCCCGTGAAGCCCGCGCCTGCGACGACGAAAGTGAGAAGACCCTCCCGTTCCTCGGGGTCGGTCTTCTCGGTAGCTTTCTCGAAGATCGTCTTGAGATGCTGCCTTATGCGGATGGCGTCATCGAAGGACCAGAGCGTCAGGCAGTTATCCTCGACGCCGGGCGTGCCGAAAAATTCCGGCTGGGCTCCCGTACCTATAATGATATAGTCGAACGGGTAGCGCCGAGAGTTGGACTGAGCGAATTTCGCGTCGAAGTCGACCTTCTCTATCGTATCGACGATGCACTCGATTCGCTTGGCACCGAATATCTTCCGGAAGCTGACCTGGACCGACTCCGGATCCGCGCGCCACCCTGCAACTTCATGGAGCTCGGTCATAAGCGTGTGAAAGGGCCGCTTATCGATGAGCGTGATCTTGACGTCGTCGCGCTTTCGGAAATGCCTTTCGAGAATTTTACCCGCCCAAACGCCGCCATAGCCGCCGCCAAGGATGAGAATTCTCTTTTTATCTCCCATGATTGACGACTCCTTACGGGAATTTGTGAACGCATGAAGTTTAAAGACCGAATGATGGACGAATTCTAACGAGAAAGTCAAGAAATGGCTATATATTTATAGGATAATTCCCAGTCGCGACGACGCGGTCCCCGACTTTCTTTTTTAGGCGATTTCATATACGATCATATTATATAGGGCGGTTGCCTATCGTATCCCACGGGGATAACCGGATCTCGAACGCCCTTGATCGTAATCCCACTTCATTAAGCGAGTTGGCCATGGATTTTCAACGATTTGGCATCGACCCTCGGCTGGCCAAGGCAGCAGAGGGTCTTCCGACCAATTTTTTCTTCTATGAGAAGATGCTCACCCGCGTCGTCGAGGGGCAAGAGAACGTCTGCGTCAAAATCACCCTCGACGATGGTCGGGAAGAAGTCCTTCTTCTACCCGCTCTCCAGTGGCTGCTTTCGGGCGAGAGCCGAAGGGCCCTCGTCGTCGTTCCCGACGCCGAGGGCGCCGCTCGATGCGCCGCGGCTATCGAGCGCCTCGGCTCAGCGGCGGGCATCGGCGTCTGCCGCGTCGAGCATGACGATGCTATCGATCCGCCGCTTCGCCTCGAGGGCGATGCCTCCTCCTCCGTCCTCATCGGGACGCTCGAGGATCTCCTTATAGCTCCGGCTCTCCATCTTCGCGACTACGGATTTCTCGTCGTCGATAGCGTCGATCGTTTAACCGACCTTCCCACCGACACCATACGGAAATTCTGCGCCGCTCTCCTGCCCTCGTGGGAGCGTCGCAGCGTACTCGCCTGCACGAGAATCTCGGTAAAGGCCAAGAATCTGGCATGGGACCTCGCCGACAATCCTTCAGAACTTGTCATCGAGGGGGAAGTCGCAAAAGCCCAGAGCGTGCTCAAGGAGACCTGGAACGTCCCCGTAGAGTCCAAGCTCAAGTTTCTCCTCGGCCTTCTCGCCCGCGAGAAGCCCGCCCGTCTTTGCGTCTTTTGCAACATCAAGGACACGGCCAGCGAGGTCACGAGGCGCCTCGCCGCGAACGGCATCCGCACCGACTCCATCATCGGGTCCCTCTTGGCCGAGCGCAAGTTCGCCCTCGTCGAGAAGTTCAGGGCGGGGGATTGTACCTGTCTCGTACTCACCGACGAGGGCGCCGAAGGCCTGAGCCCCGGCGTGTTCCCCCTGATCGTCAATTACGATATCCCTCTAGAGCCTGAATTTTTCGTAAAGCGCCTCGAGATGCTCGACCGATCCGATCCGGGCGCCAAGGTCGTCAGTCTGGCCTGCGACCGCTATATCTATGGCCTTGCAGCCGTCGAGCAGTACATCGACACCAAGCTGGACGCCCTGCCCGCGGATGAGTCGATGCTCTCTGCGGTCGATAAAAGCGAGGGCGCGGGAGGCGATAGAAGGCCGAGGGGCGATTCATACCCCAGGGACTCTCGGCGCGGTCCACCTCAGCGGCGAGACGTATTTCCTCGCGGTGCGTATCCGCGCGACGCATATCCTCCCGAAGGTGGCAGCAGTCCCGATATCCGAAAAAGCATCTCCGAGGCTACGGGCGGCGCACTCGATATGAGCGGGACCCTCCCGCCCAATGCGGGCCACCCTCGGCCCACGCCTGACCGCTCCTCCCCGAATAAACCCTCCTCTAGCGGCGAGTCTCGCGGTGGGAAGGATCGCCATGGGAAAGGTTATTCAGGGGGCCGTCCCGCGGGTAACAAGGACGGGCGGCGCGACGCCTCCCGCCGCGGGAGCGGCAAACCCTCCCAGCCAAGAGCGGCGGCATCCCGGCAGCAGGCGCCGCGACAAGATACGCCCAGCCCTTCAGCCGCTCAACCCGGGAACCCATACGACATGCCGATGGAGGAGCGCATGAAGCTCTATCGCGAGAAGTATGGCCATAAGCTCGGCGAAGAAAAGGCTGGAGGTGGGCGAGGCGGATCGAGGAATGGCCCGAAAAAAGGCCAGCAAGGCGGACCGAGGCGACAAAAAAGCGGTCAACAGGATAGCCCAAAGGGGCCCAGAAGCGGCCAACGTGACTCCGCGCCGCAGGGCGGTGACGTCCGGCGCTCGCCTACCCAGAGCCCCCCTCTCGCCTCGAGCGTCCCGGAATCTTCTCGAGCTCCGCACACTCCGAAGGGTGAGGTTGAGCGAAAGTCCGAGGGGGTAGTAAGCCGTCTCCTCGGCGCGTTCAAGAAAAAACGCGGCTGAATCATCTCATTTGACGACAGCTTGGGGGTCGACTAGGATTTGCTTCATACATGCCGGTGGCGATGGTCGACCGGCTATCCTGCCATCAAGGCGGCGAGCGCATGAAAATCATCTCCCATACCGTAAAGCCCAAGATACCGACCGCTCTCTCCTCCTTGGAGGAGATGGCGCACAATCTCTGGCTCTCGTGGAACTTCGAGGCGATCACTCTGTTCATGAGGCTCGACTACGATGTGTGGCTTCAGTCGAACCAGAATCCCGCGAAGATGCTCGGGATGGTTTCGCAGGAGAAATACGACGAGCTTTCGCAGGACGACTCCTATCTCGCGGCGCTCAAGGCGGTGGAGGAGAAGTTCGAACGCTATAAGAACGGCGAGACCTGGTACAAGGGCGAGCATGACGGAGTAGTCGCGTACTTCTCGATGGAATACGGGCTCGACGTCTCCCTGCCGATCTACTCCGGAGGCCTGGGCATTCTCTCCGGCGACCACATGAAGGCATCCAGCGATATGGGCCTTCCCCTCGTGGGCGTAGGCCTTCTCTATCGACAGGGATATTTCAAGCAGTACCTTAACCCCGACGGGTACCAACAGGAATCCTATCCCGAAAACGACTGGTACAATATGCCCGTCCACCGCTGCCTCGAAGCTAAGGGCAAACCCATCCTTATCTCCGTAGAGATGGCGGGCAGGACAGTTGTAGCGCAGATTTGGGAGGTGACGGTCGGTCGTTCCTCCCTTTTTCTCCTCGATACGAATATCGAAGAGAACGCCCCCGAGGATCGAGCCGTTACCGCAGCTCTTTACGGCGGCGATACTGAGACTCGCATACGCCAGGAGATTCTCTTGGGCGTCGGCGGAATTCGCGCCCTACGCGCCCTGGGAGTGAACGTAGTCGTCACGCATATGAACGAGGGGCACTCCGCCTTCCTGGCTCTCGAACGCATCCGCGAGATGATGGTCGAGCGCTCCTTCTCCTTCGCCGAGGCCCTCCAGACGGTGTGGCCGACGAATATATTCACGACGCATACGCCCGTGCCCGCGGGCAACGAGCGATTCGGCATCGAGCTCATGGAGAAATACTTTCGGCCCTGGGCCCAGCAGCTCGGACTTGAATGGCAGGACTTCCTGTCCCTGGGCCGCGAGAGGCCAGAGGACCAGAGCGAGAGCTTCTGCATGACCGTCTTCGCTCTCAAGCTCTCCGCCTACGCGAACGGCGTCGCCGAGCTACACGGCCTTGTATCCCGGAAGATGTGGTCGGGCCTCTGGCCCTCCCTGCCCCTGGACGAGGTCCCCATCTCCTCGATCACGAACGGCGTGCACCCGCGCACATGGGCCTCGCACAACATGCTGGAGCTCCTTGACCGCTACTTCGGCCCTCGTTTCTACGAGGAGCCCGCCAACCTCGACATATGGGACCGTCTCGCCCGCATCTCCGACGAGGAGCTCTGGCGAACGCACGAGCGTCGTCGCGAAAGGCTGGTGGTCTTCGCCCGCGACCGGCTCAAACGCGCGATGAAGCGCGCCGGCGCCGCCGAAGGAATGCTCCACCGCGCCGAGGACGTCCTCTCGCCCTACGCGATCACGATATCCTTCGCGAGGCGCTTCGCGACCTACAAACGAGGCAACCTTTTACTGCGCGACCCCGACCGACTCCTTCGTCTCATCTCCGACAAGCAGAGGCCCGTACAGATCATCTTCGCCGGCAAAGCGCATCCCCACGACCTGCCGGGCAAGGAAATCATAAAAGAACTCGTGCATTTCTCCAGGCGCGAGGAAGTCCAAAGCCGCATCATCTTCCTCGAAGACTACGACATGACGATGGCCCGCTACCTCACCTCGGGCTCGGATGTCTGGCTCAATACCCCGAGGCGGCCCCTCGAGGCCTCGGGCACGAGCGGCATGAAGGCCGGGGTGAACGGTGTCCTGAATTGCTCCATCCTCGACGGCTGGTGGGCCGAGGGTTACGGGCCCGAGGTGGGCTGGGCGATAGGCTCGGGCGAGGAGTACCAGGACGAGGAGCTCCAGGATCGCATAGAGAGCGAGGCCCTGTACGACCTTCTCGAGCATGAGATCGTCCCGTTGTTCTACCAGCGCGGTCGAGACGGCCTGCCCCGAGAGTGGATCAAGCGCATGAAGGCCTCGATGAAATCGGTCGGGCAGCGCTTCTCGACCCATCGCATGCTAAAGGAATACTCCGAGAACTTCTACTTTCCCGCCCTGGACAACGGGAAGCGCTTCGCCGCCGAAGGCTATGCCCCCGCCAAGGAGTTGGCCGTTTACCTGGCCAAGGCCCGCAAGGCCTGGCCCGCCGTCGCGATATCCGATCTTCAGGCCGACGCGAAGCCCATAATGGAGCGCGGCGATTCGGTCACGGTGACCGCACTCGTGGATTTGGGCGGCTTGGAGCCTTCCGAGGCGGCGGTCGAGCTCTACCACGGCCGCGTCACCATTCAGGACGGGATCACGGCCGCGATCCGCAGCGAAATGACGGCGGTCGAGCGCAAGGGCAAGGTTTGGCTATACCGCGTCACGGTGGTCTGTGCAAAAACGGGACAGCACGGCTACTCCGCACGCGTACTGCCCAAACATCCCGCCTTGGTCAGTCCCTACGTACCGGGATTGATACGTTGGGCCTGAAGTCAAAAATCGCCGTACCGCCTTCGGCGGTTTGCCGAGAAGAATGGATTGTAGAGGTCGCAGGTTTGCGACCTCGGCATCCTTGGCGATTTTTGACATCGCAGAATCGCGATTCTGCGATTACGCGATTCTGCGGGCTTGGCGTCGCCATCCGTGGCAACACGGCGCCTTGGCCTGGAGACCTGAATAGGTTCGGCAGTAAGGAGGGCTCGTGGAGGGTATCTACGATGTCGCGATAATCGGCGCGGGGGTCTGCGGCGCGAATATCGCGCGCAGGCTTTCGTCCTATGAGCTCGACATCGCCCTGCTCGACAAAGAGGCCGACGTCTCCTTCGGCGTGTCCAAGGCCAATTCGGGCATAGTGCACGGCGGCTTCCACCACAACAAGAAATACCTGAAGGCGCGCCTGGAAATCCTGGGTTCCATGATGTTCGACCGCCTCAAGGCCGAGCTGGACTTCCCCTTCGTGCGCTGCGGCATAGTCGTCGTGGCCCTCCACGAGGACGAAATGCGCGCGGTGGAACAGCTCTACGCCCAAGGCGTGGAAAACGGCGTCATCGGGATCGAGATGTGCTCGGCCGAGCGGATGCTCGAGCTCGAACCCAAGCTCAGCCGCGATGCGGTCGGCGGCCTCTACGCGCCCGGCGGCGGCATCGTCGAGCCCTATCGTTTCGTGTTTTCCCTCGTCGAGTCGGCGATCAAGAACGGCGCGAGTCTCTTCACCGGTTGGCATGCCGTATCCACCTCGCGCGAGGGTAGCCATTGGCTGATCCACGCCTCCGACGGTAGGAGTCTCCGGGCGCGATACGTGGTCAACTGCGCGGGGCTCTACGCGGACGAGGTTTCGCGCATGTTCGGGGCTGAGGACTATTCGATAAAAGGCCGCAAGGGCGAGTACTATCTCCTCGATAAACTCACTCGGGCAAAGCCCGGACGCGTGGTCTTTCCGGTGCCTACGTCGGTATCGAAGGGCATGCTCGTCGTGCCCACGGTCGAGGGGACGATTCTCCTCGGCCCCACGGCGAGCTCGATCGACAATAAAGACGACGCCGCCACGACGAGGGAACAGCTCGAGACGATTCTTCGGAGCGCGAGGAACATGATTCCCGATATCTCCGAGACTGACGTCATCACGAGCTTCGCGGGAATACGGTCCACCCTCGGCGAGGACTACTACATCGACGCGTCGGCGAAGGCGCCCGCCTTCATCCAGGTGGCCGGGATACAGTCGCCCGGCCTCACGGCGAGCCCCGCGATAGGCGAGTACGTCAAGGACCTGCTAAAGAAGGCGGGCCTCGTGCTCGTCGAGAAGGCAGACTGGGACCCCTATATCGAGAAGGTACCCCGCGTTCGGGAGCTTTCGCCCTTCGAGCTGGACGCCCTCGTCGCCGAGGATCCGGCCTATGGAGAGATCATTTGCCGCTGCGAGCGAGTCACCGAAGCCGAGATCGTCGCCGCGATTCGCCGCGGCCACACCACGCTCGACGGCATCAAGTATTTCACGCGGGCCCAAATGGGACGCTGTCAGGGCGGCTTCTGCACCTATAAGATCCTCAAGATCCTGATGCGGGAGACCGGCATGAGCTGGGACAAGATCACCAAAAACGGCCGCGGATCGACGGTGCTCAAGGGGCAGCTATGAAGGAGCTGCCGTTCGAGGCCGTCGTGATCGGCGGCGGCGCCGCCGGAATGGCGGCCGCCCTCGAGCTCGAGGCGAAAGGTCACACGGTCGCCGTCGTCGAACGCGAGGAGCGCCTCGGCGGCATACTCGCGCAGTGCGTGCATAACGGCTTCGGCCTCATCGAATTCGACGAAGAACTCACCGGCCCCGAGTTCGCCGAGCGCTTCGAGGAGAAGGTGAGAGAGAGGCCGATAACGGTCTTTTGCGGCTGCACGGTTCTCACGCTCGAGTCCGACGGCCGGGATAAAATCGTATCCTGCGTCTCGGCCAAGGAAGGAGTTCTAAGGCTGAGGTCAAAGGCCGTCGTTCTGGCGATGGGTTGCAGGGAGCGCAATCGAGGCAACATCCGCATCCCCGGATCAAGGCCCGCCGGCGTGTATACCGCCGGTCTCGCCCAACGCCTGGTCAACGTCGATGGCTATGTGCCGGGCAGGGACGTCGTCGTCATCGGCTCGGGCGACATAGGCCTCATCATGGCGAGACGCATGAGCTGGATAGGCTGCAAGGTGCACGCCGTCGTGGAGATACTGCCCTATCCCTCGGGACTCACGCGTAATATAGTCCAGTGCCTCCATGATTTCGGCATTCCCCTCTACCTTTCGCATCTCACCACGGAGATTTTCGGGAGGGATCGAGTCGAGGGAATAGAGGTCGCTCCCATCGAAAACGGCGCGATCATGACCGAAAAGGCTTTCAAGATTCCCTGCGACACGGTCCTTCTCTCGGTGGGCCTCGTGCCCGAGAACGAACTCTCGCGCACGGCGGGCGTAGCTATTAACCCGATGACGAACGGGCCCTGGGCCGATTCGTCTCTCATGACCAACCTTCCCGGAGTTTTCGCCTGCGGGAACGTACTCCACGTTCACGACCTCGTCGATTACGTGGTCGAGGAGGCCAGGCGGGCGGGCCGCTTTGCCGCGGCTTGGTTGGAGGGCGCCCGGCCCCTGCGCGAGGTGAGGGTCAAGGCCGGTCCCAACGTCCGCTATGTCGCTCCTTCACGGATCGAAGCGGGTCGCGACAACAAGCTTTACCTCAGGACGATGATCGTCAAGAACGACGCTCTGCTCGAGGTTAAACTCGAAGGGAAGGTCCTGCTTTCTGCCAAGAAAAACCACATCCAGCCCTCGGAGATGATCAGCCTAAGGCTGGGCAAGGCCGAGCTGGCCCCGGTGTCCGAGCTCCCCGACGCGACGGTGGAAATTTCGATACTGTGAGGAAACGGAAATGCGCCAGGAATTAACCTGTATAACCTGCCCCCTCGGCTGCCGTCTCGTCGCGGAGAGCGGGTCCGGCGGCGAGCTCGTAGTGAGCGGAAACCGCTGCCCGCGAGGAGCCGCCTACGCCAGAGAGGAGCTGCTGGCGCCCAAGCGGACGGTTACCGCCACATGCAGATCGTTCGCGCCCGCGGGCGGCACGCCCGCAGCCAAACGCATACCCTGCAGGACTACGGCACCTTTCCCGCGCGAGAGAGTGGACGAACTCCTCGCGGCGATCTACGCTCTCGAAGAACCGCTGCCCGTGGAGATGGGCCGCGTTCTCATACGCGATGCCTTCGG
Source organism: Rectinemataceae bacterium (assembly GCA_049513895.1). GTDB lineage: Bacteria > Spirochaetota > Spirochaetia > Treponematales > Rectinemataceae > UBA1306. The sequence continues at coordinate 47,148 of JBEKVO010000010.1, read as the reverse complement.
TCTCGGAATAGACGTCGTAGCCACGAGGACGCTAGGCTGAAGAGAATCCTCCGCGGTCCGCAACCAAGGAGTGGACCGCGGCGTCTAACTATCGCTCATTCAGCGCGAAGAAAGGAATTTCGATGGCTTTACCCGTAGCTGCTCAGATCATCGTTTCGCTGATTCCGATAGTCGGCATCATGATGGGGACCGTAATCGCGTTCTTCTACCTCCTATGGAGCCATCGCGAGAAGGTCAGGCTGATCGAGAGAGGGCTTTACGAGGCGCGTAAGATCGACCTCGATACTTTCTGCCTCCTCGCCGGCCTATTGTTCCTGAGCGTCGGGGCGGTCTTATCGGTGCTTTTCATCGTGATTGAGGGCGCTTCGTACGCCCTTCTCGGCGGGCTTCTCCCCTTTGCGGCCGGTATCAGCCTATTGGTTTTCTTCATGCTGCGGAGGAACCGGGACGGGGCATGAGAGGCGCGGAAAGAGCGCGGGAAACGAGCGACGAAGAGGCCATTGGGCGCGTCCTGGACGGGGATACCGAAGCCTTCGCGGTTTTGGTACGGCGACATACGGCGCGTATAATGAGATTGGGAATGAGCTTCTTCCACGACGATGAGGAGGCGGCCGATTTTGTTCAAGACGTTTTCGTGAAGGCCTATACGGCCCTGGCATCGTTCAGGGGTAGGAGCCTCTTTTCGACCTGGCTTCTTCGGATCGCGTACAACACCGCGATCAATTCAAAAAAGCGCAAGCGGGATCAGATCGCGCTCGATCCGGATTTGGAGATCGCGGGGGCGCCCGGGACGGATGAGGTCCATCTTCGCGAGGAAACGGCGCTGGCGGTGCGCGAAGCCATGGCAGCGCTCCCGCCTCGGCAGGCCCTGTGCATCGAGCTGTATTTTTATTATGACCTGAAATATTCCGAGATCAGCGAGATTACCGGTTATCCGGTGAACACCATAAAATCGCACGTGTTCCGAGCCAAGCGGATACTTCGCGAGCGGCTCGGTTCGGTGGGGGAGGAGAGGGATGAGGCACGAAGCGGCGCTTAAACGCCTCGACGAGCTCGACGCGGGGCAGGCATACGGCTTCGCGTTGCGGAGGCATCTTTCTCACTGCAGCTCTTGCGCCGCCGTCGCCGAGCGGATGGAGGCGGCCCTACGGGCCTATCGCGAGGATACGCGCCGCGAAGATACGCGTCGCGAGGATACGCGCCGCGAGGAGGATACGCGCGGCGCGGAGCCAGCGAGCCTCGTCGAGGACCGAGTAATGGCCGCCGTACGGTTCATGCCCCCGCCCCGTCAGGATTTCGCCCTACGTGACTGGCTCTTTCCGGGGGCCGTGATAGCTCTCTCGATGTTCCTCCTGCCCGTATTGGGCAAGGACAATGGCCTTCTGGAATCGCTGTTCGGCTCCGGCTATACGCTCTCGCTGGTGCTCGGCGTGGCCTTCACGGCCTATAGCGCGTTTTTCGTCGCCACGCACCTCGCCGAGCTCCAGTCCTACCTCGAGAAACGCGGCCTCATGCCTCGCTAGATCACTCGCCTTCCTTCAGGATCTCGATCTTGATGCCCTCGGGCGCGTCGGATTCGTCCTTGGGGGGGATCGTAACCTTGAGGATGCCGTTGCGGAAAATCGCCCTCACCTTGTCCTGCGCGAATTTGTCGGCTGGCACGTAATACTTCTGCTTCTCGACGTCCTTGAGCTTGAGCCTGCGCTTGAAATAGCGCACATCGTCCTCGGGCAGATCCTCGAGGCTTATCTTGGCGGAGAACACCATATAATCGCCCTGGAACGTGAGGGATATGTCCTTCTCGTCGAAGCCGGCCAGGGCAAGTTCGAAAATCATGCCCCGACCGCTCGTAAGATAGATGTTCATGGGCGGGTACGAGTAGCCGGGATAGTAGTCGGCGTTCTCGTCCTGGTTCAGGTCAAACCAGGGCTTTGCCCCCGGGCCCGTGTTGAGGTGCATATTCTCGCCCATGTTCTGGAAGTTCACGCCGAAGCTCTTAGCGGCGTCGAATACCTCGTCGAGGATAGTGCCAATATCGACGTACATCCGATTTCCCTTCATATACCCTCTTTGATGATCTCGATTTTAATACCCTCGCTTTCTTTGGGGGGCACGGTCACGGTCAGAACGCCGTTTTTGAAGACCGCTTTTGCGAGTTCCTGCGCGTAGTCTTCGGCGGGAACGCGGTATTTTTGCCTATCGATATCCCTGGGCTTAAACCCCCGCCTCGAGAAACGGCCTTCGTCGCTCTCGTCGGCTCGCCCCGATGCCTTGGCGCTGAGGACGAGGTAGTCGCCCTGGAAAAGTATCGTGACCGCGCTCTCCTCGATGCCCGCGAGGGCGAACTCGAGGATCATGCTCCCGTCGCGGTCGGAATAAATATTGGTGGGGGGGTAGAAAAAGTGGTGGGGGTGATCGCCATGACAATGTTCAAATGCAAAGGACTCCATTTCGGGAGCCATTCCCTTCATCTTTTCGCCGAAATCACGCGCCGCCTGGATGATGTCTTCGAAGTTACCCATGATGTCCTCCAAATAGCGAGGAAGTCCCGCGGCGAGCGATAGCCGGCTCGCGGAACGCTGTTCGCCCTCCATACGGAGCGGCGCGTCGTCGGCCCCCAAAGGGCGGTCTACGACTTAGGACTAAGGTACTACCCCCAGGAATGGCGGGCAAGCACGTTATGAAGAAACGTCGGTTGTGAATTAACCCGTATACAATGAACGAACCCCGGAGCAGAACTCCGAGGTATCGTTCGTTCTGCAAGGAAATTGATTGTATGCGGGTCCATACCCTGTAGCGTAAAGACGAAGAAAGCGCGAAGCAGCTTCGAGGTATGGACCCGCGTGCGAATCAATTTCTAACAGAACATTTATTCAATTATAGAAAAAATTCACGGCACATATAATCTTTTTACGTTCCTTTGCCGTGCTGATCCTACTCGGGCCTTTTGGATGAAATGTAACAATTTGGTCAGCCAACTCGCAGCCCTTTCTCCCTGGCCGATCGGCCGTTCAAGAATGTAGCCTCCGATCCGCTCGCCAGCCTAAAGCTATTCTTCGTCCTCGTTTCTGAAGCCGAGGGTTTTCCCTTTGGCCAGTGCCTCGCGCCGCTCTCTTTCCATTCCCAGCTCCGAATAGCTGTCCGCGAGATTGAGCCAGGCCTCGGCGTAGTCGGGAGAGAGCGCCACCGCCTTCTCGAAGGCCTTTCGGGCTCGCGCATACTCGCCGCGGCGAAACTCCACGACGCCGAGGTCGTTCCAGGCCTCCGGATAGTCGGACTTTAGAACGAGGGCGCGTTCGTAACGGGAGGCGGCAACATCGAAATCGTCGGCTTCGTAGGCCACGAGGCCGAGGGCCAGAAGAAGGTCGGCCGATTCCCCCTCGGCGGCGAGCACGGCCTCGAGATCCGCCGTCGCCTCGGCCGCGCGGCCCGCCCTGCGGTAGGCCTCGCCGCGGTTGTATCGCAGCCCGGCATTGCCCGGCTCCAGCTCGAGGGCGCGGTCGAAGGCCGCGATGGCCTCCTCGTAACGCTCGCCCGCCGTGAGATCCATGCCGCGCGCGTTGAGCGTAGCCGCCGATTCGGGTTTTCCCTGGCCGCTCATCCAATACCCTCCCGGCTATAGCGAGGCCTTGCTCATGCAATTATCCAAGTAGAAGCCCGACGCACCGTCCTCGGGGATTATTTCGAGTACGCGCTTGAAGTAGTACATCGCGCCCGCGAAGTCTTTCTGGTAGTATGTGAGCATCCCCTGCTCGAAGAACATATTGGCCTTCATCTTGCGCTCGAAGAGGTCGGGACTTATGCCGTCGAATATCTCGAAGACCGAAACGGGCGCCGCCTTGCCCTTTACTCTTACCTTGCCTATGAAACGGTACTTATAGGAGCCGGGGTCCTCGAGCTCCTTGAATGCCTGCTCGGAGATCGCGAGCCCGATATTGAAAGCCTTGGTAATCGCCTGAAGACGCGAGCTGAGGTTGACGGCGTCCGAGATGACCGTGTTCTCCATCCGGTCGATGACGCCTACGACGCCGAGCATGAGGTCGCCCGTGTGTACGCCGACGCCCATCGATAAGGGCCGATAGCCCATTTTGGCCCGGTGTCCGTTGTACTCGACCATTTTGGTCTGCATGGCGATCGCGGCTCGTATGGCGTCGTCGGGGCCGTGGGGCCCGGCGAACAGGGCCATGATCGCATCGCCTATGTATTTGTCGACGAAGCCGCCGTTCTCCTTGATTATGGGCACGATGCGGGAGAGATAGGAGTTGATGAAGGCGAAATTCTCCTCGACCGTGAGTTTCTCGGAGAGCGCGGTGAAGCCTCGTATGTCGGAGAAGAAGATCGTCATCTCCTTCTTCGTGTGGTCCCCGAGGCGAAGGTCTATAAAGTCGGCCTTTTTGAGGTGCTCGAGGAATTCCTTGGGGATAAAGCTTTGAACCGTGCGGGAGACCGAATCGACGTATACCGAGAGGGCCTCGGTGGACTCGAAGGTTTCGGCCACCTTGCGAATCAGCATGAGCATGACGATGACGCCGAAGATCATGAGGCCCGCCGGCTCGATAAGGTAGGCGGCCCATATCGACTCGGGGCCCAGGAACTTCGCGGCAAATCCCGCGGCCGCGAAAGCGAAGGCCGGGGTCAGCCAGCGCGCCCGTTTGTCGCCTTTGACGGCGAGGTAAGCGGAAAAGGCGAGGGCAGCGACATCGAAGAGGGCGTAGTAGATCGATCCGGCCGTGGCGAGCGGGACGAAGGCGGCGGAAAGGATCAGCGTGGCCGCGGCGTGGACGAGTGGAAGCGCGTAGAGCAGGGCCGCGGTCCATATTTGGACACGTTCTCGGTACATGGTGTGAATGAGGTAGGCCAGGGCCACGTACTGGATATCGGTGACGACCAAGTAGGCCGTCTCGAGCTGGATGTGCCCCGCGTTCAAGGGGTTATAAAGGAAGAGCGCCCCCTCCTTTAGGAAATAGAACAAACCTGACGTGATCATATAGATGGCGAATGAAAGGAAGTCGAGGTTTTTTTTCCAGAAGAGAAAAAGAATAAAGACGAAGAAGCCGATCAGGAGGAAGAATCCGTCTTGAAAGGCGGCGAAACCGCCGAGGAGGAGGCTCGCGCGGCTGACGGATTGCGAGTCGCCGAAGAGCGCAAACGACGGCAGGGAAGAGGCTTCTTCGAGACCTCGTCCGTTGGGCCCGACCTGGAGGAGCACGGAGACCTTCCCGCCCGGGGCGTCGAAGAAAAGGAGGGGAGGTGCCGCTGGGTCGCGGGCCCGGTCGTAGAGGACGTGGCCGTTCGCGCAGGCCGCGACGATGCCCGTGAATGCGGGAACATACAGGGCCATTCGCGCAGGAGAATCACCGGCGCTCTCGATTCGGATGCTCATCCTATAGGTCGCCGGGCCCGGTGAAGCCGCACTTGGGGATCCGGAGCGCAACTGGAAATTGACGCTGCGCGAAGCGGAACCAGCCAGGGCTTCCTCGGTGGTCAAGCCTTCGAAACGCTCCCATGGACCCAGGAGGAGGACGGCGCCCGAACCAACGCGATATACGACATCGGGAGCTTTCCCCGAGTCCGCGCCGACCCCCGCGAGGGAGACAAGAAGGAAGGAAAAAGCAAGCATCGCGGGGAGAACAGCTTTTCGAGTCATGACGCAATTATATACATGAATGCTATCGATCGGAAGGAGCGGGAGTAGTACTTGAGGGGCTCTCTTGCCACTTCTTCATCGATTTTATATACTATCGACGACAAAATATCGATATTATTTTATCTATGGGGGTCTAGTAATGCAGATGGCACAGATCGAGTTCTCCAAGGAACTCACCGCCTTCATCGATGAGTGGAAGGAGAAGCCGGGCAGTCTCATTATGATGCTCCACCGCATCCAGGAAGAGTTTAGCTACATTCCACGGGAGGCGGCGGAAAAACTCTCTCGCATCGTGGGGCAACCGCTCGCGAAAATATATGGCGTCATCACCTTTTACCACTTCTTCAAGACGACGAAGCCTGGAAAATATAGACTCGCCATCTGCCTCGGCACTGCCTGCTATCTCAAAGGCTCGCAGGATCTCATCGACGAGGCTCGGGCGATCCTCAATATAAAAGGCGAGGAAGTCACCGACGACGGCCTCTTCAGCATCGATGAAGTTCGCTGCTTGGGCTGCTGCGGTCTTGCGCCGGTCCTCATGATCGGCAACGAGGTTTTCGGCAAGGTCACCAAGGACCATCTTCCCGAGATCATAGCGAAGTATAGGAACAAGTAGGCTGGTCCCCGGAGGATCGCGATGCACTTCGGCCTCGGCGACTACGTCCTCGACATAGCGCAAAACGCCGTTGAGGCGGGGTCCGATGAAGTGGTCGTGGACATGGACGAAACCGTGGACGCTTTTCGCGTGAGCGTGAGCGACGACGGACGGGGCATGACCGCGGAGGAAAGGGCGCGGGCGCTGGATCCTTTCTATACGGACGGGACCAAACACGCGAAACGGAAGGTGGGGCTTGGCCTGCCCTTCCTTGTCCAGGCTGTGGACCTGGCTGGAGGACGTTGGACGATCGAGTCGGAGAAGGGAAGGGGGACGAAAGTCGAATTCTCCTTTCCCGCCGCGTGCGTGGACAGCCCCCCGACGGGGGACATCCCTTCACTCCTCCTCGGCCTGATTTGCCTCCCCGGGGACTACGAAATGATTGTGCGGCGCAGGAGTCCGCGGGGCTCATACGAGCTCAGGCGGAGCGAGATTTCCGAGGCGATCGGCGGCCTCGAGCGGGCGTCTTCCCTGGCTCTGCTCAAGGACTACCTGACCTCGCTGGAAAACGACGATTAGACGAAAGGAGATGGATACATGGCTAAGATGACCCTCGAGCAGCTCCGCAAGCTCCGAGAGGAAAAGAAACAGGATTTGAGCCGCCGCGAGACGGAAGGCAAAGAGATCCAGGTGATAGTGGGAATGGGCACCTGTGGTATCGCCGCGGGAGCAAAACGGACCTTCGACGCCGTCCTGGAGGCGATCAACGCGGCCGGGCTTGGGAATCAGGTGGTCATCCGGCAGACCGGATGCATGGGCTTATGCTCCGTCGAGCCCACGGTCGAGGTCGTGGTACCCGGCATGCCCACGGTCATTTACGGGAAGATGACACAGGACGTCGCCAAGGAGCTCGTAGCCAAGCACCTCGTCGAGAAGAAGCTTCTCGACGATCATATCTTCGACCGACCCGCGGCCGACATCATGAAGAAGTAGGGCGGAGGAAGAGATGGCTTACAAGAATTTCATCCTCGTCTGCGCGGGGACGGGCTGCGAGTCGAACAAGGGAATCGAGATATTCGATGCCCTCGTGCGGGAGGCAGAGGCGCAGGGCGTCAAGAGCGAAGTCCAGATCGTCAAGACGGGCTGTTTCGGTTTCTGCGAGAAGGGCCCAATCATCAAGGTTCTGCCCTCCGAGTCCTTCTATGTCGAGGTCAAGCCCGAGGACGCCAGGGAGATCATCGCCGAACAAGTGGTCAAGGGCCGCGAAGTCAAGCGCCTCCTGTACAAGAAGGACTCGAAAACGGCCGAAACGGTCAAGATCGAGGACATCGAGTTCTACCAGAAGCAGTTCCGCGTCGTGCTGCGCAACTGCGGCGTGATCAACCCCGAGAACATCGACGAGTACATCGCGCGCGACGGCTACACCGGCCTCGAGCGGGCGCTCTTCAAGATGAAGCCCTTGGACGTCATCAACGAGCTCAAGACCTCCGGCCTCCGCGGCCGCGGAGGAGCGGGCTTTCCTACCTGGCTCAAATGGGACATCTCGAGCAAGGCTCCGGGCGACGTTAAGTACGTGGTCTGCAACGCCGACGAGGGCGACCCGGGCGCGTACATGAACCGCTCCACGATCGAGGGCGACCCCCACAGCCTCATCGAGGCCATGACGATCTGCGGCTATACCATCGGCGCCAAGCAGGGCTTCATTTACATCCGCGCCGAGTACCCCCTCGCCATCGAGCGTCTCAAGATCGCGATCAAGCAGGCTAAGGAGTACGGGCTCCTCGGTACGAACATCCTCGGATCGGGCGTCGACTTCGACTTGGAGATCCGCCTCGGCGCGGGCGCCTTCGTCTGCGGCGAGGAGACTGCACTTCTCCAATCCCTCCAGGGCAAGCGCGGCATGCCGATGCCCAAGCCCCCCTTCCCCGCGGTGCAGGGCCTGTGGAAAAAGCCCACGGTCATCAACAACGTCGAAACCTTCGTGAACATCGCGGTCATTATGACCAAGGGCGCGGCTTGGTACTCTAAAATCGGCACCGAGAAGTCCAAAGGTACGAAGACATTCGCCCTCACGGGCAAGATCGCCAACTCGGGGCTGGTCGAGGTGCCGATGGGCACCACGTTGCGCGACATCATCTTCGATATAGGCGGCGGCATCAAGGGCGGCAAGAAGTTCAAGGGAGTCCAGACCGGCGGTCCCTCGGGCGGCATTATCACCTCCGAGAGCCTCGACCAGCCCATCACCTACGAGAGCCTCACCGCCCTCGGCTCGATGATGGGCTCGGGCGGCATGATCATCATGGACGAGGACGACTGCGTCGTGGACATCGCCAAGTTCTACATGGCCTTCTGCGTCGACGAGTCCTGCGGCAAGTGCGCTCCCTGCCGGATCGGCACGAGCCAAATGCACGACATACTCGACAAGATCACGAAGGGCTTCGGTACCGAGGACGACCTCCTCAAGCTCGAGAAGATCGGCAAGGCCATGACGAAGGCCTCCCTGTGCATGCTCGGCGGATCGGCGGCCAACCCGACCCTGTCCACGATCAAGCACTTCCGCGAGGAGTACCTCGAGCACATCCGCGACCACAAGTGCCGCTCGGGCAAGTGCAAGGACCTCGTCGTCTACTCGATCGATCCGGTCAAGTGCATCGGCTGCCACCTCTGCGCGCGCAAGTGCCCCGTGCCCTGCATCGCGGGCGAGCCGAAGAAGGCCCACGTCATCGACCAGTCCAAGTGCATCAAATGCGGCGAGTGCTTCAAGGCATGTAAATTCGACGCCGTCGTCAAGAGCTAAGGAGACGAGCGAAATGGTCAATGCGAAGATAAACGGCATTCCCGTCCAGGTCGCCGAGGGCACGATGATCCTCGACGCGGCGCGGAAGGTGGATGTAAAGATCCCCACTCTCTGCTACAACGACGACCTCGAACCCTGGGCCGCCTGCGGAATCTGCGTGGTCAAGAACGGCAAGAGCCCGAAGATGATCCGCGCCTGCTGCACCCCCCTGGACGAGGGAATGGACATTGTCACGAACGACGCCGAGCTCGTCCAGACGAGAAAGACGGTGATCGAGCTCATTCTGTCCACCCACCCCGACACCTGCCTCACCTGCCCCCGCAACCAGGAGTGCGAGCTCCAGCGCCTCGCCGCCGAGTTCGGCGTCCGCGAGCAGCCCTTCCCCAAGCGGATACAGAAGATCCCGACCGATACCTCGACCGGCTCCCTCATCCTCAACCCGGAAAAATGCGTGCGTTGCGGCCGTTGCGTGAAGGTCTGCCAGGACATGCAGAACGTCTGGGCGATCGAGTTCCTCGGCCGCGGCGAGAAGACGCGCATCGCGCCCGCCGCCGACGTCAAGCTCGGCGAGGGCCCCTGTATCAAGTGCGGCCAATGCTCCGCGCACTGCCCCGTCGGCGCGATCTACGAGAACGACCAGACCGCCGAGGTCTGGGAGGCCCTGCTGAAAACCGGGGACGACGCCAAGACCTGCGTGGTCCAGATAGCGCCCGCGGTGCGAGTCGCCCTCGGCGAGGCCTTCGGCCTGCCCCCCGGCACCAACCTTACGAGGAAAATCTATACGGCTCTGCGTCGCCTCGGGTTCGACACGATTTTCGACACGAACTTCGCGGCCGACCTCACCATCATGGAGGAGGGGACGGAGCTCGTCAGGCGCCTCACGAAGGGCGAGGGCGAGATCCCCCTTATCACGACCTGCTGTCCGGCCTGGGTCGACTACCTCGAGAAGTACTACGGCGAAATGATCCCGAATTTTTCGACGGCAAAGTCGCCTCAGCAGATGATGGGCGCGATGATCAAGACCTATTACTCCCAGAAGGCCGGACTCGATCCCGCTAAAGTCTACTCGGTCTCCATCATGCCCTGCACGGCGAAGAAGTACGAGAACGGCCGCGACAAGACCATGTACTCCTCGGGCCAGAAGGACGTCGACGTCACGCTGACGACCCGCGAGCTCGCGCGGATGATCAAGCAGGCGGGGATCGATCTCCTCAACCTGCCTGAGTCGGAGCCGGACAGCCCGATGGGACCGAACACGGGCGCAGGCGTAATCTTCGGCGCGACGGGCGGCGTCATGGAAGCCGCGCTGCGCACGGCCTACAACCTCCTCACCGGCAGCGACCTCAAAGACGTCAACTTCACCGGCGTCCGCGGTATCTCCGGCATCAAGGAAGCGAGCGTCCACATAGGCGGCAAGGAAATCCGCGTCGCGGTCGCCCACCAGATGGGCAACATCGCCCAGGTACTCGAGACGGTCAAGAAGGCCAAAGCCGAGGGCAAGGAAGTGCCCTGGCACTTCATCGAGGTGATGGCCTGCCGCGGCGGATGCATCGGCGGCGGCGGCCAGCCCTACGGTTGTACCGACGAGGTCCGAAAGATGCGTATTCGCGGGATCTACGACGCGGACGAGGCCTCCGAGTACCGTTGCTCGCACCAGAATCCCTTTATCAAGCAGGTGTACGCGGAGTTCCTCGAGAAGCCCGGAAGCCACAAGGCGCACGAGCTCCTCCACACGCATTACGAGTCGAAGCCGCTGTACCTGAAGTAGGTTATCGAGACTACGACGAAGACCCGCGGCGATAGACGCCGCGGGTCTTCGCTTTCTCGCGAATCCCCGGGGGAAGACGCACCGTATCCCTTTTCGCCCGGATTTGCCGTATACTTCCGATATGACGAAGCGCATTCTCGCGGCGGCCGCGCTGGTCGCCCTTCTCCTCCCCGGTTGCTCCCGAGAACGCCTTGAGCCGCCCCCCCCCGGCATTCATAAACGTGCCGCCGGAACCATCATCTATTACCTCGACAGGGGCGCGAGCGACGCGCTCGAGCTCGCCGTGCGCGAAAGTTTCCAGCTCTGGTCCGACGCGACGATATTCAAGTTCTCCTACGGCGGCAAGGCGCCGGGCAGAATCGCGCGCGATGGGCGAAATCAGGTTGTCCTGATGACTCACTGGCCGAAGGAGCTGCCCATCGGGGAAGCCTCGTGGAGCCGGGTTTATCTCGACGCGTCGGGGAATATAGTCGAGGCGGACATACTGCTCAACGCCCAGGCTTTCTCCTTCACGACCAAGCGCGAGGCGAAGGCCGGAAGTCTCTACGTCGAGGAAGTGCTCGCCAAGGAGATCGGCCGGAGCCTCGGCATCGGTCTGGGCGAGGGAAGGGACGAGCGATACCGTCCGGCCCAGGCGGGCGAGCTCTTCGAGCCGGGCATCGATCCCGCCGAAATGGCCGCATACCTTTCACTTTACGAAGCGGGGAAGGCGCCATAGGCTCCCTATTCCTCGGAGGGCTTGCGCCTGCGGTCCTTCGACGCCGATCGAACTCGCTTGGACGCCAGCCTGCGCTCCCTCGACCCCCGAGTCGGTTTGGTGGCCTTCCGGATTTTAGGCAAGCGGGCAGCCGCGGCAATAATCGAAAAGAGACGGGCGAGGGCGGCCTCGCGGTTTCGGCCCTGGTCTCTCTCCTCGTCGGACTGGATGACGAGCTCGCCCGTGGTCGTGAGCCTGCCTGCCAAGCGCTCGGCGGCCATCGCCGCCTCGGCCGCCGAGAGGCCGAGCACCTCGTCCAGACGTATTCTCGCTATCGCCTTCGAGTTGACCTTGTTGACGTTCTGGCCCCCGGGACCGCCCGAACGGGCGAAATCGAGCTCGGCCTTCTCCTTTATGGAGGAACTGAGAAGATCGAGATTCAAGGCGATGCCTCGGGGGCCTTCGCCCGAAGATCGAGCTCGGATGTCGGAACGAGACCGAAACCCCCACCCTGCCTCGGTTCGAGTCCCCGCGAGCGAATGATGTCGCCGCGGCGAAGGCCCATGAAGCCCTTTGCTCTAAGGTCGGCATCGTCGGCTATGCCCGAGATGGTCTCGAGCCTGCCGTCGCCGCAGATGAGGTAGCGCAGACGGCCCGCCTTATTGAGCATGGGCTCGGAGACGACTCGGCGGTTCTCCGACGGCGCCTCTTCGGGTTCCCCGCCACGAGCGGACTCGGGCGCGAGGAAGAAATAGGCGAATTTGACCGAGTTCCTGTCGAGACCCGCCGCCCTCGCGAGAGAGGCTACGCTCTCCGGCGACTTCCAGGGCGACTCGGCGTGACAGCTTCGCTCCGGGCCGGCCGCGAGGGCTGGACAGGGATAGGAACCCGGGCAGGGGCCGAGGACCCGCCAGGAGCGCGACGCGAGGCGGTCGCGCAGGGCGATAAGACCGCGGCAGGTGGCAAGGAGGGCGGGCTCGACGACAAGGACTCGGCCGCTTGGGGCCAGGCGGGCAGCCGCACGTTCCAATAGCTCCGTCCGGCGGTCGAGCGCGTTCGACTCCTTGGCCCATAGCTCGTTGAGGCAATGCCCGATGACGACGAGGTCGAAGGGGCCTTCGGGGAGCTCCTCTTCCGATTCGAGGTCGAGCTCCACCGTCCTCAGGCTCGCGGGCCTGCCCGGTACGCGTTCGAGGAGGGATGCCGCGAGGTCGAGGGCCTTCCGTGAACCGTCGACGAGGACAAGCTCGTCGACTCCCCCATCCGTCCCGACGAGGGCGTCGATGACGGCGGCCGAGGCGGGTCCGGGTCCCGAGCCGAGATCGAGGACGCGTCGGGGCGAGCAGGAACCTTCGGCGAGGGCGAGAGAGACTTGCATATAGGAGACGGGCCAGTAATAGAGCAGGTATGCGCCAAGGAGGTCGCTGTCGTTCATGTATCCGGCGCCGGCAAGGATTCGTCCACCCGTGAGCCCGCGCTGAAGAGCGAGGAGGGCGGTTCCGGCTGTCTCAACCTCTCGCCGGCTCAGTTTGCCCGCGTAATTGGGGTACTGGTTGAGGTTTTGACCGGCTCTCCACAACCCGATGAGTCGCGGGACATGCGCACCGAGGAGCGCGCCGGCGATCGGACGATCTTTCATTATGGATTGGAGTATCTCCGATCGGGCCCGCCTTCTGCAACACGGCATGCGTATGGCCGCCTTGACTGACCCATTCGTCGCGGATACGGTTATAATATAAAGATGCTATTGTTTCTTGTATTCTTAAGGAGCCAAAATGAAACGATTCGCGGCCCTCGCCTTGGCGGCGACGGCCCTATGCCTTGCCCTTCCCTACGCGGCCGCGGCGCCCGAAGCCGCCTCTGCGCCCGCTTCCACGGCCGATATCGTCGAATCCCTGAAGCCATACGCCGCGGCCAGCAAAGCCTGCCGTGACGTGCTCGAGATTGCGGCGACTCTGTCATCCCAAGGTAAATGGAAGTCGGCCTATCAGGCGATAGACGATTTCGACAAGGCCAATGCCGATCCCTTTGCCCTCGCGATGAAAACGAGTCTCGTTCTCCGCGGAGCGGTCCGCAGCGATATGCATCGCTCGTTCGGCCTCGCCGACCTCGAAGAAGGGCAGGACCTGGACAGCCTCAGGAAAGGCGAGGGCGATTACACGCCCATACCTTTCGATCCTCCCGCCCTTGCCGACGCGCAGGCCTCGAATGGCGTCGCCCCCCCCGGCATCCTCTCGAAGATGCTTGGGGACTATTACTACGACGTACTCGGTCGCTTCTCGGGGCAGTGGGCCTTAAGCGACGACGAGATTCTCGCGAAGATCGCCGAGAATTACGCCAAGGCCTACGGAGTGGGCGTATTCGACGCTGCCAGTCTCCTCAACCACGCCGAGGCTCTGGTCAGGCTGAACCGCGGCGACGAGTCCGATCCGATCTACCGGAAGGCGATCGAACTGAATCCGAAAAACGCAAACGCTCTGTACAGCTACGCCATGAGTCTCGCTTTTAGGGGCAAGAAGGCGGAGGCCCTGCTCGAGGTAGATACGGCTATCGATGCCTATGGCGAGGACCCGTCGCGGATCAACGCCATCGCCTTCGGAGCCAGAACGGCCGCCGAGCTCGGCGACGACGCCAAGGCCCAGGCATATTTCGCCATCGCCGACAAGGACTACCCCAACAGCCCGACGCCCGGCATTCTTCGCCACATGATCGCGGTCGAGACTGGAAACGGAGCCGCGGCTTCGGCGGCCGCCGACGCTCTCGTCGCCTCCTTTGGCTCCAATCCCAGCGTCGTGCGCACGCTTGTCTCGACCTGGTACTCCGCGGGAAACACCGCCGAGGCCAGGGAATTTCTTCAACGCAGCATCGCCAAGGGCGGCGAGGATATGGCCGTTGCAACCTTGAATTTCTACCTGGCCGTCCTTCTTTCACAGGGTTCGCCGATCGATGCGGACAAGGCCGTCGCCCTCACTGCCCTAGACGAGGCCGAGTCGCGCTTCAAGACGGCTCTCGGACCTGAGAACGAAGTATATGACGCCATCGCGCAGATACGCAGCGCATTGCAAGCCCCGGCTCCGGCGCCCGATGCGGCTTCGGCCGAAACGCCCGCAGACGAAGCGCCTGCAGACGAAGCGCCCGCCAAATAAGGAAACCGCGAGGAGCAAGACGAGGAGGATATATGAATGAGTCGCCGCAACGGAATGTTTCGGACGCCGAGGAATTGAGCGAGATACTTATCAAACTCGAGAAGCTTCACCATATCCGCGACGTCTCGACACTTCTCGACAGCATCCTCTCCGAGACGCGTTTACTGGCGGCCGCCGACGCGGGCTCCATCTTCCTCGTCGAGGCCGGCAAGCTCAAGTTCAGCTATGTGCAGAACGACACGCTCTTCCGCAACGACTTCCTCGCGAACAAATACATCTACTCGAACAGCGAGGTCTCCATAGATGTGACTTCGCTGGCGGGCTACGTTGCGACGACGGGAGAAAGCCTCATGGTCGCGGATGCCTATCGGCTGGACCCCAAGGCCCCCTATTCCTTCAACCCGTATTTCGACGAGATCTCCGCGTATAAAACAAAGTCTATGCTGATCGTTCCCCTGCGGACGAGCAAGAACGATCTCGTAGGCGTCCTCGAACTGATCAACCGCCTCGGCCCGGACGGCTCCGTACTCGAATTCACGCAAAAACAGAGTTACATCGTCTCGCAATTCGCCTTCTACGCGGGAGTCGCCATCGAGCGGGCTCTTCTTCTTCGAGAAGTCGTCTACAAGATGGTGCGGATGATGGCGATGAGAGACCCGGAAGAGACGCAGCCCCACGTGAATCGGGTCGGATTCTACGCGGTCGAGATATATAAACGCTGGGCCTTCGCCCACGACGTTCCCAAGGCCGAAATAGACGAATTCAAAGATATCCTGCAAATGTCCGCGATGCTTCACGACATCGGCAAGGTGGGAATCCCCGACGCGATCCTTCGAAAGCCGGGTCCCCTCGACGATGGAGAGCGGGAGCACATGAAGATGCACGTGCTGTTCGGGGCCTGTTACTTCGACGACCCGCGTTCGGAATGGGATACCCTGGCTCGGGAAATATCGCTCAACCACCATGAGAAGTGGGATGGTACGGGATACCCGGGCGCGATCACCAAGACGGCGGGCGATTCCCTCCCGGGCCTTCCGGGCAAGAAAGGGCGGGAGATTCCCCTCTCCGCGCGGATCGTCGCGGTCGCCGACGTCTACGACGCGCTCAGCAGCAAGCGCGCGTACAAGGACGCCTGGGAGGAAGATCGCGTACTCCATCATATGCGCGAGGAGTCAGGCAAGCACTTCGATCCCGAGATCATGGATATTTTCTTGGAGATATACGACGTTATCAAGGCTATCAGGCAAAAATGGGAATGAGATTCGAGGGTTGTAGCCACACGGGGGGAGTCGCCCGGTGTCGCAGATAGTATTGCATAACGGCACTATCCTGGCCGGTTACGCCAGAATGGATAGATGCGCCGTCTTTGTGGAGGACGGTCGCATCAGCGACGTTTTCTCGGAGCGCCGCTTCGAGCAGAAGCGATTCAATTCCGACGCGGCCGTTTTGGACGTCGGCGGGGCCAACATCGCCCCGGGGCTAATCGACACCCATATCCACGGCTTCTCGGGCTTCGGTACCGAGGACCTCTCCGCCGACGCCATCGCGGCGATGTCGGAACAACTCGGCCGTTATGGCGTCACCGCTTTCTGCCCGACGATCTATCCGATGGACGAGGGCGACATGATGGCCTCCATCCGCGCCTGCGTAGCCACGATGGGGAGGGAGCCTGGGGCCAAGGTGATGGGCGTACACCTGGAAGGACCCTTTATCTCGCCCGCGAGGCTGGGCGTCCAGCGGCCCGAGTTCGTGAGGCCGGTGGACCTCGATCTCATGGAGCGGCTTTACCAGGCCGGCTCCGGTCATATTACGAACATGACCGTCGCTCCCGAAATTAAAGGTATGCACGAGCTTGCCCTCTATTGCATTAAACGGGGCATTCTCGTCCAGGCGGGGCATACCGACGCCACCTACGAGAACATGATAGAGGGGATGCAGGCGGGAATCCTTCACTCGACGCACTTCTTCAACGCCATGTCGAGGCTGCATCATCGCGACCCTGGGGCGGTGGGCGCCATCATGATCCATTCGGAGCTGTCCTGCGAAATAATCGCGGACGGCAGGCACGTGCATCCCGACCTCATACGGCTGCTCTTGCGCGACAAGCCGGTCAACAAGGTGGTGCTCGTCACGGATTCGCTCAAGCCGACCGAGCAGGCCAATTGTCCCCTTTTCGCCAATCGCGAGGAAGTATATCTGAAGGACGATCTTTTTCTGCGCAAGGCGGACGACGTAATCGCAGGCTCGTCCCTTACGATGATAAAAGGCATACGGAATCTCGTCAAATACGGCATTCCCCTTGAGAACGCGGTCGAGATGGCCAGCTCCAATCCCTCGCGCATCCTCGGCCTCGGCAAGCGGGGGCTCCTCGTCCCCGGCTACGAGGCGGATATCGTCGTATTCGACGATTCCTTCCGCATCCTGGCCTCGATTGCGGGCGGGCGTTTTCTAAAGAACGAACTCTAAGGAGAATGGCATGCGTCTCGTCATCAGGCCCGACTACGACGCCGTCTCGGTCTGGGCGGCGAATCATATCGCGCAACGAATAAATGAAGCGGAACGGCGCTCGCCGGGCGAGTCTAGCTCGCCGGGGGAGCAGAGCTCACCGGGTGAGCTTCGCTCACCGAAGGCCTTCCTTCTCGGCCTTCCAACGGGCTCCTCGCCGATAGGTACCTATCGGGAACTCATTTCCCTCGTCGAGAAAGGTAAAGTCTCATTCAAGAACGTCGTCACCTTCAACATGGACGAGTACGTCGGCATGCCCGAGGATCACCCGCAAAGTTACCACAGTTTCATGCGCGAACAGCTCTTCTCGAAAATTGACATCCCACCCGACAACGTGAACATCCTCAACGGCAACGCGGAGGACCTCGAAGCCGAGTGCGCGCGCTACGAGGAGAAGATGCGCGCGTTGGGCGGCATCGATCTTTTTTTCGGTGGCGTCGGCGCGGACGGCCACATCGCCTTCAACGAGCCGGGCTCCTCGCTCGCCTCGCGCACCAGAGTGAAGACTCTCACGAGGGATACGAAGGAAATGAACTCACGCTTTTTCGGCGGCGACCCCGACAAGGTGCCGTCCACCGCGCTGACGGTGGGAGTCGGCACGATAATGGACTCGCGCGAGATACTCATTCTCGTGTCGGGCCACAACAAGGCCCGCGCGCTCGGGCACGCGATAGAAGAAGGGGTGAACCACCTCTGGACGGTGAGCTGCCTCCAACTGCATCCGAAGGGAATCGTTGTCGCCGACGAGGATTCCACGACGGAACTCAAGGTAGGCACCGTGCGTTACTTCAAGGAAATCGAGGCCAAGAATTTCGAGAACGGCCTTTAGGGCTAGGATCGGGCCCCGCCTTCAATCGCCGAGGCGAGACGTGCGCGTATGAGGTATACTGGAGGCATGAAGCGCATGTCAGATAACGCCATCGATCTCGCCGGTCGTTTCACCTACGGCGATTATAGAAAGTGGCCCGACGAGGAGCGCTGGGAGCTCATCGACGGAGCCGCCTACGAGATGTGCGCGGCGCCGACCATCAGCCATCAAGGTTCGAGTGTATATTTCGCCTCGCTCCTGTTCGACTTCCTGCGCGGAAAGCCATGCCGTGTCTTTCCCGCGCCGATAGACGTCCTCCTCCCTCGCCCGGGGCAGGAGGACGACGAGGTCGACAACTGCGTGGAGCCCGATATTGTCGTCGTCTGCGATCCGAGGAAGATCGACGAGCGCTTTATCAGGGGTGCGCCGGACCTCCTCGTCGAGATACTCTCGCCCTCGACCTCGAAGAAGGACATCAACGAGAAATTCAACCTCTACGAGCGCTCGGGGGTCCGGGAATACTGGGTGATCGAGCCCAAGGCGGCCTGGCTCAATCGCTTCACCCTAGAGGCCGGAGGCAAATACGGCCCCGCCTACGTGCGCTCAAGGGGGGACGGGCTCGGCGCGGCTCCTTCCACCGTCCTCGAAGGGCTTTTTGTCGACATCGAGTCGCTCTTCACAGATGCGTGATAATATCACCCCATGATCACCAAAGCCGCCGGCCCCGACGAGCTCCTCGCCCTCGATAGCGGAGCCGATCCGGCGCTCGTCTCGTATTTCCGCCTCATGCGCCTCAAGCGACTCTACCGCCAGGGCTGGCTCAAGCGGGGCGTGCCGGAGGAGCTCTGCGAATCGGTCGCCGAGCATTCCTTCGGGACTGCCCTCCTGGTCCTTCTCCTCGCGGGAAGGGCGGGCGACGGCGGCTCGATGGGAAAGATCGACGTTTCTCGCGCCGCCCTCCTCGCCCTGGTCCACGAGATGGGCGAGTCCTATGCCGGCGATATCACGCCCGTGGACGGCGTGAGCCTCGCGGAAAAGGAGAAGCTCGAGCGCGGGGCCATACTGCGCGCCCTCGAGGGGCACCCCGACGTCGAGTGGTTCCTCTCGCTCTGGGAGGAGTTCGAAGCGGGCGCGACGCCCGAGGCGCGCTTCGTCCGTCAGCTGGACAGGCTGGAGATGGGCCTGCAGGCCGCGCTCCAGGATGCCGAGGGCTATCCCGGAATGGGAGAGTTCTTCGACAGCGCCCGTAGGACGGTGGTCGAGCCGCGGTTGCGATCCGTGCTCGAGGCGGCCATCGCCGCGGCGGGGCGGCGTGGCTAACCGTTTCGTACGCAGGATAAAAAGCGGCGATATCGAATCGGTAAAAGAGCTCAAGTCCGAGTTCAAGGAGCTCGCCAAGCTCACGCATCCCGATGTGCGCGGCCCGGGAGCGGAGGCGGAATTCGTCGCGGCCAGAGCGGAGTACGAGGACGCCTTGCGCGATTTTGAAAGGCACCGTTTCGGGGCCCGCGGCGAACGCGACGCGTCATCGACGTCGCGGCCGGGAAGCGGCGCCGCCGCGGCAGAAGGGCCTCTTTCGGACGCGGCCTGGCTCTGCCTCGGGCTCCTGCTCAAGCGCGGCTTCCCCAAAGTCCCCCGGCACGAAAAGGAAGGCCTCCGTTACGAGTACGCGCGGTGGAGACTCGCGCAGGCCCTCGGGGCGCGGATCGGCGAGTTATTCAGCGCCTTCGAGTCCGAGGTCCTCGACATGAAGGCCTTTGGCTCGGATGCCCTGGTTCCGACCCTTCGGCTCCTGCGCGATCTCATCGAGTACCGGTATGCGGGCCTGCCCGCCATGCGAACCCACGTCGTCCTGTCCTTCGGGCGGCTGAAGGCCGATCCCCGAACCGGTCTCGCCGTACTCGGATTTACGTCCCTCCTGGCCGGGGAGCTGGGCATCGGCGGCGAGCTCGATAACCCCGCTTACTAATACTTTCGATGGTAGTGCGACACGCCGAGCGTGTCGCGAAATCAAGGAAAGTATTCGTGCAAAGGCCTCCAGGCGCTGAAAAATGGCCTATGCCATTTTCAGCGCCTGCTGGTCCTTACGTCATACTACATACGAAGGCCTTTGTAACCGGAGGCGGAAAGCGCGAGGTTGGCCGCTCTGATGCGCCCCGCATCGGCCTTGATGAGCCGCCTGTCGTAGGTCAGGAGACCGTTGCGCTCGATCTCCACGTCGGTGAGCTGCGTGTAGACCGAGGCCGCGAGGCCGAGCGCGGAGAGCGACGCGAGACGAGCGGCCAAGGCCTCGTAGCGCGCGGCCAATTCCTCGCCGTCGGACGCTCCGACGTAGCCGAACTGACGCCTGTCTTCCGTGGAGTGACCGGCCACCTTGAGCGTGAGGCCGCCGAATTCCGAGAGTATGGGCGCACGAGCGCCGATCCTCTTCGGGAGGCGGGGAGAGCGCGAGTAGTCGTGGCGGCTCGCGAAGTGTCCCGCCCCCCGGTCGTACCAGCCTGAGGCAGCGTCGACCAGCCGCGAGGGGTCGCGCGATTCGAGCTCGCGAGCGACGCGCGCCGACTCGAATTGGCCCCAGCCCTCGTTGAAGGGCACCCAAGCGACGATGCAGGCGAAGCCCTGGAGGTAGCCGTATATTTCCGCGGCCTCCCGCTCGTAGTCGGCGCGGCCGCCCGGATCGGCTCGACCTAAGCGACCGAGGCGCCGGTCGTCGCGCAGCCGCGCGCCCGAGCGGCCCAGCAGCCAGGAATAGAGCAGGCTCCAGCGAGCCCCGCCTGAGGGGATGTCCTGCCAGACGAGTATGCCGAGTCGGTCGCAGTGACGGTACCAGCGCTCACTCTCGACCTTCGCGTGCTTGCGGATCGCGTTGAAGCCGAGCTCCTTCGCGCGCTCGATGTCGGAATACAGGGCCTCGTCGGTGGGCGCCGTATAGATACCCTCGGGCCAGTAGCCCTGGTCGAGGACGGCGTTGTTGAAATACGGCTCTCCGTTGAGGAAGACGCGCGATCGCCCCGTGGCGTCGGTCTCGAGGGCGACCGTCCGCAGCGCGGCGTAGCTCTCCGCCTTGTCGCCGCCGTCCAGCTCGAGGGAGAGACCATAGAGGAAGGGCGACTCGGGCGACCAGGGCTCGGGATTCGGGATAATGAGCTCCACGGACGCGGTATTCGAATCGGCGAGCGTTTCGGCTTGGGCGACGATGATTCCTTCGACCGTGGCAGCGGCGCGGAAACGATGGGCGGCCGGAGCCTTTTCGGGCAGGCTCAACTTCGCGCTCACGAGGAGGCGTCCTCCGCTCGTTGAAGTTCCGGGGGCGACTCTCGCCGTGACACCCTCGATATGCGCTTCCGGGACCGGCTCGATCCAGACAGTCCCCCATATGCCCGAACAGCCGGTGTACCAGATGAGGCGGGGGCGCGAGGACTGCTTGCCTCGGCATTGGGTCCCGGCGTCTCCGGGGTCGCGCACCTCGACCAAGATTTCCTGGTACCCATCTTCGCCCTCGCGAAGCAAGTCCGTCACGTCGAAGGAGAAGGGCACGTAGCCGCCGCGATGCGAGCCGAGCGCATGGCCGTTCACGCCGACTCGCGCCTCCCAGTCCACCGCCCCGAAGCGAAGCATTATACGGCGCCCGCGCCAGGATTCGGGGAGCGAAAAGGAACGACGATACCACAGGACCTCGCGCGGACCCAGAGGTTTCTCCACGCCGGAAAGCGCGGACTCGACCGGGAAGGGGACGATGATCGAGCCATCCCAGGAAGCCGGCGGCTCGCCCTCGGCGCGGATCGCGCAATCCCAGGGGCCGTTGAGGCATAGCCACTCCGCGCGCACGAGGGATGGGCGCGGATATTCGGGGAGGGGATGCGCGGGGTCGACTAGAGAGGCCCAGGGGCTGGCGAGGGCGGCGCGACCGGTCTTCGTGGTAACGTTCATGGGTTATACGATATAACTCCCGGATCGAGACCGCAATGCGGATCTGGCGCTCCGAAGCTCGAGCGGCTAGAATGCGGGATATCGTTCTACGGGCATATCCCCGTCCCAGGAGACATCAAATGAAAGAAATCCTTCTCATGTACGCGCGCCATACCAAGCAGACCAACGCTTCGGCGCTTGCCCTGGTAGACGGCCTGCCCGGCGAGGCCCGCGAGGAAGACCGGAAGAGCTATTACAAGAGCCTGTCGGGTCTCGTGTGCCACGTGTTCGACTCGACGATCTATTTCCACGATCTCTTCCGCGCCTCCTTTCCCGCGGCCGCCAAGGTCCTTGCGGCGACGGCCGGACTCGCGGCTCCCGAGGGCAAGCTCTCCGCCGCGCAATGGGCTGCCCTGAAAGCCGATCTTGCCCTCGCGGACCAGGCATTCATCGATCTCGTACAGTCCATGAGCGAGGTCGATTCCGTTCATCCGATCGAACTCGACTGGTACGACGGTAAACCGGGCACTGTACCCTTTTACTTCCTCGCGGGCCAGCTCTTCGAGCACGGAACTCACCATCGCGGGCAGATGTCCCAGATACTCGACGAGATGGGCGTCGAGCACGACTTCTCGGGGATAGCCCTCGAATGCCTGCCTGAATAGCGGGGCGATTGCGCTCGGGCTATGCGGAAATCCGGACGGGCATGATGACCATATTACCGTGGGCGGACTTTCTCCAGTTCCTCGCGCATGGCCCGGCGCGCCGAATAGTGGTCCTCTATTTCGTCTATGAGGGCGGAACAGGCCTCGGCGCCCGCGCACTTGCCGTAATCGGCGACTAGGGAAGCCGTCTCGCCGTACGAGCTCCGCTTCGAGTCGGAATCGGCCTTTCGGCCGATATAGTCCCGCAATAAGGGGGCGACGCGGCTCGGGTAGGTTTTCATCAGCTTGTGATAGTACCCGATGAACTCTCGCGGTTTTTTTTCGCAGAGGTCCATGAGCCTGTCGAGAAGCCGTGCCGAAGCATACATCGAAGCGAGGAGCCCCGTTCGGTCGCCCCTGGATTCGATAGCCGTGAGCACTCGTTCCCTCGTCGCGGTCCAGGTATTTTGCGGTATACGCGTTTTCAATACCTTGAACCAAGAATCGCTATTTGCCTCGATCGCCCAGCGCTCCACGAGTTGGTCAGCCTCGCGACCGGCGCCTTCGGCGTCCATCGCCTCGACGAGGGAGGTCCGATAACCGTCGATGTAGCCAGGCAAATCCTTCTTTACGGCATTGGATATTCCCTCGGCGGCGAGGGTCTTGCAACGCAGAAAATCTTTGGCTTCGAGGGCCTCTCTTATCGCGAGCTCGCGGACACTATGGAAATCGAGATGAGCCTCGATGAAGGCCCCTCGGTCGGCTTCGGCTTTGAGCCTGCCCAGGAGTTCGATCATTACGAGAGCTATTCTCTCGGCGAAATATGGGGAAGGAGAATCTGCCCTCTCCGCATTAATCAGCGAATCGCAGAGCGCGAGTATCTCCCGGGGCCTTTCGTCGCTCCGGGCCGCTGAGGCTGCGATTGCGACGCAAGCTTCCGCCCATTCGCGACTCCACGAACCGAGCCGATCCGAGGAGACGAGGCTTTCGGCCCAACGCGAAATATCCGCGAGCAGAGCGGATCCCGCTCTCTTCGATTTCGCGATTTCCGCAATGCGCCCGAAGGTCTCATCGACGGTGCCGTAGAGATTCCCGTCGTGATCGTCGCAGCCGTCGAGAGACGGAACGAGGCTATCGATGACGGCCTGGGCTATCGTAAATACCGCTCGCGCCCGATCCTCGACGGGTTTCTTCTCGGCCTTGTCGAAGAGCCCTTCGATTTCGATAGCTGCCGAATATGCGTCGTCTTCCGAATAGCCGCGGTAACCCCAGCCATGCAGCCCTCGAGCATGCCGTCCACGAGGCTCCTGTAATGCTCGACCGTCGTGGATGACCCGTACTCCGCCAGGATGCGCCGCTCGAGCGCCGCGTCTTCCCCGATGCGCTCGAGGAGTATCGACTCCAGGGTCTCTCGGGGCATTTTCTTGATTAGGGCGGAAGCGTTTATTCGCTTGGACATATCGGCTCCCATGTCGTTCCCTGATGCGAGTATACCCCAGGGTAGGCCGGTCTCGCCATATCGCGGATAGAGACCCGCCTGCCGGTCAGGTAGACCCAATATTCCTGGGCCAGCGATACTGTG
The DNA here is from genome assembly GCA_049513895.1 of Rectinemataceae bacterium. GTDB lineage: Bacteria > Spirochaetota > Spirochaetia > Treponematales > Rectinemataceae > UBA1306. The sequence goes on along the minus strand of JBEKVO010000010.1, from coordinate 23,050 downwards.
TTAGAATGGCTTAAGCCTGCGGGCAAAGAGATCGCGAGGATTGGGCATGAATAAAAAACAGATGACCGAGACCGACATCCGCAGCAAGTTCATCACCCCGGCCATCCTCGGTGCGAATGGCGAGAAGTGGGAGCTCCAGACGCAGGTGGCCGAGGAGCGCTACTTCACCAAGGGCCGCGTCCTCGTCCGCGGGAAGACCGTGAAGCGGGGCGAGGCCAAGAAGGCCGATTACATCCTGTACTATCGGCCCAATCTTCCCCTCGCGGTGGTCGAGGCGAAGGATAACAACCACTCGGTAGGCGCGGGAATGCAGCAGGCCCTCGAGTACGCCGAAATACTCGACCTTCCTTTCGCCTACAGCTCCAACGGCGACGCTTTCCTCGAGCATGATCGGACGGGCGCTTCTCAGGTCGAGCGCGAGCTTAGCATGGACAAATTCCCAGGCCCGGCGGAGCTTTGGGCGCGCTACTGCGCCTACAAGGGCTATGACGAGGCCGGGAAGGTCGTGGCCCTCGAGGACTATTACAGCGACTTATCGGACCGGCCTCCACGCTATTACCAGCTCATCGCGATCAACCGGGCGGTGGACGCGATAGCGCGGGGAGAAAGGCGCATTCTCCTTGTCATGGCCACCGGGACGGGCAAGACCTTCACGGCCTTCCAGATCATCTGGCGACTCTGGAAGGCGGGCATCGCGAAGCGCATACTCTTCCTCGTTGACCGTAACATACTCGCGAATCAGACGATGATAGGCGACTTCAAGCCATTCAAATCGGCGATGGCCAAGCTGAGCGGGCGCAACAACTCCATAGAGAAACGCGACGGGACGGTGGTTAAGCTCGCGAGCGGCATAACCCAGGACCGCAAGATCGACAAGTCCTATGAAATCTATCTTTCACTCTACCAGGCAGTCACCGGGGTCGAGGAGGAGGACGACCTCTTCAGGCAGTTCTCGCCGAACTTCTTCGACCTGGTGGTCGTGGACGAGTGCCATAGGGGGAGCGCGGCCGCCGACACGGCCTGGCGGAGGATACTCGAGTACTTCTCCTCGGCCGCGCAGATCGGCCTCACCGCCACGCCCAAAGAGACGAAGGAGGTCTCCAACTCGGTCTACTTCGGCGATCCCCTCTACACCTATTCGCTCAGGCAGGGGATCGAGGACGGCTTCCTCGCGCCCTACAAGGTCGTGCGAATCAATTTCGACCGCGACCTCGAGTGGCGACCCGAGAAGGGCAAGCTCGACAAGTACGGCTTCGAGATCGAGGATAGGATCTATAACGGCAGCGACTACGATCGCAATCTCATCCTCGAGAAGCGCACTGCCCTAGTCGCCGAGAAGGTAACAGAGTTCCTAAGAAGGACAGACCGTTTCTCGAAGACGATAGTCTTCTGCGAGAACATCGAGCACGCGGAGCGGATGCGGCAGGGCCTCGTGAACGTCAACGCCGACCTCGCGGCGGCGGACAAGCGCTACGTCGTGCGCATAACCGGCGACAACGAGGATGGGAAGGCCCAGCTCGACAACTTCATCGATCCCGAGTCGCCCTACCCGGTCATCGCCACGACCTCGAGGCTCATGACGACGGGCGTGGACGCGCAGACCTGCCGCCTCATCGTCCTCGACCGCGCCATAGAAAGCATGACCGAATTCAAGCAGATCATCGGCCGCGGCACCCGCATCAACGAAGACTACGAGAAGTTCTATTTTACCATCATGGACTTCAGGGGAGCGACGGCCCATTTCGCCGACCGCGATTTCGACGGAGAGCCCGTGCGCATCTACGAGCCCAAGGCGGAGGAGCCGGTAGTGCCGCCCGACGAGGATAACCCTGAGGAAGTCCGCGAGAGGGCCGATCCCTTCGGGCAGGGCGACGACTCGAAACCGCGGAAATATTACGTGGACGACGTCGAAGTACGCGTGGCCTCAGAGCGGGTACAATACCTGGACGCGGCGGGAAAGCTCATCACCGAGTCCCTGAGGGATTATTCGCGGAAGACGGTGCGGAAATCCTATGCGTCTTTGCGAGAATTCCTCGAGGTCTGGAATAAGGCGGCACAGAAGGAAGCGATCGTCGAGGAGCTCGCGAGCCATGGGCTCTTCCTCGACGAGCTCGCGGAGGAAATCGGGCGGGACTACGACGCCTTCGACCTCATCTGTCACGTCGTCTACGACCAGCCGCCCCTCACCCGCCGCGAGCGGGCAACGAAGGTGCAGAAGCGGAACGTATTCGGCCGTTACGGCGAGAAGGCACGGGCAGTCCTAGGCGCCCTCCTCGAAAAATACGCCGACGGGGGCCTCGCGAGCGTCGAATCGCCCGAGATACTAAAGCTCGAGCCCTTGACAGACTTCGGCACTCCGGTCGAAATCATCGGTCTCTTCGGAGGCAGGGAGCAGTACCTCGCCGCCGTCCGCGATCTCGAGACGGAACTCTACAACAAGGTCGGCTAAAACATGTCCAACGTATCAGGCATCGTGAAGAGCATCCAGGACATCATGCGCAAGGACGCGGGCACCTATGGGGACGCCCAGCGCCTCGAGCAGCTCGGCTGGATGTTCTTCCTTAAAATTCTCGACGACCGCGAAAAGGAACTCGCGGTTATGCGGGCTAACTACAAATCGCCCATTCCGAAGAGCCTTCGCTGGTCGACCTGGGCTTCGAACGAGGAAGGGATAACCGGGAAGACACTCCTCGATTTTGTGGACGACAACCTGCTGCCCAAGCTCAAGGCTCTTCCGGGCGGCGCCGACCTGAAACTCTCCGCCCTCATCCGCGCGGCCTTCGACGACGCCAACAACTACATGAAAAACGGCACCCTGATGCGTCAGGTCGTCAACAAGATAAACGGCATCGACTTCAACGCCTCGGCGGATCGCCACCTCTTCGGCGACATCTACGAACAGATACTCAGGGACCTGCAGTCGGCCGGGAACGCGGGCGAGTTCTACACCCCTCGCGCCGTGACGCAGCTTATCGTGGACCAGGTAAATCCCCGCCTCGGCGAGATCATCCTCGATCCCGCCTGCGGCACGGGCGGCTTCCTCACCGCGACCATCGACCACCTGCGAAAGCAGGCCAAAACCGAAGCCGACGAGCGGGCAGTCCAGGAATCTTTCCGGGGCATCGAGAAGAAGCACCTGCCCCACGTCCTCTGCGTCACGAACCTCCTGCTTCATGGTATTGATGTTCCGCATAACGTACGCCACGACAACACCCTCGCTCGACCCCTGCGCGACTGGGGCCCCAAGGAGCGTTTTGACGTCGTCGTCACCAACCCGCCCTTCGGCGGGATGGAGGAGGATGGGATCGAGTCCAACTTCCCCTCCGATTTCCGAACCCGCGAGACCGCCGATCTCTTCCTCGTCCTCATCATGAGAATCCTCAAGAACGGGGGCCGAGCGGGATTGGTCCTCCCCGACGGCACGCTTTTCGGCGAGGGAGTGAAGACCCGCATCAAGGAAGAGCTCCTGCGCGAGTGCAATCTCCACACCATCGTCCGCCTGCCCAACGGTGTCTTCAGCCCCTACACCGGCATCAGTACCAACCTCCTCTTCTTTACCAAGGGCAGACCCACCAAGGAAGTGTGGTACTACGAGCATCCCTACCCCGAGGGGGTCAAGTCCTACAACAAGACCAAGCCTATACGAATCGAGGAGTTCGTGTCCGAAAAGGCATGGTGGAAGAAGCGGGTCGAGAACGAGCGGGCTTGGTGCGTCTCCATCGAGGACATCAGGGCCGGAAACTTCAACCTCGACCGCAAGAACCCCCACGTGAGCGACGACGGCCCCGGCGACGTGGACGAGCTCCTCCCCGAGTACGAGAAGCTCCTCGCCCGGATAGCCGCGACGCGCGCGGAGCTCAAGAACAGTCTGAGGGATGCACTCACTTCCGCCGCGAAAGGGAGGGCGGAGAAGTGACGCTCGATACCTTCTTTCATCAGTTCGACGAGTTCGCAGCTGCGCCCAACGCCATACAGAAGATGCGGGAGTTGATACTGGAGCTGGCGGTACGGGGAAGGCTGGTTGAGCAAGATGACCGACATCCACCCGCGTCAGAGCTCTTGGAAGAAGCGTTTATTGAGAGAGCTCGTCTCGTCTCTGATCATAAAATAAAAGCACGAGTATCGATACCGATTGAAACAGAAATCAGTCTTTATATACTTCCTTCAACATGGAAGTGGGCGAGGCTCTCAGACGTTGGCCATGAACTCGGACAGAAGGTTCCGAATAGACGATTTACATATATTGATGTCGGAAGCATCGATTCCAGGCGAGGGTACGTTAGCGATCGGGTTGCGGTCCTTGAACCAAATGAAGCACCTTCCCGAGCACGCAAACTCGTCGCTCGCGGCACGGTAATTTACTCCACAGTTCGGCCTTATCTGCAGAATATCGCCATTATTGATAAAGAAATTAGTCCCGAGCCTATAGTTAGCACTGCATTTGGTATTCTCCATCCGTTCGCTGGTATCGATAATCGCTATCTTTTTTATTGGCTGCGGAGTACGCGCTTCACCGCATATGTTCAAGGAAGTATGAAGGGTATGGCTTATCCAGCGATCAATGATGACACATTTTATAGCGGGCTAATCCCAATACCCCCTTTCGCCGAGCAGCAGCGCATCGTGGCCAAGGTGGACGAGCTCATGACCCTCTGCGATCGGCTCGAGGCGGAGGAGGCGGAACGGAAGGAGAAGGGGCGGCGCCTCTCGCGAGCGGCGCTCGCAGGCTTTGCCGAAAAACCGACGGTAGGCACTCTCGGGCTTATTTTTCACACGTCGTACGATATGGATCCGGCGGAAATTAGGAAGGCTATACTGGAGCTAGCGGTGCGGGGGAAATTAGTGGAGCAGAATCTGAAGGATGGGTCTGCCCGCGAATTGTTGTTACGAATTGGAACCCTAAAAAAAGAAGTATTTGAGAATGAGCAAAAAAATAAAGCAACGACTGTTAACTGGATTCATGAAACTAAAGGTACTTATACAATACCTGCTAATTGGGTTTGGGCAAGATTCGGGGATATTATGATTAATCGTGATGCCGAACGTATTCCAATCAGTAGGGCGGAACGAGCTACCAAGACAAAGATCTATGATTACTATGGAGCTTCTGGAATTATAGACAAAATTGATGGCTACCTTTTTGACAAGCCCCTTCTTTTAATTGGTGAGGATGGGGCAAACCTGATTAATCGCTCAACACCGATTGCTTTTATTGCAAATGGAAAATACTGGGTAAATAACCATGCTCATGTCTTGGATGGCATTAGCATAGACTTTCTTCGGTATATTGAGTTGTATATCAATGCTATTGAGTTATTGCCTTACGTCACCGGTTCAGCCCAACCTAAAATGAACCAGAGTAAAATGAATAGCATCTCTATCCCGCTTCCTCCTCTCCCCGAGCAGAAGCGTATCGTCGCCAAGGTAGATGAGCTCATGGCCCTTGTGGATAGGCTAGAGGTCCAGCTCGCCGAGTCTCGTGCACTGTCGGAGCGGCTCATTGAGGCGGCAATTGCGGCCGTGATAGAGCGCGCGCAGCGGCAAGGAGCCAGACTGGTTCCTACAAGGACTAGCATCGCCGATGAAGAATTGCGAGAGGCTCTTCTCATTTCTCGTATCGTGAGTATAACCGCCGATTCCGATCATCCCCTGGGACGGTTCAGGCGTACTAAGTTTTCGTATCTCGCGCATCGTAGGGCGGGCGACGATGTGACAAAGCACTACATTAAGAAGGCCGCAGGGCCATACAGCCCTTGGGCGAAGTTCGACGGCCCCGAGAATATAGCGAGGGTGCGTGGCTATGTCCAGGATACGAAGGCTGATCCTCTCGAGGGCATGATTGCCGGGGGAAGCATAGCGGAAGTTGATAAGTATACAACCGATCCTCTTGTCGGCGATGCGGTCGATTGGGTCATGAAGAACTTCCGTTACGAGACGAACGATAACCTCGAACTCTTCACGACGGTGGATTTCGCCGCGGTGGGGTTGCGAAAAGAGGGCAAGGAGATAGCCCGAGAAGAGATCAAAAAGGTCATTGCGAGGAACAAGGAGTGGGCCGCTAAGCTCAAACGGGAGCTGTTTTCGGATGAGAATATTGGCAAGGCACTGAAAAAGTTGGCGAGGGTGTTTCCGGAGATGTATGGGAACTGAAGGCTATTGTGTTCGCTAAATCGATGGATCGTAGAATGTGGGGCAAAAGCATGAAATGTTGTCTTATCAAGGTTCCCAAAATAGGAACTTTAGACTTGACGACATTCTGGGAACGAAGTAGGATATATAAAGGTGAATGTCCTCGCGCGTAAGACATTAGTCGATTTCTTCTCGGTCCACGCCGACGCGCGGGAGGCGCTTGAGGCTTGGTACGTGGAAGCGTCACGCGCGAAATGGACATCGCCCGAGGAAATCAAGGCTCGCTATCCCAAGGCGAGCATCGTCGCTAACAACCGGGTCGTGTTCAATATTTGCGGGAATAAATACCGGCTCCTGTGCGCCCTGCACTACGAGCGCGGGTATGCGTACATCAAGTTCATCGGTACGCACGCCGAATACGACCGGATCGATGTGGAGACATATAATGGACGTCCATCTTAAGGTCATCGAGACCGAGGAAGGCTATGAGCGCGCCCTGGCTGACTTCGAGCGCCTCTTCGACGCGGCGGGGGGCAGCCCGGACGCGGATATACGGGATGTGCTGGCCGTGTTGATACGGCGCTACGAAGACGAGCGCTTCCCGATCGACCTCCCGAGCCCAGCCGCCGCGATAAGATTCCGCATGGAACAGGCGGGGCTGACGCAGAAAGACCTCGTGCCCTATATCGGCGTCAAATCAAAGGTATCGGAAGTCCTCTCGGGCAAACGCGAGCTCAGCATGGCCATGATCCGCGCTCTCAACAAAGGGCTCGGCATTCCCGCCGACGTTCTGATTCGGGAACCGCTCGAACCGCTGCCTGCCGCACTGTCGGAAATGGATTACTCTCGTTTCCCTTTAGTCGAGATGGAGAAGAACGGTGCTTTCCAAGGATTTGCGAAAGGCGATTCTGGCATCAAGGAGAGGGCGGAGGAGGCCGTCCGCTGGCTCGTGGGCGCGGCGGGCGGCGCGGCCGCGATCCCGAGCATCGGCTTCCGGAAGACCGACGGAATGCGCGTCAGAGCCGCCCTGGATCGATACGCCCTCCTCGGGTGGAGCTTGCAGGCCTTGAAAGAAGCCAAGGAACTTCCGGCGCTTGAGCGCTTCAATCCGGCGATAATGGGCGATGCCTTCATCAAGGCTCTCGTTTCCCTGAGCGTCCTCGACGATGGACCTCGACATGCCCGCGATTATCTGGCAAAGGCCGGTCTCGTTCTTCTCGCCCTGCCCCACCTAAAGCACACCTATCTCGATGGAGCGGTGTTCATAATAAGCAAGAAGACGCCCGTCATCGCCCTGACGCTGCGATACGATCGTCTCGACAATTTCTGGTTTGTCCTTCTCCATGAATTAGGCCACGTGGCACGCGGACATCTCTCCGGGGATTCCCCATGGATCGCCGACGATCTCGATCTTGCGGCGGATGGCGCAGCTCGGGAGGAGGAGGCGGACGATTACGCGGCCCGATCGCTTCTCCCTGAGGATTTCTCCTTGAGCGCGCGGGAGGACCTGAAACCGCGCGATGTCGTCGATTACGCGCGGCGGATAGGAGTCCATCCGGCAATAGTCGCGGGGCGCATCCAGCACGAGCGCAATGACTTTAGGTCCTTCGCGAATCAGCTGGGACGAGGCGAAGTCCGGAAGTGCTTCAGTCGTTATGGCCGAACCTGGATAAGCTCAACAGGAAAGGAATGACGATACCTTGATCCCGAAGACATTCGAAGCGACGAAAATAGAAGCCTTTATAAAGGAACTCAGCGAGGAAGAGCTCCGTTATCTGAATAGGCTCATCGTCGAGCGCCTCAAGCTCATCGACCAAGCGAAGAGCACCCGCGCAATGGGTCGGTTCAACATCGGTGAGAGCGTCGAGTTCCCCGACCGTGAAGGGCGGATAAAGAGCGGCAGGATCGTTCGGCTGAATAAAAAGACGGTTACAATCATCACCGACGACGGGGAGCAGTGGAATGTTTCGCCGGGGTTGCTTAAGGAAAAGGGAAAGTGATGTTCGTTGACTGGCATACGATTCGGCCGATCGAGGGATCCCAAAACACGGGGTTCGAGGAACTCTGTTCTCAAATCGCGAGGGTTGAGAAGCCTCCCGAGGCAGAGTTCATCCGGAACGGTCCGCCTGACGCGGGAGTGGAATGCTATGCCGTCGTTACGGACGGCTCTGAATGGGGTTGGCAGGCTAAATACTTCTGGAATCTTGGAACAGCCCAGTGGCGCGAGCTGGATGAATCGATAATGACAGCTCTCGGTAAACATCCCCGACTAGCTCGATACATTGTGTATTTGCCGATGGACTTACCGGAGGTTCTCCTCGGGGGAAAGCGTTCAGAGCGCGAAAAGTGGGTTGAGCATGTTTCGAAATGGCAAGAGACTGCTTCTTCCAAAGGTTGGCACTTTGATTTTATCCTTGGGGGATCGAGCGAGTTAATAGGGTTTATAGCACAGTCGGATTGGAGTGGTCATCGCTTCTTTTGGTTTGATACGCGCTACTTAAACCAGCCGTGGTTTCGCTCGATGCTTAGTGAGGCGATTGTTTCGGCGGGACCTCTCTATAAATCTGAGTTGAATGTCGGATAGAGGCAGATAATGGCGATCACTTTAACAAACAATTCATACATATTTCTTCCATACCTTAAATCATCATCTAGAGTCAAGATTGGGGGAATAGAGTTCCGCCCATCCACGGACCTGGATGGTCTTGATGTCGCAGATACAGCTAACGTCCAAGAAATATGCAAAATGCTATTCTTGCGAAATGAGACACGCATTGCCTTATCAACATTTGCTGTGCTCCCAATAGCCGATCGCGCTAGGAATTTGCCTGACGTTAAAAAGCTGCAAAAAATAAGAGACTTCCTTGGATTTATTTATGCACAGCCGCACAAGGCATCTAATAGCCTTTTTTTTACTTCTGACCATGCCTCTATGGTTATTCTTTCAACAGGGCTAGAATCAATTTATCTTGTAGAACCTAATCACAATACTCAGATCGTTAGCAATGTTGTTACAAATAACTTTCTTGAGAATGATAATGTTCCTGGGCTAAGCGGTGTTTTTGACTTCAATTATTACTTTTGGGTTGTTCCTGGATGTCGTATTTATCCAACTTCTCATGAAATGTACTTCAATCAAGGTCAGGACCTCAGTATCGACCTTGGAGTATTGACTGGCAATAAACGATTTGATTATCAACAATTTCTGGCACTGCTAGACCTAGAGGATGATACGGCATTTAGCGAAAGAGTATTCACTTCTCTCCGTTGGTTCAATGAAGCAACGAGGAATCCTGAAAAATATGATTTGTCTATGACTTCACTTGCTATTTCTATTGAATCGTTATTGGGAATCAAGGCGGCGGAAAAAACTGATCGAATTATCGACGCGATTTCATTACTTCTAGGTCGTCCGGAACGCCTTGAGGAATGGGTAAGGCAATTCTACGGGGAGCGCTCTGCGCTTGTTCACGAGGGACATTCTGTCTCGCAACTTTTTAACTTGTCAAATAACAAGCAAAGACCGGAATATTTCGGATCAATGTATCTATATGGAATTAGAATATACTATCTTTGTCTCGGAACAATTCTCGCGGGGTATCGTTTAGCCAGTGAAGAGCGCCTTTCGGATCATTTTTTCTCCAACGAAGAATGTTACTGTAATATAATAAATATTGCCCAGCATAAGGAAACTCCAGACGCGCAAATAGAGAAAGAGCTTGCAAAATTAGTAAATACAGTCCGATGGAACTCTTCTGTCCCGGATTCATCATTAGAATACAAAACATTATTCTCCGCTGTTAATGCGGTCAGTTCATATGTCCTGAACAAGTATGATAAATCGTTGCTTCCAGATCTCGCGGCCGAGCTGCAAGAATATATTGTTTTGTATGGGCAGAAGAAGCAGTTAGAGACTCTGGAAGTTTTAAATGCATTATTTAGTCGAACTCAGAGGGATAGACCAAATTCTCCGGAGATATGTGGTACTCTATTCGACCTAATTGAAGAGGTTTGGATTAAAGTATCGCGAATGTATTTATGGTTGAAATATGAGCAAGATCGAAAGAAATCGTAAGTTTGAAAGAGCTCACTCATGAAACAGACCCTGCAAAATCGGATGCAACAGCCATCTCTCAGAAATTGGATGTACGAAAATCGGCAGCGTCTTTATCATTCGTGCTTTTCCAGTATTACCAATCTATCCCCAAGGAAATTCCGCAGACCCTGCGTCTTTGGGAAGGGATATGCGCTTCCGAGAATGAGTTCGCGGAGATACGGAACCAGTGGGGTTGACCCTTCATACTCGCCAGCAGAGTGTAGTAGTCTTTAGCCAGTTCCTGATGGGGGAAGCTCTATGTTACGTAAAATAACCATCGACGGTTTCAAATCCATCCAAAGCCTCAGCCTGGAATTGGGCCGGGTGAATTGCCTTATCGGGGCGAACGGCGTCGGAAAGAGCAATATCCTCGAGGCCATAGGCGTTCTCGGCGCTGCGGCCAACGGTACCGTCGATGATGAAGCCCTCCTCCGCCGAGGCGTCAGGCCAGGCTTGCCGCGTCTTTACAAATCGTCGTTCGCCTCCGCGCAGACTCCCGCGCATATCAGCCTTTCGGCGGCGGATACTGAATCGACAGGCGGTAGTGAGGCCATCTTCCGCATTAGCCTTCTCAATCCTCTCGACAATCCCAATCCGGCCTGGCATTTCAAAACGGAATACCTCTTCGATGGACGTGATGAAATCGTCTCCGATGGCGTTCGCGGCTCGAAGAATTTGACGAAGGACAAGGGCCTCTCAGCCCTCAAATTGGTAGAGCTCGATCCCGGCAACAAGGCCGCGCGCCTGATGGCCGCGCTCCAGAATTATGCGATCTACACACCATCCACGGCTACACTACGGGGGATGGTGGGCGACCCGCAGGCGAGAGACCCCCTCGGCCTTTCGGGCGGTCGCCTGGCCGAAGCCTTCGCGGAGCTAAAGAAAGCTCGTCTCGATACTGACGAGGATCTGCTCGACGACCTGCTCGGGCTCGTCGACTGGGTAAAGACCGTGGACACGACGACGACAAGTGGCTCCTTGCTCTCTCCCTCCGTCGCCCGGACGAAGAGCGTGCTCCGTTTCACCGATCGCTTCATGAAAGAAGGGCGCAATACCCTTACCGCATACGACGCGAGCGAGGGAGCCCTCTATGTTCTCTTCTCCGCTATCCTCTGTCTTTCTACCCAGGCGCCCAAGGTGTTTTCCATCGACAATATCGATCAGGCTCTGAATCCGCGGCTCGCGGCGGCTCTCATCCGGAAAATATGTTCCTGGCTCCGGAAAGCTGACTCGGATAGGCAGCTTATATTCACTGCCCATAACCCGGCAGTGCTCGATGGACTCGATCTTATGGACGATGAGATTCGTCTCTTCGCGATAGATCGCAACAGTGACGGACAGACCGTCGTGAAACGCATCGAAATGACGCCCGATCTCGCCGCTTTACAGAAAAACTATCCGCTTTCCCGCCTCTGGCTCATGGGCAATCTCGGAGCCGTGCCGAATGTCTGAGCTGGCGATCGGCCTCGTCGCCGAAGGAATAACCGATTTCGTCATCATCGAGGCGGCCCTGAAAGCCTGCCTCAAGAATCCCTTCGTCCTTACTCTCTTACAACCCGAGGAGACTCGTCCCGAGATGCAGGGAGGCTGGGGAGGCGTCTATAAGTGGTGTCGCGCAGAGGCGACTATGGGTTTCGGTTCTCTTGAATTTGATCCGACACTATCGCGTTTTGATCTTCTTATTATTCACATAGACGCGGATGTCGCAGAGGATAATTATTCAGATATCGGCGAGTCGCCGACGGACGTACTTACTCTTCCATGTTCCAAAGATTGTCCGCCGCCGGAAGCGACGGTCAAAGTCCTGCGATCCGTAGTCCTCTCGTGGCTCGGTATGGCGGCATTGGGATCGAAAGCTATATTCTGCATCCCCTCGAAGGCGACTGAAGCTTGGTTGGCTGTCGCAGCGGCCTCGGATAGACCCATCGTAATGATCAAGTTGGAATGCTCATTGAATATGGAAGCCCGCCTCGCGAGTCTGCCCAAGGGAAGGAAGATTAAAAAGACGAAGCGGCAATATCAAGGCTATGCAACCATCTTTAAGAACCAATGGGGCCGGGTCGTCGCGATGTGTACGCAAGCGAAGTGTTTCCAAGACGATTTGGCGACACATGTGCCCAATAGCGAATTGAATGTTTGAAGGCAGTACCTGTTCCCCTTCTCGCCGATCAGAAGCGCATCGTCGCCAAGATAGACGAGCTGATGGCCCTCGTGGATAGGCTCGAGGCTCAGGTGTCCGGGTCGCGCGGGCTGGTGGAGCGGTTTATGGGGACTGCGGTGGGGGAGCTCACGAAATGAGATTCTATAGACAAGCCGAGGAGGGCTAGTAAGTGGCCATACTGCGATCGCCGCGTCTGTACCACATCACGCATATCGACAACCTCACGTCGATAGTCAGTGACGGATTTTTATATAGCGAAGCGGCACTGCTCGCGCGAGGAGGTCCCGAAGCCGTCGTTGGGATGAGCCATATAAAGAAAAGGCGAATGGAAATGCCGATGCCATGCCACCCGGGAACCAAGGTCGGCGAGTATGTTCCTTTTTACTTTTGCTCTCGTTCCGTGATGCTGTATCTTCTGTACATGGGAAATCATCCCGACCTGGATTACCATGGGGGACAGGAGTCTATGCTGCATCTCGAGTTCGATTTCGAAGAACTCGCGCAATGGGCGGATATGAGCGGGCGAGCATGGGCAATTACGCCAACAAACGCGGGTGCGTATTATTCGAAATTTTACGCCGATCGTTCAGCATTGAGCGCGATTGATTGGGAGGCTGTGTGCTCCGATGATTGGCGTGTGCCTAATACTAAAGAACATAAGCAGGCCGAATTCCTCATCCATGACGTGGTGCCCTGGAGTCTAGTGCACCGCATAGGCGTTCATCATAATGCCGTTTGTGAGCGTGTTATGCGCATACTCGGTGATTCGAAAAAACCGCTGGTTGAAGTCCAAGCGGAATGGTATTATTGATTATGGAGACCGGAGGGATGGTAAAAATCACTAGGGGCGATATCCTCTCCGCCCATGCGGAAGCTCTCGTCAACACCGTCAACTGCGTGGGCGTAATGGGACGAGGCGTAGCTCTCCAATTCAAGCGCGCCTTCCCCGACAACTTCAAGGAATACGAGAAGGCCTGTGAACGGGGCGAGATCCGTCCAGGATCCATGTTCGTCGTAGAGAATACCGAGCTTACTGGTCCTCGCTTTATTATCAACTTCCCCACGAAGCGTGATTGGAAGAACAAGAGCAGGATCGAGGATATCGAGTCGGGTCTGGCCGCCTTAGTAGATGTGATTCGCTCGCGCGGAATACGATCGATCGCCTTGCCGCCACTCGGCTGCGGACTCGGCGGTCTCGACTGGGAAGATGTCCGACCGAGGATCGAGCGCGCTCTCGCAGTCCTGTCGGATGTCGAAGCTATCCTTTTCGAGCCCGCCGGCGCTCCCGCATCGGCCTCCGAGGGCGAGGCGAAGGCGCCGACCATGACGCCGGGCAGGGCGGCCCTCCTCGGATTGATGCGGCGATACCTTGCCGGGCTCATGGATCCTTTCGTTAGCCTCCTCGAGATCCATAAGCTCATGTACTTCATGCAGGAGGCCGGGGAGCCCTTGAAGCTCGAGTACGCTAAAGCTCCCTACGGCCCCTATGCGGAGAATCTTCGCCACGTGCTCAGGCGAATCGATGGGTACTTCGTTACCGGCTACGCCGATGGAGGCGACAAACCGGACAAGACTATCGAGGCGGTGCCCGATGCCCTCGTCGCCGCCGAGGCATTCCTGACGGATAGGCCTGAAATACGCGCCCGCTTCGATCGCGTCGCCGATCTTGTCGAGGGCTTCGAGAGCCCCTTCGGTCTCGAGCTCCTGTCCTCTGTGCACTGGGTGGCGACGCGCGAAGGAGCTACGAATCCCGCAGAGGCGGCTCGACTCGTCCATGCGTGGAACGAGCGCAAGAAGCGCTTTCTCCCTGAGCAGATAGCGATAGCCTGGGATATATTAGCTACAAAAGGATGGATTCGCGGCAGGGCCGCTTAACAGGGCTGGCGAAGTTGATCCGAATACTGCTCTTGGCTTAACTCTTGACGCAATAAAAGAAATTGCCGCACTCTGCCCCAGGCTCGGCGGTTTCAGGACGAGCTCGTGACTCGTTACAGTACGATGATATTGAGGTGCCCTCATGCTGAAATCGCTCGATCTCCAGAACGTCGGCCCCTGTCCCGATCTGCATGCTGATTTCGCCGACAGGACAAAAACTTGAAGCGGTGAGAGTAAAAACGGTGTATTATTGATATCATGATACCCTTCGTGACTTTGTCCGGCGTATTGCCGCCATTCACGGGATCGAGTCCGGCCAGAGCGCGGCGTGCGGCTCGGCGATTACCCCGAACTCGCGATGTATTATTATTTCCCCAACAAGGCCGCTCTCTTCGACGGGATCGTCGAGAAGGTGTATCTCGAAATCGACCCCGGCCCGATGGGCGAGAGCGGAGATCCGCGCGAGCGAGTGGCCGAAGCCGTTCGCTCGATGAGGCGGGCCTTTCTGCGGCATTCTCGCGCCCTTCCTATCGTGAGTACCCGTCTCGCAACCACGCCTGCCGTGGTCAAATTGATCGAAGCATTCTTGAGCCTCTTGGAAGATGCCGGCTTTAGTCCAGAAGTAGCCAGCGACGCGATAACCTGTTTCGCCGTTTTTACGATCGGCCACACCCTCGCTCAAGCCAGGGAGCCACTTGGAGGGGAAGATCCCAATGCCAATGAGCTTTTTCAAGCATCGGCCGACTGCCCGCACTTCAATAAAGCGTTAAAAACGATGAAACCCTATGATCCTGATAGACAACTCGAATTGGGTCTTAAAGCCCTCATCGATGGATTTTGGGGTGGCTTGAAGAACTGAACAACTTCGAGATATCGCTCATCACACCACAACCGTGCCTTCGAGCCGCTGCCACGCGTCTGTCGCTAACCCCGTGCTTTGGTGGTGGTAGTTGACTTAATTTCGACGGAGCCGTCTCGCGCCTTTGCGCTGATCGCCGAAAAAAGGCCGGCGAGCGCCGTTATGGCGCCGATGGCGCTTGCCGAGCCTTCCACGGGAATCTTGAGGTACATGCGACCCGTTTCGGGATCCGTATCCGAGATTGCGGCGACGAGACGTTCGGCGCCGCCGGGCTCGGAGAGGGCCTGCGAGAGGTCGCTCAGGAAGGAGACTCCTCGAGACAGAAGTTCTCCCGCATCGGGCGAAGCGGAGGGAGTGCGCGATTCGGCGAGCTCGGCCGTCTCGCCCTCATCCTCGTCGTTTGCGGCGAGCGATGCAGGAGCGGATTCCGATCCCTCCGGGGCTGCTGCGACTTCGCTCACGGCATTCATGAAGCGTCGGTATTTATCCTCGCCCATGAAAATCGAATCCTCGCCGGAATCCAGGATCCCTCGGGCGAGATCGGATTTGAAAGAAAGGACATCGAGCATTCGGCTCTCGATCGTGTCTATCGAGACGAAGTCGAGAACGGTGATGTTGCGCTTTTGCCCGATGCGGTGGATGCGCCCGATCCTCTGCTCGCGGACGGCGGGGTTCCAGGGCAAATCGAGATTGATGAGGATGGATGCCGACTGGAGGTTGAGGCCGGTGCTCCCGGCGTCCGTCGAGAGAAAGACGTGGCAATCGGGGTCGCCGTTGAAGGTATCGAACAGCTCCGCCCGCTTGGCGCTCGGCACATCCCCGCTCAGAGAGCGATAGCCGATCTTTCTCTCGTCCAGTTCGAGAGCGACAAGCCGCGTCATGCGTTCCCACTGGCTGAAGACGACGATCTTCTGCTCGGGATCGGCGAGGCACTCCTCGAGGACCCCCATGAGCTCGTCGATCTTCGTATCGTGCCTATGCTCGATATCTTGGTCGAGAACGAACGTGCTATCGCAGGACATGCGCATTTGGTTGAGTAGGATGAGGAGATGCTGACGCTCCTCCTCGGTGAGGAAGCCTCTGTGCTTCCATTTTTGCGTCAAGCGGCCGACGCTCTCGGCGAATTCCTCGTGAATGTTCCGCTGCTGCGCCGTCATGGGAACGAAGACGCGCTTGTCTATCCGCCCCGGCAAGTCCTCGAGGACTTCCTTCTTCCTGCGCCTTAGGGATATGTCCGACAAGAGGCCCGCTATCTCGCTTAGGCCCCGATACCCCGTTACCTTGCCGCCCTCGCCCTTTATCTGATGCTCGGCCAGGAAGCGCCAGAAGGGACCGAGCTTATAATGGTCCACGAACTCGACGATCGAATAGAGTTCCTCCAAGTTATTCTCGAGCGGAGTGCCCGTGAGGACTATGGCGTACGTCGATTCTATCCGCTTGACGCTCCGAGCGAGCCGGGTTTTCCAATTCTTGATTCGCTGGGCCTCATCGAGGATGACGAGATCGGGATCCATGCGCGCGATGGCCTCGAGATCGTGGGCTAGGGCATGATACGATACGATCTTGAAAAAGCCCTCTTCGCGGTATTGCTTTTCGCGGACCTGGATGGGACCCTCGATGACCCGAACGCTTTCGTCCGTGAACTTCATGACCTCGGAGCGCCACTGGTACTTGAGCGAGGTCGGGCAGACGACGAGAACGCGCTCGATGCCCACCTCGCGCTTGAACAGGAGGGCGGCGCCGATCGCCTGTATCGTCTTGCCGAGTCCCATCTCGTCAGCGATGAGGGACCTGCCCGAAGTTGCCGCGAAAAGGATGCCTCGGCGTTGATAGGGATAGAGCTTGGTCTTGAGAAGGCCGTCGAGAGATTCGGGCGCCGCGTACTTGGCCTCTAGTAGAGCCTTCCTCCGGGCAGTCTCGCGACGGGAAAGCACGAAAGCGAGAGCATCGTCATAACAGCGGAATGCCTCGTCGATCTTTGCGGCGCGCTCGAGAAAGAGCTCGAAGCGATTCTCCGCTTCAGGGAGGAGCAGTCCATCAGCGTCGAAGTACCCGGACGCGAGAGTCTCGAATTCGACAGAATGCTCCGTGCCGATCCTGATGAGCACTCGACGCTCTTCTCCATACCGGAGATAGACGGATGTATAGGGAGGGACAAAGCCCTCCTGAAGCACTTTTTTGGCGCCCCTTTTCTTGCCAACGAAGCTCAGCACGGCCTCGACGTGCTTGCATGTGCCGAGCCGGTTCGTCTTGAAATCCAGGCACTCGCAATAGTTGAGGCGACCTCTCGCGCCATCGCGGAGCGCCACTTTATAGCTCCGCCCGCTTGCCGGATTATAAACGGAATAGTCGCAGAAAATGGGATGCGCGCCGCCCAAGGAGCGTATCGTAAAGGCTTCCTCGGGCACGTAGTGCTTGCGCAGGGCGAGCTGCCAAGCCTCGTAGCTCATCGCTTCGGGCTTCTTGTGATAGGGTACGGTTGCCGCTTTGGCGGCGCCCGCCTTTGCGCGACCTGCCTTGGCGGGTCGCCCGTGCTTTTTATTCTCGGCCGCCTTGCCCGCGGCCTGGGATTTCGGTGTACTTGCGCTCATGGTTGGCGTAGTATGCCGCTTAAGCCTCGATTCAGTCAAATCTCAAACCGGAAGGAAGGCAGCGTGTCATTCCCCGACAAACTCGCGGACTCGTCGCGCTCGGCGTCGGGGTGAAGTATTTTCACGAGAGCAGATGTAGAGCAAGCGTAGGCTCTTCTTCGCGAATTCCTCGGCCTGCCGTTAGCGCTCCTTCTTCGCGAGTTGTTTTTTGCCTTCTTCCGCCGCTTCCTCATCTCAATTCCAGCGACTAAAGAGCTCTTAGGCCTCTTTTTCGGGGCTAGATTGACTGAATACGTCGTCGAGCGATCCGATGATGGCGACGCCCCCATGGCAGGAGTATTTCTGAAACTTCGAAGAAGGACAAGTCTGGCCGGACTGTATAAGTTGGTCAGGATAATTCTCCAAGTTAGTCACGGCGATTACCCAAGTTGATCACAGTAATTGCCAAACTTTGTAAATTCCACTCGTAAAGTCAGTCAACTTCAATCGCCAACTTACCCGAGATGCGTTTAATAGCATATCCGGCAAGGAGGTCGCCATGTCCTTGACTATCCGCGCAATGCGAAACCATCTCGGGACGAGCGAGAAACCCTATTACGCCCTCGCCTCCTGGTCGGAAGTCGTGGACAGCGAAGCATTCATAGACCGGATGGCCGCAGGGAGGACGACCCTCTCCAAAACCGACATCGTAGCGGTTTTCCAGCTGGCCCGAGAGGAGCTCGCCCGCCTCCTGGCCGACGGCTGCTACGTGAAGACACCCCTCGGCGCCGCCTTGCCCGTGGCCAAAGGCAGCTTTCGGTCCTCGAGCGACCCCTTCCTCCCGAGGAACCCGGACTCGGGCCATCAGCTCCGCATCGACTTTCGCATCGACCCGGCGATCGAAGCGGAAGCCCTCGCCTCGATCCAATGCGTCCGCGACAAGGAGGGGGACCGTCGATTGCCGCGCCTGCTCTCCGCCTCCGCCCTGCCTTCGGGGAGCGTCGAGGAAGCTGAGGCCGGCGGTTTTTTACGCATATCGGGCGCTCGCATGAAGTTCGATCCCGCGAACCGGATGCTCGGCTTATTCTTTAGGGACGAGGCAGGAAGCGAGACGCGCGCCGAGGTCTACGCGCAGGTCCAGCCCTCGACTCTACTCGCCGTCGTTCCCGCAAGCCTTGCGGAAGGCCGCCATCGCCTCATCGTGCGGACGGTATCGAAGGGCGGTGAGATCCTCGAGGGAGTCGCGACGACGCCGATGCGGATTCGGAAAACTGAGCGCGAGAAACTCAGTCCGTGACTGAAAACGGCCTCGTGTGCAACGCCGCGGCCTTCAAGGGACAAGAGAAACTCAGTTTTATTAAAGGCGCTTTCCTCCTTACTTTCAGCCGATTATTCATCGATCTATGAAAATCATTTCGTCTCGATCTACTCTCAACAATTAAAAATCCGTATATTGTGATTATCCTATTAATCTTGGAGGTACTATTGTGGTCTATCTTATTCGAAATACTCGCGTCGTGCGCGACTGGGAGAAGATGGAAGCCGCGGCCCGCGCCCTGACCGCCTTCTGGGCGAAGCAACCCCAGGTCAAGAGCGTGGAAGTCTGGAGCAACATCGCGGGACGCCAGGACGAGTACCAGTTCGTCGTAAAATTCGATTCTCTGGCGGATGAGGAAAAATTCGCGCTGAAGCTCTGGGACGACAAGGGATACGAGGCCGTCATGATCCAATTTATGGGAGTGTTCGAGCTCCAGGACGATGAGCTGAAGCGCTCCATCGATTGAGTTCGAAGGCCTTGGCTATGTCCGCCTTCTCGGGCAGGTTCACCAGGTAATCATAGCGGGCCAAGGACGGGCGTGGCGTATTCGCTGGACTTGAGGTCCGAGTTGGCTCTGAGGATATATTCGAGAGGATACAAGAAGGACTCTTCAGGATAGCCTGGGAGAACTACATCCACGATCGGGTCGGCTCGCTCCGCGAGAAGGGCAGGAACGATGCGACGGCTCAGAATCCTCGCACTGGCGATGCCTATCGACAAGGCAGCGAGCGCGACCGACGCGCCGAGCCTCTCCGTGAAGGTCGCGAAGGAATATGCGACGAAATCGCGCCCGACCGTATCGCGAGACCTCGCGGTCCTACTTGAACTCGGGCTCGTCGTCAAGTCAGAATCCGGTTATCGGGCGAACATCGATACGCTGCGATCTTTCGCCCCGGTATCGACCGGGAGGATCGGCTAGCGCTCTCCCTGCGCGATAGCCGTCGCCAGCGAAAGCGGGCATGACAACCCATTCCACTCGGCTCCGCGCAGAATGCGCGATAGCCGCCGCCCGCGAAAGCGGGCATGACAACCCATTCCCCTCGGCTCCGCGCAGAATGCGCGATAGCCGTCGCCCGCGGAAGCGGGCATGACAACCCATTCCCCTCGGCTCCGCGCAGAATGCGCGATAGCCGCCGCCCGCGGAAGCGGGCATTACAACCCATGCCCCTCGGCTCCGCGCAGAATGTGCGATAGCCGCCGCCCGCGGAAGCGGGCATTACAACCCATTCCACTCGGCTCCGCGCCGAAAGCGCGAGGACTACTCGCGAAGAGCCCGACGGCGGGCGATGATTACGAGACTGATGCCTGCCCATTGATGGGAGCAGAGGCCATGGGACGCCGAGGGAATGGGGTCGAGCGATTCCGCAGGCCATCGGGTCCTCAAGCCGAGGACTAGCGAGATCCCATTCCCTCGTAGCTGGGACCCATGGACTCTGCTCCCGGTTCTGGGCAGGTATATTTTGGTACTTGTCGCCCGCTGGCGCGCCCATTACTACACCTGCACGCTCCTTTCTTGCTATAGTAGCCCCATGGCAACGACATTCGACGACAAGAAGATAATCTACACCATGGACCGCGTCACCAAGCGTCACGGCACGAAGGTGGTACTCAAGGACATCCGTCTTTCCTATTATTATGGCGCCAAGATCGGCGTCATCGGCCTCAACGGCTCGGGCAAGTCGAGCCTCCTGCGCATCCTCGCCGGCATCGATACGGAGATCCTCGGCGAGACTTCCGTCGCTCCGGGCTACACGATCGGCTTCCTGGAGCAGGAACCGATAATAGAAGCCGGGAAAACGGTCAAGCAGGTAGTGAGCGAGGGAGTCCAGGAGATCGTCGACCTGCTCGCGGAATTCGAGAGGATAGGCGAGGCCTATGGCGAGAGCGACGCGGATTTCGATAAACTGGCCGCCAGACAGGCGAAGGTCCAGGAAAAGTTGGACGCTTGCGACGGTTGGAACCTTGATGCCCGCCTAGAGCTCGCGATGGACGCGCTGCGCTGTCCTCCGCCCGACAAGGTAGTGGACGTACTGTCCGGCGGCGAGCGCCGTCGCGTCGCGCTCTGCAGGCTCCTCTTGAAGAAGCCCGACATTCTCCTCCTGGACGAGCCGACGAACCACCTCGACGCGGAGACGGTGGCCTGGCTGGAGCGGCACCTGCGCGAGTACGAGGGCACGGTGATCGCGGTGACGCACGATCGCTACTTTCTCGACAACGTGGCGGGCTGGATTTTGGAGCTCGACCGCGGCGAGGGCATTCCCTGGAAGGGGAACTACTCGGCCTGGCTCGACCAGAAGAGCAAGCAGCTCGAGATCGAGGAAAAGGGCGATTCTGCCAGGGCCAAGACGCTCGAGCGGGAACTCGAATGGATATCCCTGAGCCCGAAGGGGCGGCACGCCAAGTCGAAGGCCCGTATCGAGCGCTACGAGAAGCTCCTCGCCGAGGACGGCAAGGAAAAGTTGCGCGAAACCAGGATCGTCTTCCCGGCCGGCCCGCGCCTGGGCAACGTGGTCATAGAAGCGAAGGGACTCGCGAAGGGCTATGACGGCAAGCTCCTCTACGAGAACCTCTCCTTCGAGGTTCCGCCTGGGGCGGTTGTGGGTCTGATAGGGCCCAACGGAGCGGGCAAGACGACGCTGCTGCGGATGATCACCGGCCAGGAGAAGCCTGACGCCGGCACGCTGCGCCTGGGCGAGACGGTCAAGCTCGCCTATGCCGATCAGATGCGAGCAGGGCTCGACCCGGAAAAGACGGTATTCGAGCAGCTCTCCGGCGGGCTGGACATCATCAAGCTGGGAAAACGAGAGGTGAACTCGAGGGCGTATTGCACCTGGTTCAATTTTTCGGGGACGGACCAGTCGAAGAAGGTGGGAGTGCTCTCGGGCGGCGAGCGCAACAGGCTCAATATGGCGTTGATGGTGCAGGACTGCGCGAACGTGCTGCTGCTCGACGAGCCGACCAACGATCTGGACGTGAACACGATGCGCGCCCTCGAGGAGGCTCTTGACGATTTCGCCGGGGCCGCCCTCGTCGTCAGCCACGATCGCTGGTTCCTCGACCGTGTGTGCACGCACATCCTGGCTTTCGAGGGCAACTCCGAGGCGATCTGGTTCGACGGTAACTTTACCGAGTTCGCCGAGTGGCGCCGCTCCCAGCTTGGCAGCGAAGCGGATCGCCCGCATAGAATAGTTTACAGGAAACTTGAGAGATGAAAGGCGGGCGATCCGCTCTCGGGGCCTGTAACCTACGGCCGTAATACTGGGAAACGGCCACCCCGTTTGCCGACAGGCCGCATCGAATAGTCTATAGGAAACTTGAAAGGTAAAACGGCCTGTCGGTTCTCGGGGCCTATGGCCGTTGCCGAGGACATCAAACAGACAGCGCCGCCTCGATGTCTTTTTCGAGCTTGCCCGGTTCGATGTTCGGGGCGAAACGGGTTACCGTCGTGCCGTCCTTCCCTACGAGGAACTTGGTGAAGTTCCACTTGATCTTCTCGCTTGAATTATTGGGTGCCTTCTTTTTTAGATAGGCGAAAACCGGATGGGTGTCGGCTCCATTGACTTCGATTTTGGACATCAGGGGAAAGGTCACACCGAAGTTGCGCTGACAGAAGAGGGCGATCTCGGCGTCGCCCGCCGGTTCCTGGTGGGCGAATTGGTTGCAGGGAAAGCCGATGACGACGAGGCCGCGGTCCTTGTACTTCTCGTAGAGCCCTTCGAGACCCTTGTACTGGGGAGTGAAGCCGCATTTGCTCGCCGTGTTCACTATGAGGAGAACCTTGCCCTCGTAAGACTTGAAGGCGATTTCCTTGCCGTCGTTCGCGCGGGCGGAAAACTCGAATATGGAATCGGGCATGCTAACCTCCGGGGATTACCTAAAACATAAGCACGAACGGCAGGGAAGTCCAAACCCATCGATGAACTTAGGCGGCGCGTCAAAACAAGTTGACCGTGATGCTAATTAATTATACTATGATGTATGCCGGATTCGGGACTGATCGAAGGTATTACTTCGAAGTATATTGCTCTTGCGCCTCTCATGG
>JBEKVO010000009.1:0-89862 GCA_049513895.1 Rectinemataceae bacterium | reverse complement strand
TCGAAAATGGTGAGCACGCGGTTGCTCATGTTGAGGACCTCGGGGAGCTCGGAGGAGATGAGGATGATGGCCCCGCCTTCCTCGACGATCTTCCTCATGAGGACGTAGATCTCGTACTTGGCGCCGACGTCGATGCCCCGGGTCGGCTCGTCCATGATGAAGATGCTCGGCGCGATCTCGAGCCATCGTCCGACGATGCACTTCTGCTGATTGCCGCCCGAGAGGTTCACGACGGGGACCTTGGTCGAGGGTGTCTTGACGTCGAGGGCTTTGACCTGCCGCGCGCCGATGCCTCGTTCGAGGGATTTCCGGATGAAGCCGAACTTGCTGAACTTCTGGATGCTGGCCATCGAGATGTTGGATTCCACAGAGAAGGGCAGAACCAGGCCCTGGAGCTTGCGGTCCTCGGGGATGAAGCCGAGGCCCGCGTCCTTGGCATCCCTGGGGTTCCGGATCGCGACAGGCTTGCCGTCGATCAGCACCTGCTGCCCTCTGACCTTGTCGGCACCGAAGAGCGCGCGGACGATCTCGGTCCGGCCTGCCCCGACCAGGCCCACCAGCCCCAGGATCTCGCCTTTCTTGAGGGTGAAGGAGATATCGTGGAGCTTATGGGTATTGATGTGCGAGACCTCCATGAGGGTCTTGCCGACCGATCGCGGACGCGGGGGGTACTCGTTCTCTATGGTGCGCCCCACCATCATCGTTATCAGTTCGTTGCGAGTGAACTCAGCCGTGGCCTTGGTGCCGATGACCCGGCCGTCGCGCATGACGCTGACGATGTCGCAGAAATCGAATATCTCGTCCAGCTTGTGGCTGATGTAGATGATGGAGATCCCCTGCGCCTTGAGCTGATGGATGATCTTGACCAGCTGGGCCATCTCCTCGGCCGTCAGGCTCGAGCTCGGCTCGTCCATGATGATGAGCTTGGACTTGAAGGACAGGGCCTTGGCGATCTCGACCATCTGCTTCGTGGAGACGCTGAGCTCGGAAACGAGCTTTGTCGTGCTCACCTTGCAGCCTATGCTCTCGAGGATCTCCTTGGCCTTGGAGTGGGTGCCTCGCATGCCCTTCATCTCCTTGAAGCGGCCGAGGAGGACGTTCTCGCCAACACTCATCGTGTTGACGAGGTTGAGCTCCTGGTAGATTATCGCGAGCCCGCGCTGCATGGACTCGTGCGGCGTCGTGCTTTCGATGGTTTGGCCGTCGAAGACGACGCTGCCGGAGTCCTTCTGGTAGACGCCCGACAGGATCTTCATCAGGGTCGACTTGCCCGCCCCGTTCTCGCCGACTATGCCGTGCACCACGGCCCGCCTGAAGTCTATCGAGACCTTGTCCAGGGCGTGGACGCCCGGAAAGGACTTGGAGACATCCTTGATCGAGAGAATCACGTCCGACCCGACAGTTTCCATTGAACCCCACCCTCAAGCATATGGATGTAGAACAAGGCTCGTCTCGCCCCGAGGCGAAACGAGCCTTTTGCGCTAACTACCTTATCACCATTCGGGGGGATCGAAGCCGCCGTTCTCGATCATTTTTTTGTCGACGACCGCCAACGGGACGTAGTTGACCGGGGTGACCTTCTTGCCGGCGACGACCGCCTGGGCGAGCTTGAGGTCTGTGTTGGTCATGAGGACGAAGTCCTGGGCTATGGAGACGGCCTGGACTCCGCTCTGGACCTGATAATAGCCCGCGCGGTTGCCGTCTACGCCGACGATGAAGAGACCGGAGACGCCGGCGGCCTTCGCGGCCTCGATGACGCCCGTCGCTCCGTTGTCCCAATGGACGAATACGCCCTGGATCTGGTCGCCGAACTTGGTGAGGTCATCTTCCATGATGGCCTGGGCCTGGTCGGTCGCCCACTGCTGGCAGGCCTTGTAGTCGAGGACCTGGATCTTGCTGCCCTTGATGCCCTTGTCGCCGTTGAAGCCGTCGTGGCGCTTGATCTGGGCGTCGTGTCCCGCCTGGCCGCCGATCTCGACGATCTTGGCGCCGTTGGGGAAGGCCTTGATGAAGGCCTGGGCTGCCTGCTGGCCGGCCATCGTGTCGTTGACCCCAGCAAAGAAGTCGCGGTATTTCTGGTTCTCGGGGGCGAGGTCCGAGGAGAACATGCCGACGACGAGGCCGGCTGCCTTGGCCTTGATGATGCTGGGGACGATCGCGCTGATGTCGTTCGGGTTGAGGAAGATGACCTTGAACTTCTGCGCGATGCAATTGGTGACGATCTGGGACTCGGCCTGCGCGTCGCCCTTGGCATCGTAGGTGTACATGTCGAAGCCGTACTGCGCGCCGAACTTGAGGAACTGCTTCGACGAGAAAGCCTGAGACTCGTTGGCCATGTTCGAAATGACGAACGCCGCCTTCACCTTTGCCTGAGCGCTCGCCCCAAAGGCTAGCGCGACCAGCAGCACGAGTCCGATGATCAGCACCCTCTTCATTCCTGTCATTCTGAACCTCCTGGAGTGACCAGAAATATCATACAGTGGGTATTGGAACCCACATGTAAGCTGAACTGATTATGTCACAGTTCCGATAGTTGTCAATTATCTTTCATTCAAATCATTTTTAATATTGAATGAAGTTATTATGGGGTAATGTACCGCTGATTGCGGGTTATTGAACATAAGCTCCATGATATTGCACTTTGGAAATTCGGAAAGGGAGAAAACTGCACTGAGAGGTAGGCAAAACTGAACTACGAAGACAAAGGAACCTGGTATTTCCTGCGGAATCGACTCGGGCTGAGCGAGGTGATGCTTTTGAACAATTGGCTGAAATATTTGGTGTCCGCGAATCCGAGAACGTCGGCGATCTCCTCCACGGAGGCCGATTTTATGAGAAGCAGATGCTTCGCTTTCTCTATGCGCACGGAGTTGCGGTAGCGCATCGGCGTAGTGCCGAGGTGCTTCCTGAAGAGGCGGGAAAGGTAGGATGGCGTGACGTAGGCCACGTGCGCGAGCCTCGCCACGTCGAAGTCCTCCGCCCAGTGCTCGTCGATGTATGCGCGGCATCGATCGAGAGCCGCACTCCTCGACGGGCCGGCCAGCGAGAGCTTCTGCTCGATAAAGAGGAGAAGCGACCTGAGGAGATGCTCCTCCAGCTCGCGGAAGCGCTCTCCGCGCTCGACGTGGTTCTTGTGGGCGCTCTGGCAGAGCCAGCCGAGTTCCCCGCCGTCATCGCTCAATTTGAACGAATACGGGAGGGTGGCCCGGCACCCGAGCTCGAGCCAGAGACAGACGATCTCCTGACGACTCGACGAGTCGAGGGTCTCCCTGTGCGCGACCCCCGGGGGGTAGACTAGTAGGTCGAAGAGGGCGACATCGAAGATATCCCCCCCCGTCGCCACGCTGGCCTTACCCTCGATGAAGTAGATAATCTCAAGGTAGGGGTGAGAGTGTTCCTTCAGGTTCCATATCTTGCTTTTCTCGTCGAAGCGCTCGCAGAACCTGAGGGATATGGATCCCTTTCCGGCTTCCCGCAAAAAGCGCAGCACTTCTTTTTTCGCGGCCTCGGTCAGCATGCTACCTCACATCCAGTCCCCCGCACATACCAGGATTCAATATCGGCGTGCCTGAAGCCTATTTTGATTATAGAAGCTGCGATGAGTCGTTAATTAAAATTACACATGAAAGCATTAATTGACAAAATGAAATCATTGAGCTATACTCAGCTCAATGATATTCGATATCCAGAGGTTTTCGACGCACGATGGGCCAGGGATACGGACAGTGGTCTTCTTCAAGGGCTGTCCTCTGGCCTGCGCTTGGTGCGAGAACCCTGAAAGCCAATCCTCCCGGCCGGAATTGCTCTATACGCGATCCCACTGTGTCGACTGCGGAACGTGCCTGAAGGCGGCAAACGGCGGAGCGCTGCGGTCGGATCCAGCTGGCGGAATCGTTGTCGACCGGGATATCGAGCCTCCGCCTGAGCTCGGAAAGGTCTGCCCTGCATTGGCCCTAAGAGTCGCGGGGAGGGAACCCAAAGTCCAGGAAATCATGGCAGAGGTCCTGAAGGACCGAAGTTTCTTCGCCAAGTCGGGCGGCGGGCTCACGCTCTCGGGCGGGGAACCTCTGGCGCAGATCGATCTGGCCGAGGAGCTCCTCAGAGCCGCCTCGAGCGAGGGCATCGGCATCGCGATCGAGACCTGCCTGGCGGTCGGCCGGACGAGGGTCGAGCGGATCGCGGACTTGTCGCTCCAGTGGCTCGCCGACCTGAAGCAGGTCGATCCGGAGGCCTTCCGCAGGGGGACGGGCGGCGACGTAGCCCTGGCCTTGGGCAACTTGAGGTATCTGGCGGAGCTGGGCGCCGACCTGACCATCCGCGTGCCCATCGTGCCCGGCTTCAACGACGACGAGCCCTCCTGGCGCGGAATCCTCGAGTTCGCCGCAGGCCTGCCGCGCCCCGCCTCGGCCGATGATGCGACCGGTCGGCGCCTTCATCTCCTGCCCTTCCACGATCTCGCGGCCGGAAAATACGCGGCTCTCGGCCGCAGCTACCCCTACCCCCCCGGGACGAAGCTGGCCCCCGGGCTCGCGGAGACGATCGCCGAGCGAGGTCGATCCCTCGGCCTGGCAATTTCCATAGGAGGCTGACATGAACGAACGGCTCGCGCGGCTCAAGGAAGAGATACTCTCGACCGTGCCGACGCTTTGCACCGAAAGGGCGCGGATCTACACGCGCGTCTACCGGGAAAACAAGGCCCTGCCCGTCGTCAGGAAGCGCGCCCTCGCGCTGCGCAGGACTTTCGATGAGAGCTCCATCTATATCAACGACGGAGAGCTCGTCGTCGGGAATACGGCATCGAGGACCAAGGCCGCGGCGATCTTTCCGGAGTACTCCGTGGATTGGATCCTGCGAGAGATCGACGGGATCGACGTAAGGCCCACCGAGCCCTACTTTGCCACGGAAGCGCAGAAGGCCGAGATCAAGGAGATCGGCGCATGGTGGAAGGGAGGAACGCTGCAGGACCGGGCCGAGGCCAACTTCTCGCCGACGCTTCTGGCCATCAACGACTCGGGCATCGTCCATGCCGAGGGGAACATGACCACCGGCGACGGGCACATCGCCGCGAACATGCCCCGAGCGCTCGAGCTCGGGATAGGCGGCTACGCGACCTACGTCCGGCGCATGGACGAGGCCCTCGACCCGACCCGCTACGAAGACCTCAGGAAGCGCCAGCTCTACCTCGCCATGCTCGACGCACTCGAGGGGCTCGCGACGTGGATCCGCCGCTACGAGGCGCTCGCACGGAGCCAGGCCGCCGCTTGCGCGGACCACGCCAGGAAGGCCGAGCTCGAGGAGATCGCGCGGACCTGCGCGGCGATCGCGAAGGACCCGCCTTCGAGCTTTCGCGAGGCGCTTCAGCTCGCCTGCTTCGTCCAGCTCGCCCTCCAGATCGAGTCGAACGGCCACTCGGTCTCCCTGGGGAGGATGGACCAGTACCTCTATCCCTTCTATAGAAGGGACGCGGAGGCCGGCCGCATCGGGCCCGAGGCAGCGAAGGAGCTCCTCTCCTGCGCCTGGCTCAAGCTGTTGGCGGTCAAGAAGGTCCGTTCCTGGTCTCACACGCGCTTCTCCGCGGGCGGGCCACTGTACCAGAACGTGACGATCGGCGGCGTGGCGCGGGACGGGGCACCGGAGGGGAAGGACGCGGTCAACGAGCTCTCCTTCCTCATCCTCGAGTCGGTCGGCGACATGAAGCTCACGCAGCCCAATCTCTCCGTCCGGTATCACAAGGGCATGAGCGACGAGTTCCTCAAGGCTACGATCGAGGTGATAGGGAAGGGCTTCGGCATGCCCGCCTTCAACAACGACGAGATCGTCGTGCCCGGTATGCTGAAGCTCGGCGTGAGCCTCGAGGACGCCCGCGACTACTCGGCGATCGGCTGCATCGAGGTGGCGGTGCCCGGCAAATGGGGCTACCGCACGACGGGGATGAGCTTCCTCAACCTGATGCGTGTCTTCCTCGCGACCCTGAACGACGGCGTGGACACGAAGACCGGCCTCACCTTCCACGGCGGCACGGGGACGCTCGAGTCCTTCGAGGACTTCGCCGAGCTGATGGCGGCGTGGAAGGACCAGCTCGCCTACTACGCGGCGGCCTCGGTCGGCATCGACGCGGCCATCGACATGGCCCTCGAGGAGCTCGTACCCGATATCCTCTGCTCCGTCTTTACCGACGATTGCATCGCCCGCGGCAAGCACGTCAAGGAAGGCGGCGCGGTCTACGACTGGGTCTCCGGCCTCCAGGTCGGGATCGCCAATCTCGGGAATTCCCTGGCCGCGATCAAGAAGCTCGTTTTCGATGAGCGCGCGGTCTCCCCGAGGGAGCTCGTCTCCGCCCTCGCGTCGGACTTCGCCGGCCCCGACGGCGAGCTCCTCAGGCTCCGCCTCCTCAATCAGGCGCCAAAGTACGGCAACGACGACGACTATGTCGACTCCCTCGTCGTCGAGGCCTACGGCGCCTACGTCGGCGAGATGGCCAAGTACCATAACACGCGGTACGGGCGCGGCCCCATCGGCGGAGGCTACTATCCGGGAACCTCGAGCATCTCCTCCAACGTCCCCTCCGGCTCGGTCGTGCCGGCCACGCCGGACGGTCGCCGCGCGTGGACTCCCCTCGCCGAGGGCTGCTCGCCCACGCAGGGCACTGACACCCACGGCCCCACGGCCGTCTTCAAATCGATAGCGAAGCTCCCCACGATGGACATTTTCGGGGGCGTCCTCCTGAACCAGAAGCTCACGCCCCAGATGCTCGCGGGCGAGGGCCAGAGGGAAAAGCTCATCGCCCTCCTCAGGACCTTCTTCGACGAGATCAAGGGCTGGCACGTCCAGTACAACATCGTCTCGCGCGAGACCCTCCTCGACGCCAAGAAAAACCCCGCGAAGCATCGGGACCTCGTCGTCAGGGTGGCCGGCTACTCGGCCTACTTCAACGACCTCGCGGCGGAGACCCAGGACGATATCATCGCCCGCACCGAGCAGGTGCTGTGATGTCGGCCAAGGCCACGCGTTACCGGATCGGGGTGGACCTCGGAGGGACGAAGCTCGCCGTCGGCGCCGTGGACTCGGGCGGGAAGGTCGTCGGCGAGGCGGTGACCTACGACCACAAGGGCCTGGCCGAGGAGGAGGTGTTGGACCGCATCGAACGGAACGTCGACGCGGCCCTCGGCGCGGCGGGGTCGGGCCGCGCCGACGTGGTGGGGCTCGGCGTCCTCTTCCCCGGCCACATCCGCTGGCCAGAGGGTGTGACCCTCACCTCGTCGAACCTGCTGGGCTTCAAGGGCTTCCCCCTGCGCGAGCGGATGGAGGCGCGCTTCGGGCTTCCCTGCCTGGCCGACAACGACGCGACCGCCCAGACCCTCGGCGAGTACCGCTACGGGGCGGGAATCGGCGTCGATCCGCTGGTCTTCATGACCGTGTCGACCGGGATCGGCGGAGGCATCGTCATCGACGGCAGGCCCTACCGCGGATTCACCGGGACGGCCGGCGAGTTCGGCCACATGATCGTCGACGCATCCGGAGGCCGGCGCTGCACCTGCGGGAACCAAGGCTGCCTCATGGGCGCCGCTTCGGGTATCGTCATACCCGAAGCGGCCAGGCGCGCGGCCGGTCAGCTCGCCGCCGAAGGCGCCTGCGTCGACCTGCCCGGCGGCTGCGATGACTTCTCCGGACTCGACGGCGCCATGCTCGCCGCGGGCTGCGCCGACGGGAACGAGCTTTGCCGGGCCGTCGTCGAGGAATTCGCGCGGTATATCGGCATAGGCATGTACAACATTTTCCAGGTGCTCAATCCGAGGGGCATCGTGCTCGGAGGCGGGCTCCTGAACCTTCCCGAGTTCTTCTTCGAGGCCGCTGTCGCGACCTGCTACGATCTCGCCGGCCCCATGATGTACGACCGGATGGATATCAGGCGGGGTCTCCTCGGCGAAAGGGCCGGGATTCTCGGTGCGGCGGCACTGTTCGAAGCTTGAGTGCGCCCGGATGGACGCGGAGGACGTGATCCCCGCGCGTGATCCCCGCGCGTGATCCCCGCGCGCGATCCCCGCGCGCGATCCCCGCGCGCGATCCTCGCGACGGGCCCCTATTTCACGCCGGCCCTACTGTCGTTAGAATACGGCCGTGGATATTCTTGGGCGCCGGGAGGAACCAGGGGATGAGCGACGATTTCACGTCCAGGCGCGACGAGACTGACCTGATCAGGGAAGTCTTCGTCTACGCGCACAGGTTCATGGGCTCGGTCTTCGTCTTTCGCATCGGGGCGAGGCTCATGGACAACCCCTCTTTCACGGGATTGGTCAGCGACCTGGCCCTCCTCCACGAGAACGGCATAAAGATAATTCTCGTGCCCTCGGGCGGGGCCAGGATAGACGAGCTCCTCGCGATATACGGCATTGCGACCGAGCGCGCCGAGGGCCTGAGGATTTCCACGCCCGAGGCCATGCCCCTCATCCAGATGGCCGCCTTCGACACCGCGACGCGGCTCATGAACCAGCTCGCGCGCAACAAGGTCGAGGCGGTGGTCGGCAACTGGGTTCGGGCGCGTTCCTACGGCGTGCGGAACGGGATAGACTTCCAGGCGACGGGCATGGTCGACAAGGTCAACGTCGAGCTCATCGCCCGCTCCCTCGATGACGATTTCGTCCCCATCCTGCCCTGCATAGGCTGGAGCGCCATAGGCGAACCCTACAACATTTCCTCGGTCGAGCTCGCGACGGAGCTGGCCATCGGCCTCAGGGCGCGCAAGCTTTTCTTCCTTACCGAGGGCGAGCTTTTCGCGTCGACTACCCTGAAGCTGCCGAGCGAAGGCGTCGCCTCCCGCGACGGCGTTGTAAGCCGCATGACCGTCCCCGCCGCCGAGCGGACCCTCGCGGACAATCCCGACGCCCTCGGCCGCACGGAGCGCGAGATGCTGGCCCACTCCGTGACGGCCTGCCGCTCGGGCGTGGAGCGCGTCCATTTCCTGGACGGGGGCCTCGAGGGAGCGGTGCTCAAGGAAGTCTTCTCGACCCTCGGCTCCGGCACGATGGTGCATGCCGATCCCTTCGAGAACATCAGGCCCATGAACGAAGAGGACATACCCGACGTCCTTCGCATAATGGAACCCCACGTCCAGCAGGGCAACTTGGTGCGCAGAACCGAGGGCGAGCTCCAGCGCGACCGCGCCGATTACGCCGTCTTCGAGGCCGATGGCACTATCCGCGGCTGCGGGGCCCTGCATCGTTCCGGCCCCGATCGCGCCGAAATAGCGGCCCTCGCCGTCGACGTGAGCTTCATGCACTTGGGCATAGGCCAGAGAATGGTGTCCTACCTCATCGAAGAGGCGAGGCGTGCCGGCCTGGCGGGGGTCTTCGTCCTCACCACACGCACCTCGGATTGGTTCCTGAGACTCGGCTTCTCTCACGCGACGGTGGACGAGCTCCCCGAGGAGCGTCGCTTAACGTACGACACCGACCGCAAGAGCAGGATATACTCGCTGAGCCTGGCGCGGCGCGAGGGTTAATGGTCGGTTAGAGGAACGCCTTTTTTAAGAATAGCCCTTGTATTCCGGACACGGGCAAGATATATTCCAAATGGTTTTTAAGCGAAGTTTCCATGTCAAAATTGGAGGCGTGTATGCGAAACGGAAGCTGCCGTCGTGCATCGGTTATCGCCTGCGTTATTTTTATTTCCGCCGTCTTTTTCGGTTCCTGCGGGAATAAAGGCGGCCCTAACCCCGCAGTAGGCAAAGCCAAGGAAGCCGCACCCATCCTGCGCGAGGCGACCGTTACCCTCGTTTCGGGAGAGGTATCGACGAAAAACCAGGACACGTGGAGCCCGCTCGATATCGGCGACAAGCTCCCCATCGCCGCTTCGATCAAGACCGGCAAGAAATCCTCCTGCGATCTGGCCTTCGGGAACCTCGGCACCGCGCGCATCGGCGCCGACTCCATCGTTGAAATTAAGACGATATCGATCGCGGCCTCGCAGCGCGCGGTCGAACTCTCGATCACCGCCGGAAATATCGCAAGCAAAGTCGACAAGCTCCTGACCAAGGATCGCTTCCTCGTGAGGACGACGGACGTAGTCTGCGGGGTCCGTGGCACGGAATTCCTGGTTCGGGCCAACAAGAGTCGTCCGACAGTCGTAGCCGTCCAAACGGGGACCGTGACCCTGCTCCCTCCTTCGTACGACGCGGTCAAACTCGATGCAATCGCGGCTACGCCCGACGGCGCCGCCGCAACCGACGCCGTCATGGCCAGCATCACCGCTTCCGCCCCCGTGGTGTCGGCGTCGGAGGAAACCACCGTCTCTACTGCCGATATGTCCGCGGCCAATGCGGCCATGACGACGGTCATGGAAACGCTCAGCACCGACTATGCCCCCGTGGCGGCCAGCCCCGCTCCAGAAGGCGCGCCCTCTACTCCATCGCCCGGCCCTCTGGCCGTGCAAGCTCCGACAGGCGGTCAAGAGGCCGCGCCGGCCCAGCCGCCGGCGAGTGCGCCCGCCGCCAAACCCATAGCCATTTCGGCATCCTTGACCGCGGCCCTCCAACGTTTCACGGCCAAGGTGCCCACGTCCATGAAAAAACCCGTGGCGATAAGCCACGCCTCGAAGGAGGCATTAAAGGATCTTCCCGCTCCTCCCGCCACAAACGAAGTCACACCTTCCCCGACGACTCAGACTCCTGCCGTGCCCATAAGCGCCAAGGTTGAGGAAAAGGCGCCTCCACCCCCGGTCGTCGCGGTAAAGCCGATAACGCCGCCCCCGGCCCCGGCGGAAATCGTTCCACCGCCCCAAGAGAGCAAGCCGGTCCCGGTAGTAGAGGTTAAAAAAGAGCCCTCGTACGAAAAGATAGCCGAGCGGGGCTTCGTAGCTTCGATCGCAACGTCAGGCGAAAACGCGTTCTACGTCGATTCGGCAAGCAAGATCTATGCCCGCGGCTCCAGTGGGAAAGCCATGTGGGCTTCCGCTACCGACAACGGCATCAACGCCAATTCCGTTCCCGTCATCGAAGGAGCCATGGTCTATTATTCGGGCGACCGCTCCCTTTCCGCCTTCGACGCCTTGACCGGCAAGAAGCGTTTTTCCCTCGCCCTAGATGCGGCTGAATCGGGCTTCTTCGGTAAACGGCCACTGGTAAAAGGAGGAAGGCTCTTCCTCACCTCGGATACGGGCCTCGAAATATTCGACTCCGCGACTGGAGCCAAACTCGGCCGCGTACCATTGCCGGACGGCTCGGAGATGACCCCGGCATCATACGGGAGCCTGGTCTGCGTCGTCACAAGGAGCGGCGCCTTCTGCGTAGTGGATACGGAGAAGCGCCAGATACTGTCGCGAGTGGCGACGGAAGCCGTTCAACCCGTCGCCTCCGCTCCCGTGGTCGTCGGCGACACCGCGTTTTTCGCGGACAGGAAAGGGCTCGCCATATCCGTCGACCTGGGCTCCGGCGCCGTAAAATGGTCGCGGCCGCTGGAGCGCGACGGGAAGATCGGAGTATACAACGACCCGCTCGTCTCGGGCGATGGAATCTATTTTTACGCGAATGGCAGCGTCTATGCCCTCTCCCGAGGTACGGGAGAATACCTCTTCGAGCCCCTCCGCGACGTCGCCGCGCCTCCTTTCATCGCCAATGGCCGGCTATGGCTCGCGACGAAAAACGGCGATATCCTCGGCATAATTCCTTCCTCGGGCAAAACCGTTAAGAAGCTCAAATGCGCGAAAGAAGTCGTCGGTAAGCCGGCTCTCATCGCCGGTTCGCTGGTATTTCCACTCGTCGACGGAACCGTGCAAGTCGTCGGAAGCGCGGATTACTCGGAGTAAGAATAATCGAATTATTCGGAGTGAGGGAAAAATGAATGTCGGGCTAAAGTATCTCTCCCTTTCCCTGTGCGCGGCGATCGCGGCGGTTGCCCTCGCCTCGGCGGACGAGCAGGCGCTTAAGCCGCGACTCGCCGTATTTCCCTTCAGGAACCAGTCTGGTGATCCCGGCTACGAAGCCGCATGTCTCTCCGCGACAAACGAACTCAGGCTTTCCGCTCGCCAGCTGGACGCCTACGAGATCGTCCCGCCCGAGAACGAGCCGCCGATCAGGGACCGCGAAACGCTTCGAGCCTGGGCCATGGAGCATGACGTCGATTTTATCGCCTTTGGAAGCATAAAAGCCCCGAGCCCCGGATCGGCGACCTGTTCCATCTCCCTGTTCGATCGCGCGAAAGGCAGGGAAAGCGTATCCCGCGAATCTCCTCCCGTGCCCGCGATGAGCCTACTGGAAGCCGCCGATGAGCTCATTTCGGCGGCCTTGGGCGAGGCCGTCGGCAGGCATATCGGCTTCGGCCAGATCGCGTTCAAGCCCGATGGAGCTAAAGGATCGTACCGTTGCCTCCTCGACGGCGCGGAGGCGGGATCGGACGTCACGGCCCTCAAGTCCGTCCTCGCGGGCACGCACACGGTCAGCGTGCTGCAGAATCGCATGCTCGGGGAGACCGAGCTCCTTTCGAAGCAGGTCGACGTCGAGGAGGGCGCAACCGTGGACGTCGGTTTCGAGATCCCTTCCCTGACCGACAATGAGAAAAAGAAGATAGATTCCCTCGAGGAGACCGTTCGAGCGAACCGGGACGATCCCGCAAGCGCCGACAAGGTCGACGAGGCCATGGCGGCATACGAAAGCATCGTGAAAGACGATTCGTATAGCGCGTCCATCGATGAGTACCGCGACCGCGAACGGCAGCTCGCGGCGGAATGGACCATCAGGAAAAACCGCTACGAGATCGAGGCTTCGGCCTGGGAACCGAGCTCGGGGCTCTTGGCAAAAAGCGGAGCCGTCTATCTCGCCGCCGCCGGGTATCCCGATCCCGATACTCTACGCGGCGCGGTCGCGGAGAACGCATCCATCCTCGCCACCTTCCTCGAACTCGCCGCGGGGAAGGCTCTCGCCCACGGCGACTATAGCGACGCGCAGGACTTATTCGACGGAATACTCGGTATCTCCCACTTCCTGAAGACCGACCGAATGCTCGAATACGCTTACGCCGCCTCCACCCTATCGTCCATTTTCGATTCGAGCTTGTCGAAGTCGATCGGACACGACATCGCGACCGTTTTCAACGCCACGATGAAAGCGGGAATCGCCTTCAACGACTTAAAGCCGACGCTCGAAGGGCAATCGAAGCTCGCCATCATCGTGCCCTCCAACCAGAATTCGATCGTCCTCGTCGACAATCCCGGAAGCGCCGCCGGGCCTCTGCTCACCCAACGCGGGACGGGCGAGCTTTCTTTCCAGACGGCAGATGGCATTAAGGGACCCAAGACGGACATAAGCCTGTCCCTTCCCTCGGGAGAACGCTTCGCCTTCATCGACACCGGATTCAGCGTTTTCGGTCGACTTCAGTTCGGCACAAAAACAGTGGCCAAGGCTTCCGCCCCGAAGAGGAGGACCATGGGCGCGCTCTCCTTCGACTGGCTTCCGGAGTATGGCTATTCGATCTCGCTCAATTCGAAGGAATACACCCTCATAAAGAATTTCGACGGCAGCTTAAATACGGAAAGCCTTGCGCCTGGATGGTACCGCCTAAAGGTAAAGATCGGCCACGCGGAATATAACAAGAATGTACGCGTGCTGAAGGGGCGAGATACGGTGGTCGATCTTCCTCCTCCTTCGTTCCTGGTCCCGGCCTATACCTACGCACGCACGCAGGTGGCAAAAGCACGACCAACAGATATAGGCATGAGCTTCGGCCTCCTGGGCATCAGTTCCCTTCTCTTTGCAAATGTGTCTAATTCCTCGGGTGCTGCCTCTACCGGAACCATAGTCGGCGGTTCACTGACTGCGGGCCTGGGCTTCTTAATGTTGTTGTCCACCCCGAGTTCCACCCATGTAAAGGAAACCCTCGACCGGCTCGACGAGGAGATAGCGAAATATAAGCGAAAGCTTTAGCGGATATCGAAGTAATGCCGCTCGATATATGAGGCGCGGGCGGCGGCCTCGTCCCAGAAGGCGCTCTCGGGATACTCGTCGCGTACTTTTTTATAATAGGCATAGGCGCGCTTAATGTCCTTCTGGGCTCCGTTTAACTCGAGGGCTCGAGCGTAGAGCATGAAGGCCTCGTCCGTAGCCCCGGGTACGGGGCCGCCCCCGGGCGCGAGGGCGACGAGACGGTCGAGGGCGTCCAAGGCTCCCTGTACGTGCCCCGCTGCGAGTTCAGCCCGCGCCAAAATGAGTTCCGCCTCGGGAGTCGCGGGGGCAGGGGCGGCCGGAAGTACGGCGGGAGGAGCAGGTGGAGCCGCGGCCGCGACATTCGGCGCCGTCGGCGCGACGGGTTTAGCCGAAGCCGGCGAAGCGGCCGGACCGTTCTCCGTCACCGGAGCGCTGGGCGCAACCGCGACGTCGCGGGCGGGCTTGGCCGCCACGGTTACACCGACCAGATCTTCGTAGGAAACGCCCCTGAGGGAGTCCTGCTTCTGGAAGCGCAAAATATAGTCGCCCGCCTTGATGGGATTCAGTATGAATACGAGAGACGTGCCCGCGAATCGCCTCGAGTCATAGGCGATGCCCACCTTGCCGGTTTTTTCGCCGAGGTAGGTCCAACCCGTGCCTTCGAAGGGCACTTCGAACCGCGCGCCCTCGACGGCCGAGAAGTTGCGTGAAATATCGGTTTTCTTTTCGGGGACCGGATCGAGGACGATCGCCTGCGACGAAGCGGCGTTCCTGGGCTCGGACTCCGGGGTCTTCGCTCCCGCTATCGCGGGAGCGGCCGCCTTCGCGGGGGCCGGAGCCTCCGCTTTGGAGGCGGTCTTCGCCGGGACTGGGGGTTTCGCCGGAGCAGCAGTATTGGGGAGGGCAGTAACCGCCGCGGGCTGGGTCGGGGCCGGCATAATCACCGCGGGAACCGATGCGGGAGGGGCCGCGGTTTTGGCAGACGCGGGAAGGACGGGCTCATGTAGAGAGGCAACGATGAGGACCTGCGAGAAGGGCGAGCGTCGCGGAAAGGACAACTCAGGCTTCGCTTCGGCTTGTGCTTCGGGTTGTTTTTCGGTTTGTGCTTCGGCCGCCTGTACGGGCAGCGTCGCGGGCGAGGTGGGCTGCTCTGCGGGCGAAGTGGGCGGCGCCGCAGGCTCAACCATCGGGCTCGTAGCTTTGAACGAGGCGCCAGGCGCCGTCGGCGCGGGTTTCGTGGCGCATGATGACAGGAGAAGCGGTGCCGCAACAACGGCTGCCGCGATAGCGACGGCCGCGATAGCGGTGGCCAGGGCGGCACAGGGCCGTCTAAGCGTTTTCATCAGTGCACCGTCCCGAAAAGATCTTCGATCGCCTCGTCGTTCCGATCACGGAGCCGAGCGGCAACCAATGGGTCAGGATTAATACCGAGCCGGGCGGCATCTTCGGCGGAATACGCGGGTAAGCCCTCGCGTTCCATGGCCATCCGCGGCTCGAGTGGATCGCCGGGTGGAAGCAGCCAGGTCTTTACAAGGGCCTGGCCTTTTTCGGTGAAGGGAGCCTCGGTCCTGCTCGCTTTTGGGGGAGCCGTCACGATGACGGCAGTGACGGCGAGGGTCAGAAGGAAGGCCAGGATGACGAAAATGCCCACGAGAATGGCCGGCCTTTTGACCGCCGATTCGAGCAGGCCGCGGAAATCGAGCCTCCCGCGCTCGGAGCCTTGAACCCCCATCCCAGGCGCGGCGTTCGATGCCGAGAGAAAATCGCCTACGGGGCTGTCGTCCTCTATCGCCGAGAAGGGCTCGGGCGAGGAGGCGGGGCGCTTGGAGAGATGGGGAATTCGCGAGCCGAGTTTTGCACGAGAGGCGAGACCGGCGACGGCCTTCGTGATCGAGCCTAAGTCTATCTTTTTGGGCGCCACGGCCTTCAGGCCCTCCCTCGACCGGCCGTAACGGCCTCGGGCGGCAGTTCCCTGCCCTCTTCGAACTCGACCTCTTCCTCCTCGATCTCGTCCGGCGACGCCGAGGACGTGATAGGCTTGCCGTCGGAGCGCTCGAGCCTCACGGTGATGATCTTGGTCACGCCGGAATCCTCCATCGTGACGCCGAGCAGGGCATTCGCGCCGGTCACCGTCTTCTTGTTGTGCGTGATGATGACGAACTGGCTCATGCGCCCGAACTCCCGCAGGAGGTTCACGAAGCGGACGACGTTCTGCTCGTCGAGGGCGGCGTCGATCTCGTCGAGGAAACAGAAGGGCGAGGGCCTGACCATGTACGTCGCGAAGAGGATGGCGATCGCCGTGAGAGTCTTCTCTCCTCCCGACAGGAGAGATATCGCCTCGAGCTTCTTTCCTGGCGGCTGGGCGAAGATTTCGATGCCCGACTCGAGTATATGGCTCGGGTCGACGAGGCGGAGCTCGCCTCGGCCGCCGCCGAAGAGCCGTCGGAACATGTTGTGGAAGTTTTTCTTGATCCTGTTGTAGGTGTCGAGGAAGAGGGCGGCGCTCTCCTCGCGTATCTCTTCCGTTATGCGCCTGAGATCGGCCCTCGCCTTTTCGAGATCGGCGAGCTGGCCCGATAGGAAATCGTAGCGTTCCTTGACCTCGGCGTATTCCTCGGGGGCCATCAGGTTGACCGAGCCCAGGTCCTTCAGCCTCTGCTTGAGAACCGAGAGGGACTCGCGGAGCTCGGCGACGGGCGTGTGGAGTTCGAACATCCGCGCCTCGAATTCCATGAGGTCGCGCGAGTACTGCTCCGTGAAGTTCTCCTTGATGTTGCGTATCTCGGTCTCGGTCTGGGCCAGGCTCAGGTGGAGGCGCTCGAGCTCGCCCTGCAGGCCGCCCAGCCTCTCCATCTTCCGCTTGAGCTCCTCCTGACGCTTCGTCAGGTCCGAGTTCTTGAGGGCGATGTCCTTCTCGAGGCGCTCGAGCTCGGCGGAGAGCTCGCGGCCGCGCTTCTCGATATCGGCTATGTCCTCGTCGATTCCGCCGAGTTCCTCCTCGCCTTCGCGCAGGCGCCTCTCCTCGAGGAAGACCTCGTTCTCGAGTTCCTTGAGGTAGCCCTCCTGGCCGGCGATCTCCCTCCTGAGCAGGGCCAGGGCCTCCTCGGCGCCGGTTGCCTGGGTCTGCATCCGAATGCGGTTCCCGCGCTGATCCTCGAGGGTGCTCCGGTACTCGTCCACCTTCTCGCCGAGAGTCCTGTTCTCCTTCTGGATGGACGCTATGCGGTTTCGCTTCTCGGCGACGCCCTCGTCGCAAGCGGCGATCTCGCGGTCTATCGAGCGCTTCTTCGTGATGATGCCCTCGGGCGAGAGGAACTCGTCGATGAAGGAAGGCGTGGTCTTCTTGTACGCCTGGTAGCGGCGCGCGAGCTCCTCGACCTTGGCCGCCGTCTCCGCGAGGTCGGCGGCGGCCTTCGCGACGACGGCGTCGCGAGCCGCGGCGGCCCCGGCGCCGCCGATCCTGCCCATGTCCTCGAGTATCGCGCCTTTGCCGGACAGCCTGGCCTGCACGCCCGCGATGAGGGACTCTATCGCTTCCTCGGCCTTGAGCCTCTCCTGCGCGGAGTAGCCGGACTCCTTTAGCCGGGCGTCGAGCTGGGCGACTATGTCCTCGGTGATCGAGTCCAGCCTGCGCCTCGCGTCCGCCCGCTTTTCCTCGAGCCCGGCGATGTCGGAGTCGGCGCGGAGGACCGAGGCGTCGTTATCGCGTATCCCGGCCTCGGCGGCGCGTATGCCAGCCTCGAAGTCGGCTATGTTCTTCTCGATCTCGTGAAGACGAGAGCGGAGGCTGGCGAGCTCGCCCTCCTTCTCCGCCTCGTCCTCGCGCAGGGATTCGAGCCTCTCGCGCAGATTCCTGGCGCGGAGGCCGGCCTGGTCCATCTTGCCCCGCGACTCGACGACGCGCGAGGAGAGGAGCCTGCGCTGCTCCTGCTTGCCCTTGACCTCGACGGCGAGACCGAAAACCGTCTTTTGGTGCTCTACGAGCTTGGTCTCCATCCCGTTGACGACGTCGAAGTTCTCTTCGAGGGAGAGGTTGATGGAGTCGATCTCGGCCTTGACCTTGTCGCGGTCCCTGGTCCTGCCCGAAATCTCCTCGTCGCGCCTGTCCTTCTCCTGGACGAACTGCCGGAGGCGCAGGAGGTAGAGGTCAAGCTCCGCCGCGAATATCTCCTCTCGGAAGGCACGGTACTTCAGGGTCTTCTCGGCCTGATTCCTGAGACTGTCGTGGCTGCGCTTTACCTCGGTGAGGATGCCGCCCACCTGCCGCACGTTCTCCTCGGTCTTTTCGAGCTTGAGCTCTGCCTCGCGAGAGCGCACCTTGTGCTTCGTGATGCCCGCGGCCTCTTCGAAGAGATAACGACGGTCCTCCGGCTTGGAGGAGAGGATCTGGTCGATCTTGCCCTGCTCCATCACGGAGTAGGCCGACTTGCCGATGCCCGTGTCCCAGAAGAGCTCGCGCAGCTCCCTTAGCTTGACCTGGGCGCCGTTGATGAAGTATTCGGCTTCGCCGGAGCGATAGAGGCGGCGCTTGATGGCTATCTCGGGAGCATCGATCGAGGTGAGGAGGCCCGACTCGTTGGATATGGTGACCGTCACCTCGGCGACGGAAAGGGCCTTGCGCGTTTCCGTGCCGTTGAAGATCACATCCTCCATGGTATCTGCGCGGAGACTGCGGGCCGACTGTTCGCCGACAACCCATTTTATGGCGTCGACGACATTGGACTTGCCGCAACCGTTGGGACCGAGGAGGGCGGATATGCCGTCTGAGAATTCGATTAAAGTGCGATCGGCAAAAGATTTAAAGCCGAATATCTCAAGACTTTTAAGGAACACTAAGCTGTCCTCGTTGTACCCTGACCTTAGTCGAGAATGTACCATGGGCCAGCTCGAATTCGCAAGGTAGGCGACTGGAACTACTTTTTTCATTAATGGGTATTGACTCTTTCCGGAAGTAGATGCACATTAAAACTAGTTTATGCTATAAATCTGTTTTAAGGAGGAATCTATGGATCAGTCGGAGCTCAAGACCCTCCTTGCCGACCTGGAAGAGCTCAAGCGGGCGGTGAGGCGCAACAACCCCTTCCTGCGGGAGGTGATTTCGAGCCGTTTCTTTTCGGCGATAAGTCTGCCTCTGGGCCTGTTATTGGTCGCCTTCTGCGCGGGGACGCAGGTACTCGTGGCGCGGCATGGTTCCTTTTCCGCGCTTCCGGTCGAATGGAAATACGCGGCGGGAATATTTTTCGGGCTTTATGCCGTGGTCGTCGGGATATTGAAATGGATACACCTCGACCGCAAGGCCCGCAGCATCGATGAAGGCGCCAATTTCCTGACGATCATCCGAGCCGTCTATGGAGGATCCTGGCTTCACCTCAACCTGCCGGCGATCGTCTGCATGCTTTTCGTGCCCGTCGTGGCGATTCTGTCCGGACATCCCTGGTATATAGTGCCGGGCATCGCGATTTTCTTCGCCTTCCCCTGCAACGGCCTCGGCCTCATGGTGCAGCGCCCGGAGTATCTCGTCATGGGTTGGTTCACCCTGGTCGCGGGACTCCTGTCCCTCTTTTTCATGGAATCCATGCCCTTCGCCTGGTCGGGGATCATATGGGGAGGCGCCTTTTTCATCTTCGGGGTCGTCGGTCTTGCCGTAAAGGACCGGAGCGCCCCAGTATGAGCGATGGCGCGAAAACGGGGGGCGAAAGTAGCGGCTCATCGACCGTTCCGGACCTGGCCGCGCTGGATCTGGACAAGGTCATCCACGAGCGGGCGAGGCTCATGCTGCTGACCTATCTCGCCTCCTCGGACAAGGCCCAGACCGGCTTCACCGAGCTCAGGGACGAGCTGCGGATGAGCGCGGGCAACCTGTCCGTGCAGCTGAAGACCTTGGAAGAGGCGGGCTACGTGAAGATCGAGAAGCGCTTCGTCGAGAACAAGCCCTATACGGGGGTCGCTTTGACCGCGCGGGGGCAGAGGGCCCTCTCGGACTACCTGGGAGAGCTAGAAGTGATCGTCGCCTCGCTCCGGGGCAGAAAGGAAGGTTGACATGACGGCTCTGCATCTCGAGAAGGTGACGAAGATCTACCGCAAAGGCGACAACGAGGTCAGGGCCCTCGACGGGGTCGACCTCGACATCGAGGCGGGGGAGTTCCTCACGGTCGTCGGCCCCTCCGGATCGGGCAAGACTACCCTCCTCAACATCCTCGGCTGCCTCGACTCGCCGACCGAGGGGCGCATGATCTACGACGGGCAGGAGCTGCGCTCCCTCGGCGAGAAGAGCCTCTCCGCCTATCGGAGGGACAGGATCAGTTTCGTATTCCAGTCCTACAACCTCATCCCCGTCCTCACCGTCCGCGAGAACGTCGAACTCCCCCTCCTCATCGAGCGGAAGCTCGCCAATGGGGAGGTCCGCTCAAGGTCCGACGAGATGATCGCCGCCGTGGGTCTCGCCGGAAAGGAGAATCGCTACCCTCGGGAGCTTTCGGGCGGACAGGAGCAGCGCGTCGCCATCGCCCGCGCCCTCGTCAAGCGGCCCCTCGTCGTCCTGGCCGACGAGCCTTCCGCGAATCTCGATTCGCATACGGCGGAAGAAATCGTCGAATTGATGCGTAAGATCAATGTCGAGCGCGGCACGACCTTCGTCTTCTCCACCCACGATCGCCTTGTAATGGAGCACGCGAGGCGCATCGTGACCATCCGCGACGGCCGGGTCACCGGCGACGAGAGGAAATGACATGGGTACCCTCTGGAAAATCGCGCTGCGCAATACGATAAGGCACAAGCGGCGGACGATCATCACCGCCGTGGTCATGATGGCCGGCATCTCGGTGTTCATCCTCTTCGATTCGATGCTCGCGGGGATGGACCGCATGGCCGTAGACAATATGTCCGACTACTCCCTGTCCTCGCTCAAGCTGCGCACTCCCGCCTACGTGGAGGACATCACGGCGACTCCCCTGGACAAGAGCCTGCCGGACACCGCCGCGGCCCTCTCGGTCCTGAGCGGGCGGGGCATCGCAGCGGCGCCCCGGATCCGTTTCGTGGCCAGCGTATCCAACTACAACGACGTGATCCCGATCCTCGCCGACGGGGTCGATCCCCTGGCCGACGCCAAGGTCTTCAAGCTGTCCTCCTCGGTCGTTTCGGGAGTCTGGCTCTCGGCCTCGACGCCCAAGTCCGTCGTGATGGGCTACCTCCTGGCCAAGGAGCTCGGGCTCAAGGTCGGCGACGCCGTCCTCATCTCGGCTCAGACCGTCGACGACGTGACCAACGCCGACGAATATTTGATCGCAGGCCTGGTCCAGACTCCCGACCCCCAGGTGAACGAATCCGGCCTCTACATGCCCCTCGCCGACGCCCGCGCCCTTCTGGTGGCGC
Source organism: Rectinemataceae bacterium (assembly GCA_049513895.1). Classification (GTDB taxonomy): domain Bacteria; phylum Spirochaetota; class Spirochaetia; order Treponematales; family Rectinemataceae; genus UBA1306. Next base: position 68,579 of record JBEKVO010000009.1, on the reverse strand, counting down.
CGGCGATGCCCGGCGGATTCGCGACGGAGATCGACGCCTCCCTGCCTCGGGCCGGCAACCTGAACGCGGCGATCGCCGCGGGAGAGAAGGCGGCCGCCTCCATAGGGGCCGCCCTTCCGGAGCTCCGCGTTGATCCCATAGGCTACCTCGCCCAGGACTACCTCAGCGTGCGAAACGCCAAGGCCAAGTACTCCTTCGTCCTCATATTCGTCGTCCTCGTCATCGCCGCGGTCGGCATCGTCAACACCATACTCATGTCGGTCTACTCCCGCATCCGGGAGATAGGCGTACTCAGGGCCTACGGCATGACCCGTCGCGAGATATCGCGGCTCTTCACCCTCGAGGGGCTGGCTCTGGGCGTCTTCGGCTCCATCCTCGGCGTGGCCCTCGGGGCCTTCTTCGACCTCTTCATGATCCTGAAAGGGATAAATATCGATGGCTTCGGCGGGATAATGGGTACCTTGCCCCTGGGGGGGGTCATTTACGGGGAATGGAACCCGCGCACGATGGTCATCGGCTTCGTCTTCGGCCTGGCAGTGTCGCTCATCGCGGCCGGGATCCCGGCGCGCAGGGCGGCCAAGCTCGAGCCGACCGCGGCCCTCAGGTTCCAGTAGGAGGACGATCCGATGAACAGCCTGGACATGGCCCTGAGGAATCTCGGCCGCAACAAGAGACGCAGCCTCCTGGCGATCCTGTCGGTCGCCATCTCCATTTTCGTCGTGATATTCGCCGACGGATTCATTTCGGGAGTCGTCGATTCGATGATTCGAAACGCCACCAAGAACGACACCGGTCACGTGAACGTCGTCACCGAAGCCTATCGCGAGCGGGAGCGCTTCATGCCCGCCTCGGCGGCGCTGAAGGACTCCGACGCGATCATCGCCGCGATACGGAAGACTCCCGGTCTCGAGGGCAAGATCGACAAGGTAGTGGCGCGGGCGAAGTTCGGCGTCATCCTCTCGTCGGCCTCGGCGACGAAGGCCGCGAGGGGACTTGCCGGCGATCCCGCGGCCGAGCGCGGCCTCCTCATGCTCGACAAGGCCCTCATCCCCGGGAGCTCCTACTGCGACCAGGCCGGGACGGCGATAGTCGGCAAGAAGCTCGCGGAGGACCTGGGCCTCAAGGTGGGCGACACCCTGAAGGTCGTGACCGAGAAGGCCGACTACGGCCTCGGCTTCAAGAAGTTCCGAATCTCCGGCCTTTTCAAGACGGGGCTGGATGTCTTCGACGACTCGACCTTCCAGATCGGCCTGGACGACGCCCGAGATCTCCTCGGCCTGGGCAAGGGAGCCTCCCAGGTTCTCGTCATGCTCAAGGACCATCGGGACTCCGACGCCGCCGCGAAGATGATCGCGGCGAGTCTCGCGGCCGAGGGCTTCGATAAGCTCTCGGCGAGGAGCTGGACCTCGATCGGCGAGACGGCCCAGCTCATCCAGCTGACCGGCCGGATCTACTTCGTCATCGAGCTCATCATCGCCTTCCTCGGCGCCTTCATCATCGCCAATGTCATGATGATGGTGGTCCTCGAGCGCAAGCGGGAGATAGGCATCCTCAAGTCGATGGGCATGGAGAACCGCAGGGTCCTCGGCCTCTTCCTCTCCGAGGGGATCATGCTCGGCGTCATAGGCGGCATCGTCGGCACGCTGCTGGGAACGGGGCTCAACGTCCTGCTGTCAATCCATGGAATGGACTTCTCGTCCCTGACCGCGGGAACGAGCATCCCGATGGACAACATCGTCAGGCCGGGCCTGCACCCGATGCATATCCTCGGACTGTTCTGCATGGGCGTGGCCATATCGGCCGTCGTCGCCTTCCTCCCCTCGAGGAGCGCGGCCCTCATGGACCCGATAGAGGCCATACGCTCCGTCTGATGCTTGGAGGCAACACATGAAAGGCTTGACGATACTGCTTATTTTCGCGGCGCTGGGTGCGGCTCCGATTGCGTCGGGACAGACGGCCGACGAGATACTCGCGAAGGTCGACGCGAACATGTCCTTCGGGAACATGCGCTACAGCGGCCGGCTGGAGATCACCATCGGAGGGGAGGTCCGCTATAAAACCATGGACGCGGTCGCGATGGGATCGGACAAGGCCTTCGCGGAATTCACCAATCCCGAAGATCGCGGAACCCGCTACCTCAAGCTCGGGAAGGACCTATGGATCTACTTTCCCAAGGAGCAGGACAAGGTGAAGATATCGGGCCACCTGCTCAAGGAGGGCATGATGGGATCGGACGTATCCTACGAAGACGCCCTCGAGTCGAGGGACTTCAAAGCCAAATATGGCGTGTCGCTCAAGGACAAGGAGGCCCTGGACGGCCGGGATTGCTTCGTCGTGCGACTCGACGCGAAGGTGCCGACGGCGGCCTACGATGGGCGCGTCATGTGGATCGACGCCGAGCGCTACGTCGTCCTCAAGGAGGAGATGTACGCGAAGTCCGGCAAGCTCCTCAAGACGAGCGCGGCCCTCGAGGTCCAGCGAGTCGGCGATCGCTGGTACCCCACGCGGACCGAGTACGTCTCGAAGCTGAGGAACAATACGAAGACGCTTTTCGCGATGAGCAAGATGGAGATCGATGCCGCGGTCGATGGACGGCAGTTCACGATGTCCGCGCTCACTAAATGAGGCGCGGCCGATGATGCGCAGCGTCACTGCCGCCGCGGCCCTCGCCGCGGTCATCGCCTTCCTCGCTTCCCACCTCGCCGCGGCCCAGGATGCCTCGGGCCCGACCCTGGGCGGCTCCGTCCTGGAACAGGCATATGGAAGCTATTCGGGCTCGGGCGGCTTCTCGTCCGGCGATTTCGGCTACGGCTCCTCGACGACCCTCGGCCTGAACCTGGACGTGAAGGGACAGCGGGCCAGGGCGAGCGCATCCTTGGAGACCGCCGTGATGGATGGGGCGGCGGCCCGGACAGCCTGGCTTCTCGTGAATTCCGGCTATGCCCCGACGGACGAGCTCTTCGTCCCTGCAAGCGGACCTGGCGCAGGGCCGGACCTTCTCATGGCCTTCCGAGTGCGGACCCTCTACGTCAAGCTCGACGCCGACCGGGTCTCGCTCACCGCGGGGCGCCAGGTGATCAACTACGAGCGAGGGGCGCTCTGGAGCCCGACGGACATCTTCACCCAGCTCGACCTGACCGGCCTATCCCCGGTGAGGCTGGGCAGCGACGCGCTTCGCTTTACCTTCCCCCTCGGAACGACGAGCGACCTCGACATCGCCGCCGCTCCGGGGACGATTCCCGCGGACGGCATCTACTCCGCGAGGCTCTCGGGGCTGGTCCTTGGCGTGGACGGCGCGCTTTCGGCCGCGCGCGACGGCGCCGCAAGGACCAGTTACTTCGGCGCGGATTTCAAGGCCGACCTCGAAGTGGGATTCTATGGAGATCTCTCGTATGCCTTGCCGGATACCGGGGCCCCGGGAAGCTGCAGGGCCGCGGGAGGGGCCGACTGGTCCACCGGCGATTTCATATTCGCGGCCGAGTACTACTACAACGGCGAAGGAGCCGAGGCCGACCCCCTCTTCCCCGGTTTGCAGAATCTTTATGCAGCGATCACCTGGCGCGCGACGGAGTTCCTTTCCGTCTCTCCCTCGATCATATGGGACCTCAGCGACAACTCCGGCACGGGGACCCTCCTCGTCTCGCTGTGGGCCGCGCAAAACGCGACCCTCGTCGTCTACGGCAAGGCGATCTGGGGAGCAGGGACCGGGACTTTTACCGGTTCGGCGGGCTTGATCGGAGGCATCGCGACGGTCGCCGGGCAGCTGGGCGCGACGATCATGATCTCGTTTTAGGGCGAAAGTAGCAGGCCTGCCTTACTTTTCGTCCTGGCTTACGAGGAGGGAGTAGACCTCCTGCGGAGTCTTCGCTGCGACGAGCGAGGCGCGCAGCTCGTTGTTCTTGAGTTTGGAGCTGAAGAACGAGAGGGTCTGCAGATAATAGGCGTGCTGATTGTAGGCTGCCGCGATCATGAACAGGAGCCGCACCGGCACGTCATCGAGGGACTGGAAGTCGATGATATCGGTCTGACTGACGCCGACGGACACCACGAGGTCGGTGACCGAGGACAGACGCACATGGGGGATGGCGATACCCCTGCCGATGGCCGTGCTCATCAGCTCCTCGCGGCGAAGTATCTCGGCCACGAGCTCCTGGCGGCTTTTTATCTGGGGCGCGCCGGCGAGGTTTTCGGCGAGGGAAATGAGGGCGTCGCGCTTTTTCGCGTAATTGAGGAAGAGGATCCTATCGGGCGAGAGGATGTTTTGGATCTGGACGACGCTGAAGACGGATGCGGAACGATTGGAGGACAATCTTTCGTTGACCCAGCGTTCGATCTCGCTCTTCTTGAAGCGCCAGACGGTCCCTATCTTACCCGAAGGAATCTCGCCCTTCTGGGCCCAATCGTAAACCGTTCGCTCGGATACGCGGAGGTAACGCGCGACTTCTTCTATCGTGAGAATATCGTCATCCATGCGAAATACCCCTCTTAAAAATCATGTTTCGTCACTATTCTGCAATGAATGTAAAGGAATGTCAAGGATAGTTTGAATCCCAGGGCAGTGTTAAGAAGAATTGTGCAGAGAAAGGAATCCTTGACGATTTCAACATAGTTCGCTAGTATAATATAGTTCGATTATCTCGAACTATATAACAGGAAGGACCTTACTATGGAAAAAGCAGAAGCACAGGTCTCCGAAAACTCCCTCTCTTCCGATGTCGTCAGACTCCTACGAGAACTGCTCCACGCTTTTCTCATGGCCTCGGTTCCGACCTGGATCGATCTTCAGCTCACGCTGCCGCAATTGCGGACACTATTCATCACCGCCCATGAGAAGAGCTCTTCGGTCATGGTCATCGCGAGGCATCTAGGAGTCGGTAAAGCTACGGCCAGCCACCTGATCGAAAAGCTGGTACGGACAGGCTTGGTCGATCGCGGCGAGGATCCGGCGGATCGCCGCCGCGTCATTGTCCGGCTTTCTCCGAAGGGAGAGGCCCTCATTGAGAGGCTCCTTGGCTGGGAGGAGCTCATGGGGGGATGGCTTGTTAGCGTACCCCAGAGTGACCTTTCCCTCTTTCGACGCGGATTGAATGCGATCGTAAACGAGATTCAGAACAGACAGAAAGTCGAAACGATCGACAAACCATCCACGAACGAGAATCAGGAGGCTGCCATAAAATGACGATGATTTTCGCCTATAATCCGAGTTTCCTCTGGCTGCCCCTGATCGGCCTCGTCATCGGTCTTCTTGTAACTGTATTCGGCGGCGGCGGAGGCTTCTTTTACGTTCCGATATTGACCCTGCTGTTTCATGTGCCTACCCAGCTGGCAGCGGCTACTTCGCTGGCGGCGACGATCCCGACAGTAATCGTAGGATCGATCGAGCACTATCGGAAAGGCAATATCGATCTGCGCATCGGCCTCGTCTTCGGCGTATCCGGCCTGCTCGGCGCCCTCGTCGGCGCTTATGTGTCAAACCTATTCTCGTCGGCTCTCTTGCAGAAGCTCTTCGGGGCCTACGCGATAGCTTTGACCATCCCCATGGTGCTCACCAGCAAGAATAGACTCAAGAATCCGAGTCCTGGGGCGAGATCGTCCCGGCCGCTCGCAGGCCGAAAGATGGTTGCATGCCTATTCTTCGGACTTTTATCGGGAATCATGGCTGGCCTCTTTGGAACCAGCGGCACGGCATCCATAGTGGCGGGGCTGTATATCGTGGGCTTGCCGGTGACTGTCGTCGTAGGGACATCGGTGCTCGTAGTGCTATTCAACGCCGTTTCGGGCCTCGTCGGGCACCTGATGGTCGGCCAGCTCAACCTGTTACTTGTATCGTTCCTGTGCGGCGGTTCAGTAGTCGGCGGGTTCCTCGGCCCAAGGATACTGGCAAAGATAAATGTTCGGACTTTGGAGAAGGTCTACGGTGTCCTTTTCATTCTGCTGGTCATCAGCTTCGGCGTAATCATGTTCTTCAAGGGATCAGCGTAAAAGCCGAAGATGCCTTCGGTATGGGCCCCCCGCCCCTTCACGTCAAAGCTAAAAAACACTACTGGGAGGACCAAGGTCGATCGTAGCTTCCCTCGCTCGCGATCCGATCTATGCCCTTGGCGGGATGGATAAGCCGGTTCGCGAGCTTCGTGAGGTCGATTCTTTCCTTGGGATAGCCTAGGGCGAGGAGGGCGACGATGCGCTGATCCTCGGGGACGCCGAGAAGGTCTTTTACGAGGGCCTCGTCGAAGCTTCCGATCCAGCAGCTGCCGAGGCCCTCGGCCACGGCGGCGAGGGCGATATGCTCGAGGGCGATGGCGGTATCGACGGCATACCATTTTGGGGAAGCCGCGGCGTCGCCGCAACCGGCCAGTACGACGGGACAACGGGTGAGAAATTTGCCGTATTGACCGCTTTCGGCAATGGCCGCCCGCTGGGCGGGATCGGTGACGACGACGAAGCGCCAGGGCATGAGATTCTTGGCCGAGGGGGCCTGTCGGGCGGCTTCTAGTATGCGATCGATGGCTTCGCGCGGCACCGGCCTGTCCTCGAAAGACCTCACCGACCTTCGAAGGCGAATCGCGTCATAAAGCTCCATCCGTATGCCTCCTTTTTAGTCCTTTTCGAAATACTCGGATATCTCGTCGGACTTGAAGCCAAGGCGGCGCAGGCGGCGTCGAGCCGCCTCCCTGTCCCCGCCCGACCGCCGCATTTCCTTTTCGGCCGCTTTGGCCAAGGCGGGAGAGCGCTGTGCGGGTCCGAGGACGACGGCGATCGCCGCCTTGGCGGTTTCTCCGTCTATGCCGCGCGCGCGCAGGGAAGACAGAAGACTCGCCGGCCCCTCGACCCGTCTCGAGAGGCGCGAGGCCGCGTAGGCCTCGGCGTATCGTCGATCCGAAAGGATGCCCTCGTTCGAAAGTCGTTCCAGCGCGACTCGTACGGCCTTCTTGGAAAGCCCTCGAGTCTCAAGTTTGGCGCCGAGCATGTAGGCGGACTGCTCGGCCCTGGCGAGAAGGGTGATGGCCCTCTTTTCCGCCTCGTATGCCTCGGCGGCCACCGCGAGAATGCCGACATCGGTTTCTTCGAGCTCAGCCCCGGGAAGCAGGAGATCGTAAGAGAGGCCCAGCTCCTCGGCCTGAGAGGAGCGGAATATATAAGAAGAGCCCCCGGCCACGACGATAGTGGTTCCGGAGGCTCCCTGACGTACGGATTCTATCCGTAGCCTCGGCGGGGAATCGCTCTCCTCCCGCCTCGGCCTGGCAGTTTCCCGCGCAGCATCGGCGCGCGCAGGAAACTGCTTCATTATCAGGCCTGGACTAACGCTTGCTGAACTGGAAGCGCCTGCGGGCTCCACGCTGACCGTACTTCTTGCGCTCGACCATTCGCGGGTCGCGGGTAAGGAAGCCGTTGCTGCGCAACGCGGTGTGGCTGGTGGGATCCACCTGCGCGAGAGCCCGCGCGAGACCGTGGCGGCAGGCACCGGCCTGGCCGTTGGGGCCGCCGCCGGCTACCGTGATAAGTATGTCGTACTTGTTCTCGGCCGCGGTGACGAGGAGGGGTTGGCGGACGACAGTGACGAGCTCGTCCAGCTTGAAGTACTTGTCGAGCTCTTCGCCGTTGACGGTGACCTTGCCCTCGCCTTCGCGAAGAAAGACACGGGCCACGGCGCACTTGCGACGTCCGGTTCCGATTCCGAGGTTCCTGATCATCCTTCTCGTCCCCTTATCTATTCGATGTCGATGGCGATGGGCGCCTGAGCGGTGTGTGGATGGCTCGGACCCGCGTAAATCTTGGCGTTCTTGTAGAGCTTGCGCCCAAGGGGTCCCTTGGGGAGCATTCCGCGGATTGCGAGCTCCAGCGGCGCTATCGGGTCGCGCCCGATGAGCTGGCTGAAGGTGAAATCCTTGAGGCCGCCCGGATAACCCGTGTGGTGGTAGTACATCTTGTTCTGCCGCTTGCGGCCGGTGACGGCCACTTTTCCGGCGTTGATGATGACTATGAAATCACCCGTCTCTTGGGACGGCTCGTAGGTCGGCTTGTTCTTGCCGCGGATCATGTAAGCAGCCTTTGCGGCCACGCGGCCGAGGCTCTTGCCTTCGGCGTCGATCACGTACCAGGAGCGCTTTGCGAACTCGGACTCCGGCGTGACGAAGACGGTTTTCATGTATCTATACCCTTACCTTCGATTGGAATGTGCGGACGCCATATTCCCATATATACGGGGCAGTGTCAACACCCGGGAGAGAGGCCCCCTCACTCCTTCTTCTCGGAAGCGGCCTGTTTGGCCTCCTCGGCCTCTTCTTTCTTGGCTTCCATGCGATCCTTGATATCCGCAATGCCGATGAACACGGCGACGAGGCCGATAAAGGCGGCCAGGACCGGCAGAGAACCCTTGAGGAAATTGATGACATCGGCCCACCACCCGAGGGGGCCTGGAACGCAGGCGAAAATCGCGAAGGCGATGAGAATGGCTCCGACTATCAAAGCTACCATTTCGATTCCTCCTTAATGTCGCGGCGGGACGGGGCGCTCCGACGCGGAATGATAATAGCACCCCATACGCTCTAAGGCAACAAGCGGGATGCCGAAGCTTGCCCGACCCTCTCGCCGCTCGATATACTCGGTTTCATGTTTTACGCGCAAACCCTTGTCCTGTATAAAAACCGGCCTGCCCTCGTCCTGGAGGTCAGGGATCGGATCGAGATCGGCCTCGAGGATGGATCCTCGCTCAGAGTACGGGACAAGGATTTGGTATTTTTGCACGGGGGCCCCGTCAAAGTCATTCCTCGGCCCGCGGAGGGCGGGGATTTCGAGACGGCCAGGCGCATGCTCATGCCGGAAGCCGCGAGCCTTTCTTGGGCGGAGCTGGCCGAGCTTGTTTTCGGGGACTCCGGCCCGGCCCAGGTCCTCGCCTGCTGGCTCGAGGCGACGAAGGGGCTGCTGTTCAGGCTGGAAGGCGGTATGCCCGTCCCACTGGACGACGAGGCCGTAGCGAAGGAAGGGCAAAAGAGGGCGCGCAAAGAGGGCGAGGCGGCAGAGCGTGCGGCTTTCATCGAACGGGCAAAAAGGATAAAGACCTTCCGCCGAAAGGCCGGCGCGGCCGAGGAGGAGGCGGCCCCGCCGGCCTTCGAGGAGTCGGACGGACGCTTTTTCGCGGAGATCGAAGCCCTCGCCTACGGAAAGAGCGCGAAAAGCAGGACCTGCGCCGAACTCGGCATCTCGGAGAATTCAGAGGCCGCACATGCCTTCCTCATCGCGGTCGGACACTGGGACGAGATGGTAAATCCCCACCCCCACCGAGCGCTCTGCTCCCTCGCCGCGCCCAAGATCGAGTTGGGACCCGATCTCGGCGACCTTTCGCGCGTCGATCTGACGGGCATGGAGTCCTGGGCCATCGACAACCCCTGGTCCAAGGACCCCGACGACGCCATCGCATGGGACGGCTCCTCGGTCTGGGTCCACGTGGCCGATCCGGCCTCGGCCATCCTCCCCGATTCCGACGTCGACAAGGAGGCCCTGGCAAGGGGATCCACCCTCTACCTGCCGGAGCTCACGGCCCCCATGCTGCCCGACGAGGCGCTACGGCGCTACGGCCTCGGTCTGAGCCGGCAGGAAGCCGGCTCAGACCCTACGGTCTCCCGCCCAACGCAGGCGCGGGAAACCGCCCAAATCGGCGAGCTATCCCCCGCCCTCTCCTTCCGCATCGATCTCGCCGCCGACGGCTCGATCACGGGCGTCGAGGCATGCGCCTCGACCGTTCGCGTCAGGCGCTGCTCCTACGGCGAGGCCGACAGGCTCGTGGACGAGGGAAAGGCTCCCGTCCTTGCGGCCCTCGCCGAGCTGGCCGCCCGGCGAGGGCGGAGGCGCGCGGAAAATGGGGCCGTCGAGATAGACATACCGGAAGTCAGGATAACGGTCGAGGGAGCCGGCACTGCCCGCGAGATACGCATCGAGAGCATCCCGAAAAACCGCTCGAGCGGCCTCGTGAGGGAGATGATGCTCCTCGCGGGCGAGGCGGCCGCGCGTTGGGCCTTCGAGCGTGGCCTGGCATTCCCCTTCTACGGCCAGGAAGCGCCCTCGGATATGGGCCCCAGCGGGGCCCCGGAGAGCCTCGCCCTGCAGTTCGCTCGCCGCAGACTCATGCGCGCGGGCATGTGGGGCCCTAGCCCCAGCGCGCATCGAGGCCTCGGCCTCCCCTTCTACGCGCAGATAACGAGTCCCCTTCGCCGCTACCAGGATCTTCTCGGCCACATGCAGCTGCGCGCCTTCCTCGCGCGCGCGACTAATGTCGCGGGCGTCGCGAGGGCCCCGCTGGACGGGGACGAGGTGTCGCGGCGCTGCGCTCTCGCCCAGGCGGCCTCGGCCGCGACTCGGGCGGCCGAGAGGGCGAGCGACCAGCACTGGACTCTGGCCTACCTCGCGAGGCATCCCAACTGGACCGGCGACGCGATCGTCGGCGGCGGCGCGGGGCCGGGAGCCTGGCAGGTTTACCTCCCCGAGCTCGGCCTGGAGACGAGGCTCAGGCTCGGGCCGGACAGGGCCCTCGACGAGAAGATTTCCGTCAGGCTCGTGCGCGCCGACGTCGCTGCCCTCGAGTCCTCCTTCGAGGAAACTCATTGACCGCTGTTCGCCATCTATTTATCCTGTGATTACGATGGAACAAAAAGACTATAGGCTCGCGGCCATAATGTACATGGAAGTCGCCGGCTTCTCACGCATGACGGAGAAGGACGAGGCAGGCATCCTCGAACTCGTCGCGGGCATAGTCGAGCGCCGCCACGGGACGGTCATAAAGAGGATAGGCGACGCCATCCTCATCGATTTCAAGAACACGGTGGAAGCACTTCAGAGCGCGCTTGAGGCGCAGGACGGGCTCCACTCGCGCAACAAGGAGAACGCCGGCCCGCCCATCCTCGCGCGCATTGGCATCCATCTCGGCGACATCTACTTCTTCGAGGACGACGCCATCGGCGAGGGCATCAACATCGCCGCCCGCCTCCAGTCTCTGGCCGGACCCGGCTGCATCTGCCTTTCGCAGGACGTCTACAACCTCGTTCTCGACAAGATCGAATTCAAGTCCGAGGAACTCGGCAAGGTCCCGCTAAAGAACATCACCAAGGAAATCAAGGCCTACGAAATAACGACGCCCAACGCCGGGCACGATCCCGACGTCGCGGCTCGGACGCCGGCGCCCTCCCAGACATCAGCCCCGACCCAGGTGGAACGCAGCTTTTCCGAAGAGGGCTCGCGCAACCTCCTCACCGAGATCCGCCGCGCCATATTGCAGGACACCAAGGCCATGGGCAGGAGACTCGGCGTCGACGAAGCCCTCGAGCGCTACAGCTTTTACGGCGTGGAGGCCCAGGAAGTGATCGCGTCGATGGCGGACCAGGGCCTCCTCATCAAGCGCGATCGCGTGCAGGAGCCCCCCGAGCCGCCCTCCGCCCCCATGTTCACCTCGGGTTTCGGAAACAACGCCTCGGGGCAATTCGACCCCAACGCCATAAAGCAGAACATCCAGGCGGCCGTGCACGGGATAGTGAACGAGATCGAGCGCTCCGTCGAGCGGAGCCTATCGAGCGGCGACAGGGCGCGCTACGCCGAAAAATACGCTCGCCATGCCGAGCGCCACGCAGACCGCTACCGCGAACGCGCGGAGCGCCATGCCGAACGCTATCGCGAGCGCCACGAGATCAGGGCCGAGTCCCGCCGCGAGGCTGAGGGCCTCGTGACCGGCAAATGGGACCGCAGACTCCTGGATGACGATAAGTGGAAGCCCGGTCCGGAAGAGCTGATGAGCGATTTCGAGGCCTACAAGCGAAGCCTGGAGGCTCGCTGCCGCAAGCAACGGGGAGGCTTCATCGGCAATCTTACGAGCTACCTCACGGTCAACGGCTTCCTTTGGTTTTTAAACTTCACTACGCCGCACAAGATACTCTGGGCCGCCATCGTGAGCGCCGCCTGGGGCATCGGCCTGGTATCGTCCATGGTGGCGGCGAGCCGCGCGGGCGAGAAGCTGCGCGAGATAGAATCGATGCCGGATCTCGACCGAGAGCAGCTCGCCGATTACAAGAAACTCAACAGGGTCAAGGACTCCATGGCCATGCACGGGGCCAGCACCCTCATGGTGCCCGTTCTCCTCGCCGTAATAAATTTTCTGGCCTCCGGCTTCTTCGGCCGCCTTGGCCCGTGGTTCCTGATTCCCACGGCCGCCATGGTCGTCGGCTACTTCTCCCACCTCGCCTCCTTCGCCGCCACAAAGCCCCGCCTCGAACGGAAGCTTCTCGATTCCCTCGGGATAAGAGGCGGTTGGAGGAACATCTTCCGCCGGGGCAAGAGGCGCCGCGAGGAGGCCGTGGGCTTGGGGCCCTACACCGATCTCTACCGCGAGGCCGAGGCCGCGAAGGAAGCCATCGCCGCCCAGCTCAAGGCGGGTTCCGCCGGAGACGGGGTCCCCCTCGATGCCGACCTTGCCCCCACCCTCGAGCAGTACCTCGGTCAGTTGAGGCTCCTCGCCCTCTCCGCCAACGAGATCGACCGTCTCGTCGAGGGCATCCCGATGGCCGACCTTTCCAAGGATAGAGCCGCTCTCGTCGCGAAACAGCAGACCGCGAGCGAGTCCCTCAAGGTCGAGTATACGAAATCGATCGAGGAGATAGACAAACAGGAGCGCTCCTACCAGGAGCTCAAGGAACAGAGCGAAGTCCTGCGCCTCCGCCTCGGCTCCTCGGTCAATCAGCTCAAGCAGATGCGCCTCGATATAGCGCGCGTGCAGGCATCGCCGGGAGCCGAGGGCGAGGCCGGAATCGAAGGCTTGAAGCGCCGCAGCGACGAGCTCTCGCGCTACCTCGAGGACCTGCGCTCGGGTTACGCCGGGAGCGTCGACCCCTTCGCCGAGCTCGAGGAAGCGGAACGGTCGCGCGAGCGCGCGCGGCTGGCGGAGGCGGAGAAGGCGAAGAGCGCGATAGAGGGGCCTCGAGAGCCGGACTAGGGCCGAAAAAAAAGGAGGGGCCGTCCTCTCGACCGGCCCCTCCTTCAAGGCAATTCTCAGCTATCATCACTTGTCAAGGAAGAAGGCGACCCTCCTGTTGCGCCAGCGGTTGGCGAGGTCGCTGTCCGGCACGAGCTGGTCGGAAGCCCCCACGCCCTCGGTTACGATCATCGAAGGATCGAAGCCGCGGTCGACCATCGCTTTCTTTACGGCCTCCGCTCGCGCGGCGGAAAGCGGTATGAGGATCTTTTCCTGCTCGGCCTTGCCCTTGACGGGATTGGCCCAGTTGATCATGACGGCATGACCGACGACTTTGATCTTATAGTCGGGAAATTTTTTGAGCTTCGCGGAGAGTTGATCGAGCCTCTGGATGTTCTGGCTCGCGAGATTGGCCGGCACGTCGATATAATCGGCGGTGAACGCCTTGAAGAAGATACGCGAACTGCGGATACGATAGCCGGTCGGCGTCTTCTCCACGAGGATATCCACCGGAATGGTCGAATGCAGCTCCGAGGCGATGCCGAACTCGTCCCGGACCGTCGCGGCGACCTGGTAGTCCTCGGCGGATTCGACCATGTCGCCGGAGATGCCTTTGCCATCCCATACGGCCGTGTTGTTGGGCCAACCGCCGTCGAAGCTCATGAAGAGGTTGCCGGCGGGGTCATATATCTTCATGGACCAGCTTTCCATCTTCGCGACGTTCGACGATGCGTCCACCGCAATCGTGATGGTCGAGTTCGATTCTATCGGCGAGAAAAGAGGCTGTGAAAGGATTAACGAGCCCGTGGGCGCTGACAGGTCGAGGACGAAGGGCTCGCTCTTCGCGGCGGCGGCCTTGAACACCGTCCCATAGTCGATGGCAAGAGTCGCGGTATAGCTACCCTCGTCGGCGAGCGTCCCGTCTTTTTTCCTGCCGTCCCAAAAGATCGAAGGGGGGAGTTTTTCCGAATCGCCGCCGTAGGTCTTTACGACCTGACCGGAATTGAGGATTTCTACCCTCCACGATTGCACCGCTTGCGGCTGCCCGTAGGCCAGGGCGAGTTCCATGGTATCCATCACATTATCGCCGTTCGGCGAGAAGCCGCGCGTCTTTGGAGTAATGGACACGGCGGCCGTCACCACGGGAATCTCGGCGAGGCCGATAGTGCCTCTCAGATTCCCCGCGTTGCCGAATTTGTCGGTGACCTTGGCGGCGACCTTGTACGACCGGGCGGGATCGATCATCGCACCACGGGGTCCCTTGCCGTCCCAGGTATAGCTGTTCTTGGGAAACTGGCCTTCAGCATTCACTACCGTGCCGCCATCCCAACCGTAGACGCTCAGATTCCAGGTATCGAGGGCGGCAAAATCGGAGTTGGCGACGATAGTCAAGGTAAGCGGCGCCAGGCCGCCCTTCCCGTCTGGGGTCAGCCTCGGAGGATTGGCCACGATGGTTCCGGAAGGGGGCGAAATATCGAGGATAAAAGGCTTGCTCTTTACGGTGAGTGGCTTAAAAGCCATGCCGAAGTCGAGGGATAAGCTTGCCGTGTAGGCGCCCTCGGGGGCCATCGCGCCGCCACCGTTCGTGCCGTCCCATGAAATGCTCGTAGGCAGGTTGGCGGAATCGCCGGAAATCGTCTTTTGGACCCCGCGATCCCCCTGGCCGATCGCGATAGTCCAGGCCTTAAGCGCATCGCTCCGGCCTATAGCCACGTGAAAATCCATCGTCTTTATCGGGGATTCGCCCTTCGGCGCGAAACCCGCGTATAGGGCCTCGATGGAGTTCGAGCCCGATACCGAAGGGATGTCAGCGACGGCGATGACCGCGCCTATCTCCCCCGTGTTGCCGTACTCGTCGCGAACCCTGGCCTTGGCCTGGTAGGTCGATACTGGAGAGGCCTGGTTGCCTCCAGACGACAAACCATCCCAGGAAGCCGTTTTTTGCGGCCACTTGTCGGAAAAACTCCGGAAGACCTTTCCTTGAGGATCGAGAATATCTAGGGACCAGCTGTCGATTTTCGCCAGAGCCGAGGAAGCGTCGATCGTGATGGAAGCCGGGACCTGGAAGCCATTCCCCGCGGGAACGAGCTCGGCGGGAGAGACGACCAAGTTCCCCGAGGGTGGAGTGAGATCGAGGATAAAACCGCTGCTCTCGGCCTTGGAGCTCAAATAGGTCGCCGCATAGTCGACCTCGAGCTGGGCGGTATAGCTGCCTTCCGGCGCGAGTTTACCCGAGTCGTCGTTCCCGTCCCAGCTCAGCGTCGACGGGACTTCCGAGCCGGTTCCGGTAAAGGTTTTCTGGACGCCTTTATCCGATCTTATCTCGACCTTCCAATCCTTGACCGATTCGGGATTGCCGAGCGTAAGCGCCAAGTCGATGCCGTTGTGCCCCGCTTCCGCCTTGGGCGAAAAGCCCTGGGTTTCCGTGGCGATGCTGCTCGGCGCGGGCGAGACGAGGGGAGCGACCGGCGTCTTATCATGCTTGTTGGTCTGGCACGATGCGAACAGGACCACGAGCCCTACGGCCACGCTGAAGATAATACGAGAATGTCTACTCATTGGAGCCTCCACCGAAAAAGCTTGCCTGACAAATGATAGTATATTGCATCATATAAGATACCAATATTGACCCCTAAATTGTGCGGAAAATGAGTTAAAAGACGGCTACCGATACCATTTCAAAAACCACGGCCTCGCGCATCCGGTTTCGTTCATCGCGGAGCGTAAGCCCCAAACTCCCTGACGGCGTCGCACATCGCGAGTACGTTCTCCGCCGGCACCTCGTCCATCACCGTGTGCACGGCGCTGAGGAGGTAGCCGCCACCGCCGCCCAAGAGGCCGATCACGCGGCGCACCTCCTCCCGTACCTCGGCCGGAGTCCCGTAGGGCAGTATCCGCTGCGTGTCGACGGCGCCGCAGAAGGCCAAACTTTTACCGTAGGTCTTTTTCAGCAGGCCGAGCTCCGACATCCTCCCCGCCCCCGACTGTATCGGGTTTAGGACGTCCACGCCTATCTCGACGAGGTCGGGCACGAGGTCGAAGATGTCGCCGTCGGAGTGGAAAAAAACTTTGGCCTTCGTCTTCGTCTTGATGAAGGCGATGAGATCGGCGTGGACCGGCTTGAGCATCTCGCGGTAGCTTGTCGGCGAAATCAACAGGTTTTCCTGCGCACCCAGATCGTCGCCTATCTTGATCATGTCGATCCTGTCGCCGCAGGCGTCGAGGAAGTGCCCCATCAGCTTCTTGCAGAGGCCTTCGATTTTCCAGAGCAGGGCCCGCGCGAAATCCGGCTCGAGGAGGGTGTTCCCGAGAAAGACGTCCATGCCCTGCATCGCCTGGGCGCGCTCGAAGGGAAAGAGGAGCCAGGGACAGCCGATAACCGCGTATCGCCCGTCGGCGGCGAGGGACTCGGCCTCGGCTCGGACGTGGGCCACGCGGCTGGGATCGTCCATGTCGGGCCAGGGATAGCGGTCGATGTCGCCCAACCCGTCCATGTCGGCCATCGGGTGTATGCCCGGATACCATTTGCCCGGCTCGATCTCGAGATTGCCGGTGCCCCAGTCGTCGAGAAAGGGCGAGTGCTCGCTCCTCGCCCTGGCGCGCTCGCGGACCCAAGATGGAAAGAGGTCGAGGACGGCTCGCGCGTCGGAGCCGAGGCGCTCGAGGACGGCCTCGTCGGGGAGGGCGGTGCCCAGCTCGGGCCAGTCGTAGATGTAGCGCTCGGGCGCTTCGACCCCGAAGAGGCGCTTGAGCTCCCGATAGGGCTTCATCTTGATGCCCGTCGCGTTGGTCTGCCCGATGACGAGAGGAACCCTGTCGGGCTCTTCGTGGTTCAGCGCGCTGAGTATTCGTTCCTTGCCGTTCATGGGATGATAGTACCGCGACGGGCCTTCAACGCAAAAGCGGCCTGGCCGACGGAGATCCCGCCGTCGTTCAGGGGCACCCTGTCGCCGATAAGGGGCAGCATGCCCCGTTTAGCCAAACCATCCATCATGATCTCGAGGAAGAGCCGATTCTGGAATACCCCTCCGGCGAGGACGATTTCCCGGCGGCCACGGCGCTCCGCCTGGATGGCCGCCGCGTCGACGAGGCTTTCAGCCAGGGCGACATGAAAGCCTCGGGCAAGAGCCGACAGCCGCGAGCGCTCGAGCCGCCGAGGGTTTTCGGCGAGCCCGGCGAGAAGCAAGAGAAGCCTGCGGCCGTCCAAGGGATCGAAGCGGGGCAGAGCCGCCGCTTCCTTGGCTTCGGTCGCGAGGTTTTCGAGCCAGATAGCCGCCTCGCCCTCGAAGCTCACCCTTCTTTCGAAGCCCAGGATCGCCGCGGCGGCGTCGAAAAGCCGGCCGCAGCTCGAGGTAAGCGGGGACAGAACTCGATCCGCCGCGATTTTTCTCACGGAATCCAGCTCCCTCTCCCCCCTCCTCCAGTCCCCCTCCCGCCCCAGCCCGATCCCGGCGGCTATCCGCCAAGGTTCTCGGATCGCCGCCTCGCCTCCCGGCAGGGGAAGAAGGGAGAGGCTTCCGAGGCGCTCGAAGCTCCAAGGATCGCCGAGGATGAGCTCTCCTCCCCAGAGGGTCCCATCGGAACCGTAGCCCGTGCCGTCCAGGATGATCCCGAGAAAGGCAGCGCCCGAATCGAGCTTCCCGGTATCGAGGAGGACCGAGAGAAAGTGAGCATAGTGGTGCTGCACCTCGAGGAGGGCTATCCCCATTTTCCGGGCGATCTCCTTCCCGAGGCGGGTCGATTCATAATCAGGGTGGAGGTCGACGACGACGACTTCGGGCTCCACCCCATAGTATTCGAGCATGGCGTCGACCGTCTTTCGGAAGTGTTCGAAGGCGGGAAGGCTCTCGAGGTCGCCGATATGCGGACTCGTCGCGAGGTCGGTGCCCGAGACAACCGAGACCGTCGACTTGAGCTCGGCCCCGAGGGCGAGGATGCCGCGCGAGGAGGCCGAGGCGAGCTGGATCGGCCGAGGCGCGGAGCCGCGGCCGTTCCGTATCCTCAGCCTCCTCCCCTTCCAAAAAAAAACGACCCCGTCGTCGGCACGCTGCAGGATGGGGCGATCGTGGGCGATGAAGGCCTCGACCAGCCCCGAAAACCCATTTCGGGCAGCCTCGTCATCGATGACGAGGGGATCGCCGGGGAGGTTGGCGCTCGTCATAGCGAGGGGCCGCCCGATCCGCATGAGGATGAGCTCGTGGAGGGGCGAATAGGGAAGAAAGACCCCGAGCGAAGGATTGTCGGGCGCGAGGGCCAAGGCCGGCGGAATCTTGAAGCGCTCTCTCGGAACGAGGACGATGGGAGCTTCGGGGGACAGAAGCTCGCAGCCTTCCTCGGGGAGAAGATCCGCCGCGGCCTCGAGGGCTTCGAGCGAGGGGTACATCGCCGCGAGGGGTTTGGCGGGGCGGTTTTTCCTCTCCCGAAGTTTCCGTATCGCGATCGGATCGTCGGCGAGACAGGCGAGATGATAGCCGCCGATTCCCTTGATCGCGACGATGCCCCCGGCGAGGATCGCCGCGATACCCTCCTCGAGTCCCGTCAGTCTGGGTCCGCAGACGGGGCAGCAGAAACCCTCGATATGGAATCTCCGGTTTTTGGGGTTCTCATACTCGGCCAGACAGTCCGGGCAGAAGGGATAACCGGCCATCGCCGTGTTCTCGCGATCGTAGGGCAAGGCGCGCATGAAGCTATATCGCGGCCCGCATTCGCCGCAGGAAATAAACGGGTATAGGTAGCGCCTATCGTGAGGATCGAGAAATTCCTTTCTGCAGGCTGGACATAGCGCGATGTCCGGGGGAACGCTGAAGCGGCTGATCCCCTCCCTCGCGCTTTCGATTATCCTGAATGCGTCTTCTTCGTTTTCGAGGGGCATGTCCGAAGACTCGAGGCTTTCGACGACTGCCTTCGCGGGGATAAAGGAGGCGAAATCGGCCAGGAAGCCGGTTATTTCTTCATTGCCGCCCTGGATCTCGATCTGGGCCCCGTTCAGCGTATTGAAGACCCTGCCCGTCAACCTGAACGATGCCGCCGCCCTCGCTATCGAGGGCCTGAATCCGAGGCCTTGGACGAGACCGCGAACGAGCAGCCTTCGCCGAAGCTCCATGTTCAGTTCCCGTTTTTCCCCATGTCGTTGGCCGCCCCGATAAGACAGTCCGCGACCCGATCGGCCGCTCGGAGAGCCTCTTCGGAAGGCTTCCCGTCGAAGTCGAGGCATTTCGGCTGGATTCCGATCACGATGGTCTCGCAGGAATGGTAGCGCTCGAGGTAGGCGATGATTATGGAGAGCGGGAGACTGTGCGTGCTCGAGGAGAGCCCGCCGATGTCCCCGACGGGGAAAAGCCTGACTGTCCCCGGCGGCGCGTCCAGCTCGGCGCAATCGACGATCACGAGGTGGCTGGCCTCGAATCGAAGAATCTCCCCCGTGAAGTTCTCGGGAGCCGAGTGCCCCTCCACGACGAGGATGTCCCTCCTCTCGGGGAGGGCGTGAGCGAACTTCCGCGCGACGAGAAGGCCGGCGACGTCGTCGGCCCTGAGCTCCGATCCGACGCCCATGAGGGCGAGCCGCGATGCCCCTTTCAGCCTCCCGGCGAGTAAGTCCGTCAAGCGGGCTCGATAACCGGCTCGAACGGCTCGTCGATGTTGGCGTTGATCTTGAGTTTAGCCTTGTCGAGGGCCGCGAGCTCGAAGTCCTTCGAGCTTTCCAGGGCGTCCTTGTTGCAGGAGCTGACGCACTGGCCGCAGTATACGCAGCGATCCAGGTCGATGATGGCCTCGAAGCGCTTCTCCCCGATCTTGTTGATCGAGATCGCCTCGGAGGGACAGTCGCGGACGCAGAGCATGCAGCCTATGCAGCGCTGGGCGTGGTAGACGATCCGCCCCCTGAATTTATCCGGCATCACGACTTTTATCGCGGGGTACTTGATGGTCGCGTTCTTTCGCAGGAATTGCCCGAGCACTTCTCGGACCATCACTCCGGGCCGTTTCATTTGAGGACTCCCTTCAGGATCAGGCTCGCGAGGATCTGGACGAAGGCGAGGGGCGCGAGAACCCGCCAGCAGAAATCCATCATCTGGTCGATCCTGATACGGGCCATGATGGTTCTAAGAAGGGTGAGGAGGAGAATTACGAAAAGGACTTTCGCCAGGTAGGCGACGAAGCCGAGGATGGGCGGGAGGCCCAGCCCGAAGGGCAGGAAGACCGCGGCGAGGAGGGAGGCTACGACGACGGCCTCCATGTCGATGGTCATGCGGAAAAGGGCGAGGAGCCTTCCCGAATACTCGGTGAAGGGCCCGCCTACGATTTCGGTCTCCGCGTCCGGGGTGTCGAACGGGGCTTTCTCCAGTTTCCCCAGGGTGGCCGTGAGGCCCACCGCGAATCCGAGGAGGTTGAAGCACCAGTACCAGGGATGGGCGTCGTAGAACTGCGCTATCCCCGATATCGACCAGGAGCCCGCCAGGAGGGCGGGAGCGAGGAGGGCCAGGAAGAGGGGAACTTCGTAGGCGAAGAGCTGAGTGATCACCCTGACCGCCCCTATCGTCGAAAAGAGCGAGGTCGAGTATATCCCCCCGAGAAAGAACGTGAGGGTGGGGATCAGGAGGAGATAGAGGACGACGATCAGGTCGCCGTAGAAGGAAAAGAGCGGCCGATAGCCCCACATCGGGATATAGAGAAAGGAGGTCGCCGTGGCGGCCAGAGCGATTAAGGGCATGGCTCTGAACATCCTGGGATCGGCCTGCTCGGGAATGATCTCCTGCTTGGCGGAGAGCTTCACGAAATCGGCGAAGGGCTGGAAAAAGGGAGGGCCGATCCTGTTCTGAAGCCTCGCGTAGACCTTCCGGTCGACGAACTCGACGACGAGTCCCACGACGGCGAGGAAAAGGAAGCCGGGGAAAATGACGACGTTGAAAAGCGAGAGCAGGATGGTTCCCATCATTCGGCGGCTCCGAATTTCCGATTGAGCTCGGTGAAGTCGATGCCCCTCTCCCTGTAGTGCTCGATGCCCATTTTTCTGAGGCTGCCCCAGTCGATGCTGTCCGCTCGATCGCCGCGATCGACCCTAATCATCCGATCGGTGCAGGAGAAGCAGGGGTCGATGGCCGCAATCACTATGGGCACGTCGGCGAGGTTGTTGTCCTCCAGCATCTTGGAGACCGACTGTAGGTTCGCCAGAGTCGGCGCCCTGACGCGGACGCGCTCCGGCTTGTCGGTCCCGTTGCCCTTCACGTAGTGGACGTCCTCGCCCCGCGGCGCCTCGTAACGGGATATGGCCTCTCCGACGGGAATCCGCCTCGGCGCCCGGACCGTGATGTCGCCCGGCGGCATCTTCTTGACGACCTGCCGGATGATCGAGTAGCACTGCATCAGCTCGCCCACCCTGACGAGGGTGCGGCCGTAGACGTCGCAGTGATCGTCGCTGACGACCTTGAAGTCCAGCTCGGGATAGACCAGGTAGGGATCGTCCTTGCGGGCGTCCCTCGCGACCCCGGAGGCCCTGCCCGTCGGCCCGACCGTTCCGAGCCTGAGGACCTCCTCCTTGGAGAGTCGGCCGACTCCCGAGAGCCTGCTTATCAGGGTGGTCTCGGTGGAGGCGACCTCTATGTAGTACTTGGTCCTCTCCTCGAGGGCGTCTACCGTCTTCAATATCTGGATCTTCTGGTCCTCGGAGATGTCCCGGCGGACTCCCCCGATCGTGTTGATCGCATAGTTGACCCTGTTGCCCGTCAACAGGGCGAGAAGGTCCATGACCTGCTCCCTGTCGCGCCAGGAGTACATGAGAAGGGTATCGAAACCGATCTCGTGCCCGGCGACGCCGAGCCAGAGCAGGTGGCTGTGTATCCGCTCGAGTTCGGAGATCAGGGTCCGGATGTATTGGGCGCGCGCAGGCACCTGGAGCCCCGCGATCTCCTCGACGCAGAGGGTGAAGGCGGTCGAATGGGAGTGCGAGCATATGCCGCAGACCCGCTCGATGAGGTAGCCGTCCTGGACGTAGGTCCGATTCTCGGCCGCCTTCTCGATGCCTCTATGGTTGTAGCCGAGGCGAATGCCGACGTCCTTGATCCGCTCTCCGTTCAGGGAGATGAGAAAGCTCTCCGGCTCTTTCAAGGCCGGGTGCTGGGGGCCGATGGGTACTTGGACAATCGCCATGTCAGACGCCCTCCTGAGGCAGGCCGCTCGATTCTTGTTCCCAGTCCTTGCGCAGAGGGTATTGCCCTTCCGGCCAGTCGTCGGGAAGCGGGTAGCGGTTCCCGGGCGGCAGACCTTCGACCCTCGCGCCGAGAAGGTCTACGAGCTCGCGCTCGTAGATGTGGGCGGCGGGGAAGCGGTCGCTCACCGAATGGATGACCGGATCCGCCTTCGGCGCCTTCGTATGGATGCTGAGGATGGTCCCGGACTCGTTCGCGACGTGGTAGAGGAATCCGATGTCCTCCCCCTCGTCGAGGCCGGTGATGATGCACATGATGATAAAGCCGAGCCTGTCGACGGCATGGTCGAATATGGCCCGGAAGTTTTCCAGCTCGACCTCGACCCAGATTCTCCGTTGGCGTTGTATCTTGACCTTCCCCTCGAGGTAGGGGAAGGCGCCGGCGAGGGCTCCACCGACTTCTTCCGCGAATTGGATATCGCTCATGATATCTCCTTCTCCTTCGCCTCGAGGCTTCCGAGAAGCTTCGCGACGCCGTCGATGATGGCCTCGGGCCGCACCGGGCAGCCGGGAACATAGGCCGAGACGGGGATGACCGTATCGATGCCGCCGGTCACGTTGTAGCAACCCCGGAATATCCCGCCCGAGCAGGCGCAGGTGCCGACCGCGACGACGAACTTGGGCTCGGCCATCTGATCGTAGACGCGCTTGAGCCTGTCCTTGACCTGGCGCGTGACCGGTCCCGAGCAGAGGAGAACGTCGGCATGGCGGGGAGTCCCCTTCAGGAGGACCCCGAAGCGCTCGAGATCGAACCTCGGCGTTATCGAGGCGACTATCTCGATGTCGCAGGCGTTGCAGGACCCGGTATTGAAATGGATGACCCAGGGCGATTTTCTCCTCGCCCACGATACGAGCCTATCGACGAACTTCATCGTCTCTCCTTAATAGGGCGATGAGGCCTATCAGCGCCCCGATGATGTAGAGGCTCGAGATGAAGTAGCTGCCGGGCAGCCCCGAGGGCATCGTTGCCACGACGAGGGCGACGACGTGCATGATCGAGAAGAAGAACGCGAAGGAGAAGAACTGCCCGTACTCGGGCCTGAAAACGTTCTTTTCCATGTCTTCGCCGCAGGAGTAGGCCTTCGTTGCTCCCGGGCCGAGCTTGCCCTTGAGGCTCGTCTTCTTCATCAGGAAGGACTGGGCCATGACGACGAGCACGACGAGGCTGAAGGCGATGGGGGGTAGGAGCAGTAAATTCGGCATTTCTTGTTCCCCTAGCCTTTCAGGTTCCGGGATTTCCGGATATCCAGCGATTCGTTGAGGCGGAAGACGGAGAGAACGATGCCCGCCGCGACGGATACTACGACGACTTCTACGACTATCAAAGTGATCGCGAGGGCCTGGGCCAGGGCCAGCCTTCCCGACGCGAGGCCGGCGACGATGATGAGGAGGGTAACGGCCTTGGTCATGAGCTCGAGCCCGATGAGGACCCGGATGAAGTTGCGCGTCATGACGAGGCAGTAGACGCCCGCTATAGCCACGAGGACTATGCAGATCCAGTATGCCTTGAAAATCGCAAGAGCTTCCATATAACCTTCCCTATATAAGTATACAGCAATGTTAAAAAAGTTCAATCCCTCAGGTCTTGCGCTCCTTGAAAAGGACGATGACTCCGAAGACACCCGAGAAAATGACGATTATCTGTCCAAGGAGGTCCGTCTGCCGAGAATCCCAGAGAACTTTCTTAACATCATCAACGGCTGTCGGCGGCGCGGGCAGGGAGACGGCGGCGCCGATGCTGAACCAGGCGAGTCCCGCGCCCACGACGACGATGATCACCGGCAGGTACCAGTAGCGCCTCATCCGGTGCCGCGTCTTTTCCATGAGCTCCGACCTCGAGGAGGGCTGGGTCATCGCGATGGTGCTCACGAAGACGACGGTGATGAGGCCGGCGCAGACCGAAAGCTCGAAGACAGCCGCGAGGCTCGCCCCGAGCATGAACATGAGGATCGTGAGGATGATGCTCGTCGCCGCGAGGCCGAGGGCGGCCCGCACGAGGCCCCGGGTCATGACTGTCCAGAGCGCGGCTATCAGCATGAGCGCGAGCACGATGATTGTCAGAACCATGGTAGCACCTCCCTCCGACCTAACGGATTCTCGCGATCGGCAGGATGATCGAATCGAAGATGAGCGGGAAGAATATCCCGATGCCGAGGGTGATTAGGGCGAGGGCGATCGCCGGTACGGTCAGCCACAACGGCGCCTCTTTTATCGGGTTCGGCCGCTCCACGGGCTTGCCGAAGAAGGCCTTGCGCTGGAGCACCAGGAAATAGGCGAGGGTAATGAGGCTCGCGAGCACCGCGACGGCCGCCGCGGGAATCTGTCCCGCTTTCCAGACGGCGATGACGATGAGGAGCTTGCTCCAGAAGCCCGCGAGGGGCGGAATGCCTGCCGCGGAGAGGAAGGCGATAACGGAGCTCCAGCTCGTGACCGGCATTTCGCGGGAGAGGCCGCCCATCTCATCCAGGTTCCTCGTTCCGACCTGCCGCTCGACCGCGGCCGCGTTGACGAAGAGCTGGGTCTTGAATATCGCGTGATTGAAGAGGTGGAAGCTCGCGGCGGCAATCCCGAGGGGGCTGCCGGCTCCGAGTCCGAGGATGATGTAGCCGACCTGGGAGAGGCTCGAGTAGGCCAGCATCCGCTTCATGTCTTTTTGACCGATGGCCGCGAGGGCGCCGACGAGGATGCTGAGAAGGCCTATCGCGATCAGGACCGAGTCCAGATTGAAGCCGAAGCCGAACACCGAGCCGCTGAGCCTCATGAGGGCGTAGACTCCCGTCGTCTTCGTGACGATGCCCGCGAGGAGGACCGAGACCGCCGGGGGCGCGGAAGAGTAGGCGTCGGGGAGCCAGCCATGGAAAGGAACGAGTCCGGCCTTGATACAGAGACCTCCCGTGAAGAGCGCCGTCGCCAGGATCGTTTGCCAGCTCCTCTCGTGGCTCGAGAGGCCGGCGGCGACGCCTTCGAAGCTCGTATTTCCCGTCGTCAGGAGAAAGAGGGCCACGGAGGACAGCATCATGAAGGTCGCGACCGCCGAGAGGACGAGGTACTTGAAGGAACCCTCGAGCCCATCCCTTTCCCGGCCGAAGGCGATGAGGATGTAGGAGGAGACGGCCACTATCTCGATGAAGACGTAGAGCGAGAAAAGGTCCCTGACCATGGCGGCGCCGTTCATGCCCGCCAAGGCCAGGATGAGAAGGTTGGAAAAGCGATGCCTGTCGTCGCCGGGCTTGATGGTCCCGAAGGCGACGGAGAGGGCGGCGAGGCTTACGATGCCCACGCAGAGGATGAGAAGGAGACTCAGGCGATCGGCCGTGAAGGCGAAGGTCACCGATCCGAAGATCGACGCCGGCCCGAGGAATAGATCGGGGGGGACAAGGAGAGATGCGAGGGACTGCGCCGCGGCGAGTACGATCGCGAGCGGGAAGGCGAACTTCTTGCCGATCGGCCCTATCGGAAGGTTGGCGACGAGAAGCGCGATGAGCGGTATCAGGACAAAGTAGAGCTGCATGCAATCATTCTCCTAAAAGAGGCTCATCCAGACCAGTAGGACCACGATTCCCGCCAGGGACCAGACGATATAGCGCGAATAATTGCCCGAATGGGCCTTCCGAATGACCGCAGAAAGGCCCTTTGTCAGGCCGACGACGAGTTTCTCGTAGAACCAGTCGATGCCCCGGTCGATCCATCCGCAGAGGATGGAGAACCAGCCGGTAAGAACTAGGCCGATGTTGTAGGGATCGAGGAGGCCCTTCTCCGCGGCATCGTAGATGGGGTGGAGGATGGGGGCGTAGTGGATGTGGTCAGCCGCGCCGATGCCCTTGCCGCTCCGCTTGACTCCGTAGGCGTGGTTGGCGATGGCCAGGCCCAGGATCGCGAGGGTCATGAGAACGAGGAAGATGCTCCTCGGCCAGCCCGAATAGGCTCCGATGAGATCGGGGCCGAGCCTATCCGCGACTATCGGAGCTATGAGCCTATCGATGGGGATCGGGTTGAAGATGCCGAAGAAAAGGCAGAATCCCGCTATCGTCAGCATCGGGACGAGCATGGTCCAAGGCGCTTCCTTCGCCTTCAAGCTCTCGTCCGATGCCTTCCCGAAATACGCGGCGTGCCCGAGCTTGAGGAAGGAGGCCGCCGTAAACAAGGAGCCCAGGGCGGCGATCGCGTAGAAGATCCATCCGCGCTCCAGCGCGCCGTCGTAGACGAGCTCCTTGGAGAAGAAGCCGTTGAAGGGTGGCACTCCGGATATGGAAGCCGCCGTCACGAGGAAGCAGGCGAAGGTGATGGGCATCCGTTTCGCGAGACCGCCGAGCCTCGAAAGGTCGGTCGTGCCCGTCTGCCTCTCCACCGAGCCGCCCGAAAGGAACAGCCCGGACTTGTACATGGCGTGGTTGATCATGTGGAAGATGCCGCCGATCATCCCCGCCGGGACCGCGGTGCCTATGCCGAGGATCATGTAGCCGACCTGGCTGATGGCGTGGTAGGAGAGGAGCTTTTTATAGTCCTTCTGGATCAGGGCCATCATGACGGCGAGGATGATAGTCGCCGCGCCCAGGACCATCAGCATGGTCGAGAGCCAGGACCCGGGATTCAGGGCGAAGAAATCGAGAACGACGCGGGAGAGGAAATAGATGCCCAGGAGCTTTTCCAGGGCGGCCGGCACGTAGGCCATGAAGGGCAGGGGCGCGTCGAGGGCCGCGTCGGGTATCCAGCTGTGGAAAGGCATGGAGCCGGCCTTCGACACGGCGCCTATCACGAGGAGGACGAAGGCGAGGCTTCCGATCCCTCCCGCCTCGACGCGCATGGTCGACATCGATAGGGACTTCGTCATGCTCCAGAGAATCACTATCCCGAGCATCATGCAGAGGTCGGTGACCCCCGCGATGACGAAGGCCTTGACCGCCGTCTTGATGGATCCGTCACGGCCGATCGCGATGAAGCCGAAGAGGGTGAGGAGGAGGCTTTCCCAGAAGATCAGCATGACGGCCAGATTGTCCGCGAGCACTGCGCCGTTTACCTGGGCGAGGGTAATGAGAAGGTAGGCATAATACTGGTTGCGCCGCTTCTTCCCCTTCATGAAGGAAAAGGAGTAGAGCGTTATCAGCAGCCCGAAACCCGCGGCTGCCAGGAGGATGAAACCCGAGAAATGGTAGAGCCGGAAGGAAAAGTCGATTCCCCAGGCCGGGGCCCAGGGATAGGAGAGATTCACGTTCTTATCGTAAAAGAAGATCGCGAGGACGAGGTTGGCCGCTGCCGCAAGCAGGGTAATGGCCTCCTTGCCGTAGCGCAGGCGGTCCGGGATGAGGAAACAGAGGAGGCCGAGGCAGACGGGGATGATGATCGGAAGGAGGATGAGGGATGCGTTCATCGAAGTCCTCCCGCGAAGGCGACTATGGCGGTCTGGACGAAGCCCGAGGGGAAGGCCACGAGCAACCCGCTCGCGAGGGAGAGGGCCGCGAGGAAGACGACGCTCCCCACCATCGAAGGTGTTCCTTCACTCTCTGTCTTGATCTTCTCCTCACCCATGAAGACCATGGTGAAGAGCCTGAAAAGATAAAGGATAGTCATGACGGCCCCGATGACGAAGACTATCGTAAGGGTTATTTGGCCGCTATCGACGGCTCCCGCGATGACGAGGTATTTGGAGAAGAAGCCGCCGAAAGGCGGTATCCCCATCACGGAAAAAGCGCAGAAGAGAAAGGCTATGGCCGTCAGGGGCATCGTTCGAATGAGCCCGCCCATTTTGGTGATGTCCTTCGTGTGCGTCCCGTGCTCGATGATGCCGGCGCAGAGGAAGAGGCCCCCCTTGGCTATGCCGTGCATGAGGATATACAGCAGGCCGCCCGAGAATCCCGTCTGGGTGCCCACGGACAGGCCGAGGAGGATGAAACCTATCTGGCTTATGGTCGAGTAGGCGATGATCCGCTTCATGTCGGTCTCGATGAAGGCGGCCCCCGCGGATACGAGGGCGCTTGCCGCGGCGATTATGGGCACGACCGTATGCCAGAGTGCATCCACGTCCATCGTCATTACGAAGAGCCTCGCGAAAACGTAGACGCCGATCTTGACCAGGACCGCCGCGTGGAGGAGAGCGGTGACAGGCGAGGGGGCGACGCCGGCGTCGGGGAGCCAGGTGTGGAGGGGGAGCGTGGCCGACTTCGAGAGGATGCCGAAGAGGATGAGGAGGACGGCCAGGTTGGAGACCGTTTTCCCGGCGAGGGCCGTTTTTATGACGCCGAGGTCGAAAGAGCCCGTCTCGGCGTAGACCGACAGGAAGCCCACGAGCATCATGAGCGCCCCGAATACCGTAATAAGGAAGGCTTTATCGGCGCGCAGGATGATCTTCGGCTCGCGGAAGAAACCGATGAGCCTCCAGCAGGTGAAGGCGGTGATTTCCCAGAAGACGAATAGATAGATGAGATTGCGCGAGAAGACGAGCCCCATCATCGCACCGAGGAAGAGGACGACCATGGTGTAGTACTCGTTCCGGTTTTCGTAATGGCGGATGTAACCGAAGGAGTAGAAAACGATGACCAGGCTGACCGATGCCGACACCAGAGCCATGAAAACCGCGAGGCCGTCGGCATAAAAGAGGGTTTCGCCGATGGCCAAGGGGACGCTGATCGTAACGGACCCGCCCGCCACAACGACGGGAACCAAGAATGCCGCGCATAGAACAGAGACGCCGACCATGGCGAGAGCGAGCAGGTTCCGGAAGGATTCCGAGACGAGAGAGGCGAGGGGGAGCGCGAAGGCGCCCACTAGGGGCGTCAGGATCAATAACCCCAAAATTGTTTCGTGAGTCATCCTTGCTGCCTTTTCCTAAAGGGATGGAGAAACAGGGATTTTCGCTGTCAAAATCTGAACCGCAAACGACTGAGCGGGATCGCCGATATAGCTTCCGCGATTCCGGCCGAACACCAATATAGCCATATACTCCATTCTCGAGGTCCGGGGCTTCGATTCGAACCTAGAATAAGTCCATCGGCTCAGGCTGTCAATTACGTTTTTTTTATTAAACAGCCGAACCAAGCGACAACTTCGTACGGATGGGGCCTTGCAATTAACATATCCGTGGGAGTTTCTCTCCCGCCGGCTTCGGAACGATGCGCATTCCGCCCGTAAGCGTTCGCATCGCGACCATGGCCGCAAACTCTTTCCCCGAGTCGCGGTCCGCGGAACGGGCGGCGATGCGGCCCACGATCGCAGCCCGTTTGCCGAGGGGATGGGAGCGCATGGCCGCGAGCGCATTCTCCGAAGCGGATTTGCCGACTATAGCCAGGAGCTTCCCCTCGTTCGCCATCGTGAGGGCATCGATACCGAGCATCTCCGACAGGGCCCGCACCTCGTCCCTCACCGGGAGGCTCTCCTCATCGAGCTCGATGGAGAGTCCGCGGAGATCGGCCAGCTCGTGAAGGCCGGCGGCGAGTCCGCCCCGCGTGAGGTCGCGCATGAACCTGATACCGCCCGACGCGACGAGGGAGGCCGCGAGGCCTGCGAGCGGAGCGCAATCGCTCGCCAGCGAGTCGTCGAAACCCAGGGACTCGCGAAGGTTCAGGATGGTCATCGCGTGATCGCCCAGAAAACCCGAGACGAGGACGAGATCCCCTTCCTCTATGTTCTTTCCCGAGAGATCGAGACCCTCGGGGACGAAACCGATGCCCGCGGTGTTTATATAGATGCCGTCGCCATGTCCTTTTTCCACGACCTTCGTGTCTCCGGTGACGATCTCTACCTCGGCTTCTCGGGCGGCCTTCGCCATCGAGGCCAGCACCCGCTCTAGAGATTCGAGGGGAAAGCCCTCCTCGAGGATAAGACCGCAGGAGATGAAACGGGGGACGGCCCCGACGACGCTCAGGTCGTTCACTGTTCCGCAGACCGCGATCCTGCCGATGTCGCCGCCGGGGAAGAAGATCGGCCGTATGACGTAGGAATCGGTCGTGAACGCGATCCGTCCCGAGCCGGGGGGAAGAATCGCGGAATCGAGACCGTCCAGATAGCTCGACGCGAATGAAGAGCGCGCAAGATATATGATCTCCTGGGTGAGGCCGCCGCCCGATCCGTGGCCCATGACCACAGTTTTCATCGCGCGGCCCCGTACTCGTAATGAATCCTGCAGGTTCCCTCGTCGGACACCATGCAGGGTCCGACCGGGCTCTCGGGCTGGCAATCCCTTCCGAAGTGCGGACAGCTTGAGGGTTCCTCGAGCCCCACCATGACCTTCGCGCAGAGGCATCCTTTGACGGGGTCCTCGGGCTCCAGCGAGCGCTCGAGGCCGAATTTTCTCAGGGCGTCGTACGAATTGAAAGCGGGTCTTAGCCTCAGCCCCGTTCGCGGCAGGGGCCCAAGACCGCGCCACACGGCGTCGCAGGGCTCGTAGACCTTTTCCATGAGCGCCTTCGCCTTCAGGTTCCCCTGCGCCAGCACGGCCCGAGAATAAGAGTTGTGTATCTCGGGTTTTCCCTCGCGCTTCTGTTTGAGAATCTCGAGAATGGCAGCGAGGAGGTCGACGGGCTCGAAGCCCGCGATCGCGCAGGGTATACGATAGCGATCGACCAGAAATCGGTAGGCTTCGCTCCCGATGATGACCGAAACGTGGCCGGGGAGAAGGAGGCCGTCCACGGTGAGCTCCCCCGAGGAGAGAAGGAAGTCCAAGGCCTCGGGAACGACTCGATTCGAGGATATTAGGCTGAAATTGGGCACCGGGCGCTCTTCCAGATCGGCGACGACCGCCGCGGTGGGCGCGGTGGTCGTCTCGAAGCCGATGGAGAAGAATACGATCTCCTTGTCCGGATTCGATTTCGCGAGGGTAAGAGCGTCGCCAACGGAGTAGACGACGCGGAGCTCGGCCCCGAGGCTTCGCGCATCCATAAGGGAGCCATCGGCCCCGGGAACGTTGAGCATGTCCCCAAAGGTGGCGAGGATGACTCCCGATCGCAGAGCCAGCTTCCTCGCCGCCGCCAGGTCGGAGAGGGGGCAGACACAGACGGGGCAGCCGGGGCCCGCGACGATCTTGAGGTTTTTCGGGAGGAGGTCTCGGAGGCCGAAGCGATTCACGCTCCTCTCATGGGTCCCGCAGACGTGCATGATTCGGATCGGCCCCATATCGCGGGCCGCCGCCGCGATCGTCGAGGCGAGGCTCGCTATCAGTCCTTTCCGGCGGAAGGACTCATGCGCCGGCGCCTGAGAATCCATCCTCGCCCTCCGAGCACTCGGCCAGGGCTTCCAGCGTGAGCATGGCCTCTTCCTCGTCCACCTTCCCGATCGCGAAACCCGCGTGCACCATGACGTAATCGCCCGGCGCGACCTCGTCGAGGAGCTTGAAGGAGACCCTCCTCCTCACGCCGCCGACCTCGGCCATCCCCTCGCCGTCGCTCGATATCTCCAGCACTCTCATGGGCATAGCCACGCACATGCCGCAACTCCTTGCGAACTCGTTTCGCGGGTCGGTGAAAACGGGGCCACTACCCGAATCAATCGCCCCATTTTTATTTTTATCGCGGAATCGCCTTACGATTCCGCGGGTAATGAAAAACGGGAATATCCCTCGATATTCCCGTTTTTCATTACGATGGCCCAGGGCGGTCTCGAACCGTCGACCTGCTGCTTAGGAGGCAGCCGCTCTATCCAACTGAGCTACTGGGTCATGCTCAAAGCCGCGCGGGCGAACTGCCATTATCATTACTGTTGCGGCAGATCGGGGTGCGGCACGACCGCGTCGCGGCCTATCGATCAATGTACCGAAAGCGAGTTACGCTGTCAACGCGCGCTCGAGAGCCGTCAAAGTGGGCTCGATTTCGGCATCGACTCTGGCGTCGCGGAGCCCAATGCCGGGGCTCGTTGCAGATGCATCCCAGCGAGGATCGGCGCCGCGGGGCACCAGTATCCGGGCATGGCCGCGGAGGCCGGCCTCGAGGGAGCGTTCGGCCGCGACGAGGGTCATGGCCGAGGCGAGGTCGAGGGCCGGACCGCCCTCTGCCTCGAGGGCGGCGCGGGAGCGCAGGGCCGATTCGCGATCGACCGGCTGGAGGAGGGCGAGGGAGCGTATGACGCCGGGACGCTCGGCGTCGAAGCGGTCCACGAGGTCCCTGCCGGCGGCATCCAGCTCCAGTACTCCCTTTTCGCCGACGGAAAGGACTATTCCCGTCAGTGGAAGACCGAGCCGCCACGCCCAGAGGCATGCCGCGAAGCCGAGGCCGTCGCCGGCACCGATGCCCATGAAAAAATCGCTTGCGACGCCGATGCGCAGCATGGAGAAGGTGGAGGCGAGCGCGACGATGCGCGCCGCGAAGCGAGCCGGATTGGCAGGGCCGGCGGCGGTCGCAGCCATTCCCGCGACGGTTTTTCCAGCGGCTTCGCGGATGAGGCGATCGACCGCGAGGCCATCTCCGTGGACGGTCACCAGGCTTAGCTGACCGCCTTCGCGGGCGAGGCGCTGGCTCCTCACGCCGCTCGCGGCCTGATCCGCGGGATACAGGAGGACGAGGCGAAGGTCGCGGAGGCCGACTATGGCTTCGGACAGTGCCGCGCCTTCGGGCCCGGTGCCGTCGGCCAGGAGGAGCCTCGGACCGCTGCGCCGCGCAACGGCCGCTAGGATGCCCGCGAGAAAGGCCGCCTCCGAGTCGGCCGCGCTGCCCGAGGGGCCGGAGGTAAAATCGGCGATGACAATATCCTCCGTATGCTCGCTCCGTTCGGGGGCGACGGCAAAGGCGCGGGCGGCGAGGCGCGCTGCCATTAGGGGGTCGAAATCCTCGGGAAAGAGCGCGGCCACGGCAGAGGCGGCGGTCTCGGTATACGAGGCCTCGGGGGCGTAGACCGCGGGTCTCAGATCGCCGTTTCCCGTGGGTGCGAAAGCGCCGGAGGTCGCCGGATAGCCGCGCGCGGCCGCGTCCATCAGCCCCAGAATTCCGTCTTTTCCATCGATGAATTGCATATATCCCTCAAGTCTACACACCGGGGCCGGGAGCAACAAGTCTCAGGTCCCTGCCCTGGGCGAGGCGAGACGGCGCGATTGACGGCTCAGCCGGCCGGGAGCTATGCTCGCCGCTATGAAGATCTGGATGAAGTATCTCATGGGCGCGATTTTCGGCGCCGCACTGGCCCTCGTGATCCCACTGGAGGATACGGGCCTCAGGAACGCGCTGGGATTTCTCTTCGACATCTCGATCCGGATCGGACGATACGCTCTCCTGCCCCTCGTGCTGTTTTCCGTGCCAGTAGCGGTCTTCGAGCAAAACGAAGACAAGGAATTCTGGAAGGGATTGGGCCGGACGATCCTCGTCCTCGTCGCCGCGGTAGCCGCGCTCAGCGTCGTCGGCGTGGTCATCGCGGCTGTAGTACGGCCTGCGCGCATCCCCCTCGTGGCGGACGCGGCCTCCGCGGGCAAGGTTCCCGGCGTCAAAGATCTCCTCCTCGCCGTCTTCCCCGAAAGCCCATTCGCCGCCCTCGTCTCGGGACAGTTCCTCCTGCCCACGTACTTCCTCGCCCTCCTGCTTGGCTTGGCCTTCAGCCACGATCGTTCGGCAACGAAACCGGTGGTGCTGCTTTTCGACTCTCTCTCCCGCGTCTTTTACCAGATCAACTCTTTCTTCGCGGAGTTCCTCGGGGTGCTCATCATCGCCGCGACGGCCCGCAACGTCCTCGAGCTCAGGGCGGCTCCCCGGGCCGACGTATATCGCCCTCTTCTCGTCACCGTAAGCGCGGAGGCGCTGGTAGTGGCACTTATCGTGCTGCCCGCCGTGCTGTGGTTCTTTGGCGGCAAGAAAAATCCCTACCGCGTCCTCTACGCCCTACTCGCCCCTTCGCTCGCGGCCCTCTTCTCGGGCGACCTCTATTTCCCCCTCGGCTCGCTGATGAAGCACGCGAAAGAGAGCCTCGGGATCAGGAGGAGGGCCAACATCCTCGACATCCCCCTCGCGGCGATATTCGGGAGGGCGGGCACCGCCCTGGTCACGTCCACCGCCTTCATTGTCGTCCTATCCTCGTACTCGAACCTCGGCGTCTCGCCTGGCACCTTGTTTTGGATCGTCGTATGCGCGCCCTTCGCGACCCTCCTCATGGGCGCAGCGCCCGACCGGGGCACGATGGCCGCGCTCATGTCGCTCTGCGCCCTCTACGGGAAGGGCTTCGAGAACGGATTCCTAATCGCCGCTCCCGTGGCCCTCCCCCTTATCGCGATAGGCGCCTTCCTCGACGCGCTCTGGGCGGGCTGCGCGTCCATACTCATCGCGCGCCGCGCGGGGCTGGCGCAGGAAAGGGAAGCCCGCTTCTTCATTTGATGCGCACTTCATTTGAGGCATGCTTGACGCCGGCTCCACGCACTCGTAGAATAGTCGTATGGACCTCAAGAGCATACTGAGCCGCGATACCGTCGCCCTCAATCTCAAAGGGCGCAGCAAGGAAGAGCTTATAGAAGAGCTGCTCCAGGTAGCGATGCGCTCGGGCAAGATCGGCGATATAAACGCCGCACGCAAGGCCGTACTCGAGCGCGAACGGCGAATGAGCACCGGGATGAAACACGGTATAGCCATTCCCCACGGCAAGACCGAAACGGTCAAAGAACTCGTCGCCTGCATCGGCGTGTCGGAGCAGGCCATCGATTTCGACGCCCTCGACCGAGAACCCTGCCGCATCTTCATCATGACTCTTTCCCCGGCCGACAAGACCGGGCCTCACCTGCAATTCCTCGCCGAGGTAAGCCTCCTATTCCGCAGCGCGGAGAAGCGAGCCGCCATCCTCGCGGCCAAGACGCCCGAAGAAGTCCTTAAAGTCCTGACGGAGTAATTTGCCAGACTTCCCACCGCCCATCGGCGGCGAGGTAGGGGCGAAAAAAGGGGCCGTTCGCGCCGCAAGCTTGGCTCGCGGGCGAACGGCCCCTCCGATATGCGATACGGTCGCGCGCTCTTTACTCGATGACCGCGAGGATATCCGAGGATTTGACGATGAGGTGATCGACCCCGTCGATCTTGATCTGGGCGCCGGCATACTTGTCGTACATGACCTTCTGTCCTGCCGCGACCGGCACGGCCTCAAGGACGCCCTTGTCGTTCTTCGTTCCAGGGCCGACGGCGACGACTACGCCATTCTGAGTCTTCTCCTGGGCGGTCTGGGGTATGATGATCCCGCTGGCCGTCTTGCCTTCGCTCTCCTGGATCTTGATGAGGACACGATCCCCGAGTGGTTTTACCTTCATACGAATTCCTCCATAAAAGAATTGAGCGGTTAATAAGGTCTGGAGAAATATACGAAAAATCGCTTGGCCGGTCAAGGCTGAAGCGAGAAGCGTCGCGCGCATAGCCTAACCGCGCATATTTGGTTACATTTATGGGGTACGCCTCGCGCTTTTCAACGCGAGCCGCTCGATGGGAGTCGTCATGGCCAGGAAAAACAAGGGTTGGAACCGTAAACAGCCGACAGCGAAGGGTCCGGTGAAAGGCAAGAGCCCTCTCCTCCCGCAAAACTTCAATGGGTTCCAGTTCAAATTCTCTTTAGGCTACGTCCTAGTCATGATAGCCGCCGTCGCCCTCCTCAATTTTTTCATATTCCAGAGCGACAACACTATCATTCCTTATAGCGCATTCAAGGATAAGGTACGCTCCGGCGAGATAAAGCGCATCGATATGGACCAGGCCTATTACACCGGCTACCTCCAGGTCGGCGGAAAATCCGAGCTGAGCATACTGCCGCAATCTGCCAGAGGGCCGTCGATCTACAAGACTGTGCCCGTGTACGATCCGACCTTCACCGCCCTTCTCGACGAAAAAGGCGTAGTGTATGCCTCCGTTTCCCACGAGGGCAACGCCGTCCTCTCGTTTTTTCTCAATTGGATACTGCCTCTCCTCCTCATGTTCATCATCTGGCGAGTGCTCTTCAAGCGCATCGGCAACCCGGGCGGCAACGTTCTGGCCTTCGGACAGAACAAGGCGATGATAGTCGCGGAGGGCGACGTGAAAACGCGCTTCGGCGACGTCGCCGGCGTGGACGAGGCTAAGGATGAGCTCATCGAGGTCGTGGACTTCCTTAAAAGCCCGAAAAAGTACACGGATATCGGAGGCAAGATACCCAAGGGCGTTCTGCTGGTCGGGCCTCCGGGCACCGGCAAGACTCTGCTCGCGCGCGCAGTCGCGGGCGAGGCTGAGGTGCCTTTCTTCAGGATGAGCGGCGCCGATTTCGTCGAGATGTTCGTTGGCGTCGGGGCCGCTCGCGTCAGAGACCTCTTCAAGCAGGCGCGGGAGAAGGCTCCCTGCATAGTCTTCATCGACGAGTTGGACGCGATCGGCAAGAGCCGCGTCTCCGGTGCCATGGGCGGCAACGACGAGCGCGAGCAGACCCTCAATCAGCTTCTCGTCGAGATGGACGGCTTCGACGCGACGAGCGGCCTTATCATCCTGGCCGCGACCAATAGGCCCGACGTGCTCGACCCGGCCCTTCTCCGGCCGGGCCGATTCGACCGGCAGGTCCTCGTCGACCGGCCCGACCTCGTCGGTCGCGAGGCGATCTTGCGCATACACGCCAAGGCCGTGAAACTGGACGACGCGGTGGACCTCTCGAAGGTGGCGCGGGGCTCCGCGGGCTTCGTCGGCGCCGACCTCGCGAACCTGGTAAACGAGGCGGCCCTTCTCGCCGTGCGCGCCGGCCGGAAAAAGGTGCAGGAATCGGACTTCGACGCGGCGATAGAGAAGATCGTGGCGGGCCTCGAGAAAAAGAGCCGCGTGATGAATCCGAAGGAGCGCCGGACCGTCGCCTTCCACGAGACCGGGCATGCCCTCACCGCGGCCATGACGAAGGGATCGGATCCCGTGCGTAAAGTGTCGATCGTGCCGCGCGGGATGGGCGCCCTCGGCTACACCCTACAGCTCCCGATCGAGGACCGCTTTATCCTCACGCGCGACGAGCTGATAGGCCAGATAGACGTCCTCCTCGGAGGCCGCGCGGCGGAGGAGATCGCCTTCGGGATCATTTCCACGGGCGCGGCCAACGATCTCACGAGGGCGACGGACATCGCCAGGCGGATGATCACCGACTACGGCATGTCCGAGCGATTCCGCCACGTCGCGCTGACCCGCCGCGGCGCCGCGATCTTCGGGCCGCAGTCCGAGCCCTACCTGGCGCGCGAATATAGCGAGGATACTCAGAAATACGTCGACGACGAGATCGCGCGCATCGTGGCGGACCGCTACGACCTCGTGCTCGCCAGGCTGCGCGGCGAGCGCGTTTCCCTCGACGCGATAGCCGAAAGGCTACTCGAGAAGGAGACCCTGGACGAGGCGGAGTTCGCCGCGATGCTCAGGCCCGTCGCCAGCCTTGCGCCGGAGGACGGCAGTGCATGAGGCGAGCGCCGCCGAAGCCATCGTCAAGATCGTCTCGACGGAAGCGGCGGCGCGCAACGCGGCTCGGATATCGCGGATAAGCCTGGTCCTGGGCGAGGCGAGGGGTTACATGCGCGAATCCCTCGAGTTCTTCGTGGCCGCCATCGCTAAAGGAAGCCCGGCCGAGGGCGCCGCCCTCGACATTCGCTACGTTAAGTCCCTTCTCCGCTGCCCCTCCTGCGACCTCGAGTTCGAGCGCAGCCGCTTCACCTTCGAGTGTCCCGCCTGCGGTACGCAGGGAGTCTTGACCGAGGCGGGAAGCGAGTTCTACGTCGACTCGATCGAGATAGAGGAGGCTTCGGTATGAACGTGGAACTCAAGCGCGCGATATACGAGGAAAACGACGAGCTGGCCCGCGATATCCACGAGGGCCTGAGCGCGCGCGGGATATTCGTGATCAACGTGCTCGGCAGCCCCGGCGCCGGAAAGACCAGCTTGATCACGCGCCTCGCCGAAGGACTCGGGGCCTCCGACAAGCTAGCGGTCATCGAGGGAGACGTGGCGAGCGACATCGACACTCGGGCCCTGCGGGCCCTCGGCATAGACGCCTACCAGATAGAGACGGGAGGCGACTGCCACCTCAACGCGCCGATGATCCGCGCCGTCCTCGCGAAGATGAGGGTCGCCGACGGCTCCTGGCTCTTCATCGAGAACATCGGCAACCTCATATGCCCCGCGGAATTCGTCATCGGCGAGGATCTGAAACTAGTCGTGGCGAGCACCGCGGAGGGAAGCGACAAACCTTACAAGTATCCCGCGATTTTCGCGAAATCGGCGGCATGCGTGCTCTCCAAGCCCGACCTCGCGGGCGCGGTCGGCTTCGACGAGGCTTTCTTTCGCGCGGGCATGGCCTCGGTGGCGCCCAACGTGCCGATCTTTCCCCTCAACGGCAGGACGGGCGAAGGCGCGGAGGCCTTGCTGGCTTGGCTTCGTTCCGTCCGTTATTCATGCACATCACAAATCCACCCAATTCTCGAGTGAAAGATTGGGAACTCTCTTGAACTCCTTGACATTGTTTGTAACCAGGATCAAGTCTTTACACATCGCCTGCGCGGCAATCTGCATATCGTAAGGTCCGATGCCATTCCCGGTCTTATCCAAATAAGCTCGAATTCTTCCAAAACACTCGGCATCGTGATCGTCAAATGGGAGAATCTCAAACGAGGATAGAAACTTCAATAGGACTTTCCTGTTCCTATCGATCCGTTGACTCTTTGCGGCTCCGTACTCCAATTCGGCGACTGTAACTGATGATACCTCGATCTGATATGGTTCGTAATTCTTGATTTTCTCGACTACTGAAATAGGATGTCGCTTTATCAAGTAAATGCAAATGTTAGTGTCAATAAGGAACATTAGAGATCGTCCCGAACCTGTACCTCAGGCTGATTTCTCCCGTCGATCATGAAATCATCGGAAAACTCAATAAGGCTTTCTTCAAATGCTTTCCAAGGTTCCGTTTTGGGAAAAAGAATTATTGCGTTTCCAACCTTCTGGATGTATAGATCGGTTTCCCGAACTTGATACTCCTTTGGAAGTCGGACAGCTTGGCTATTCCCGCTAGTGAACACTCTTGAGCTATGCATATCCACCTCTTAGAGTGGAGTATATACATCAATATATACGCGGTCAAGGGCAGAAACCGATGATTTCCCTCTTTAAGGTCCCGCCTGCGAATCAAAATCGGGGGGCGAATATATTGAGGGGCAGGTTCTTCCCCTTGACTTCGATGAATCCGAGATATTCCGCCTCGATATTCAGCCGGGATCTTTCCATGGCTTGTTTCGAGACGGGAAATTCTCTACCCCCTTCCCTGTACAGGCGCTT
Source organism: Rectinemataceae bacterium (assembly GCA_049513895.1). Taxonomy (GTDB): domain Bacteria; phylum Spirochaetota; class Spirochaetia; order Treponematales; family Rectinemataceae; genus UBA1306. The sequence continues at coordinate 29,230 of JBEKVO010000009.1, read as the reverse complement.
TCGATGCGGCTCGCCGCGTTGACCGTGTCGCCGATGACGGTGAATTCGAGCCGCTCGCTCGTGCCGACATTTCCGACGAGAGCGGGCCCGAAGTGAATGCCGATGCGGTGGCGGACCGGGACGAGCTTGTCGGCCGCCCTCTCCGCATTCATGGCGGCGAGGGCGCGCATCCGGCGAACTGTCCTGCTTGACGGGACCTCTAATCTAGGGGAAAATGGAGGCGTGCCCTCCAATAACGAACCGAATTTGGAGTTTATACCTCGCCTTTTCGCTTTCCCGGAAGGGCAGCATTTCTTCCTGCTGGGTCCACGAGGAACCGGTAAATCCACACTGCTCAAGCAGATCCTTCCCAAGGCCTTCTTTATCGATCTCCTCCTTCCGGATCGGTATCGGAGCTTGTTGGCAAGACCGGAGCGTCTGAAGGAAATGGTTTTACCCATGGTTCGCAAGGATGGAGAGCTGACCGTCGTGATCGACGAGGTCCAGAAAGTCCCGGCCCTGCTCGAAGTCGTTCATCATCTCATCGAGGCGCGGGCGGGGATTCAATTCATCCTGACAGGATCGAGCGCGCGGAAACTGAGACGGGTAGGCTCCGACATGCTGGCAGGACGCGCTTTGAGACGAGCCATGCACCCATTCCTCCCCTCCGAGCTGGGCATCCGCTTCCATCTCGACGAGGCGCTTCGTTTCGGCCTGCTCCCCGTCGTGCTCGGAAGGCCGGATCCTACCGATCGCCTGCACAGCTATATCGACCTTTATTTGCGCGAAGAAGTGATTCAGGAGGGAGTCAGCCGAAACCTAGACGCTTTTTCGCGCTTCCTCGAAGCGGCCAGCTTTTCTCATGGCGGGATTCTGAACGCCAGCAATATCTCCCGGGAGTGCCAGGTGGGAAGAAAGTCGGTGGAGAACTATATCGAGGTCCTGGATGAGCTCATGCTTTCCTATTCCCTTCCCGTTTTCACCCGGCGAGCGCGCCGCGAGCTGTCGGCGCATCCCAAGTTCTTCCTCTTCGATACCGGAGTCTTCCGGGCGCTTCGTCCCTCGGGGCCGCTGGATCAAACGCAGGAAATCGAAGGGGCGGCCCTGGAAGGCTTGGTGGGCCAAGTTATCCGCGCATGGATATCCGCCCGGGGCATCGCCGCGGAGCTCTATTTCTGGAGGACCCAATCAGGTCTCGAAGTGGATTTCGTCATCTACGGGCAGGATCGCTTCATGGCCATCGAAGTCAAGAACAGCGCGACCTTCCGCAATGAATACCTGAAAAGCCTCAAGTCCTTCGGAGAGGATTATCCGGAAGCGTCGAGGGTACTTCTGTACCGCGGCGCCGAGCGCCTCACCGTCGATGGGATCGAGGTGTGGCCGTCGGAGGACTGGCTGCGGCAGTGGTGATATCGGCCCGCCAGTCTAAGACGCTTCCGACGAAACGAGAATGCGGTCCTTGGCCGCGATGCCGGTCATGTCGCGGGCCAGGATCGCCGCGCCCGAACCCTCGGCCTTGGGCAGGTGCTCGGCCGCGAAGGCGAGGACAACGTCGACCTTGCGCTCGCTGACCTTGACCGTGCCGCCGGCGCCGTCCGCGACGGAGGCGTCGCGGACGAGGAGCCAGGTGTTGACCACGGCGGCGGCCATGTCCATGAGATCGGCGCCGAAATAATCTACCGTGTCGCGATCGGAAGCATGGAGCTCGTCGCAGCATTTCTTGAAGAGCTCGGTGGTCCCGGACAGCCGGACTTTCAGGGGGGAGAGCGCATCGGGGACGGGCATGGCCGCCCATGCATCGAGGAGGACGTCCAGTCCGCGGCCCAGCATCTTGCCGAGGGCGGCGACGACCTGGAGCTGGCTCGTGCCCTCGTAGATGTTGGTGATTCGCACGTCCCGGTAGTGGCGCTCGGCGTTGAACTCGCGCATGTAGCCCACGCCGCCGTGCACCTGCATGCCCTTATAGCAGACGCGGTTTCCCATCTCCGTCGCGTAGTACTTGCTGAGGGGTGTCAGGATGTCGGCGAGGTTCGAGGCCTTCTTCTTGCGCGCGATGAGGTCGGCGCGGAGAGCGCCGACTTGATCGGAGGGGGCGCCCTCCTTCTCGAGCTCTTCCTGTTTCTGCTCGCAGGCCTTGAGGGTATCCACCCATACCGCGGTCTCGAAGATCAGGGCGCGGGCCGCCTCGATCTCGCCGTTCATGGAGATGAGCATTCGCGCGACCGCCGGCAGGGTGACGACGGCCTTGCCGAACTGCACTCGCTCGCCCGCGTAGCGCAGGGCCTCGCGGTATGCCGCCTCGGAGATGCCGACGGCCTGGGTCGCGACCGCGAGGCGGGCGCCGTTCATCAGGGCCATGGCGCAGCGCATGAGGCCGAATCGGCGCTTGCCGACGAGGAGGGCGGGGCTGTCGTGGTATTGGATCTCGCAGGTGGGCGAGGAGTGTATGCCGAGTTTGTTCTCGATGCGCCGGATGCGTACGGTCTCGTCGCGCTCGATGAGGAACATGGACAGGCCCCGGGCGTCCTTCGTGCCTTCCTCGCTGCGAGCGAGCACGAGGTGGATGTCGGCGTTCCCGTTGGTGATGAAGCGTTTGACGCCGTTTAGGCGCCACTTTCCCGTGACCGCGTCGAGGGTCGCTCGGCACTGAGCCGCGCCCAGGTCCGAGCCGGCGTCGGGCTCCGTGAGCACCATCGCGCCGAAGACCTCGCCCCTGGCGAAGCGCGGAAGGATGCGGCGCTTGATCTCCTCGTCGGCGAACTCGTTGATCGTGGAGGCGATCTCCTGGAGGCCGAAGATGGTCATGAGGCCGCCCTCGGCCCGGGACACCATCTCGATCATGGCCTGGTAGACGGTCTCGGGGAGATTGAGGCCGCCGTACTCCCATGGGAGCATGCAGCCGAGTATCTCGGACTTGCGGAAGGCATCGATGGCGGCCTGGGTGGCCTTCGCGTAGGTTACGCGCCCGTTCTCGTAGCTCGCGCCCTCCTCGTCGGCCTCGGCGGCCCGGGGCGCGATGACGTTGGCGCAGATGTCGCCGAGTATCTCGAGAATAAGGCGCCAGTTGTCCTGGGCGTCCGCGAAGTCGCGGGGCGCGTTGCGTCGGGTAGCGGCGTAGGAATAACCCCGCTCCTTCAGATCGACGGCCTGGCCCAAGTCGGCGTTCTCCACGCGAAAGCGGAGGTCGGGATTGTCGAGGTAAAAATTTTCTGCCATGCCAGTCTCCTACAAGGTTTTTTCAAAATGCGGACGCATTTTGAAAAAACTTCCTAAAATTACGCAGATTTCGCAGCGCTTCCAAATAAACCTAGAAGCGCGAGAAACTGCATCCGTCAATCCTTTGGATTGACGCGCCAATTTCAAAACTAACCGAGTTTTGAAATTGGCTATTTGGCCTTTTCGCGAAGCGCGCTGATCATGAGGGGGATGACCTCGTTGAGGTCCCCGACGATCTTGTACTGCGCTATCTGGAAAATGGGCGCGTCCGGATCGGTGTTGATCGCGATGATCTTGTTGGACTCGGCCATTCCCGCGCGGTGCTGGATGGCGCCCGATATGCCCGCGGCGATGTAGAGCCTGGGGCGCACCGTGGTGCCGGTCTGGCCGACCTGGTGCTCCTTGCCTATCAGCCCCGAGTCGACCGCGGCCCGCGAGGCGCCGACCTCGCCGCCGAGGACGTGGGCGAGCTCGCGCACGAGCTGGAATTGCTCCTCGGTCGCGACGCCCGCTCCCCCCGATACGATGACGGTGGAGTCCTTGAGCCGCACCGTGGATTGCCTGATCTCGCGGCTGAGCACCTCGAGCGCGAGATCGGCCGGCTCGAAGGAGCAGGGCACGCGCTCGACCTGGCCCTTTCGCCCGATCTGGCCCTGGCGCTGACGCATCACGCCCTCGCGCACGGTGGCCATTTGCGGCCGATGCCTTGGGTTGACGATCGTGGCGATGAGGTTGCCGCCGAAGGCGGGACGGATCTGCAGGAGGAGGTCCCTGTAGACGAGGCCGTCTTTCTTGGATTCGAAATCGCCGATCTGCAGGTCGGTGCAGTCGGCGGTGAGGCCCGAGCGCACCGCGCTCGCCACTCGTGGGCCGAGGTCGCGGCCGACTGGGCTGGCGCCGAACAGGAGGATGTAGGGCCCCTTCTCCTTCACGAGGCGGGTGAGCACCTTCGCGTAGGGCAGGGTCCTGTAATTCTTGAGCTCCGCGTGCTCGGCGAGCAGGACGCGGTCGGCGCCCTGCTCGATGAGGGTCTGCGCGAGGCTCTCGACGCCCTCGCCGCAGAGCAAGGCCCAAAGCTCGCCCTCGAGACGGTCCGCGAGCTCGCGTCCCTTGGCGATCAGCTCGAGGCTCACTTCGGCTATCCGGCCCTCGTCCTGCTCGATGAAAATCCAGACGTTCTTGGTTTCGCTCATCTTCCGCCTACCCTACGATGTATTCCTGGACGAGTTCCTGGACCAAGGACTTGATTCCCTCGACCGTCGGCGGGATATCCTTGCTCTCGGTTCCCTCCAGCACGACGAAGTTGATTTTGTAAACCTGTGTGGGGGAGCCTGCCAAACCCAGCTTGGCCTCGTCGGCCCCGATGTCCGTCGCCGACCAGACCGGGATCACGAGATTCCGCTCCGACAGATACGCGTCGACCGCTTCCTCGGTGCCGAAGGAAGGCCGGGCGGCGAGAAAGGCTTGGTACTCGAGCCTCGTGGCCGCGAGCTTGAACTCGATCCGCCGCCTAACCGAGGCGGGCCTGGGTTCGTTCGCGCTGGAGACGACGGTCAGAAGGCAGGGCAGGGAGCATTGGACCGTTTCCGTACCCTGGTCGAGGGCACGCCGCACGATAATGCCGCGGCCTTCGAGCTTGACGATCGACTCGGCATAGGTGATTTGGGGTATGCCGAGCTTCTCGGCCGTCTGAGGTCCCACCTGGGCCGTATCACCGTCGATGGCCTGGCGGCCGGCGAAGACGAGGTCCACCTCGCCCAGTTTGCGGATGGCGCAGGCCAGGGCATAGGAAGTCGCGAGGGTGTCAGCGCCGGCGAATCGACGGTCGCTCAGGAGGATGACGCGATCGGCGCCCCGAAACAGCGAGTCGCGCAGGATATCCGCGGCGGAGGGCGGTCCCATGGTTATGACGGTGACCTCGCCACCCTCCCGATCGCGGACCTGAAGGGCCATTTCGAGGGCGTTGAGGTCCTCGGGATTGAAGACGGCTGATAGGGCAGCCCTGTTGATGGTGCCCTCGGGCGTCATCGCTTCCCCGGTTATATTCTTGGTGTCGGGTACCTGCTTTACCAGGACGACGGTCTTATACGGCATCGCAACCTCCGGCGGCACATACTTATCCAACAATATGTTGGAATTTGTCAATATAGGGTGAGACAATGCCCCACTTTTTGTCGTATTGACTTTTATTTCCAAATCAGTATCTTGACGGGTAACTGACATTTGAACGATATTTGTCAAATCTATGTCGCGCGGAATCGCGCGGCTCCATAGTTTTTTGGTGAGGAGGACCGCATGTCCGTAGTAATCCGTTCGCTTGGCGTCCATATTCCAGAACGCAGGATGACCAACGACGATTTGACTAGAATTACCGAAACCACGGATGAGTGGATACGCTCCCACACCGGAATCGGCGCCCGCCACATCGCTGCAGACGGCTCACAGACGAGCGATCTGGCCGCGGACGCCGCTCGCTCGGCCCTTTCCAAGGCGGGCATAAGCCCCAAGGAACTCGATTTCATCATCGTGGCCACGGCCACCCCCGATTACTTTGGCTTCCCTTCCACCGCCTGCATCGTCCAGGACAAAATAGGGGCCCACGGATGCGCAGCCTTCGATGTAACGGCCGGCTGCACGGGCTTCATCTACGCGCTTCAGATCGCCAGCGGCATGCTCCAAGCTGGCCAAGGCAAGCACGCCTTGGTCATCGGCGCCGAGACTCTAACGCGAATAACGGACTGGAAAGATCGTTCCACCTGCGTGCTCTTGGGAGACGGGGCGGGCGCGGCCGTACTTTCCAAGATAGACGAAGGCGGGCGCGGCATACTCAAGAGCATACTCGGGGCGGACGGTGGAGGAGCCAAGGACCTTGTTTTGGTCCAGAGCGAACGCACGAAGACCTTCGAGTCTCCCGCGCCGATCACCCCGGTGCTCTACATGAACGGCAAGAACGTGTACAATTTCGCCGTCAAATCCATCACGGTCCTGATAGAACGGATAATCCACGCCAGCGTCTATTCCCTGGACGAGATAAAGTGGATCGTGCCGCATCAGGCCAACGCCAGGATCGTCCAGGCCGCCGCCAAGCGCCTCGGCATCCCCGAGGAGCGCTTTTTCATGAACATGGACGAGTATGCGAACACCTCGGCGGCGAGCATCCCGATCGCCCTCTGCGAAATGGAGCAAAAGGACCTGCTCAAGAAGGGCGATCTCATCATGCTGGTCGGTTTCGGAGCCGGTTTGACCTATGGAGCCACGGTAATTCGTTGGTAACTGACGTCGACGCGGCAAGCCGCGGCACGCTACAGTATACGGAATGGAGGAGCGATATATGGGAAAGAGAGTCGCCGTAACCGGTCTCGGCGTCATCAGCCCCGTCGGCAACGACGTGGCGGCCTTCTGGGACTCGATGAGACGCGGCAAAAGCGGAGCGGGGCCGATAACTCGTTTCGACGCCTCGCGCACGGATGCGAAGATAGCGGCCGAGGTAAAGGGTTTCGACCCCAGCCTTTATATGGATAAAAAGGAAGCGCGAAAGATGGCCGACTTCACGCAGTTCGCAGTCGCCGCGGCAGTCCAGGCTTGGCGCGACGCCGGCCTCGGAGAAGGATACGCAGCGCTACACGAGGACGGGACGGGGCCGAAGCAACCCTACTCAGCCGAGCGCGTGGGTACGGTAATGGGCATCGGGATAGGCGGCATCGAAATCATCCTGGAGTCTCACAAGAAAATGCTCGATTCGGGGCCCGGGCGCATGCTCCCCATGACGGTCCCCCTCATGATCTCCAACGAAGGCCCCGCCAACGTGGCGATGCGCCTGGGTATACTCGGGCCCGCCTTTACCGCGGTCACCGCATGCGCCTCGGGGACCGACGCCCTCGGCCAGGCCCTCGACCTCATCCGATCGGGCCGCTGCGACGCGGTGGTCGCGGGCGGCGCGGAGGCCGCCATAACCGAGTTCTCTATAGGCGCCTTCTGCCGACTGCAGGCCTTGAGCACCGCTTTCAACGATAGGCCCGAGCTCGCCTCTAGGCCCTTCGACAAGGACCGCGACGGATTTCTCATGGGCGAGGGCTCGGCGGCCCTCATGCTCGAGGACTGGGACAAGGCGGTGGCGAGGGGCGCGAGGATTTACGCCGAGTTCGTCGGCTATGGCGCCACCTGCGACGCCTATCACCTCACGGCGCCCGATCCCGAGGGTACGGGCGGCGCGCGAGCGATAAAGCTCGCCCTCGAGGACGCCGGCATGCGCCCCGACGAGATCGTCTATTACAACGCCCACGGCACCTCGACTCAGATCAACGACCCGACCGAGTCCCTGATGGTCAAGAAGGCCTTCGGCGAACACGCGAGGCGCCTCGCCATCTCCTCGACCAAGAGCATGACCGGCCATATGCTGGGCGCGGCCGGGGCCATCGAGGCGCTGGTCTGCGTAAAGGCCATCGAGGATGGCTTCGTGCCCCCGACCATCAATCTCGACAACCCCGACGCCGAGGCCGGTTGCGACCTCGACTACGTGCCCAACGTCGGCCGCAAGCTCAAGGTGGATACGGCTGCATCGGCATCCCTCGGTTTCGGCGGGCACAACGGCGTCGTGATCTTCAGGCGACCGCGATGAGCTTCAGCGAATCGAGGCCCGCCGCTCCTGCGGCGCCTGCATTGAACGACGAAGAAGCGCTTGCCGAGATACTCGGTTTCCTGCCCCATCGCGTGCCCTTCCTCTTCGCGGACAGGGTGGAAATCGACGGGAAACGGATAATCGGCATTCGCCGCTTCCTCCCCGACGAGGCCTTCTTCGCGGGGCATTTCCCCGGCTATCCCGTCGTGCCCGGGGTCATCCTCCTCGAGTCGATGTTCCAATGCGGCGGCGTGGGCGTGCGCAAGATGGGGATCGTGGGCGCGGGCACATTCTTTCTCGCCAAGGTGAAGGAAGCGCGCTTCCGGCGCCAGGTGAGACCGGGCGAGACCTATCGCGCGGAGATCGAGAACCTGAAGGCCACGCCGAACATCGTGCATCAGAAGGGCGTGGGCTACGTGGGCGACGAGATAGCGGTCGAGGCCGAGTGGATCTCGATAGCGGGAGAGGGACGGTGATTCTGAAACCGATGGTGCGGAACAACATCTGCCTCAACGCGCACCCCATCGGCTGCGCTCTGGAGACGGAAAGGCAGATAGACTACATAAAAGGGAAGTCGTCGGCGTACAGGCGCCTCGCGGGTCCGCGCGCGGTCCTGGTCGTCGGCTGCTCGACGGGCTACGGCCTCGCGTCGAGGATATCGGCGGCCTTCGGGTTCGGCTCGGCGACGGTGGGCGTCTCCTTCGAGCGCTCGCCTTCCGCGACTTCCACCGGAACTCCGGGCTGGTACAACAACAGGGCCTTCGAGACTTCGGCCGGCGCGGCCGGTTTTCCCGCCCTGAGCCTCGACGGCGACGCGTTCTCCAAGGAGATGAAGGCCCGCGTCGTCCGGGCGGCGCGGGAGCTCGCTCTCAAGTTCGACCTCGTCGTGTATTCCCTCGCCTCCCCGGTGCGCGTCGACCCGGAGACGGGCGAGCTGTACAAGTCCGTGATCAAGCCGATAGGCACTCCGTATCGCGGGAGGAACGTCGATGCCTTCACGGGCGAGCTTTCCTTCGCGGAGGTTCAGCCGGCGACCGGGCCCGAGACCGCTCAGACGGTGAAGGTGATGGGCGGCGAGGATTGGGAGCTCTGGATCGCCGCGTTGCGCGACGCTGGAGTCCTCGCGCCCGAGGCGGTTACGGTCGCCTACTCCTATATCGGGCCGGAGCTCTCCTGGCCGATCTATCGCGATGGGACCATCGGCGCCGCGAAGGCCCACCTCGAGACCTCCGCCAAGCGGCTCCGCTCCTCGGCAGCGGAGGGGTTCAATGCCTACGTCTCGATAAACAAGGCCCTCGTCACGAGGGCGAGCGCGGTTATCCCCGTCATACCGCTCTACGTCTCGACCCTGTTCAAGGTGATGAAGGAGCGCGGAATACACGAGGACTGCATCGCGCAGATCGACAGGCTTTACAGGGAGCGCCTTTACAGAGGGGCCCCCGGGCAGGGGCCCGGGCCCATACCCGTCGACGCCGAAGGGCGCATTCGGATAGACGAACTGGAGATGGGAGCATCGGTTCAGGCGGAGGTGTCGGCCCGAATTATGAAGATCAACCCCGACAACCTGGTCGAGCTCGCGGACATCGAAGGCTTCAGACTCGACTTCCTCCGCATCCACGGCTTCGAAGTCGAGGGCGTCGACTACGGCGCCGACGTCTCCCCGGCGTGAACATACTCATCCTCGAGGAAGCCGAGATAGGCCTCCGAATCCCGAGAGCCGATCGGCGCTGGGCTCACATAAAAAAAGTGCTCAAAAAAGGACCCGGCGATAGAATTGCGGCCGGTCTGGCCGATGGCCCCTTGGGCGAAGCGGTTCTGCTGGAACTGGACGACGCCGGACTGGTCCTCGACTTCGAGGAGCGTTGCGAGTCCCCTCCCCTCGCCCCCCTGCGACTCATCCTCGGCCTTCCGAGGCCCATCCAAGCCGCGAGAATTCTCAAGGAACTCACAAGCCTCGGCATCGAGGAAATTCATTTGACGGTCACCGAACTCGGCGAGAAGTCATATGCCCAAAGCGCCCTATTCAAGGATCGAGACTACCGAGGCCCCCTCATAGAAGGAGCCGAGCAGGCCGGCAATCCCCGGCTTCCCCGCGTATTTAACCATTGGAGTCTCCGGCGCTGCCTGGACGCGATGTCATCGAAGGCCGTCTCGTCGCCGCCCGAAAACCGTATAGTCCTGCACCCCTACAGCGACGCCCCGCGGATGGGCGCCGCCATCGGGTCGCACGCGGCCCTCAGGCCCCCGGTGACCCTCGCGGTCGGGAGCGAGCGCGGCTGGACCGACGCGGAGCTGGCGGCCCTGAGGGAGGCCGGCTTCGTCGCGAGGAGCCTCGGCGGCCGCATCCTCAAGACCGAAACCGCCGCTTTGGCCGCATGCGTCCTCGCCTTAGCGGGGCTTCGCCTCCTATAATGTCGCTGAAACCTTCAATTCCTACATTTCCGTTGATTTATATACAGAAAAAGGTGCATTAATCCCAAAAACAATCTTGACGATTCTTCATTCGACCTTCTAGACTCGCCATTGTAGGCAGGTAATCCAATCAGCGATCTGAATGTGGGCGCTTATCCCGCTCGTAGAGCGTGGGTTAGTCGTAGTGATCCATCCTAAGGAAGAATCGGAGGTAGTGAAGATGCGAAAGCGAATTCTCATCGTCGTGTGCGTGATCGCGGCGCTCTGTCTCGTCCCTATGGCCCTCGTCGGCCAAACCGTGATCAAGATCGCGACCCAAAGCCCCCTCTCTGGCGGAATGTCCGCAGTCGGCACTGACATCAAGAACGGCGCCCAGCTGGCCGTCGAACAGCTCTCCGGCCCCCTCGCCAAGCTCGGGTTCAAGATCGAGCTCGCGGCCTTCGACGACCAGGGCAACCCCGACACCGGCGTCGCCAACGCGAAGAGCATAGTCGCCGATCCCGCCATCCTCGCCATCGTCGGCCACTACAATTCCGGCGTCCAGATCCCCTCCTCCGAGGAGTACCACGCCGCCGGCCTCGTCAACGTCTCGCCGGCCAACACCAACCCCAAGGTCACCGAGCGCGGCTACGCCGAGGTCAACCGCATCTGCGGCCGCGACGACGTCCAGGGAGCCGTAGGAGCCCAGTACGCCAAATCCAAGGGCATCAAGAGCGCCTACGTCCTCCACGACAAGACGGCTTACGGCCAGGGCATCGCGGAGTACTTCAAGCGCGAGGCCGAGAAACTCGGCATCAAGGTGCTCGGCTTCGAGGGTACCGAGGAGAAGGCCAACTTCGACTCCATCCTCACGCCCATCCTCGCCGCCAAGCCCCAGGTGATCTACTTCGGCGGAATGTTCGACCAGTCCTCCGTCCTCTTCAAGCAGGCCCGCCAGAAGAGCTACAAGGGCATGTTCCTCTCAGACGACGGCTTTGACTCCTCCGACGCGGCCAAGATAGGCGGCGACTCCCTGCTCCAGGGCGCCGGCACCTACTTCTCGACGGTATCCGGCCCCGCGAGCGTATACCCCGGCACCGCGAAATTCATCAAGGACTTCAAGGCCAAGTTCGGCGCCGAGCCCCAGCCCTTCGCCGCACAGTCCTTCGACTGCGCCGCCATCGTCCTCAAGGCGATCGAGACCGCATCCATCGCGGCCGGCAAGAAGGTCCCCGAGAGGGCAGCCGTCGCGGCCGCCGTGCGCGCCCTCAAGAACTACAAGGGCATCACGGGCACGATGAACTTCAACGCCAAGGGCGATCTGACCAAGGCCAAGTACTTCATAATCCAGGTCACCTCCGCCGATCCCGACAAATGGTCGGCCAACAAGATCGACCAGACCCTGGACATCGCCCCCCCGCAGTGAAGCTGACTAGGGGCGAAATATAATCCAAGTTTCGGATTGAGCTCAGCGCGGAGACCGCGGAGTAAGCGGAGGGATACGAGGTAAGGGGAGCGGGAATTGCGTCAGCCTTCATCGGCTCGATTCAATTTACCCGTCTCTCCTCCCCTTCCCTCCGTGGTCTCCGCGGCCTCTGTGGTGGAATGAGTTTAGCACTTTAGTGGAGGTTACATGAGAAGGTCCCTGGGTCTACAGACCCTGCGGGAAATACTACTGCCCCTGGGCAGGATGGCAGTGTTCGTCGTCGGCGTCGGAGCGGTCTTCTCGGCGCTGATGATCGTGCTCGCCCTCCTCTGTAGGGGCTCGGGGGCGGACAAGCTCCTGATCGACACGCAGGGCATCAACATAGTCACCTCCACCCTCGTCAACCTGCCCCAGGTTCTCATCGACGGGGTCACCCTCGGCTTCGTCTACGCGGCCATCGCGCTGGGTTATACGATGGTCTACGGCGTCCTGGAGTTCATCAACTTCGCCCATTCCGAGATTTTCGCGATAGGCGCCTTCGCCGGCGTCGAGTTCCTCATCGCGATGGACAAGCTCGGCGTCCTGGCAGCGGCCGGGCCCATGGGCTCGTACATGTACCTGACTCTCGCGCTCGTGATATCCATGGCCGCCTCCGGCGGCATGGCGATGCTCATCGAACGCACCGCCTACAGGCCCCTGCGCGACGCGCCCCGCCTCGTGCCCCTCATCTCGGCGATCGGCGTGTCCTTCGCGCTGCAGGACATCATCCGCCTGGTCGAAAGCCTGACGACGGGCCAGTTCTACAGGGTCATACCTACCTTCGGCAACTTCGACAAGCGTCTGCCCCTTTTCAGCATTCCGACGGGGCAGGACTCCACGTTGATCGATATACAGGTCAAGTCGATCGTCGTCATAGTGGCCGCCGTCCTCATGCTGGTCGGCCTCAACTACATCGTGAACGCGACGCGTATCGGCAAGGCCATCCGCTCGGTCGCGCAGGACCGAAATACCGCGGCCCTGATGGGCATAGGCGTCAACGCGATAATCGCCTTCACCTTCCTCATAGGCGGCGCCCTCGGCGGCGCCGCGGGCCTCCTATACGCCCTAAAATTCACGCGCATCGACCCCTTCGTGGGCTTCATGCCGGGAATCAAGGCTTTTACCGCGGCGGTCCTGGGAGGCATCGGCAACCTGACGGGAGCCCTCCTGGGCGGCATCGTCCTCGGGATGCTCGAGAGTTTCGCGGGCGCCTACCTCGGAACTTTCACGATGGGCGCCTTCGGTTCCGAGTACAAGGATATCATCGCCTTCCTGGTGCTGATTATCGTCATCATCTTCCGCCCCTCGGGCCTGCTCGGCGAGCAGGTCTCGCAGAAGGCATAGGGGGCACGCGATGAAAGCCAAGACCAAAGCGGCGACGCGAGCGATACGCTCCTTTGGCTCCTTACTCAACCGGGGCAAGACTCCCTACATTGTCTCGGCCGTCCTCCTTGTCCTTGGGACTGCCCTCGTCTACGTGAGTCCGAGGTCGATCCCCGCCTTCCTCCTCTTCGCGATAGCGGCAGGCTGCTCTTACTTCCTGGACATGAGGAAATCCATAAAGCTCGGTCTGGCCGTCCTTATCGCAGTCATCATCATACCGATACTCGGCGCGCGTAATATCTTCTACCTCGAGGTGATATTCCAGATAGCGGTCTTCGCCGCCCTTGCCCTCGGCCTCAACATAGTAGTGGGCTTCTCGGGCCTGCTCAACTTCGGCTACATGGCCTTCTACGCGGTGGGAGCCTATCTCTGGGGCTTCTTCGGCTCCCAGCAGCCCTTCCTCCTCCACGAGATACCCGGCACGGCGCCTCCGGGAACTCATTTCTTTCTCGCGCCCGACTGGTTCTACCTCTTCATCTTCATAGGCGTGATCGTGGCGGCGATATTCGGCCTCGTGATGGGCTTGCCGGTGCTCCGGGTCCGCGGCGACTATCTCGCCATCATCACCCTCGGCTGCGGCGAGATCGTCCGTCAGGTCGCGAACAACCTCGACAAGCCCCTCAACCTCACGAACGGACCCCAGGGGATCACGCCGATACAGCGGCCCACCCTGCCCGCCGATCTCCTCGCCTTTTTCAACAGGCTCTTCGAACCCCTGGTCGGTCACAAGGTGACGGGCAACCAGTTCTACAACATCATGTTCTACCTGATAGCCGTCCTCGTCGTGGTGGTCGTGATCATCGTGACCTTCCGGCTCGAGGACTCCAAGATCGGCCGCGCTTGGGCGGCGATCCGGGAGGACGAGCTCGCGGCGCAGGCCATGGGCATCCCGGCCAATAGGCTCAAGCTGGGCGCCTTCGCGGTCGGCGCCTCTTTCGCCGGCGCGATGGGCGTCCTCTTCGCCGCGAGCCGCACCTTCGTCAGCCCGGAATCCTTCACCTTCCTCCAGTCGGTGAGCGTGCTCACGATGGTCATCCTCGGCGGGATCGGCAGCATTCCCGGCGTCATCATCGGCGCCGTCGTCGTCACCGTCCTCAACCTGCAGGTCCTGCAGAGCTTCTCGCTCTTCCTCGCCCAGCTTCGGCAGAGCGACGCCATGATACCGATCATCAATTTCCACTGGAAGGACCTCTCCAACCAGCTCGACCCCTCGAAGTACCAGCGCCTGGTATTCGGAATCATCCTCATACTCATGATGATCTACAGGCCCGCGGGCATACTCCCCGCGGCGCGGCGCAAGCGCGAGCTCAAGGCTGATTCCGAGGATGCGGCCGCCGAGGATGCGACGGCCGAGGGCCCGAAGGGGGCCGATCGTGACTAAGCCCGCATTGATCCTCGAGACGACGGAGGTCGTCAAGCGCTTCGGCGGACTCACCGCCGTCAACAGGATGAGCTTCTCGATGGAATCGGGTCGCATCTACTCGATCATCGGGCCCAACGGCGCCGGGAAGACGACTTTCTTCAACGCGATCTCGGGCCTCTACAAGCCCGAGGAGGGCACGATAAGCTTCGAAGGACGGAGGATAGACGGCCTCGTCCCCGAAAAGATCACGACCCTCCACATGGCGCGCACCTTCCAGAACATAAGGCTCTTCGGCAGCATGACCGTCGTCGAGAACATCATGGTCGGCGCCTACACCAGGCTCAGGCAAGGCGCGATTCAGACCGTGCTCAGGACGAGGGCTTTCAAGGCCGAGGAGGCGCGTGCGGAGGCCCGGGCAGAGGAACTCATGGAATACGTCGGCCTTAAGGGTGTAGGCAACGAGCTCGCGGGGAGCCTGCCCTACGGCGCCCAGCGCCGCGTCGAGGTGGCCCGCGCCCTCGCATCGGAGCCCAGGCTTCTCCTCCTCGACGAGCCGACCGCGGGGATGAACCCCGCCGAGACCGAGGACGCGATCGCCTTATTCAGGCGCCTTCGCGACGAGCTCGGGATAACCATACTGCTCATAGAGCACGACATGAGGGTGGTGATGAACATCTCCGAGCGCATCAGCGTGATGGACTACGGCGAGAAGATAGCCGAGGGCGAGCCACGGGAGATCGCGTCCAATCCCAGGGTCATCGAGGCGTACCTCGGCCGCGGCGCGGCCGGCAGCAACGCGGTGGAGATGGCCGAGGGAGCACAATCATGAGGCTCCTCGAGCTCGAGAACATCCACTCCTATTACGGAAAGATCCATGCCCTCAAAGGAGTTTCCCTCACCGTCGAGGAGGGAGAGATCGTCACCCTCATCGGCGGCAACGGCGCGGGAAAGACCACCACGCTCCGCTCGATCTCCGGTCTTCTCCACCCCAAGGAAGGCTCGGTAAAACTATTGGGAAAGGACATCACCAAGATGTCCCCCAACCACGTGCACAAGGAGGGCCTGGGCCTCGTGCCCGAGGGCCGCGGCATTTTCCCCCGTCTCACCGTCCTCGAAAACCTCGAGATGGGCGCCTATATAATCAGGGACAGGGCCGAGATAGAGCGCGGCATCGAGTACGCCTTCACCCTCTTCCCCCGCCTGCGCGAGCGATCGACCCAAAAGGGCGGCACCTTGTCCGGCGGCGAGCAGCAGATGCTCGCGACGGCGCGGGGCCTCATGTCCAATCCCAGGATACTCCTCATGGACGAGCCGTCGATGGGCCTCGCGCCCGTCCTCGTCGATCAGATATTCGACGTGATAAAGGAGCTCAACGCGAAGGGTACGACCATTCTCCTCGTCGAGCAGAACGCCCTCATGGCCCTAGGAGTCGCGCATCGCGCCTACGTCCTGCAGACGGGCAAGATCGTGCTGTCGGGGAAGGCCCAGGACGTCGCCCGCGACGAAAATGTCAAAAAGGCGTATTTGGGGATGTAATGCAGGCGTAGGTACATTGAAAGGCCGTCCTCCGATCGGGGGGCGGCCTTTATTTTAGCGCGCGACTCAGCAGTCGCTGCATGGAGTCGGGGTCTGCTGGAGCGTCATTCCGCGCTCGTCGCCTCGTCCTCTCGCATGTGCTTCCACACCTGGCGCCTCTTCCAATGACTGCGCCCCGCGTGGCCCAGATGGCCGCCCTTGAACAATATCTGCGACAGGACGAGGATGCCCATCGCCTGCCAGAATCCGATCACGGGAAGCTTGAAGATCGCCGGCATGAGGGCGTTCCACAGCCACATGGTGATCGCCCCGCAGAGCGTGAAGAGGCACAGTACGCCTATCGTTATCAATACGATCAGGAGAACCTTCCCCCCGACCGACACCTCCGACCAGGGCTTGTGACGCCCGCGCTCCATCTTCGTATCGCTCATCTCGAGCCTCCTTGCGGAGGACTATCAGTCCTCCATCCAGTATTCGAGAGCGGCCGCCAGCTTGCGCAGCGCTCGCCGCTTCCTTGACATGAGAGTATCGATCGAGACCCCATCCCTCTCGGCTATCTCGCGGAAAGGGATCCCGTCGATGGCCTGGGCGCGGAGGACCTCGCGCTGATCGGCGGGCAGGGCCTCGATCGCGACACGGAGGGCTTCCATGAGCTCCTCGCGAACGAAGGCATCGTAGGGATCCACGCCGGCGGCGGCCGCGATCTCCTCGAAGGTCTCCTCGGGGAGGTCCATCGCGCCCGCCCTGCGGCGCGAGTCCTCGCCGCGCCACAGGTCGACGAGGCGATTGCGCATGGCGGAAAAGATCCAGCCCGCGACGTCCTCGACGACGGAGAGGGCGGAGGCATTGGAGATCGCCCTGATGAAGGCGTCCTGGAGCGCGTCCTCCGCGCTAGCCTCGTCCGGGGCGTGCCTCTTCGCCCAGGCTAGGAAACCGCCCCTCCTTTCTCGATACGTCCTCGCGATCTCGTCCCTCGCGAGGGCGGCGTCATCTTTCACGCTCACAGCCTCCACTTTAAACGACGATCCCATCGCCGGTTTCGTGCATCGGGGACGCAAGAAAAAGAAGGGCCGGTCCGATGTCGCGCTGCTTACGAAGGCCTTTATAGCTTGAGGAGCCGTTTCAGCTCGGCCGACCAGAACGCAAAATCGCGGCAGGCTGCGCGCACGGGCTCCGGGCTGGACATGTCGACCCCCGCTACCTTGAGGGACTCTATGGGAAAGCGCGAGCCGCCGGAACGAAGGAAGGCGAAATAGTCCTCGCGCTCTCGAGCTCCCCCGCCGAGCACCCTTCCCGCGAGGGCTATGCTCGCCGAGATGCCCGTCGAGTACTTGTAGACGTAGAAGGCGTTGTAGAAGTGCGGAATGCGCAGGCACTCGAGGTCGCTGACGGACTCGAATTTCATCGCGCTTCCGAAGTACTTCTCGAGGAGCTTGCGATATTCGCCTCGGAGGGCGTCGACGGTGAGGGGCAGGTCGGCTTCGATCATTTCGTGGCTGCGCCGCTCGAACTCGGCGAACATGGTCTGCCTGAAGAGAGTCCCGACGAGATCGTCGAGCTTGGCGCTCACGAGGGAGGCCCTCGCCTCCTCGCCCTCGGAAGCGTCGTAGAGGTGGCGGAACAGGAGCTGCTCGTTGAAAGTGCTCGCGACCTCGGCCTCGAAGATCGTATAGCCGTATGACAGGAAGGGGTTGGATCGGGCCGAGTACCACGAGTGCATCGAGTGCCCGCCCTCGTGCGCCAGCGTGAAGACGTCGTGCAGCACTTCCTCCTTGTAGTTGAGGAGGATGTAGGGCTCGCCAGAGAAGGAGCCCGCGGAGAAGGCGCCCGAATGCTTGCCCTTGTTTTCGTAACGGTCGACCCACCGGCCCTCGATGCCGGAGCGGAGAGTCGAGACGTATTCTTCCCCGAGGGGCGCGAGAGCCGAGCACACGAGCTCCACCGCCTCGGCGTAGCCGTGCCGGGCCTTGGCTTCGGGGGCGAGGGGCACATAGACGTCGTAGTGGCGCAGCTCGTCCAGCTTGAGCGCGCGTCTGCGAAGCTCGTAATACTCGTGGAGGACGGGAAGGTTTTCCGAGATCGTCGCGACGAGATTGTCGTACACGCTCTCGCTCACGTCGTCGGGGAAAAGGGCGGCCGCCCGCGCCGAGGGGAAATTTCTCACCCTCGCCCGATACTTGTCCTGCTTGACCGATCCCGAGTACAGGGCGGCCAGGGTGTTCTTATGCCCGTCGTAGGCGCCGTAAAGCTGGAAATAGGCGCGTTTGCGAAGGTCGCGGTCGGGACTGCGCAGGAAGCTCTGGTAACTCGACTGCGATAGGGGTCTCGGTCCCTCGGGCGTCTCGATCATACCGAAGTCGAGGTCGACGTTGGTCAGAACTGAGAAGGCGTCCCGCGCGACTCCCGCGGACTCGGCTTGGAGGGCGAGAAGCATCTCCTCCTTCTCGGAGAGGATGTGGGGCTTGAAGCGGAGTAGCCTGCGGAGGAAGACGGCGAACTCGGCGAAGCGCGGTTCGGAAAGACAGGAGGAAACGAAGGAGTCGGGCAGCGTCTGAATCTCGGGCTCGAACCACGCCCAGGCCGCCTGGACCCTCGTCGACGTCGCCATGTAGCGCTCGAAACGGCCTCGCGACGCGTCGTCGCCCTCGTCCTCGTTCTCCCTGAGGCTGGCATAGTAGGCGAGCCTCTCGTTTAGAAGCCCGAAGTCTCGGTAATAGTCGAGAGCGTCGGCGAAGAAGGCCTGGGAGGAGGCGAGGCTCCCCTTATATTCGGTTATTTTCGCCGCCATGGCATCGAGGGCCACGAGTCCAAGCTCCCAAGACGCCTCGTTCTCGTAAAGACTCGATAGATCCCATCGGTCGGACTCGCCCACCTGGGACCTCAGCGGAATGCGAACTGTGTCGGGCATATGGATTCTCCTTGCGGCCGTCAGTATAGGGAGCCTTCCGGCGGCCGTGCAAGCTCGACGACGAGGGCGTCGAGAAAGGCCGACATGAGGTCGAAGGCGCCCTTCTGGGCCAGCTCGGGGGAATCCGCCTCGGTATGCAGAAGGCCCCAGAGAGGCGGCCGTTTGCCCGCGGCGAGCATGGCGGCCTCGGGCGCGGGAAGGAGGCTGATGGTCAGCGCGGGCAGGCCCCCGAGGGTGAGCCCGAGGTCGTCGGACCAGGGAAGGCCGGCTTCCAATGGCTCGGCCAGTCCCGCCCGCAGGGCCGCGCGTTTAGCCAGGCTCACGAGGGAGCGGTGCCCCACCGCCGCGGGCGAAAGCGAGAGGCCCCTGCGCGCGAGGAGCTCGGCGGGAGCCTTCGACAGAAGGAGGCGATCTCCCCTCCCCGTCACGTCGAGCACGATCGCGGCCAAGGCGTCCCCCGCGCCGGCGGCCGCTTTCAGTTTTCGCGCCAGAGCGTAGGAACCCTGGGTAAAGGGCTTGCTCGAAACCGGCGCTTCCTCGGCGTCGGTAAAGGCGACGAGGAAGGAGGGCGGCGCGCCCTTTGGGCCGGTCCGATCCAAGACGACCGACTTGCGGGCGGCAAACTCGGCCAGCTGGAGGCAGGCGCAGGAATTGTCGAGAGTCCCGGGACTGCCGGCGAACCTGTCGTAGTGGGCCACGAAAGCGAGGCGAGGCTTCGACCTTCCTACCCGAACCATGACGTGCCGCGCGTCGCCGGTCTTGACCACCGAATAGCGGAGAGCGCGAGCGGCGAGGAGCCCGGCGAGGGCCACGAGCCTATCGCCGTCGGGTCTCATGAAGCGCTTGACGTCTTCGGCGAATCTCATTGGAATGCCATCCTCCATCCTCGCCGAAGCTGGCCCGAAGCCCGCGGCGGGGCGGTGGAGGCCCTGATCACGAGAGAGGCTTCGAGACGGCGATGCGGGGCCTCGCGGCCCTCGAGGAGATCGATGACGAGAGCGGCGGCCGCGGCTCCCTTCTCCCTTCCGGGCTGGTGCACGGTCGTGAGATGGGGCGTGGCGACGGCGGCCATGGGAATATCGTCGAAACCCGCGACGCTGATCTCGCCCGGTATCGCCATGCCGAGCCTGTCGCAGGCCGCGTAGACGCCGAGAGCGACCGCGTCGGCCATCGCGAGGATGGCCGTGGGCGCTTCGCCGGCGCGCGCGAGCAGCTCGTACGCGGCGGCCGCTCCGCCCTCGAGGGAGCATTCGACCGGCACGACCTCGATGCCGGGCGAGTCGAGCCGAAGGCCCGACTCGCCTAGGGCGCGGGCGAAACCTTCCAGCCGCCGTTCGCTCACGAGGGAGAAGGGCTTTCCGGGGAGGTTCAGGGTCTCGGGCCTGAGCGCGAAAACGGCCAGCGCGCGATGGCCGAGGCCGAGGACGTGTCTCATGAGCCCATGGGCGGCATCGACGTCGTCGATGCCGACGTTGACGGTCGCGTCGGCCGCCGTGCCGTCGATGGTCACGAAGGGTATGCGGCGACGACGGAGGATTCCCACGACCTCGTCGTCGGGCCCGATGCCGATCGTAAGCAGGGCGTCGACGAAGGAACGATGCACTGCCTCGATGATCTTGCCCTTGATCGGAGGCAGCAGGGTGAGCGAGAGCTCGCGCTCCTCGCAGGCCCTCCCGATTCCGCAGATCAGTTCCCAAAGGTAGGGGTTGCGTAGGGCCTCGGCGATGGGCTGGGGCAGGAGAAGACCGAGGGCGCCGAGCCGTTTAGTGGTGAGGGTCCGGGCGACGGGGTTGGGAACATAGTCGAGCTCCGCGACGACGGCCATCACGCGGTTGTAGGTATCTTCCGAAATCCTGCCCGGATCGTTCAGGGCGAACGAGACAGTCGTCTTGGATACTCCCGCCCGGAGCGCGATGTCTTTGATGGTTGGACGCATCTTCCTGCCATTCCCTACTTGATCGAGCCGGCAACCATCCCCTTGATGATCGACTTCTGTGCGAAGAGGAAGAAGATGACGACGGGGATCATCGCCATGAGTATCGCGGTGAGGATCAGGTCCCATTGCTTGACGTAGGCGCCAGCAAAGTTCGAGACGGCGAGCGGAATGGTCATGACCTTGTTGCCCTTGCCGAGGATGAGGAGGGGGAGGAGGTAATCGTTCCATATCCAGATGCCGTTGAGGACGAGGACGGTGGCGTGGATCGGCTTGAGGATGGGGAAGACGATCAGATAGAAGGTCTGCCGGGGCTTGCAGCCGTCGATGGTCGCCGCCTCCTCGAGCTCGAGGGGGATGCTCTTGATGAAGCCGTGGAACATGAAGATCGACTGCGACATGCCGAAGCCGATGTAGGCCAGGATGATGCCCGTGAACGAACGGAGAAGCTTGATGCCGGTTACCTGCGCGACGTCCCGGAACCAGGTGAGCAGCGGGAACATGACGATCTGGAAAGGTATGACCATGGCCGCAACGAAAATGATGAAGATCGCTCCCGAGAGCCTGGTCTTGGCGCGGACGAGGACCCAGGCGGCCTGTGACGCGCAGAGGTTGATCAGCGCGAGGGAGGCGACCGTGATGATTATCGAGCTCGCGAAGGACGAGGAGTACTGGATGTTCGCGCTCGTCCAGATCGTCGCTATGTTCTCGATTATCTTGCCCCACTTCTGGGGGAAACCGAGCGGGCCCTGCGTTATCTCGAAGGGGGTTTTGGCGGCGTTTACGACGACGATGAAGAAGGGGAAGAGGAAGATCAGGAAAAGGAAGACGGCCAGGACCTCAAAGGCGATCAGCCCGATACGGCGCCTGCTCATAGCTCGATCTCCCTTTTTTTGTTGATGGAGACCTGGATGATCGCGACGATCGCCAGCACGAGGAAGAAGACGACGGCGCGGGCCTGTCCGCCGGCCATGTCGTTGGACTTGAAGCCCTGGTTGTAGATGTTCATGGCGAGAAGCTCCGTGCCGTAAATGGGCTTGCCCATGAACATGACCGCGGGCCCTCCCGCCGTAAGGGAGACGTTGACGTCGAACTGCTTGAAGGAGTTTACCAGGGTGAGGAAGAGCGTGATGGTGAAGGCCTGGCCCGTCATCGGCAACGTGATGGAAAGGAGCCTGCGGAAGGGCGAGGCTCCGTCGATCTGGGCCGCCTCGATGAGCTCCTGCGGGATGTTCTCGATCGCCGCGACGTAGATGACCATGATGTACCCGGCGTACTGCCAGGTCCCGACGATGACCAGGGCTACGAGGGCAGTGGCGCTCTTGGCCAGAATGAGGTTGTCCGGGTTCGCCCACGAGGCCAAGCCGAGCAGGGTGCCGATCGAGGGCAGAGCGTTGTTGAAGATGAATTGCCAGACGTAACCGAGGATGAGGCCGCCGATGAGGTTGGGCACGAAAAATCCCGCGCGATAGACGTTCCTGCCCTTGATGCTGCGGGTGACCAGCATCGCCAGGCCGAAAGACACCACGTTGATCGCGATCATGTTGAGCAGGGTATATGCGACGGTGAGCATGAAGGAGTAGGCGAAGGAGGGATCCTTCAGAATCTTGGAGTAGTTACCAAGGCCGATGAACCGGAGACTGTCGCCTATGCGGGCAGTCGCCGACCAGCTCGTGAACGAGTAGAACACGCCGAGGATGAAGGGCACGGCGATGACCATGACGAAGGCGAAGAGGACCGGCGCCAGGAAGAGCCAGAAAATAGCGGGATGTTTCGCTTTCCGCATCGCTTAATCCTCCTTTGGATATGACAAGCCCGCCCTCGGTAGTGGGCCGGAGGGCGGGCATTCATGGGCGAAAGGCTATTGCAAACCCTGGAACGCCTTGGTCATGAGATCGATGAACTGCGCCTTCATGATGGAGCCGGTGGCGAACTGGTTATAGATCGGGGCGAGCGTCTTCTGGCGGAAATCATTGGTGAAGCTGTACTGGTTCCAGCTGTAGATCTTGCCGGCGGCGGACCAGGCCTGGACGGACTTGGAGAGCTGGCCGGTCGGGCTGAGCTTGATGTTCGAGTATGCGGGGATCATCCCGGCGTCCACGACCATGTACTTGTTGCCCGCATCGGTGAAGACGAGGTCGCCCAGGAACTTCTTCGCTGCCGCCACGTTCTTGGAGTTCTTGTTGATGACATAGAAGGAAGGGGCGGCGGCGAAGATACCGTCGCTTTTTGCCGCCGTCGAGCCGTGGGGCGCGAAGGCCATGCTGAAGGTCGCCTTGGCATCCTTCATGTTGGGATCGACCCAGTTGCCCTGATGCAGGAAGGCCGCTCGCTGGCTGGCGAAGGCGCCGACCTGGGCGTCGTAGTTGCCCGTCGTCAGGACGGTCTTGTCGGCGTACTCAGAGAGGCGCTTGGCGTCGACCTTGCCGGCGAGGAGCTTGTTCGTGACGGACATGTCGCCGTAAGGGAGTCCGTTGGACAGAAGGGAGTTGAAGTTATGGTCGCCGGTGACCCAGCCCATGTCGAGAGAGGCAGCCATGAAGACGACGGACTTGAGACCGAGCTTGTCCTTCATGGCGTCGATCTTCGCGAAGGCCGCCTTGTAGCCTGCATAAGTAACGAGGGCCTTGGGATCGACTCCGGCTTTTTTGAGGATGTCGGCATTGTATGCCATGCCCCAGCCCTCGACGGCGACGGGGAAGCCATACACCTTGCCGTTTGCCTTAAAAGCGACGGAGGTGTTCTTGACCCACTTCTCGCCGGAGAGGTCGAGAGCGAGGTCGGCCCATTCCTTGTAATTCTCGATACCGTTGATGCTGAAGATGTCGGGCATGTCGCCGGCGGCGAAATCCGCCTTGAGCTGGGTATCAAGATCGGTGCCGGAGCTTCCGCCCACGGATTTTATGGTGACCGGAATGTTGTTGGCCTTGGACCAAGCGGCCGCATAGGCTTTGAGAGCGGCGTCGATCTCGGGCTTACCCTGGGCCAGCGTGATGCCCTGAGCCCATACGGCGGCGGCAAAGGCGAAAGCGACGAAAATCGCGAACATTTTCTTCATGGCTCCTCCGCAATATCGTGGGGCAACGTCAGAGGGAACGCGAAAGCGAACCTTATATTTCCACAATTATAAGATTGGATTTCCTATCCTGCAAGAAAAATGTGTACCGGTTTACTAATTTAGATGCATACATTTCGGTACGATTTCGCGTATTTTCGCGGAGCTCTACGGGGCCGCGCCGCGCGCCAAGGAGCTCTTCGGAGGCCTCGAAACCCTACTCCTCGCGAAATACCGCGAGCGTCCCTCCCGCTATAAAGTGATCGATCTGGAGCGGGGAAAACGCAGTCTATGGTACCTCGAGTCGGGCCTCACCGCATACATGGTCTACCTCGATCGATTCGCGGGGTCGCTGGATGCACCGCCCGTTTTTGGACTGGGACGCGGCTCGTCGCCGCACCCGGAGCGGCTCCATCGAGGCACGCATCTTCGGCTGGATTCGCGCCTGCTTCGAGCGGCGGAGAGAGATTCCAGCCTTCGCCCAAGACTCCCCCTTCGAGGTGCTGCCGAGCCCCTCGGAAAATGTGCTGCTCTGCCGCCGCGGCGGCCCTGAAGTCCGGCCGGTCATCGTGGCCGCCAACTTCGCCCCGGAGACGCGCAAGCTGCGCCTCCCCTCGATCGGGCTCGGACCTACGGCGTCGCCTGGCTCGCCGCCGTTTCGAAATGAGGCGTGTTGCGAACGTTCCGTCGATCGACTAAACTTACGCACGAACCAAGGAGTAACCGATTATGAAGCAGGTCGCGGTAACCTATTCATCGGGCGAGCGCGTCGCCTATCCCGTCGGCGTGAAAGCCCAGGACGTCATCGGCAAGATGGGAAGCCTGGCCTGGCCTCTCGCGGCCGTCCTCATCAACAACGAGCTTAAGAGCCTCGACGCGCAGATTCTGACCGATTGCCATATCGAGCCCATCACCCTGGATACGACGCAGGGCGCGACTACGTACCGCCGCTCCCTGTGCTTCCTCCTCGCGATAGCCGCAAAGCAACTCTACCCCGATCGGCGACTCATGGCGGGGATGGCCATAGGCACGGGCTTCTTCCATTATTTCGACGACGACAGAGCGGTAAGCCCCGCGGAGATCGAGGCACTCGAGGCGTGCATGCGTTCCTTGGTCGAGCGCGACATAGCCATCAGCATCGAGTGGCGCGCCTGGTCGGACGCCATCGAGTATTTCAGGACCTCGGATCAGCCGGGCACCCTTCTCCTCCTCGAGCACATCAACGACGCCGTCATCCCCCTCAACGAATGCTCGGGTTTCCGCGACCTCCACGTCGCCCCCCTGGTACCCTCGACCGGCGTGCTTCGCACCTTCATCCTCTTGCCCTACCACGAAGGATTCCTGCTGCGATACCCGCACAAGGAGGATCCTGACAAGCTGACCGAGTTCGTGGACGACCCGGTGCTCTACGCGATAGCCAAAGAGACGAGGGAGCGTTCCCGAGTCCTCGGCGTAGCCTCGGTGGGAGCGCTCAACAAAGTCAACGCGTCCAAGGGGATCAAGGACTATATCCAGGTCGTCGAGGCCCTGCAGGACAAGAAGATCGCCGCGATAGCCGACGAGATCGCCGCCAAGGCCGGCGAGGTCAAGACGGTTCTGATAGCGGGCCCCTCGAGCTCGGGCAAGACGACCACCTCCAAGAAGCTCGCGATACAGCTTAAAGTCATAGGCTTCGATCCCGTCACCATATCGCTGGACGACTATTTCGTGGACCTCACGCGCACACCCCGCGACGAGAAGGGCGACTACGACTTCGAGTGTCTCGAGGCCTTGGACGTAGACTTCCTCAACCAGCAACTCGTCACTCTCTTCGCCGGCGAGGAGATCGAGCGCTCCACCTTCGATTTCAAGACGGGCACGCGCAAGGGCACGGGCAAGAGGCTCAAGCTCGGCGAGCGCGGCATACTCGTACTGGAGGGCATCCACGGGCTCAACGACGCTCTCACCCCGCGCATCCCTCGGGAGCGGAAGTTCAAGATATACGTGAGCGCCCTCACCCAGATCAATCTGGACGACCACAACCGCGTGAGCACCACCGACAACCGCATTTTAAGGCGCATGGTGCGCGACTACAACTTCCGCGGCCATTCCGCCCAAGCCACCCTAAAGATGTGGCCCTCGGTCCAGTTGGGCGAGCGCAAGCATATATTCCCCTATCAGAACAGCGCCGATACCGCCTTCAACTCGGCCCTCGACTACGAGCTCGGAGTCCTCAAAGTCTACGCCGAGCCCCTCCTGCGCACCGTCAAGCCAACCTGCATAGAGTATTCCGAGGCCAGGCGTCTCCAGTCCTTCCTCGACAACTTCGCGCCCATCCCTTCGGCGAGCGTCCCCGGCGACAGCCTGCTCAGGGAGTTTATAGGAGACAGCGAGTTTAAGTACTAGGTTCGCTGTCTCCTGATTGTAAGAAATAGGTTGGACGTCTATCCGGGAAATCTCGGATAAGAACCGCTGATCATCCGGGAAGTATCGGTAAAAGAGGAGGTTGTCTATGAAAAAGTTGGCTATCCTTTCAACCATTCTTGCACTAACATATTCGGGAATGATCCGGGCGCAGGATTTCACCGATCTCGTGCGGACGGGCACTCCGAGTCAGGTACAAGCAGCCATCGATCAGGGTGCCAATGTACAGACGAAGGGAGATAACGATTTCACCCCCCTGCATCTGGCCGCTCAATTCAACAGCAACCCTGACGTGATCACGATCCTTGCCAAGGCGGGGGCCAATCTCGATGCACTCGATAACAATGGCTGCACTCCATTGCTGGATAACCTTGATAATACCGAAAAGCATCCAGAGGTCGCTCTCGCCCTCGTCCGCTCCGGAGCGAACGTCAACCTCGCGGACCAGAACGGCTATACGCCGCTCATTATCGCCCTCGGCAAAAAGTTCTCTCCTGACTTCGTTCTCGAGCTATTGAAAGCCGGGGCGAAGCCAAAGACCACCAGTGTAGATGCTCCCCTCGTCTCAGCCCTCGCCAATGGCTTTCCATCGACCGTCGTGAAGGCCCTTCTCCAGGCCGGTGCGAACGCCAATGAGCCTAACCGCAATGGCGTGACCCCGCTGCATTCCGCGGTTATGCAAAACGCTGCCCCAGACATTGTAGGAGCGCTTCTTCAGGCCGGGGCCGATCCGAAAGTGAAGACCAAGGATGGCCTGACCCCTCTGATGCTCGCCGCCGCTGATGATAAGCATCAGGAGGTGGTCATGCTCCTTGCGAGGGCGGGTGCCGACCTGAATGCGCGGGATCCGAACGGCTTGACGGCACTGATGTACGCGCTGACCTATGGGGAGATGACGAATCAAGATCCTAGGATCGCCGTCGTGCTTGTCAGGCTCGGGGCCGACATCAACGCAAAGGACCCGAACGGTGCAACCCCGCTTATGTATGCCACACAAAGTGCCAATGCTCCAGCGCTGATTTTCGCCTTCATAAAATTAGGCGCCAATGCCAAGGCTAAGGATAATTCGGGGAAGACCGCCCTTGACTACGCGAAACAGAACCAAAAACTTGTCGGAACCGATGCGTACAAGGTCCTCGAGAAAGCGTCGTCCTAGTAATCTATTATCAACTTCGTCTTGTATAAAGAGAAGGCGTCTCACGGTGGCCGCCCTGATATCATCCATCGCTTTTCTAGACTGGGGAAGTGCGTATGCCATTCCACCTTCGCGATGACCCGGCGTTGCCGGTCCCACGCCGACGCCTGGCCTGGTACATGAACTCGTTTATTTCCTTCCATATTTCCCAATTCGATTTGGGAAATATGGGTTTAGAGAACTCAGTCTTGCCCGCTTCTGGATCGCCCTAGAGTAGGACGTTGCAAGGGCAGGCCGAGGACAGTATGCGCAATATGATCCCGAAGTCATCCGAGTCCACGCCGAACGGGTCAACTGATGCAGGACGAATTCTCAACTGGACAATGGAGAATTCACCACTGGTCCAGAGAGAATTTACCACTGGTAAATTCCTCTTTTACCACTGGTAAAATCCTCCTTTACCACTTGAGAATTCCTCCGTCTCCAGTCGAGGCCCCATGGAGGCATAGACACATGTCTATCCCACGAACTCAATCCCAAACCTGCCTAGCGGGCAAAAAAACTTCCGATAGGACCCTCCCTGGCGGGGGTCAGTCGAATCGGAACGCGCCGCGTACGCTGGCGCGGGAGGAGAATCTCTATAGCTCTCAAGATCGCAGTGCTTAAGAATTACCTACCGATACGCAGACCGACATCATGGCCGCCATGCAGTTGTACAAGGAGAAGATACAGAGGCAGCTCGCCGAGGGCAAGACGGTGAAGACGCCCACAGGCTCCTTCTTCCTCAGCGCCGCGGGAGAGGATGATACCAGCGCGATACGCGCGGGCAGGCCGGCTTTAGGGCTTTAGAACCCGCGCTTCGAACCGCGCTTCTCTTCCCCGTATGTCGAGGGTTCGGCGCTCGCTCTCCGGGAATTCCGCCGCGACCGACTGGTACAGCTCCTCGGCGATGACGATCTCGCCCGCCTTTGCCGCGGCCTGAAGGCGCGCGGCCGTGTTCACGGTATCGCCGAGGGCCGTGAAGTCGTGAATGTCGCCCGAGCCGATGCGGCCGCAGAAGGCAGTGCCCGCATTCACGCCGATCCCCACGGGAATCAATTTGTCGGATGCGGAGCCGTAGCCCAAGAGGCGCTGAAGATGGAGGGCGGCGAGGACGGCCCTCTCCCGATAATCGGGACCGATGTTGGGAAAGAACAGGGCCATCACCTCGTCGCCGACAAACTTGTCGATCATCGCCCCTGGGGGAATCAGCGCCTTCAAGGCCGCACGGTAGAAGCGATTCAGCAGTTCCGCGAAGGCCTTCGGCCCCAATTTTTCCGCAAGGCCGGTCGAGCCGCGCACGTCCGCGAAGAGCACGGCGACATCGACCTCCGCTCCGCCTTGTGGCAGACGATCCTCGCAAATGTTGCAGTAGTTGGGATTCTTCCGGGATTGCCGGCGACCCGACGTCAACTGAACGATCGCGCCGCCGAAACCCTTCATCGGAATATGGCAGGCTCCGCAGCGCGGGGTTCCCGGCAGGAACGAAAGCCTATGGTGGTGGCCCTTCTCAAGTATCTCACGCCAAAGCGCCTCTATTTTCGGATCGATCTCTCCGGCTTCCGCATAAGTTTTCATCCTTTGGCTCCTTACATAAAGATAACCACGCCACGCGCCAAAGTCCTGCGAAATCTTTTTAGTCCATCGCGGGCCCCTGCCGGCAGGGTCGGCGCACATAAAACCGAATCAATTACCCCGCAGCAGAGCTGCGAGGTATGAAAGATTGGTCAACAGTCCTACTCAAATAACGTAAGCTGGCGATCCTCGTACAGCTTTTTATATCCCTCAGGATTCCTTCCCTGATTT
>JBEKVO010000008.1:0-94786 GCA_049513895.1 Rectinemataceae bacterium | reverse complement strand
TTTCTTGATTCTTATCTGTTATTGTATCCTAGATATTTCGCGTTTTACGATTTAAGAATATTCCCGGAACTGTCAAACTGTAAGAGTCCCCCAGCAAAGCTGGGGGTATACTGTGTTAATTATACGTATAGGAGGTTGGTATGATAACTAAACTTGAGTCTCCTCTAAAAAGGTAGCCTGTTGTCTGAATTCCCAAATTGTGGGATCCATGGTAGAAACTCGTATGTTTAGGAAGAACACCGGGCACCTGCAGGGCTCAATTTTCGGTACCGTGGACACGCTTCTGGGCGAATCGCAGAAGAAAGCGTTTCTTGAATCACGGGAGCACTGGTTACCATCTCAAACATGAGATTCGAAGTCGTCGGTTACGTCCCCAACATTTCCCGAACAGTATCTTTAAACTTTCGCCCTCGATCGAATTCATTTTTAAACATACCGAAGGAAGCGCATCCGGGCGAGAGCAGGACGGTATCACCGGGTTTTGCACGGGAGATAGCCGCTGACACGGCGATGCCGAGGTCGTCATAAGGCCCGACGAAGGGGACGCCTTCTTTATCAAGGATAACTTTGAGTTTTTCGGTTCCGGTACCGGAGAGGAGTATCGTTATTTTCGCTTTCGAATATTCGGAACGCAACGGCTCGAAGTCGAGGTTCTTATCGGTTCCGCCGGTGATGAGGATGACTGGACCGTCAAATGAGGTAAGAGCGGCCCCGACCGCCTGGGGTATGGTTGCGGCAGAGTCGTTGTACCAGGATATGCCGTCCTTCTCGGCGAAACGTTCGAGGCGATGCTCGACTCCCGAGAAGGACGCTATGGCCTCGGAAACCTTGGCGGCGTCGATGCCGTAGGCGCGGCAGGCTAGGGCGGCCGCGAGCATGTTTTTTCGCTGGTGGTCGCCAGGCACGAGGAGCTTTCGGGGCATTATCTCCTCTGCCGCGGCAATATCGCCTGTGACGGAATAAAGACCCCGTCGTGAGGTGGCGCTCTCCAACCAAGCGCCCGGCAAGCCCATGTGCAGGTCGGAATACCACAAAACCTCGCCCCGCGTCTCGGAGGCGAAGGACCGCCCCCAGGGATCGTCCCAATTGCATATCGTAGAGCAGGACGCATCTTGGTCGGAATATATTAGACGCTTGTCCGCGACATATTCCTCCATCGATCCGTATCGGTTCATGTGGTCGGGCATGATACTTGTGAGGATGGCGATTCGCGGCTTGAGAACCCCGAGGTCTTTTATATCGGCGAGCTGCCAGGACGAGAGTTCGAGGACTACCGGCGTCTCGGGACCGCAGCGATCGAGAAAGGTCAAAGGTGAAACGGTGATATTGCCGCCGAGAAAGGCCGCTACGCCTGAAGATGAGAGAACGTGATATATGGCGCTCGAGACTGAAGACTTTCCCTTGGATCCCGTGATGGCGATGATAGGCGAATTGGAGAAACGAAGGAATAGGGAGATGTCCGTCTCGACTGCCTTCGCCGAAAGGATATAGGGAGAGTCGGGACGCACGGCGGGATTCTTGACCACGAGGTCGGCCGCGGAAAAATCGCCCAACTCGTGCCGGCCGAGCACGTAGCGTATCGGGAGTCCTTCCAGCGCGGCGATGCTGTCGGCGAGCTCCGCCTTGTCCTTCATATCGGTAACGGTGACGATTGCGCCGCTCTCGGCGAGAAAGCGAGCGCTGGTTAGCCCTCCACCATGCAATCCCAATCCCATGACCGTGGTCTTGAGACCGCGGAGTTCCTCAATTCGCGTTATCGTCGATCTCAAGGGCGTATTCCTTCATGTCGCGCGCGTTGAGATACGAGCGCATGGAGACTCCCTTGAGTATCTCCTTCCACGAGGCAGGCACGCGGTCGTAAAGCTCAATAAACTCAGGCATCGTCTCCGAAAAGTCGCCGCCCGTCCTGCTCAATGAATCCTGTATCCTTTGCATTTGCGGAGCGAGGAAGAAAATGGCCCTATGGAGGAGAGGCAGGATGCGTTTCCTGTGCTCGGTGTCGGGTGGTACGACTTCGGCGCAGACGGTTCGATATTTACAGCATAGCGGATGGAATGGATGAGTGCGCACGCCTTTAGGAAGGACGATTTTAGAGAAGAACTTGGAGAGATCATCGTCCATCCAGATGCCTTTTCGGAAGTAGCCCCGTTTGGTCTCGCCGATCCATGTATTGGAGATAAGTTGGCGAACCTTGAACGCGCGCGCTTTTCCCTTCTCCCACGTGACCGCCTCGACGGGGATGAACTCGCTTTCCATGAAAAGATGCCTCGTTCGAAAGGCAGGCGTGACGTCGTTGGTGGCCGCCTCGACGATCTCGCCTTGGAAGTGGCGGAACACGAGGTCGATCTTGAGAAGATAGAGGTATATCGCGTTTTCGACTTTGTACAGCCTATAGAATCGCGGTTTCAGAGGCTCTGAGGGATCGAAGAAGTAGGTCAGACCGCGGAATACGTCCGGCAAAATGTCGGCGAGCTGTCTAACCAGATCCCGGAGGGCGTAGGCGTAGGGGGCGCTCGGCACCTCCGAGCGGAGGTCGTGGTGGATGGGGAAGCGCGGCATCGTAATCTCCGTGCCGAGCTCGAGGAAGAGTTCCTCGCTGTGGTTATAGCGAACGGCACAGGATACTCCGCGGCCATGGTCGGTGATAGCCGATAAGACGGCGTTGATCTCGGCATCGGGATAGACGACGCGGATCTCGTTGAGTAGTTCATCCATAATTCTTTAACCAATATACCGCGACTGCGGCGTGCTTGCAAAGCGACCGCCGCTCTTGTTCGATGCTACGCTGAATAATCTCAGGATGGAAAACGTATCGCGGCGAGAGCGGGGATCGTGAGAAGGGAGAGAAGGGTCGAGACGAGAACGAGGGAACTCGCCGTCTCGGAGTCCCCTCCGTATGCCTCGGCGAGTATGGCGGAATTTGCCGCCACCGGCATGGCGGCAAGGATGACGGGAAGGGAAAGCAATAGCCCTTTGAAGCCGAGTATCCGGAGAAGGGCGAAAAGAGCAAATGGAAAAAGGAGGAGGCGATATAACGAGGTCGTGTAGAGCCGCGCTCGCCCAACTGCCGTTCGGAAGTCCATACGCGAGACTATCGAGCCTATGAGAACCATGGACATAGGCGTCGTAGTATCGCCGAGGAGGGTCAGGGTTGTTCCAATGGGAGAGGGGAGGGTCACGCCGCCCATGAAGAGGGCGAAACCGAAGACTGACGCGACGGCGACCGGCGTAATGAAGGACGATACGCCCATCTTGGCGGTTCCTCCCGCCGTCTTGGCCAGGATGTAGGGCCCAACGGAAAAGGCCAATAGCTGAAAGGGAATGTTGGCAATCGAAGCAAAGAATATCGCGTCCTTGCCGAGTATGGCCTCGACGACGGGAAAGCCCATGAAGGCGCAATTGGAGAAAATCGCGCCGAAAGCGTGAGGTCCCCGCTCGGCGCCTTTTGCACCTATCGCGCGCACGAGGAACCAGGCCAGGGGAAAGGCGATCGCGTAGGAGAGGAAGGATACCCCGAGCATCTCGAAGGCGAGGTTGCGGATCTGAGGCGTGAAGGGGCGCTGCATCGATTCCACGACGAGGGCGGGAAGAATGAAATTGACGAGTAGGAGCGAGAGGCCCTTGCCGCCCGCCGCGTCGAGGATACGCGTCTTGCCAGCCACGAAGCCGATGGCCATGAGGAAAAACAGGACGAGGGTCTGCACGACCGAGGGCGAGAGGTTCATAGGGCGTGGTCCACCGGGGCAAGGGCGTCGAGAGCCGCCTCGTAGGATGCGTAGGCCTTTGAATAGGCATCGGTATTCTTCGGCTCGTAGCGGCGCCTGATCCTAACGAGGGAACGCGCGGATTCGGACAGACTGGATGACTCGCCGAGGGCTAGCGCACAAGCGGCTGCGTCGCCGATAAGCTCGCAGTCGCCGACTTCCGGGGCCTCGACGGGAACGCCGAGGATATCGGCTTTGAGCCCGCATAGGAAATCGTCGCTCGCCGCCTGGCCGCTGACGCGCAGTAGGGTAAAAGGCATACCTTCTCCGAGGGCGAGGTTGGAGGCGAGTTTGAGGCCATAGGCGAGGGACTCGGAAACTGCTCGGGCCATCTCGGCGCGGCCCATCTCGAGGGAGAGGCCGACGAAGGCGGCGCGGCGCGCCATGTCCCATAGCGGGGCGCGTTCGCCGGCCAGGTAGGGCAAGAAAATCAGGCCGCGGGCGCCCGGGGGCGAGTGCCCTGCTTCGGCGAGGAGGCCGACTACTTTGGCCTCGATAGCTTTGGTCGTTTTCGCATCGAGGGCGTTCGCGAGCCATTCGAGGGCCGCTCCCGCCGTCGAGATTCCGCCGGAGACGTTCCATAGGCCGTCTACTGGGTGGGGCAGCGAGAGAAGGGCTCGAGTGGGGAAGGGCCTGTCGGCGCAAAGGTTGATGGCTTCGGAGGTGCCCGCGCGGTCGCAGGCGACGCCTATATCTACGGATGCCGAGCCGATTATCGCCGCCAGGAAATCGGGGTAGCCCGTCACGACGGCGGTGTCGGGCTCAAGGCCAAGGCTTTCGGCAGCGGAGCGAAGTAAGCCTCCTGCCTTTGTCCCCGGAGCGGCGAAGGGCGGGAATCGCTCATGGGGTAGGCCAAGGGCAGCGATCATTCCCTCGTTCCATATATAGGGCTCATAGCCCGGATGGGGCAGGTAGGTAAGGGCCTCGCCGCACAGCGCATGCACCAGATACTCAGGACAGGAAAAAAACCAACGTATTTTGTCACGGAACTCGGGGCTGGAAATCCGCCATAGTCGCAGGGCCTTGGGAAGATAGAAGGTCGGATCGATGGGCTTTCCCGCGAGTGCCGAAACCTCTTCGGCTTCGCCTACTGCCCTTCTGTCGAGCCAGGAAAGGGCCGGGCCCAAGGGGAGGCCGGCGGCGTCGGCGGCGAGAAGGGTAGGGCCATTGCCGCTGACCGACAGGGCTCGTACTTCAAGACCTCTCGTCCCTCGCGGTATGCCGTGGCGCGCTGCGGCGACAGCCTCGGCACCGGCGGACATGGCGGCATCTATCCATCCGCCCGCGTCGGCCTCGTACGCGCCTCCCTCACCATGCGAGAGGGTCAAGGAACGGCGTACTAAACTGAGGAGGCGGCCATCCTCGGAGAGGATGGCCGCCTTGAGCGCCGAGCTTCCGATATCGAAACAAAGATACGCCAAGCTCATCCACCTTTATTCCAAATATCGCTTATGCCCACTATACTGCCCGCCGTAGTACATTGATAAGTGAGATCCAATATTTTAGGGGAACGCTCGATGGCCGGATTCGCGCAGCGCTTTACGATTGGCCTGTCGGAGCGCCTGGCCACGACCTGGGTGCTTCTCTCCGACACGACCAACTTTCTATCGCGCACATCGGTTTTCAACCAGTACGAGTTGCAGCTCCGCGATCTTCGCTTTAGACTCTCGAATTCGAAGAACGATGACAGGGAACTGCACGACATAAAGAAGGAATTGATCGAGCTGCGTGCCGGCCTGCGCCTACAGGGCTACGACCTCAGCTTGGGCGCCCTCGACCTTTCCATCAAGGGATTCCGCAATGACGCCGCGATGGCCGAAGGCTTCAAGCGCATCGTTCTTTTTATCGGGACAAGGGACCTTTGGTTCATAACGGGCGAGGAAAACCACCGTGTCCTGCACGACTATCTCGAGTCGGAGTGCGAACGCAAACGTTCCATAGATATTCGGCAAAAGCATTACCTTTGGTTTAGGTGGAACCACAGCCTCCTTTTGATATCAGGCGCGGATTCCGAGACGGCGGACGACTTCGAAGAATTGAAGGCATGGGGGGAGAAACCGGAGAACAGGCTCGCCCTCCTCGGTAAGCTGAAAAAAGTGCGATGACCGTCATCCCTTGACCGATCGCTTCCGAGGTTGTATATTCCTACTAAACCGATAGGAATACCGGAGTAAGAATGTTTTCAGTACCGACCAAGACGCAATATGGCATACGCGCACTCGTCCATTTGGCGAAA
Source organism: Rectinemataceae bacterium (assembly GCA_049513895.1). Taxonomy (GTDB): domain Bacteria; phylum Spirochaetota; class Spirochaetia; order Treponematales; family Rectinemataceae; genus UBA1306. The sequence continues at coordinate 88,786 of JBEKVO010000008.1, read as the reverse complement.
ATGGACGCCCTGTCCGAGGCTGCTCCGTCCAGCGCGGCGAGCGCGGAGATCGCCAAGGCAGAGGGAATACCATCTAAATACCTCGAGGGCATCCTCGGCCAGCTCAAGACGGCCGGACTGGTTTTGAGCGAGCGCGGTAAAAACGGCGGCTATAGGCTGGCCAAGACCGCAGCAGAGATTCGGATGATCGAGATAGTTGAAGCCCTCGAGGGCGAGGTAAAGCCCGTCGGCTGCCTTGATGACTCAGGCGTTTGCGCTCAGGGCGATTGCTGCCTCCCGCGGATTTTTTGGGTGGGACTCAAGGGCGCTATAGACGGATACCTCGGATCGAAAACCCTTCTGGACGTAATACAGGCTTGAGGAGCATTAGGAGCATTAATGGAAAAGCGCTTCGTCTATATGGACTACAACGCTACGACTCCGCTACGCGACGAAGTCAAGGCGCGCATGATCGAAGACCTCGAGGTCTTCGCCAACGCGTCGAGCATGCATGAGGCGGGAAGGCGCGCCCGCGACAGGGTCGAGAAGGCCAGGGCTCAGGTGGCCGCCCTCGTCGGGGCGCGCGATCCCCTGTCGATTCTCTTCACCTCGGGCGGCTCGGAATCGAACAACACCGTGTTCAACACGATGTACGATCTCGGCCGGGCATCGGGCGTCGCGAGGCGCAAGATCATTACGACGGCGATCGAGCACCCCTGCGTGATGAACGCCGCCAGGCGCCTCGCCGACGAGGGCTTTCCCGTTGTCTTTCTCGGCGTCGACGGCCAAGGCAGGATCAGCATGGATGAGCTCGAGTTCGAGCTCGACCCGTCGCGTTCGAAGGGCGGCCCAACCCTCCTCGTGTCGGTGATGGTAGCCAACAACGAGATTGGGACTCTTCAGGATATAAAGGCGATCGCAGAGGCCTCGAAGGCGGCGGGGGCCTTTTCCCATACCGACGCGGTTCAGGCGGCCGGAAAAATCCCCATAGACGTCGGCTATTGGGGCGTCGACTACCTGACCCTCTCCTGCCATAAAATTTACGGACCCAAGGGCGTCGGCGCTTTATACCTCCGCAAGGGAGTCCCCGCCGAACCCCTGATCCGGGGCGGCCACCAGGAGCTCGGCATCCGCGCCGGCACCTACAACAATCAGGGCATCCTGGGTTTCGGCCACGCCGCCGAGCTGGCGCTGCGCGATCTCGATTCCTTCGCCGCGAGATTATGGGCCCTGCGGGAGCGTCTCAAGTCGGGTATCGCGGCGAGCGTGCCCGATATAAGGTTCAACGGCCATCCTACCGAAGTTTTGCCCAATACGCTCAACGTGTCCTTCCCGGGCGCCGAGGGCGAGGCGATACTCCTTTCCCTCGACCTCGAGGGCATAGAGCTGTCCACGGGCTCGGCCTGCGCGTCGGGAAGCCTCGAACCGAGCCACGTTCTCATGGCGACGGGCGTCGGACCCGAGCTGGCCCACGGTTCGATCCGATTCAGCATGGGGCGCGGCACCACCGAGGCGGACGTCGACTACGTTCTCGTGAAACTGGGGCCGATAATCAGGCGCCTGAGGCGAATGTCCACCGTAGCTTCGTCCGCCTGCGTGGATGCGTGAAAGGAAGCGAGCGATGACCGATACTTTCCAATGGCTTTACTCCCCGATCGTCAAGGAGCATTTCACCAATCCCAAGAACGTCTTCGATCCCGATGAGCATTTTGTCGGCGACGCCGAGGGCGTCGTGGGCAACATAAAGTGCGGCGACCAGATGATGTTCATGCTGAAGATAAAGGACGACGTGATAACCGAAGTGCGCTGGAAGACCTACGGCTGCGCGAGCGCGATCGCCAGCACCTCCATGCTATCGGAGGTGATCAAGGGAATGCCGATCCGGGAGGCCTATTCGATCAAACCCGCCGATATCGCCTCGCGGCTCGGCGGCCTGCCCGAAAACAAGATCCACTGCTCCGTGCTGGGCGACAAGGCGCTCAGGGCGGCGATAGACGGCTACCTCGACAAGACGGGCAGGCCGGGAGCCTTCAAGGGCGAGGAAGCCGAGGTCATCTGCAACTGCCTCAGCATAACCGACAAGGACATCGAGCAGGCGGTCAAGGACGGAGCGAGGAACTGGGAACAGCTCCAGGCCGCCACCAAGATAGGCACGGTCTGCGGGACCTGCAAACCCAGGGCCGAAGAGCTCCTGCACGAGTTCGCCCATATCTACGGGGATTGATCGATCGATTCGCCACTCAAGGGGCCAAGCGCCGCCGAAATTGCCTCTTTCCGCGATCGCATTCTCGGATTTTATGCCGGATCGAGGAGAAGCTTTCCCTGGCGCTCGACGAGGGATCCCTGGGCGATACTCGTCTCGGAGATAATGCTCCAACAGACACAGACGGAACGGGTTCTTCCGAAATACCTCGCCTGGCTCGAGGCCTACCCGAATCCCTCGGCATTGACCCTAGCCCCTCTGGCCGAGGTCCTCGCCCTCTGGAGCGGACTCGGCTATAACCGAAGGGCCTTAGCCCTCATCAGGGCCGCTTCCATCATCGCCTCCGCCGATCGCTTCCCCGACGACGAGGCTTCCCTCCTCGACCTGCCGGGCGTCGGGCCTTATACCGCCAGGGCCGTGCTGGCCTTTGCCTTCGGGAAGCCCGTCGTCCTCATCGAGACGAATATTCGCTCGGTCTTTCTTCATACTTTTTTCGAGGGCGAGGAGGGGGTGCCTGATTTGCGCATCGCGCCTCTTGTCGAGGCCACGCTTTTTCGCGAGGACCCTAGGACCTGGTATTACGCGCTCATGGACTACGGCGTCGACCTCAAGAAGAGGGAGGGCAATCCCAACAGGCGAAGCGCGCATTATGCGCGCCAGAGCCCCTTCGCGGATTCGAACCGCCGCATCCGGGGATCCCTGCTAAAAGCCCTTGGTGAAAGGGACGGGAAGAATGCCGATGAGCTCGCGGCGGCCCTGCCTTTTTCGAGAGAGCGGGTCGACGCGGCTCTCGCCGAACTCAAGGCCGAGGGCTTTGTAGCGGAATCCGGCGGCATTTATAGATTGGGGGACTGAGTTACCGAAATAGACGGTACGTTAAGCTCCGCCGACCAGACTTGTAAAGAATTTCGCGAAGGCGTCGCGAATGAGAATGAAAATGTTGCCCCTGGGAATCTCAGCCGCCGCGACGAGGTCCACGCGGCGAATTACATGGCCCTGGGCCGAATAAACGACTTCGCCCACGCGGGCGCCGGCGCTCAGAGGCGCGTCGAGCGAGGCCGGGGCATCTACCCTCTCCTGGATCGACGAGGCGAGGGAGCGAGGCAGGGTTACCGCAAGGGCCGACGCGGGCGCGAGCGTCACGCGTTCGGTAGCGCCGAACCAGGCGCGGGGAGCAGGCAGGGCGCCCAGCTCGGGCCGAAGCGTGACGAAGGAGGAGAAGGCCCAGTCGAGGAGGGCTACTCCGTCGTGAGAGCGCTGCGCGGAACCGCCCGCGGCGCTGCCCTCGCCCGTGCCCCCGAGTGTCACGATGATGAAGCGCGTATCGCCCCGCTGTGCGGTCGCAGCGAGATTGTAGCCCGCCTCGATGATGTAGCCTGTCTTAAGCCCGTCGCAGCCGGGATATGAAAGCACGAGGTTGTTTTTCGTGTATTGGACGATGCGCGCCGTCGGATGATAATCGGCCGTAAAATGCTCGGGGCGGGGAAACTCGATGAAATGGAGGGAGTGCAGCTCGTTTATCGCCTGGGGATGGAGGGTCATATAGAGCCTGCAGAACTCCGCGAAGGCTCGGGCGGTGACGTGGTTGAGCTCCGAAAGGCCCGAGGGCTCGACGAAGAAGAGGTCCCGCAGGCCGAGGGCGCGGACCGCCGCGTTCATGCGCGCGGCGAAGGCCTCGTTGGAACCCGATATGCGCCTGGCCAGTGCGAAGGCCGCGTCGTTGCCGGATACCACCGCGGCGCCGCGCATGAGGTCGATCACCGAGACGCGCATGCCAGGCCTGAGGTACATGAGGGAGGAGCCGTAGGGTATGTAGGGCGAGCAGTCCCTCTTGTCGATCGTGACGATCTCGTCCTCGGAAAGCCGTCCCGCTCGAATTTCCTCGTACACCAGGTGAAGGGTTATGAGTTTGGTGAGGGAGGCGGGAGGAATGACGAGGTCGGGATTTTTTCCGTAGAGAATAGTGCCCGTGGCTTGGTCCATCACAACGACGGACCGCGCCCCGACTACGGGGGCCCCGACTACGGGGATACCGACAAGGGAAGTCTCCACTGAAGACGCGGCAAAGAGCCTGCCTCCCGCGAGGAGGAGAGCGGCCATGATGGCCGCCGATGCCGTTTTCCTGATCGATGCCGTTAGCGTCATACCGTTCCGACCGTTGATCTTCATATTCAGAAATCCGCGAGCTTGGGCGCTCGAGGGAATGGTATGACGTCGCGAATGTTGGCCATGCCCGTCAGGTAGAGCATGAGACGCTCGAAGCCGAGGCCGAAGCCCGAGTGGGGCGTCGTGCCGTAACGGCGCAGGTCGAGGTACCAGCTATAGGTCTCTTTCTTGAGGCCCAGCTCCTCGATGCGCTTCTCAAGGACGTTCAGCCTCTCCTCGCGCTCGGAGCCGCCGATTATCTCGCCGAAACGGGGCACGAGGACGTCCATCGCCCGAACGGTCTTCCCGTCGTCGTTCAGCTTCATATAGAAAGATTTGATTTCCTTCGGATAATCGGTGACGATGAGGGGGCCTTGAATCACCTTCTCGGTGAGGAATTTCTCATGCTCGCTCTGGAGGTCGCATCCCCAGTAGGGCTTGAACTCGAATTCCTCGGGCGTCTTCTCGAGCTCCTTCACGGCATCGGTGTAGGTCATCCGCGCGAAGGGCGAGGCGACCATCTTGGAGAGCATGTCGATAAGACCGCTCTGGATTCGCTTGTCGAAGAAGGCGAGGTCCTCGGCGCAGTCGGAGAGGGCCACCCTCGCGAGATGCTTGAGGAAGTCCTCGGCGAGGTCCATGTTGTCGGTGATGTCGTTGAAGGCGACTTCGGGCTCGATCATCCAAAACTCGGAGAGATGACGGGTGGTGTTGGAGTTCTCGGCGCGGAAGGTCGGGCCGAAGGTGTAGACCCTGCTCAGGGCCTGGCAGTAGGTCTCGACGTTGAGCTGGCCCGAGACCGTGAGGGAGGCTGCCTTGCCGAAAAAATCCTTGGAATAGTCGACGGGACCGCCGCTCGCCGCGATCCTGGCGAGGTCGAGGGTGGTAACCTGGAACATCTCGCCGGCGCCCTCGGCATCGGAGGTGGTTATGATGGGCGTATGCACGTAGTTGAAGCCGCGCTCCTGAAAGAACTGGTGCACTGCGAAAGCCATCCTGTTGCGGACGCGGGCCACGGCGCCGAAGGTATTTGTCCTGGGGCGGAGGTGGGCGATCTCGCGGAGGAACTCGAGGGAATGGGCCTTTTTCTGCAGGGGATAGCTGTCGGCGGGAGCCTCGCCGATGACGACGAGGGAGAGTGCCTTGACCTCGAGCTTCTGGCCCGAGGCGGGCGAGGGAATGAGGCTGCCCTCGACGCGGATGCTCGCGCCCGTTCCGGCGCTCGAAAGTTCGGCCGCAGCCTTCGAGGCGGCTTGCCCGTCGAAGACACACTGAATATTGCCCATGCGCGAGCCGTCGTTGACCTCGAGGAAGACGGCGGATTTGGTCTCGCGTTTCGTGCGGACCCATCCCTTTATGGTGACGGGGCGGCCGTCGGGATCCAACTCGAAAATCTCCTTGATTGTAAGGCGCATGAGCTGGTTTAGCATGGATGGGCGCATCGGGTCAAATACTCCGGGGAAGACTTCACTAAAGACGCCCCCCGTAGTACATTATCGGCGTATTTATGGGAGGGAAAACCGGTGCGATACAATGTCGGGGTCGCCTACCTTCTCTGGCTTATCTCGGGCTGCGGTGTCCTCGGCCTCCATCGCTTCTATCTCGGCAAGATAGGCACCGGTTTTCTCTGGTTTCTGACGGGCGGCCTCTGCGGCATCGGCTGCGTCTACGACGCTTTCACCCTCTCGCGACAGGTGCGCGAGGCCAACATCGGCGCGCGTATCCGCGCGGAGCTGGACTACGGAAGCGGCTCCAACGTACCTCAGAGCGAGAATCCCGAAAAGACCGTCTTGCGAGTCGCCCGCAAGAACGGTGGCTTCGTGACCCCGGGCGAGGCCGCCCTCGAGGGCGATCTCACGGTCGATGAGGCCCGAAAGCTCCTCGAGAAGATGGCTGCCTCGGGCAATGCGGAGATGCGCGTTCGCTCGAGCGGGGTCGTCGTCTACTTTTTCCCCGAGTTCGCTCTCGACGGCAAGAACGACTTCGCCGTTTAAATCTGTATATGACTTCAAGCGTCGGCCGATTTCGCGAGCGTAATGTCCCTATCAGGAGGGACTATGGAAGACGTAAAAGAAATCAAGTTCGAGATCGTCCGCAAGCTCGGCCTTCTCTCCGAGGGCGGCAGGGGCTGGCGCAAGGAGCTCAATATCGTCGCGTGGAACGAACGCGAGCCGAAGCTCGACATTCGCGATTGGGCGGAGGACCACTCCCGCATGGGCAAGGGCGTCACGCTGACTCGCGACGAGGCTGGGAGGCTCTACGAATACATCGGGATATACCTCAAATCTTAAGACAGCGCCGATAACCGTCGTCACCGCCCTCGCGGAGGAAGCGGGAGGTACCGGGGACGAGAAGAGGGTTTTCCTCGCGAGACGCTCGAGCACCTCGGGTCACGGAGGCCTATGGGAACTTCCCGGCGGCAAACTGGAGCCAGGCGAGACGCCGGAATCGGCGATAGTTCGGGAGATACGCGAAGAGCTCGGCGTCGAGATCCTCATCGAAGGCCCGCCATCGCGCTACGAGATGGAGATCGAGACGACGGGCTCCGAAGAAAAGGGGCCAAGGGCCTTCGTTTTCATCGTGTTTCCCATTCGATTCTGGGATTGCGCCTTCGACCTTGCGGCCCACGACGAATGGCGCCTTTTCTCCGCCGGAGAGCTGGGCGAGCTCGACCTCGCGCCCCTGGACGGACCTGCGCTACGTGACTGGGCGACTCAGAAGGATCATAGATGAATCGAAAAGGTGGCGCCCGCTTCAAAGGCGTCGAAGGTCGCGCCGGCTCCGCTAGGATCCAGAGAGCTGTTTCCGTAAATGTCCGTTTGCGTCAGGTCCCCGGTGAGGCCTTGAATTCTGATGTATGACAAATCGAGGCCGAGGCTCATGCGCCGCGAGAGTTGATACTCGAGGATGAGACGCGGCTCAAGGGCGAGCCCACCCGTCATCGTCGACGAGAATACGAGGCTGCGTTCGACGTGGTTGTCCGTCTCGGTCATGCTTACGAGGGGAGAGATCGCGAATGAGGCCGAGAGTTTGAGTTCCCTGAGGGGCTTATAGGTGCAGCGGACTCCGAGACTCGGGTAGAAGGTACTCTGCTGGTACACTATCCCGATGCCATAGATATTATAAGTGGGCGTGTTCGGCGAAATCGGCGTATAGGGTCCGTAAATCGGATTGCCGCCCGAGTCCGTCGGGTAGACCTCGGAAGGATATTGGATGTAGCCGTTTCGCGCCGACCATTGAAAATTGAGATAACTGAGCTCCAGGAAGGGGCCGAGCCACAGATTGTCCCTGAGGCTGAAGTCGTAGCCCGCCTCGAAATCCAGAAGGAGGGCCTGGTCGGTGTAGCTATCCGACTCGCTGAAATTGGTCTTGACGCCATCCCAGTTTTGCCAGTCGGAGTCCGTCATATTGCCGGTCTTGCCGCTCAGGCCCGACTTGAGCCCAAGGTGGGCATACCAACCGGAAGGGAAATTGACAGAAGCCTCGAGGCCCCAATAGGCGAGGGGCTGGGATGCCCAGTCGAGCTCGCTCATCTTGTAGCCCGAGTCGAACACGAGCTCCGTCGCTCCGCCGATTATGAATCCGGCCGAGGTCGTCAAAGAAAAGAAAGCCGAGTTTTCAACGGTCTGAGCGGCGGCCATACGGCCGGAACCGAAAAGAATCGCTGCACCGATAGCAATGACGGCGAGCAGTCGAGGCGAAACAAAAGTGTGTTTTTTCATGGCCTGCCTCACTGGAACTCGGCGATCTGGTAGTTGGTATCGTCCGACACGTAAATACTTGGCGGGGACGATGAAAATACCGCGACCCAACTAGGATAGACCGATGTGGTAGACGTGCCGCTCTGGATACCATACGGCGTCCAACCAGCTCCGGATATGTCGTTCATTTTGACGACCCAGTAGTTAGCTGCGTCGACGACATATATATGTCCTGCTCCGACAGAATCGAGGGCGATGGTCTGTGGCGAAATGAATTGTCCCGTCCCGCTGCCGCGCGTGCCGAGGGTGGTCCAGTTCGATGTCGACAATAAGAGGTCCATTTTTACGATGCGATAATTTGTCTCGTCGGCTATATAAACGCCAGAACTGTCTGCGGCGATACCGCGAGGAAAGGAGAACTGGCGAATACCGCTGCCAAATCCAGTAACGACATGTTCGAATGTAAAAGTCCCCGGCGATCCAACAAGAATTGCGAAAACGCTCGGTATGCTATTGGGGAAATTCTTGCCTGGATCCGTAATATATATATAATTATTATTGCTATTATAAGCGAGACCGGTAGGATAAGAAAAACTGTATGTGCCTGCCGAATTATAGATTGTGACTGTTGGGTTTGAACTCTGCCAATCGGTTGTTAATTGTACAATTCTACCATTGCCCGAATCTGCGACCCAGATATTCCCCAAGGAATCGACGGCGATTCCTTCAGGCGCATTAAAAGAGTACTTAGAAGGCGTGTTTCCGTTAGGAAAGGTATTCCATGCCGTTGTGGTGACTGGCGCGGGCGTCCCCGGCGATGAAGCCGGTATCTCTATAATGCGATTATTCCCGCCATCCACTACGAAAATGTCGCCGTTCGAATCCACCGCCATACCGCGCGGATAATTATAAAGGGAGAGATTTGTACCACTATAATTAATAAGTCCATTACTGAATTGCTTATACCCTGCGTTCGGGTTGATGGCCGGAATGCATCCCGACATTCCCATCGCCAGTGCGACTATCGTTAACGCCGCGAGTGCCGACCTCGTCTTGATCACCTCTCCCTCCCCACGTGGATCGCTTTACGATTCTATGCATTATAACAATTGAACATATAATCGCAAAGCTCCAATAATCCGATCTTTCAAGTTCATTTTACGAACAGCACGAGGTCCCGCGTACCGCCCGAGATGTGGGGGAGGAAGGCGATAACATATGGATTTGCATCCCATTGCGATTTTATCGCGACTGAGGTATAGACGTATGCCTCGGTAGTAGTCACTACACCGTCGCCGTTGCTGTCACCATCGGTCGCCGCCTGAAGCAAATAGTAGGTGAACACGCCGTGCTGCATGGCGACGGTGCCATCGTATGAGGACTCGTTGGTGCCTGCGGCCGAAAACACGATGGGCGTCTTGGCTCCCGAGGCCGAAGCGTTGGCGACGAGGAGGCTTCCGAAATTGGACAGGGCCGTGGAGAAGGCAGAGAAATACGGCATGGAGGAATAGTCCTGCGGAGAGGCGTCGATCGCGCTGCCGGGGGAAACAAAGCCGCCGGAAAAACAACTATCGAGGATGATGATCACGTTTTTCGTTCCGACTTGAGAGAACCAACTTGCGAGTTCCGAGGGCGATATGAGGTTGACAACCGTGGTAATGTCGATACCGTCTGCACCGACGGCATCGTATGGCACGATATAAGGTCCCGAATGGGCGGGATAATACGGCGGGCCCCATGTCGAGTCCACGTATGATCCGTGCCCGGAATAGTAAAAAAGAACGGTAGAATCCGAGGACACGCTTGCCAGCGAGAGGATGTCGGATCTTATTTGCGCTTTAGTTACAGCATTATCTTCCTTTTCATGGATGTTGGCTGCGCTGCATCCATAAGTCGTGAGGGTCGATGCCATGCTCCGAGCATCGTCGACGGTATAGTAAAGTTTATCCGTTTGATAATCCGCTACCCCATACACCAGCGCATACCGCGGCGCCGTTATCTTTACGTCCTGGGCACAGGAGCAAATCGCTATCGACAAGGCCAGCGCGAAGGCAGCCCAGAGGGGTCCCATCCGAGCGAACCGACTCGAGCCCGTAGGTCGAATTGTTTTCATCGATGTTCCGGGATGCCGTAGCTCCACCCGAGGCTGAGCCCGGAGGAGAGGGTATGGTTGCCAGCGCGGAACATGAGCTCGAAGGGCAGGGCCAGCCAGGGGCCCTGCACCGGAGCGCGAGCACGGAGAGTCCGAAGTTTCAGGGCGAGCCTCGGTTCGAGGACGAGAGAGGGATATGCGTAGGCGAGGGGCGTGCCCGTGTAATCGGCCGCCGTCAGGGCTCCGCCCGCGAGGAGGCTTAGGTCGAGCCTGCCCAATTTGCCGACGGAGAAGGGCGCGAAGGAATAACCCGATAGCAGGGCGAATCGTCCGCCTTCCCATGCCCGGTAGAGCTCTCCGGTAGGAGCGATGCGCGAGGGGCCGACGCTGATGTAGCCGACCTCGAGGCGAAGAGGCAGGGATATCGGGGAATCGTACTCGATCCCGAAGAGGGCGTCGAAGCCGAGATGCGAGAGGGTCGGGCTATCGCTGGCCCATGTGACGGGCACGAGGCCCGAGGCCGACATGTCGATGCTGATGGACACGGCTCCGGCTTGGACAAGGGCCGTCGTCGACAACAAAAAAAGAAATATCGCCGGACGAATTGTCACATCTTTAAAATGCCATGGCTTTCGTATAGAATCAACCGTTGCGAGGTCTTTTCCATGGAAATACACAAGCTACATGTAGCCTCAATACTGCTCGTCGCCCTCGCCCTGACGGCAATTGGGTCTTCCTCATGCACGCGTTTTAGCGAGGGCTCGCTCAAGCTGCAGGCCAATCCGATCCTTTCGGGCGGCCTCGGTTGGGCAGTCGTCAAGGACGCGTACGTCAGGCTGAAGGAAGGCCCCTCGGACTCGACCCGGGACCTGGACCACCTGCGAAGAGGCAGCGTCTACCGCCTCGATGCTCGCGAGATCGGCTCGATAGCATCAGGACTTCGCGACGCCGTCATGAAGGCAGACGAACGCGTAATTTGGTACGGCATCCAGTCCGAGTCCGCCAAAGGATGGGTCCGCGAGTCGGAGCTGGATATCTATGGTTCGCAGGCCCAGGCCGAGAGGGCCGCAGTAGCCTACCGTTAACGTATGGACGTCCATTCTTAAGAAGCTAATATTCTTTACTATCCTGTTCCGCTGCGTTCGCCGTGGTCGCCGTGTGAGACTATGCGTTCTCAAACTAAGAGTTCACACGGCGACCACGGCGATCACGGAGTATTAAAAAAAATGTATTCAAACTCGGGTCAACATACGAAGAGCCGGGCGAATTCCGAGCAGAGGTAGAAGGAACCGGTCACGAGGAGGGGAAGATCGAGGGCGGCGGCTTCCTCGCGGGCACGAGCGATGGCCTCGACGTGATCTTCGGTCGCGCGGAATGGCGCTCCCGTATCGGCGAAGCTCGAGGCGAGGGCGGCGAGGTCCCCCTTCTTGAAGGTGCCGGGCCGGGTAAGCGTTATGCGATCGAACTCGGGTCCGAGCAGGGAGGCCATGGCCCCGTGCTTTTTATCCTCGGCGCAGGCGAAGAGGAGGGCCGAGGGGCCGGGGAAGAGCGATTTGAAGCTCTCTAATGCCAGGCGAATCGAATTGGGAGTATGCGCGCCATCGAGGACCACCGGCGGGTTCAACGAGAGAACCTGGAATCGAGCGGGGAGGAAGGCAGCGGCCAGGCCCTGAGCGGCGGCCTCGGCGTTCAAGGTTTCTTCCGTCTCGGCGGCCGCGAGAAGGGCCAGTGCCATGTTCTCGGCCTGAATGGCCCCTATCATGGGCGTCCGCGCCTCTATTCCTAGAGGGAAGCGGGCGGCAAGGGGCGAGTCGGCCGCGAAGGATATAACAGCTCCTGTTCCCGCGGCGCTTATCGATACTTCGCTCGCCCAGGCGAGTTCGGGCGCCTCCCGCAGGGAGCTGCCTCTTTCCGTACAGACTCGCACGAACACCTTCCGCGCCTCGGGGAGCTGCCGGCTCAGGTAGCAGGGCTTGCACGGCTTTATTATGCCCGCCTTTTCCGCCGCTATGAGCTCTATCGTATCGCCGAGCCACTCGCCGTGCTCGAGCTCGATGGGCGTGATGACGCTCGCGGCCGAGTCGATGACGTTGGTCGAGTCGAGGCGTCCTCCCAGGCCGGTCTCGATAACGGCGCGGTCGCAGCCGGCCCGTCTGAAGGCACAGAAGGCTATCAGGGTCGTGAGCTCGAAATAGGTGGGAAGCTCGTCGCCCGGGAAATCGGAAGGTCCCTTTCCCTCCACCAGCGGCAGGACTTCGGCGGCTGCGGCCAGGATCAGCTCCTCGGGCATCTCGTCGCCGGCAAGGCTGAGCCTCTCTTTCCAGCGCAGCAGGTGAGGGCTCGTATAGAGACCGACGCGGTGGCCCGAGGCCTCCAGGGCGCGGGCGATCATGACGGATACCGAGCCCTTGCCCTTGGACCCCGCGACGTGGATGCTTCGGTAGGCTGACTGTGGATCGCCCAGCCTTTCGCACAAAGCGCGCATGCGGTCGAGCTTGAAGACGGTCTTCTGTCCCTTCTCGACGTTCACGAAGCCGAGGAGGAAGGAGTACAACTCGTCGGTGCCGGCGAATTTCGGGGACATGCTGGGATCAGCATGCTTGCGCGCTCGGGCCGGGGTCAAGAGGGAAGGCGATGCCTGGGGCGCAGCTTGATGTAGAGGATGGAAAGGGGCCACTGGCGGCCCGGGCGTCTTCCCTTTTCCTCGGCGGCGACCGCGGCGAAAAGGGCGGACGCGATGCGCGACGCATCGGCTTCAGGGATGCGCTCGGCGAGGGCTGAGCCATAGGTCGAGGAGGGCGAGAGCCAGGACTCGATCTCGGCCCGTGAAAGGCTCCGGGGATAACTGTCGCGCCTGCCCTCGATCTCTGGATCGAGGGCCGATTCCCGGAGCGATGCTTCCAGGGAAGCCCTTGCCGGACCGAGGGCGGCCAGATCGGGCCGTGCGTAGAACCAAAGTTCGAAGTCTCGCAGTTTTCCCGCCAGATCGGGGCCGAGCTCGTCGGAGAAGACTTCGGAGAGCCTTCCGCCCTCGCGGTGGAGGCTCTGGGCGAGGACCAGGGCCGCACCGGGCAGGGCTTCCGTCAGAAGCCGCAGCACATTGGCGGGGTCGAGGCCCGGAGCATGGCCGGCATCGAATACATCACGGCCGACCGCCAGGTCGAAGCGCGAAAAACCGAAGGCGGCTTCCACGGTCGCTTCGTCCATGGACTCGATTGGGAGCTCGGCGACGATGGGCCGCTCCAGTTCGGGCAGGGTAGACGCGTAGTGGGATATGAGTTCGGCCTCCTCGCGGTTGCGGGCGGCGGCGGCAACAGTGCCTTCGGGGCAGCGCCTGAGCGCCTCCCAGACGAGGTAGCCCTCGCGGGCTTCTAAGACGAGGACGCGGTCCTCTCGCGCGGGCGCGGCCATGTCGAATAAGGCGCTACGGACGAGGGAGAGTCGCGCAGGGGTCGAGCCCTCGGCACGGGCCCGCCATTCTCGTTTGCCCTCGCCTGCCTTGGACCAGGCGAAGCTCTCTCCGGCGGCGACGTTTCTCTCCTCGACGCCGCGCTCTTCGAGGACGGAGGTCTCGAAGAGACTGGCGAGCTGGGCTTCCCTGCGCTCGAGAACGCCGAGGCGGCGCTCGCCCTCGATGCCCAGCGCGCCGGGCTGGTAGAACACGCGGCCGCGAAGGGAGTCGGGCAGGTACTGCTGGGCTACCCAATGGTCGCGGTAGGCGTGCGGGTAGAGGTAGCCCTCCCCGTGGCCGAAACCCGCGGCGTCGCGACTCGCGTCCTTCAGATGGGAGGGCACTTCTGCGGCCTCGGCCTCGACCGAGGCGAGGGCGTCGAAAAATCCGAGGCTGGAGTTGGACTTGGGCGCCGTGGCTAGGTAGATGGCGGCGTGGGCGAGGTGGTACTGCCCCTCGGGCATGCCGATCCGGTCGAAGGCCTGGGCGCAGGCGAGCACTATGTGGACGGCCGCGGGATCGGCCTGCCCGACGTCCTCGCAGGCTGAGATGAGCATGCGCCTGAAGGCGAAGCGAGGGTCCTCGCCCGCGTAGACCATCCGCGCGAGCCAGTAGAGGGCGGCGTCGGGATCCGATCCCCGGATGCTTTTAATAAGCGCGCTCGCCGCGTCGTAGTGGTAGTCCCCGTCCTTGTCGTAGAGGACGGCCCGCCGCTGTATGCTCTCCTCGGCGGCCGCGAGGCTCACCCCTATCGTCGATCCCGCGGCGGGCGGCCAAGGCTCGGCGCTCGTCTCCACCGCGAGCTCGAGGGCGTTGAGGAGGCTGCGCGCGTCGCCGTCGGCCGCCTCGATCAGGTGCTCGAGGGCGCCGTCCTCGAACTCGATCTTCCATGCCCCGTAGCCCCTCTCTCGATCGGCTAACGCGGCCCCGGCGACCCGGGCGAGGTCGGCGGCGTCGAGGGCCTTGAGTTGGAAGACCCGCGAGCGCGAGACGAGGGCGCGGTTGACCTCGAAGAAGGGATTCTCGGTCGTGGCGCCTATGAGGAGGATGGTGCCGTTCTCCACCCAGGGAAGGAGGGCGTCCTGCTGAGCCTTGTTCCAGCGGTGCACCTCGTCGACGAAGAGCATGGTTCTGCGGTCATAGAGCTCGCGGTGCTTCTTGGCTTCCTCGATGGCCGTCCTGATGTCGGCGACGCCCGCGAGAACCGCGTTGAGAGTGACGAAGCGGCTGGCCGTAGTGTTGGCTATGACTCGGGCCAGGGTCGTTTTACCCGTGCCGGGTGGGCCGGAAAGTATGATCGAGGAAAGCTGATCTTTCTGGATGGCCCGCCTGAGGAGGCGGCCCGGCCCGACTATGTGCTCCTGCCCCGCGAATTCGTCCATGCTTCTCGGCCGCATACGGGACGCGAGCGGCTCGGAGGATGCCCCGCCGCCCCCGGCGGCGTCACCGGAGGCCGATGAAAAGAGCGAATCGGCCGTGGTCGCCTACCGAGCCGTCCACCCCGACCATGTGGAACCATTCCAGTCGCTCTCGTAGAGGCCGTAATAGCTCGTGCTCGAGGTGCCCGGCGAGACGCAGATGAAGAGCCTATTGCCAACAACGGGATCGACAATGGGATCGTAGAAGAAGGAATGGACGGGGGCGATGTTGACCGTCGTCGCATAGAGAGAAGAGTTGGATGTCACCTGGCCGCTGCCGCCGGCTACGAAACCGGTGGGGAAGGTGCTTACGTTGCATTCGAAGTATCCTTGGGCCGCCGCGGCCGCAATCACGGTCGTGGGGGGAACGGAGTCGGTTCCGACCAAGAGGATCGTGGCACTTGAGGCCCCAGGCACTTCGACGACCTGGGTGAGGGGAAGACCTACCACATAGGTACTAGACCCGTCACTGCGGTAGATATTTCCAGTCTTGGTCGTGACGTAGAGGTGACTGGAACTGCTGATATAGGAAATACCCCATATCGTATTGGAAGAGAAGAGTCCAGAGAAGGTCGATGAAGAATCGGTGGCGTTGGTTCCGTCGGAACTGGTCCCGCTAAAGAGTTCATTCTCGGAGGCAAACCAGTATTTGCTGTCATCGAATACGACGCCGCGTATCGATTTATCGAGGTCGGCAGCCGGAGGCGTCGATGGACAGAAATTGTTAGTTGAACCCGTGACTTGAGCGAGTGACGGGACTAATTGAAAGAGTGTATACGTACTCTGGCCAGGACTGGTCGGGGCGTACGAATTCGGATTATAGCTATGGAGTTCGGCATAGACACAGCCGTTTGCCGCGAAAAGAGCATCATAGTTGCTGATGAGAGTTGAATTGTAACCCGGCATCGATGAACCGGGGACCAACGTCCACGTGTCACCGTCGGGAGACGAGTAGACCGAAATAGTACTCGACTTTTCAACGCCCGTTTCGATCAGGGCGTAAATGGTCGTTCCAGCCAGAACCGCGCTTCGGAGAGAATACGAGGTGGAGCCATGGATCGCGACCGTTGACCATACGTCCGCCCCCACTGTGGTTCTATTGAGAGTCGCAGTCGTCGCATAATAATACCCATTGAGGCGGAATGCGTTGTATACGCCGGTCTCTTGGAAGACCGTATTGCCCACCTGCTTCTTCTCGAGTTGGACTTGCTGAAAGACACCGTAGGCGTTGTCGCAGGAGAGGGCAAGGATGGAAACAAGGCTTATCGATATCGCGCATAGGGCGCGTCCCGTTATTCGCATGCTCATTATCTCCTACAGGTGATAGATGGCGGTGATGGAGGTTTCGACGAAGCCGGCATATTGGGTGAGGTAGCTGAAATCGCCGTAATGGATCTCGGGTACGAACCAGAGATATGCCTGGAGGCCGAGGCTCCACGAGGCCGTGGCGCGCCAATAGACCCCGCCGCCGGCCTTGGCGAAGGGATCGATCATGCCCTCGTTGTTGTAACGCACTATGTAGCCGCCGACCTCGCCGAGCACGGTGAACTCGAAGGGGAGCTTGGTCCACCAGTACGAGGTCGTGAAGCCGAGGGGGGCGGTAAAGACGGATAGGCCGCCGATAGTGTTGTTGAAAGCCCCGGCGATGTTGCCGCCGATGGATACGCCGGTCGCAACGAAGTATTGGTATGAGAATGAAAATGAAATGCCGAGGTCGAGATTGCCTACGCCAAAGCCCGTTTGCGGTTCGAGGAAGGCGGGAATCTGTAGGCCGACCGCGAGGCCGAGCAACTGCTCGCCCGGAAGGAATGGGTTGGCAGAAGCCTCGCCCGCGGACGAGTCGCCTTCGGCAGGGGACCCGGAGCTCGGAGGCTCGCTTTTTATAGAGGAGTCCGCGGCGAGAGCGGCCATGGGCAGGAGGAGGAGCGCCGCGACGACGAGGGCCGCGGCACCGTGTGGCTTCATGATGCCTCCGTTCATATGCCCCGGAATATAGCATGCTGGGGACACAATGAAAAGACGCGGGGGCTCATTTGGTTACTGTGCCGGGCGTCATTGTTTTTCCACTGGCGCCCCTCGAAGGTCGAGTGTAAAGTAAGCGACAAGCAATCGCGTTCGAGAGGAATGTTAAATGAAAAACGTGTTCATTCCCGCAGGCGACAGGGGGATCGGCGCCGAGCTGCTGGAGCAACTGAGGATATTCGGCATAACCGTCAGGGACGTGGAGGGGGTCGCCGACGTCGCGCGCCTCACCTCATCCATCGGCGCCGGCCTCTTTCTCGTCGATGCCGGGCGCATCGTCAGGGAGCCCGCCTTCGTCACGGAGATAGAGGGGCTCAAGGAGTCCCTGGGTTCCGCGCTTCGGGTTATTTTTTACGGAGATAAGGACGATTTCGACCTCAGGCTCAGGACCCTCCGCGCGGGGGGCGAGGCTTTTTTTCAACTTCCCGGCGATGCCTATCGTCTCGCCGAGAAGATAGACGCCCTATTCAACGAGCAAGAGGCCGAGCCTTACCGCGTCCTTATTATCGACGACGATCCCGAGCAGGCGGCTTACAATTCGGAGCTGCTCACCCGCGCGGGAATGGTGACTTCTTATACGACCGATCCCTCCCGGGTGTTTTCCCTCCTTGTGGAAACCAAGCCGGATATCATGCTGATGGACATGTATATGCCGCTCTGCACGGGGCCCGAGCTGGCGGGGATAGTTCGCCAGAACGAGGCCTTCGCCTCCATACCGATCATTTTTCTTTCCGTCGAGCACGACTTCGAGAAGCAGATATCGGCGATACGCCAAGGCGGCGATGAATTCCTGGAGAAGCCGATCAAACCCGAACATCTCGTGAGCAGTATCGGGATACGCGCCGAGCGCATGAGGGCGATCCGCTTCTACATGGAGCGCGACTACCTCACCAGCTTTCTCAACCAAAGGACCCTCACCGAACGGCTCGCCAACGAGGTGCTCAGGGCGAGACGTTCAGGAGCGGAAATTTCCTTCGTGAAGATCGACATCGATAAATTCAAGGAAGTGAACGAGCGTTTCGGCCATCTGACCGGAGACAGGATATTGAGGAGTCTTTCTCGCCTCCTGTCGGAGAGGCTCAGGCGCACCGATATAGTCGGGCGCTACGCGGACGAGGAGTTCGGCGTCATCCTGCCGGGCGCTGACTGCCGCTTCGCCGCGCGGCTCATAGACGAGCTTCGCGAAAGTTTCGGCCGCTTATCCCATCGCTTCGAGGAGGCTAGCTTCTCAGTGACCCTGTCCGGGGGAATCGCCTCGTACCCTGACTTCGTCGGCCATACGGACATGATAGAGGCAGCCGATCGGGCGTTGCGCAAGGCGAAAGAGGAGGGCCGCGATAGGGTGGTTGTCGAGTCCTCCCGCTTTTGATTCAGATATGCGGCCGACCGGTACGGCGACGGGCCCGGCCCAGCTCGCGCCAGGTAGCGGCGGAGAAGGGATCTGCGCCTAGACGGAGACCGAGGAGCACAAGGGAGCAGTCGCGGAAGTCGGCTCGGGGCGGCCCTATCAGCATGGCCGTCCTCGATGCGATTTCCGGATCGGCCGGACGGCAGAGGAAGAAGCCGATGCCCGACTCGAAGGGCGGCTTTTCGGCGGGGACGCCGCGTCTGCCCAGCGCCTCCGCGCCGCGCGAGGATAGCTTTTCGATGGGACCCCTCATCGCAAGATATAAAAGGCCCCTCGAGATCAGGGGCTCAGCGGAGGAGAACGATTCCTCGACCCCCTCCCAGCATTCCGCGAGCCGGCTCGGAGAGACCGGTCCGGCCTTGGAAGCGAAGGCTAGCGGGAGGACTTCGGGAAAGGCGAGGGCCGATCCATCGCCGAGCCGGGCGAAGAGCTTGCGTCTGAACAAGGCCAGGTCTCGGGCCACGTTACCCGGCGGCTCCAGGGCGATTAGTTGCAATTGCACGAATCCATGATACAATCAAAACGTATGAACCGGAAAGTCGAGCGTATGGCTCAGTCGATCACCGACGCGATTTCGTCCTGGGAATCGGTCGAGTGCGTGACCCTGGGAGAGCACTCGGAATCGGACGTCCTCGATCCCTATTTCGCCCTCGTCGTGGACGCCTATCTGCGGGCGACGCCGCCCACGGCAGAAAAGCGACAAGCCGCCTTCGCGAAGTCGGTAGGGCAGCCGGGGGCCTTCGAAAGCTCGGCCTCGCGATCCAAGGACCGTTTCTTCATCGACGGCCTGCCGGTCCGCGTCGAGTACAAGAGCGTGGCGATGATCGACGACGTGATCGCTCGCTGCAAGGGTCCCGATTCGCAGATCGTGTGGATATTCAAGAATTCCGGCACCTATATGTTCTATAGGTTGATCAACTCGCGGATACTGTATCAGAAGAGCGATTGGATAAATGGCGTGAGGAGGGACTTGTCGCTCCTGCCCGCCTCCTTTTGGGAAGACCTGCGCGATGCGTGCTTATCCAAGATGGAGCACTACCTCGTCGACCTCGGAGCGGCGTCCTTCAGCGACGATGGATACTTTTACCACGTCTCGATGGCCGGATTCATCCGATACGCGGCGGCCGCCCTCTTCACTTCCAGCAAGCGCTTCGAACCCTCGCACCGCTATGTCACGGCTCAGCTGCGCGAGCTGAAGCACCTGCCCGACGACTTTCTCGGGCGATGGGAGACCCTCCTGCGCTCCGATCTCGATATAAGCGGCAATCAGAAGTACGAGGTGGCCGAACTCATCGCCCGTAGCGTGCTAGCCTTTAAATGAGAGCCCCGAGCGGTCGACGGCTCATCGGATACTTATTTCTCTGCCTCTCCGCCGCGCTTCTCGCCTGTTCCTGCCGCGCGCCCGCCGTCATCGGATTTTCCTGGAGAGACGCGGGGGGTGCCTCGCTTTTTTTCACCCAGAGCTCCACTTGGCCCGAGGGCGAAGAGGGACGTTTCGCGGCGGAGCGGCGGTCCAATCGCTATTCCCTGAAGAAAAGCCTCGAACTGCCTGCGGGTTCCGCGATCGTCGTCGAGCTGAGGCGCGGCGCGGCGACCGAGGCGGCCCCGAGGGTAAGGCTATCCCTGAGCCCCAGGGCCGACGGCTCTTCGCCCCTACTGACCGCAACCTTTCCCCTGCTTGTGGGGCGCGCCTCGCTGAGCCTAGCCCTCGAGCAAAGTTCGCGCATCGCGTCGCTCGTCGTTTCGGCCGAAGAGCCGACTGGGTCCTTCTCCATAGAGTCCATCAGCATCCGACCGGTTTTCAGGGGCATAGATGGGGGAGTATCCGAAATCCGCGTGTCTTCCGGCTTCTCCCTCGCGAGGAATCAGGGCTACCAGGAACTGTCGATCAAGAAGCCCTTCGCGGGCCTCCGCGAACCGAAGTTCGCGCGCGAACCGGAGCTCGCGAGCGGGCCAGATATCTCGGGCGCTCCGGTTCGGCCCGGAATCCTGCTCGAGTATGGTCCCTCGTCGCCGGGCACCCTGCTGCGGCTGGACGCACGGGACGCGGACGGAAGCGCCCGAAGCTATACGATGCGCACGCATCCCGGCGGCGCTAGGACGACGCTGGATACGAGCATTCTGCCCCTCGATACCGTCCTCCTTGCGCTCCGCGCGCCGGAGGGCGTCGAGATAAAATCCTTTTTCGCGGCGGAGCTGAGCGTCGAGGATTACGAGCTGGCCGACCTCGGCAGGGTTCTCCTGTCCGACTCGCCCATCGCGGGATTTTCCGTATTCCGCTGGGACCTCCTGCCCTCGGTCCTGGTCTTCGATTTCAAGGACTACGGGACCCAGGACAGGTATCTCAAGCGACTCGCCTTTTTCGTCGAGAAGATGGGCTTTAGGGGCACTCTTGTGAAGGACGAGGATCTCGCAGCGTTGCACGGGTGGAACGCGCACGATTACGGTCCGGAGGATCTCGCCGCCTTCTTTCGCGCCGCGAGGGAAAGATCCTTTCCCCTGAACCCTGAGGAAAAGGAGTTGGAGGAACTTCTTCTGCGGCGCGGCCTCATCATGGAATCGGGGGGCGGGCTCGAGCCGGGAAAAGGCGCGATGATCTCCATCGCGCGCGAGTCCGGCGCCGCGCTTCGATGGACCTTCGCCGTGCATGAATCCACGCACGCCATATTCTTCTCCGACGCCGACTACCGCGGCTTCGCCCGAAGCCTCTGGTCCTCTCTCGACCAAAAGGAGAAATGGTTCTGGAAAATATACCTGGGATGGGCGGGCTACGATACGGGTTCGGACTATCTCATGGGAAACGAGTTCCAAGCCTATCTTCTCCAGCAACCGATCGCCGCCGCCGAGGACTATTTCACCGAGCGCAAGAGCTCGGAGCTTCTCGAGAAGCATCCGGAGCTCGCGGAAAAAGTGGCGGCATACATGGCCGCGTACGGGACCAGTTTCGCGCAACGCGCCAAACTGCTTGAGGCCTGGCTCTTCCGGAAGTACGGGGTCGAGGCCGGCCGCACTGTATGCTTGACGAGACGCTAGTTTTTCGCCTCTTCGGACAGAGCCTCTTCGACGGTCTCTACGGCCCAGGAACGGGTGGTCTCGAGGAGGGAGGCCGCGTTCATTCCGCCCCGTCCCGCCCCGCGTTGGAAGGCGCTGGCGGAGGGCAGGAGAGTCGTCCAGAGGTCCCTCTCCGGAGCGCCGAGGGAGCCCAGATAATTGATCGCCGGATCGCGGGGACGGGGCAGGGCTCTAAGGTCCTTCGCATAACGCTCCAGGAAGTCCACGGCCGAGCAGGAGGCGCTGCCCGCCGCGAAGACGGGCCGCAGTTTGGTCCCCCTCCTGGGCAATCCTCGGGGCGTCTTTATATATACGCCCTTGCCCGCGAGGGGCACGATTTCCATGGGAGAGCGTGCGGCGAAGCGCTCGAGGTGCTCGCGGTAGGCCATGAGGGGTTTGGTCAGGTAGCGCGAGTAGGCCTCGCCATTCGGCCCCTCGCCTGTCTCGCGCTCCATGTCCGAACCGCGGAAGAGGAAGCCCGAAAAGCAGGCCTCGAGGGGCGATAGCCGGGATTGAGACCGCCCGAAATAGCCGTAGATGTAGGTGCCGCGCGCGTAACTCTTGCCTTCGGGGTAGGAAAAGTCCGCGCCCGCGAGGAGGGTAGAATCGGCTCCGAGGGCCTCGGCGAGGGAGAGGGCGGCGTGAGTCACGTTGCCTCCCGATGTGTCGAGGGCAGGGAATGGCCTCCATTTGGCAGAGACATAAGCGCAAAAGGGGTGGCCCGAGGAGAAGAAACGGACGGAAGCGCTCAGTCTGCACAGCGTCGAAGGCGAGGCGAGGTCGAGTATCAAGGGCAGGCCCTCAGGGATTCCACCGAGAAAATGGTAATAACTGATATGCTGGCAATCGATGGACACGATGGCGTCAGGAACGAGATTCCTTCCCAAGAGGGCCGGTAGGCTCGTATCGGTGGCTATAAGAAAGGCGCCCGCGGTCTTGGCGTCGCGCAAGGCGGGTATCTGATCTTCCAACGAAGGGCCGGCGGCCGATACCGCGGCGCGGCGGATCGGGGGCAGAGGCGCCGAATGGCGCTCGGCCGCGAAGAGGTTGCGCACCGCGTTCTTGAACCAGAGCTTGCCGAAGAAGGCCTGAACGCTGTAGTCGTCCGATATGCTGCCCAATATCGCCTTTAGAACTCCGGCGGCTTCCGAGAAAGCGGCGGGATCGAGGTCGACCCGGCCTCTAAGGGGGAGGCTCCGCATATCTCCCGCGAGCGGGGGCACGTAAAGCGAAAGTATCTTCTCCCCCAGCTCTTCCGGGCTCGGGTCCAGGAGGAGGGAGAATCGTTCGTCGATAAAGAGCTCGGAAAGGTCTATCTCCTCGAGAAGGGCGCGAAGCATTGGGGCCGAAAACTCGACGGCGAGGAGGCCAGTAGTCGCGTCGGAGGCGAGGTAGCGCTTGAGGAGGTATCCTGCGCCAAGGCCGAGAGCCACGATAAATCCGGAAGGGGGCTGCGCCTCCTCCAGCCTTTCGGCCTCGCGTTCGGGATTCACGAGGGAATGCAGGGGCGATTCCCTGCCTCCGCGGGAAACGACCGGGACGGGAGCCCCGCTCCTCGCGGTCCGGATCGACAGAGCGGGATCGGGAACCGCGTCGAGGAGCCTGTCCCCGAGGCTATGGTCCGACCGGGAAAGCGCGAGCAGGTTGCGTCGGAAGATAAGATCGCTCACGATGCGAACCTCCTCTCAAGGGCCGATAGGTAGAGATCGCAGCTCAAGGCGAGGTCTCGCGCCGCGCTCCGGGGATCGTCTCCCGACAGGATGGCGCGTCTTGCCGCCGCGTAATCTACTAGTTCGATGGATCTGAGGAACTCGGCGACGAGGGGATTCGAAGGAATTTTTCCTATTTCCAGATCCCCGGAAACCTTTGCGGCAAGTTCGCGCCAGGATGCGAGGCGTTGGTCGAGACAGGCTTTTCTATCTCCGCGCGAAGGGAGGGGTATTTCGCGAAGACGAAGCGCGCAGGGACCGGATTCGCCCACGTTCGCGAAGGATTCGAGATCGGATGGACAAGTATCGGCGAAACCCGGCAGCGGAATAGGCGAAGGACACAATCGGAAAATTCTTTTTTCTAGAGGCTTCATGTCCAGGGCAAGGGCGGACGCATAGGCCGAAAGGCTCCGAGAACTCCGCCAAGGTCGCTCGAGCAGGGGGAGAGGAGTCGTTTCGACGCTTCTGGTCCAGGTAAGGGATTCGTGGGTCGAGAGACGCGAAACGGTCGCGCCCAACGCCGCATCGAAGCCATGGGGGCGGGCATGGTCGAGCTCGCCGAAGGATGCGAGGTCCAGGCCGGCGACGATAATCGGGCCGTCGGTCAGCCTGGCAGCCAGCTGTATGGCCGTACCGCTCACGGTGCCGTGAGGCGGTATCGCCAGTGCTGGACAGAGGTCAGGTAAAAGCTCCGACTCGGCGAAGGAGCCCTGGTCGAGAAGTACCAGCCCGGAGCCGCGGTATATAGCCGATGAGGGAAGCGCCGTCAGGGGAGAGGCGAGGGGTAGGGGCTTGGCGGCGAGCGGAT
Source organism: Rectinemataceae bacterium (assembly GCA_049513895.1). Lineage (GTDB taxonomy): Bacteria > Spirochaetota > Spirochaetia > Treponematales > Rectinemataceae > UBA1306. Next base: position 64,799 of record JBEKVO010000008.1, on the reverse strand, counting down.
AGAGGTGGAGGCGGCTCCAATAGCCGCCATCGGTGGCGACGACGATATCGGGCGCTATACCCGCGCAACGGCATGCCGCCAAGGCGGAGGAAACCGCGATCGTGACGAAGCGCCCCTTGATGCTCGAGAGTTCGAGGAGAGACTGTCTGAGACTGGGGCCGGCGGCCGCGACCAGTATTGGGATGCTCGAGAATTCAGGCTCCCATACTCGTTCGACGAGGAGAAAGGCCGCGCAGGCGTTGGCTATCCATCTCCTGCCCGAAGATTTTACCGTTGCGGTCGAGGAGACGAGCCTGTCGAGCGATGCTTTTACCGCCGATCGGGCGGCGAGCGCCTGCCCCGGGAATGCGCGAGAGGCGGGCTCCCATTCGAGTACCGCGACGCCCGATATCGCGTCCTCGTCCAAGGCCGAGTCGAGGAAGGATTCGAGGGGCGTCTTCGAGTCCGGGTACCAGGCCGAGTCCGCGCGGCCGACTGACTGGTCGGCGAAGAATGCCGAGTATTGCACTGTTATTACTCGCGCCCTCGGAAGGAGGATCCTCACGGCGCCGGAAAGGTAATCGAGACAGGGGCCGAGAAGGACAACGTGGGAAGGTTTGGCCGCCGCTATCTCCGACTCGGCGAAGCGAAAAGCCTCGCGCTCGGGCTCATAACGCGAATGCAGCCAAATACCCCCTGCGGCGCAGGTGGGAGACCCGCTCCGCGATAGGATCAAGGAAAAGTCCATGTTATTTGGAGAGGAAGCGGGACAATTCCTCGAGAGCGTTCTCCGAGGACGGATCGAAGCGGAGGGCCCGGCCCTCGGGGAAAGAGGCTGACGCCAGATATGGCATTATCCGTTTCAGAGTCTTCCTAAACTGGAAAAGGACAAGATCGGAATCTACTGTCGAGGCGGAGCCCAGCATGCAGCCAACGGACTGATCGCCAAGAGCCAAGGCCGTCCCGCTCTGCGAGAGAATTCTGCCACAGGCGTTGAGGAAGGAGGAGCAAATCGCGATCGGTTTTATGCCTCGGAACCCTTCATCCTCGCCGACACCGAAGGATGATAAATCGAATACGAAGGCTGAGGCTGAGGGGTATTTCAAGACCGCGTCGAGTAGGACCCGAGCGGGGTCCGAAACGAGCGTCGTCATCGATGAGACCGGAAGATTTTCCGCGGCCCGTGAGAGAAGGGCATCGAGTTCCGCCCGGATCTCGGAATTTGAGGCCTCGAGGACGGGATCATGATATATCCACAGGCCGACAAGATCGGAAGTCGACCTCATGGCCGACGCTCGGAGGCTCAAGGAAAAGGGTACGCCTAAGATGGGAGCAAATAGAGCCTTAGTCTCGCTATCCAGAACCTCGACACGGTCGCTCGAAGCGGAAAAAAGAGACAGAGGTACGCCGTCGTCTAAGCCCAAAGGAAAGCCGTTTTGGGCGGCAGGTATGAGAAAACCTTCCCTTGGAAGGAAAAGCGCGACTGCGGCTAGGGGTAGGCGCTCGGAAATGAGGGACCACAGCTTCAAGATCGAGTCGAAATTGGGTGGAACCGCGGCGAGCTCGCGTCTAAGGTCATTGAAGCCCGAAGTATCGAAAGAAGGCCCGGCTTCGGTTTCGGCTACCTCAACAAGCTCGACTACCTCGACTACCTCAGCTACCTCAGCTACCTCAGCTACCTCAGTTACTTCAGCTACCTCAGCTACCTCAGCTACTTCAGCTACTTCAGCTACTTCTGCTACTTCTGCTACTTCTGCTACTTCAGTTACTTCGGCTATCTCAGGTATCTCAGGTATCTCAGGTATCTCAGGTATCTCAGGTATCTCAGGTATCTCAGGTATCTCAGGTATCTCAGGTATGAGCGCGATTTTGGTATCTTCGAGATTGGGTGAACGTACGGCCAGTGCCCGTGAAAAAAGGCTCGTTGTAGATGGAGTGATGTTTGTTCCCGTTCCGTGGATCGCCTTGTCGAGGAGGCTTTTCATGGGCTTAACTCACACCAAGCCCAATTCCTCGAAGAGTTTCTTGTAGGTATCGAAGTATTCGGAACGAGCGAATTCCTCTATCTTTTCCTCGGGGAGTGAGTCAAGGAGCTTGTCGAGATAGGAAAGGACGCTTTTTATCTCCGATTTTAGCCTGTCTCCGTCATTGGACACAGGGGGTTCCGGAGCTTTTTCAATGGAGGCGCTGGACTGAGGCGCATGGGCTTTCGTATCGGCATGGTGAATGGGCTCACTCTTGGCTGGAGGGGGGGGGGACGGCAACACCTCCTCTTCCGCGGCGAGTATAAGATCCTCTTCCTCTTCGAATTTTGGGGCCGTGCTCGGTAAGGATGGAGACATGGGAGCCAATGAGGCATTCAGATCGGCATCGGGAAGAAACTCGATCTCTTCGAGTTCCGAAGGCTCGGTCGAGGACTGTGGTTCGAGTTCCTCTTCATGTAGATTGATTTCGGCGAAATTGGGCTCTTCGATCTCTTGGATGGGCTCGAGGAACTCCGCTTCGACGACGGATTCCTCGGCTGTATAGCCGGGGCCTGCATCGATGCCCAGAGTGATATCCTTAGCCTGTGATGCCGCTGAAGGTTCAGCCTTGGACTCCGGTTTGAATTCGGATTTTGTCTTTACCTCCGGTTCGAGACCGGCCAGGGGTAGCTCTTCGATTATCTCGAGTTGGGGTTCCAGATCTTCTGGTTCGGGTTCGAGATCGAAATCGGAGAGGTTGGGTTCAACGAGGGACTCGCCGGCAATGAGGGGCTCGTCACTCAGGGGGGCTTCGAGGTCAATGGACTCGGATGTCTCGAGGTAGGAAGTGTCGTCCGGAGCCTGTGTCAGGGGCATGACGCCTTCTTCATTGACCAGGCTGAGCCCATCGGACTCGGGCCCTTGGGTCTCGGTTCCTATTAGGTCGATTTCGTCGGCCTTCGGCGACGAGTAGTCGCCCGGCGACAAGTAGTCGGCAGGCGACGAATAGTCGCCCGACTCGGGGAGGAGGGTCTCGTCGAGAAGGTCGGTACTCTCGGACGACGGCTGCAGGGGGATTGAGCTCTCAAGGTCGAGGTTGACTGACTCTTCGGTCTGAGCTATCTCTTCGGTGAAATCGGCCGTGTTCAGGATGTTATCGAGTTCATCACCGGTAAGGGCGATCGTCTCGTCCTCTTCTTCGTCGAAGAAGCCGCCGGAGGTACTCTCCTCTGCGACTTCCTCTATCGGAGCCTCGGCGGTCTTTGCGACAGCGGGTTCGGTAGAGACGAGGATTTCGCCGATCTGGGCTTTTAGGGAGACGAGTTCGCCGCGGATGGAGGAAAGCTCCTGGGCGATTTTTAACAATATGTCGGCCGAGATATCGCTCCGCTCGGCCTCTTTATTTGGTCGCGCGCTCGGGCCGTCCTCCATTGTGGGCGCGGACAGCTCTCGCTCGACCGCCGATACATCATCGAAACCTTTGTCCGGGGTGGGAGATTTCACCTCTTCCGTGGTGAGGAAGTCGTCGAACTCAGTGACCGCCTCGAAGCCAGCTTCGGTGCTCGAGGAGGTTTGGCCCAAACCACCCATACCCTTGGACGCGGTGTCGTACAACTGACGATCGGCATCGAGGAATTCGGAGGTGACGTCGTCGAGATCAGAGCCGAAGTCGGAAACTGGGCTCTTCCGGCTAGTAAGCTCGGGTTCGGGCTCTTCAGCCAATTCCAGGGATTTGGAGGAGACATCTTCGATCGTCCCGGAATGGCTTTCCTCGGCAGGCAGAGGGGTGCCGAAGCCCTCGACGCTATCCATGTCTATTTCGACTCCGGGGTGGATGGGGGAAGCGGTACGCGCGTTCTCGCTGTCCTGTAGGGAGATATAGATGTCGCCGGGACTAGTATCCTCGATATCGGGAAGGGGGCCCGACTCTTCGGTGGTGGATTCGGATGGAATTTCGAATTCGGTGTCGAAAGAACTGAGGAGCTTTTCTTCGTCCTCAGAGAGGAAGGACTCTTCGGGGAGCGAGGCCGAATCGCCTGGAAGGTCGAAATCCAAGTCCCCGGCACCGGGAACGGCGACTTCCTCGATCACATCCTGCGGCTCCGCCTTGACCCAAACGCCGTATTGTTCGAGCTCACCCTTCGGTGCCCCGGAACGCGGCGATGCGCTCTTCGGTTCGGGATCGGGACGTATGGCCATGGTTACTCCGTTACGGGCGGTCGTTAGTACAGTATCGGCACTTCTGCGCTACACATAAATCGTTACGCCCCATTTATGTCGATGCTGGCCTGAGTTCACTCTAAACATCGCTGTTCCAGTTGTCAATAATCGCTTCGGGGATTGCGAATACGGATAAAGCCCGAGGCCCGTAAGGCCGTAAATTAACGGTAATGAGTCTCGGAACCTTGGCCCGCTCGGGAAGTGGTACGATCTCGGGCCGTCATGGCGCCGCGCGCGCTGGGTACCGCCTTGCGCTTTCATTGTATGCCGGATTTACCATCTATTGTACCCTATCGGTCCTAATTGGGCCGGCTGGCTTCTTGGCATATCGCCGCCTCGAGGCGAAGAAGACTGCCATGGAGGCGAATCTCGGGAAGCTGGGGACGTTAAGGGAAAACCTCAATGCGGAACTCGAGTCGCTCAAGTCTGATCCCGACAGGGCCGCGCGCGAGGCACGGAGTCTGGGATACCTGCGTAAGGGAGAGACAGTCCTGCTTTTAGGCGATAGGATCGAGCAGGTCAAGCCGATAGAAACCGGCAAGGTACTGCCCTACGCCGAACCGACCGCTCTGGGCGACCTTGTTCTAAAAGAGATATCCTTGGGAGCCAGCATCGCCCTCATGGCCCTCCTCTTTGCGCCCCGGACCGCCGCAGACGAACGCAAACGCAGCCTTAGGCGAGGTTAGTTGTGGTAGAGCCTTTTCCAGATGGAGTCCCGGACATAGCCGTTGTCCACTGAGACGACGCCTTTTTCGTTCGCGTTGATAAAGGACGATTCCTTGACCCCGCTGAGGCTGCTCCCGTCCGAGGATAGTGCGAATACCCATCGCCAGGGTCTCGCTGCCGCGGCGACAACCCTCGCCGACTTGAGATCCAGGCCAGGGCGGTAGAAATCGGGCGAGTTGGGCTGATTTTGGACGATCACGACGGCCGCGCCTTCGATCGAGGCCTTGAGAGTCATGCGAATGCCAGAGGCGAGCACGGCGAATCCTCTTCCGTCGGGAAGGATCGTCACGCGATCCACGTTTTTATCCCCCTTCCAGTTACCGGAAACGAGAGAGAGGCTGGGGGCAGAGTTGGTGGAGACGGCCGGGGCGGCCGGAGCGGCAGTGGGAGGAGCGGGAGCCGGCGTCGTGTCGGCGGCGGCGTTTAACGGCTTCTCGAAGAGCTTGTGGGTGAGTCGACGCGCCGCGAGTATGATGTCATTTACCGATGAGAAGGTATCCGCGACGCTCTTTTTCTCGCCTGAGGACACTTTGGTCACGTCCATCGTGAAGACGATAAGAGTTCCGATCTTACTCGCCTTGGCGGACATGATGTAATCGGCTGCGAGGGGGGCTACGTCCTTAGAGGTACCGAGCTGGATAGCCGTCTCGGCTTCCTTGAGCGCAAGCTCCTGGCCTCCCTCGTCAATGACCCTGAACATCTTGAGCTCGATGACATAGCTTGTCACGAGATTCTGTAGGGCGGTCGCCTCTCCAGGCTGTAGCCCATCCCCGCCGAAACCGACTATTCGGAGTACCCTCAGCGCATCTTGTGCCCCGACAAGGGGAACAAATGCCAACGCGATAGCGACAAGGGTCGAGGCGATCAGAACTCGGTTTACGCGCATCGATTCCTCCGATGACGTTTCTTAATTAAGAATACCGCTTTGAGGCTCCGGTGACTGCACTCCGCCTTGGATATCCGTCTGAGAGCCGGACTGTTCCGGGGTTCCGCCGGAAGCCGAGCCCGGAGAGGCGCTCCCGCTAAGGTTCAGGCCGGGAATATTAACCTTGAGCGTCGAATCGACCTTGGCACCGTCGCTGAGTTTCCGTACTTGCCCCCCGAGCTTATCTATCAAGGTTCGATCACGCTCGGCACTGAGGCTATGCCAATCGCAGAACTTGTTTGGCTGAGTTCCCTCGTAGAAAAGGAGGGTGGTTGTGCCCTCGTTGCAATATGGCGTCGGGAGCAGTCCGGTGACCGAGCAGACCGTCGCCTCGACGAGGCCGGTCTGAGGCCTCTGGAAGCTCTTTGGGGGCAGGTCCTTGTTGATATCCTTCATATAGTTCGCCCAGTAAAAGCCCGCGACCGTGGCGCCGGATTGAGTCGTGCCAAGAGAGTTGCCCGGCCTGTCGAAACCGAACCAGACCGCCGTCGTATAGTAGGGCGTAAAGCCAACCGTCCATGCATCGGCCCAGTTCTGAGTTGTGCCCGTCTTGCCCGCTGCCGGAATCGTGTATTTCATCCCATGCGGATCCGTGTAGGTAAAATAGGTGCCGCTTCCGGTCCAGCCGGATAGGGTTCCATATTTAACCACCTTGCCGAGCATGTCGACCATGACTGCGGCATTCTGCTGACTTATGACCTGGAGGCCCGAGCCCTTTTTTTTCTGTTGCGTCCGGAGGTCTTTTTCGGGCTCGAGTATGACCCGACCGTTGCGGTCCTCGACGGATCGAATGGAGATGGGCGTCACCTCGCGACCTTGGTTCGCGAAGACGCTGAAGGCCCTGGCCATCTTCAGGGGTGAAAGGCCGATGACGCCGAGCCCTAAGGGATACACGCGGGGAAAGGTCCTGCGTATCTCTTCAGGGTCCGTTATGTCGAGCAAGGCCGCCGCGCGATCGATGGCGGCGTCGAAACCTATCGAGTCGAGGATCTTCAGGGAAGGAACGTTCATCGATTGGGCCAGCGCATTCCAGGTGAGCACTGGACCCATCCACTTGCCTTTGTAGTCGAGGGGCGTATAGGGAGTTCCGTCCTCGTTGTGGAAGACTACCGGTTCGTCGTAGATGAGGGTCGCCTCCGTGAATTTGCGCGTATCTATCGCCGCCGAATAGTACAGGGGCTTAAAGCTTGATCCCGGCATCAGCTTGGACTGCGTCGCTCGGATGAGCTGGTTGGCCTCGTCGAATTGCGAACCCCCGACGAGGGCGGTGATATGGCCCGTCTCCGGCTCTATAGTGATGAGCGCACCCTCGACGGTCGTCTTGGCAAGGTCGGATTTGATCTTGACCGAGCCTCCGTTGGCCATAGATTTCAGACTTGGAAGGCCAAAGAGTATTGCCGCGACGTCGATGGTCGGGTTGATCTTCTTCTGGTAATAATCATAGGTCTTCCCCTTTATTTTTGCGTTCGAGACGAAGAGATCCTCGAGGTCGAAGCCGAGGCCGAGCATCTCGACGATGGGGATATAGGTGCGCTCGGCCCCGCCGAGGCTCTGGGTGCTCTCGGCTTGATAGGTCCTATTGACTTGGGCAATGCCCTTGGCCATCCAGTAATCGGCCTTCTCCTGGTGGTCCAGATCGAGAGTAGTATTGACGATCAGCCCGTCATTATAGAGGTCGAGGGAACCGTAGAGCATGTCCTCGAGCTGGCGCCTGACGTACTCGCTGAACCAAGGCGCCTTGTCGTTCTCGCCCCGGCGGTCGTAGGCGCCCGCGGTGGTGCGAGTATAGTCGAAATTATCCCAGAACTCGTTGTACGAGGCGTCCGCCTCGGCCTTGGTCGTGTAGCCGAGCTTGACCATTTGGTCGAGTATCTCGCGGGAGCGAACGCTCGCGTTCTGGGGGTTCCTATAGGGATCGTACTTCGCCGGGCTCGATAGCTGGATGGCGAGGATGGCGGACTCGGCGAGGCTGTCATCCTTAGCGGAATGGCCGAAGAAGTACTTGCTCGCTGCCTCGACACCGTAGACGCCTCCCGAGCCCATGACCATGCGGTTGAGGTACATTTCGAGGATTTCTTCTTTGGTATATCGACGCTCCAGCTGCAGGGCGTTCCAGAGCTCGATTATCTTCCGCTTGATGCTGATGTCGCCCCGGATGTCGAGGAGGGTGCCCGCGAGTTGCTGGGTAATCGTAGAGCCGCCGCCTCGGTTCGTGCGCGTTATCACGCCGATAGCCGCGCGGAATATACTGGCGAAAGTAAATCCATGATGCTGGTAGAAAGACTTGTCCTCACGAGTGATGACGGCATCGATCAAGTGCTTGGGCAGATCCTTGATCGAGACGATCTCCCGCTTCTCATCGGAGAAGAACTCGGTGATCAATCTTCCTTTTATATCGTAGATCCTCGAGGGGAGGTTGAGTTTTGGACTCGAGAAATTCTCCGAATTTCGCGTATTGCTCGTCGCTGCGAGGGCGACTCCCGTAGAAACACCGAGAACTATGGCAATGACGAGGGCGACGATAAGCAGGATACTAGCCGCCTTCGCCGGCCTGGATACGGGCGACATGTGCATCAGCCTACGCTAAGCCCGATGTCTTGGTCAACGGTCTGGCCTTTTCAGGCCAGACCTAGCAGTTACCTGCGCTTATTCCTCGAGCGCAGGTAACTGCTCAAAATCAGTCTTCCCTAAAAAGGGCTGGACATCGCCAGGGCATAAAAAAGGCCGGTTTTGGGGAAAACCGGCCGCCCGTTACGGGTATCGGACGTACCATAGTAGACTGGGAGGGGAACTATGATCGGATCCGACATCTATACTATCGGCATCGGGCAGCTATAATTTTACTATCTTTCCGTCGGGTTTTAAAGCCCTGTCTCCAGAGTTGACATGGAATGACGTTTTTAGTAAGGTTTCAGTATAAAAATATAGATTCTTTCCCTAGCTAGGAGGATTTGAATGAAAGTTGCTATCAATGGTTTCGGGAGGATCGGCCGCCTCGTTTTCCAGGCTATCGTGGATCAGAAGCTCCTTGGCAAGGATAAAATCGATGTGATCGCGGTAGTCGATATCTCCACCGACGCCGAGTACTTCGCCTATCAGCTCAAGTACGATTCCATCCACGGCCGGATGAAGGCCGCGATTTCCGCCAAGAAGAGCGATCCCTCCCTCGCCGAAGCCGACACACTCGTCGTCAACGGCCACGAGGTGAAGTGCTTGTTGGCGGAAAAGGAGCTCAAGAACCTTCCTTGGGCAAAGCTTGGCGTCGAGTACGTCATCGAGTCCACCGGTCTTTTCACCGACGAGAAGGCATGGGGCCACCTCGACGCGGGCGCCAAGAAGGTCATCATTTCCGCTCCCGCCAAATCCAAGGACGAAACCAAGAAGATCCCGACCTTCGTCATGGGCGTCAACCACGAAAAATACGACCCTGCCAAAAATAACGTGGTCTCCAACGCGTCCTGCACGACCAATTGCCTTGCCCCCGTCGTCCACGTCCTCCTCAAGGAGGGCATCGGCATCGATAAGGGCCTCATGACCACCATCCACTCGACCACGGCGACCCAGAAGACGGTCGACGGCGTCTCCAAAAAGGACTGGCGCGGAGGCCGCGCGGCGTCTATCAACATCATCCCCTCCACGACCGGCGCCGCCAAGGCCGTCGGCGAAGTCCTTCCCGAGACCAAGGGCAGGCTGACGGGCATGTCTTTCCGGGTACCGACCCTTGACGCGTCCGTCGTCGACCTTACCTTCACCGCCGCTCGCGACAGCTCCATCGAGGAGATCGACGGCCTCCTGAAGAAAGCTTCCGAGACCTATCTCAAGGACATCCTCGGCTACTGCGACGAGGAGCTCGTCTCCACCGACTTTATCCACGACCCCCGCTCCTCGATCTACGACAGCCTCGCCACGAAGCAGAACAACCTGCCCGGCGAGAAGCGCTTCTTCAAGGTTGTGAGCTGGTACGACAACGAGTGGGGCTATTCCAACCGAGTAGTCGACCTCCTCAAGTACATGGGAACCAAGAAGTAAGACCGATAAAAGGGCCGTCCAAATGGGCGGCCCGTGTTTTTCCCGAGTTCCCGCGGTCTCAGCGGCGAGATTCTTCCAAAGTCTCTTTCTTGCGGAGGCGAAACATGATCAGGACAGTCAAAGACGTCCAACTCAAGGGCAAGCGCATCATCATGCGCGTGGATTTCAACGTTCCAATGAAGGACGGCAAGGTGCAGGACGACACTCGCATCGTCGCCGCCATCCCCACGATAAAATATGTTATGGATCAGGGCGCCAAGAGCCTCGTCCTCATGAGCCACCTGGGCGACCCCAAAAAGGACATGAAGAAAGCCAGGGAGAAGGCCGAGAAAGACGGAAAGGCCTTCGACGAGGCCAAATATATAGCCGGAAAGCATAGGATGGCGCCTGTCGCCGCCTATCTCGGGGAAAAGCTTGGGCGACCCGTCGTCTTCGCCGGCGAGGATTCCTGTTTCGGCAAGAAGGCTTTCATAGAAGGCCAGAAGGACGGCACCATCGTCATGCTCGAAAACACCCGCTTCCACAAGGAAGAGACGAGTGCGGACCCGGCCGAGCGGGACAAACTGGCTAAAGAGCTGGCCACCTACGGTGAAATATTCGTGAACGACGCCTTCGGTACCGCGCATCGCGACCACGCCTCCACGGCCTCGATAGCCAAGTTTCTCAAGGTTTCGGTAGGCGGCTTTCTCATGGAGAAGGAGGTCAAGTACCTCGAGCCCATGGTCACCAATCCCCCGAAACCCATGGTCGCCATCATCGGCGGCGCGAAGGTCTCCTCCAAGATCGCGGTGCTCGAGTCCCTGCTCAAGAACGCCTCCGCCCTCGTCATCGGCGGCGGCATGGCCTACACATTCCTCAAGGCCCAAGGTCACAAGATCGGCACTTCCCTCGTGGAAGACGATCAGCTCGACACGGCGAAGAAAGTTCTTGGCGCCGCAAAGAAGGCGGGAGTCGAGATAGTTCTTCCCGTCGATCACGTGGCCGCGGATAAATTCGACGGAGGCGCAGCGCCCATCGCCATCGATGGAGTCGACATCCCCGATGGCCTTATGGGCATGGACGTGGGCCCGAAGACCCTCGCCAAGTATAAAGCGGTCATCGTGACCGCCAAGAGCATCGTGTGGAACGGCCCCGTCGGCGTATTCGAGTTCGAGTCCTTCGCCAGGGGCACCGGGGAGGTGGCCAAGCTCGTGGCCGAAGCGACCGGACGCGGCGCGACGACCGTCGTGGGCGGAGGGGACTCGGTGGCGGCGGTCAACAAGTTCGGCCTCGCCGAAAAAATGAGCCATGTCTCCACGGGCGGCGGCGCGAGTCTCGAACTCCTCGAGGGGAAAAGACTCCCCGGTATAGAAGTCTGTAAAGGTTGAGAGTTAAGACGGGAGCCCAGCGCGGCTCCGTTTCACGCGGAAGGAGAAGCCATGCGTTCGTACTATATCGCCGGAAACTGGAAGATGCATAAGACGGTCGCCGAGTCGGTGGCCTTAGCCGCCGAGCTCAAGAACAAGCTCTCGAACTGCGGCGAGAAGGTCCTAATAGCCCCTGCCTTCACCGCCCTCGCGGCCGTGGCAGAGGTTCTCAAGGGCTCCACTATCCTTCTGGGGGCACAGAACATGGGAAGCGAGGAGCAGGGCGCCCACACGGGCGAGGTTTCCGTCCTCATGCTCAAGGATATCGGGGTCAGGGCCGTAATTCTCGGCCACTCTGAGCGCCGCCATACCTATCTCGAGGGGGACGAGCTCATCAACAAGAAAGTGCTCCTCGCTCTCAAGCATGGCCTCGAGCCCATACTCTGCGTGGGCGAGACCCTTGAAGAGAGGGAGGCAGGCAGGCTCGAGGCGGTCATCGGGGCTCAACTGCGCGAGGGCCTCAAGGGCGTCAATGCCGACGCGCTCAAGAGAGTCACTATCGCCTATGAACCGGTATGGGCCATCGGAACCGGCAAGACCGCCACGCCCGAGGACGCCGACGCTGTCCACGCATATATCAGCAAAGTTCTCGCGGGTCTCTATGGCGACGCGGCGGCCAAGGCAATGTGCATCCAGTACGGCGGCTCGGTGAAGGCGGACAACGCCGCCGCGCTCATGGCCAAGCCGAACATCGACGGCGCCCTCGTCGGCGGGGCCAGTCTCAAGGTCGAGACCTTCGCTCCCATCGCCCTCTTTCGCTGAAACGCCTCCTTTGGTTTGAGGATGGGCATATTCGATCGGGACTTGCGCAAGGTCGAGTATTACGGATAGGATATAAATACATGGTCTTCGGTCTTCGGGCCCGTGACTGCGCCGAGCTTCGCAGCGATGACCGGCACTTTTAATTTGGAGTCGATGCTATGGGAATACTCGGTATCATCCTTCTCGTAATCTTCATTATCTCGTGCATTCTTCTTATACTCATGGTCATAATACAGGACTCCGATGCCGACTCCCTCGGCGGCATCTTCGCCGGCGGCAGCGGGAGCGCCTTCGGATCGCGTTCGACTAACGTCGTGGTGCGGTTCACGTACGTGCTGGGTGGCATATTTTTCGTATGCGCATTCTCGCTTGCCATTATCAACAAGTCCTCGCTCGGCAACGTCGAAAAGGCCGCCGCGCAAAGTCAGTCCAATAATTCTACGGCCACCGAGTGGTGGAATACCAAACCTCAATCCTCTGCTCCCCAATCGCTGCAAGGCGCCGACGGAAGCGTAAAGCCGCCGGCCGAGCCGGCCCCTACTCCCGCAACGGGGAAGAAATAACTTCACCAGGGCGCAAGGAAATGGCTGTAAGGATCGAGTTCAGTAAACCGCGTCCAAAAGGACTTCTGGTCTTTTAGGGGACGGGAGGGGGCCTCCATGCTTCTTCAGCGAGTGTTCGCCCCCGGCAGCATAAAGATCGGCCTGGAGAGCGAGGACAAGGACGAGCTTTTTGAGGAGCTCGTGGATATGCTCGCCAAAGAGGGGGGGAGGGGCTTCCCCCGCGCTTCCGTCCTCGCCGCCATCAGAGAGCGCGAGGATAAGATGTCGACGGGCATTAAAAAGGGGATAGCCGTGCCCCACGGCAAGGCCGAAGGCCTTTCGGGACTGACCGGCGCCCTCGGCATATCGAAACGCGGCATCGAATACTCATCTCTCGACGGCGAGCCCGTATATCTCGTTTTCATGCTCGTGTCGGACCCCAAAGACTCGGAGCTTCACCTGGCCGCCCTTAAACGCCTCGCGGTATTGCTCGACGACCCGGAGTTTTACACGGATCTATCGCGCGCGGATTCTCCGGAGAGGGCGAACGCGATAATCAGGAACTACGAGTCGAGATTGGTTGACTTGAACCATTAAGGTACGAGCGGCGCCCTGCCGCATCGGGAGCGTGGTATGCCTTCGAAGGATCTCCTGGAGACACTCTTCGACGTCGAGCACGAGGCCGAGGCGATGGTATTCGAAGCCCGCGAGGAAGCGGGCAAGCGAGTGGACGCCGCCAAGACGCGCGCGCAGAAGAACTATACCGCGGCCTACGACGATGCTCTGGCCAAAGCCCTTGCGACGCGCGAGCTTTCGGAGAAGGCCGCGCGCGACGAGTACGAGGAAGCGATACAGACATACCGGAAGAAGCTCGAATCCTCTCGCCTGGATAGGGATGCCTTCGGGGCAGCATGCATCGCCGCGCTTGGAGAGGGCCGCTAGGTGCCTCAGGGCTTCGATAGCGCATACGCATACGCGAGAGTCTGCGGCTCGCTCGCTCGAAGCTACTTGGGAGAAAGGGCCTCAACCCTTGCCATGAGCGTCCGAGTCGGCGAGGCATGGAGGGCGATTTTCAGCGAATTGCCGCCCGCCTTGCCCGAGGCTGAGCTCGCATTCGCGGCGGAGCGCGGCGTTCGGGCCAGGGCGGCAGAGGCGTTAAGGAGCATCGCCGGGTCCCTTCTGCGTGAAGAGCCGTTTTTTACGGCCTTAACGCGCAAGTGGGAGTTCGCCTACCTGAAAAATGTCCTCGCAGCCATTGTGGAGCGCTCGCCGGCGGCGCCCGGGACCGAGGATCCCAGCCTCGATCCAGGATTCAATCCGTTGGGCTACCCCGACCTCGATAAGATGCTGAGGAGGACGCGGTATCAGTGGGTTATCGAGTCGGGTCTCGACGACCTCCCCGCCGTCAAGAACCGCCTCGATCGCCAGTACTACAGCGAGCTATGGGATTCCATCGGGACTATCCCCTCGGGCTTTGAGGGTACTATCCCGGAACTCCTGCGCGTGGAGACGGAACTCGAGAATCTCGTATGGGGGCTTCGACTCAAGCGCTACTACTCGATGGGCGCCGCCGATATCGAACCTCTCCTCATCGCGTTGGACGGCATCGACGTCAGGACGACGACACTGAGGGCAGTCGGCTTAAGGGCGGATTCGCGCTCGGAATGGGTGGGCTGGAAGTGGGAGAGGCTCGTGCCGGACGCGCGGCGCGAGGACGGGGGAGATTGGTATTTCGACGTTCGCGGCTTCGAGTTGGCCGCGCGCGGGTACCTGTACCACAGGCTGTACCGGCGGCTCCATCTCGAGTTCGAGAGCTACGTTCCGCTCTACGCTTACTTCCGAATCAAGGAATACGAGACCATGGCGATTCACGGTATCATAGAGGGGATCAAGCTCGAGGCGCCGGCCGCGGAGATTATCGCATTCGCGACGCAGACTACGGGGGGAAGCTCGTGAGCACGGTCGTCATGCGGAAGCTCGAGCTCGTGGCCCTGAAGCGCGACATGAACGGGGTGCTCGAGTGCCTGGGCCATGCCGGCTGCTTCCAGATCGCCGCGGCCCAGGGTTCGGCTCTTCGATCCGCGCCGATCGCCGATGCCCCGGTCGAGGAGGAGGGCGGGGCCTCCCGATACAGGGCCTCCCTCGACATCCTGGAGGAGCTCAGGCGCTCCCTCGACCTGAAATATCCGGAGAACATCCCCGAGGGCACCCGCCTTCCCGGTCCGGAGGAAGTGGCCGTACTCGAGGCGATGCGCGCCAGGGCCAGGACGATAGACGAGGCGGTGAAGGTCAACGCCGAGCGCGCCGCCAGGGCGCGGGAAGCCCTCGAGGAGGCCCTCGTATTCAGGGGCCTCGAGCTCCCCTTCCGCGAGCTCGACCACCTGTCCTTCCTCACGGTGCGCATCGGTCGGGTGGATCCCGAGGAATTGCACGCGATGCGGAGCGCTTTGGGAGATAAGGCCATCGCCATCGCCGTCGGCAAGAAAGGCGATATCGTGGCGGTGACGTCGAGGAAGGGCCGTTTCGCCCTCGATACCGAGCTGACGCGGGCCGGCTTTTCGCCCCGGCAGTTCTCTCCCGATTTTAAGGGAGTGCCGCCGGAGCTCCCCGCCGCTCTCGAGCGCGGTCTCGCGGAGCTCGACGCGCAGAGGACCTTCCTCGAACGCGAGAGGGCGGAGCTGCGCGAGGAGTTGGTCCTGCCCTGGAGCTCGCTCGCCGCCTCCTTTGCCGTGGCTTCCTCCGTCGAGGATGCGCGCCTTTCCCTCGAGTCGTCGGCCCAGGCCTATCGTCTCGAGGGCTGGGTTCCCAGGGAGGAGGTCGGTCGTCTCGGCGAATCTATCGCCGCGAAAACGGGCGGGCGAGTGGCCCTCAGGTCCTTCTCGCCCAGGGAGCTCGAGAGCGTTCGTACGGGCCGGGAAGAGGTGCCCGTCCTCCTCAAGCGCCGCGGCTTCGTATCGAGCTTCGAGAGGATGGTCCTTTCCTTCGGAACGCCGCAGTACGGGAGCGTCGATCCGAC
This sequence comes from Rectinemataceae bacterium, assembly GCA_049513895.1. Lineage (GTDB taxonomy): Bacteria > Spirochaetota > Spirochaetia > Treponematales > Rectinemataceae > UBA1306. The sequence continues at coordinate 49,230 of JBEKVO010000008.1, read as the reverse complement.
GCCCTTCGTATGCCTGTTCTTCGTCCTTTTCTTTACGATAATGTTCGGCGATCTCGGGCAGGGCTTCCTCATCCTTGTCGGCTCTTTAGCGCTATACCGAGGTCTCGTTCCCCCGCTCGCGAAATGGAAGGTCTTCGCTCCGATAGGAATCGCCTGCGGGACAGGCTCCATGCTTATGGGCTTCCTGACGGGATCCTGTTTTACCTTCGAGAACGCGATCGTGCCCCTTACGCAAAAACTGAGCGCTGCCCTGTTCGGGAAACCCGTGGACCGTTTTCTGTCCCTCATGCCCCAAGGCGGCTCGGGAAAGATACTCGTTTTTTTCGGCCTTACCCTCGCCCTCGGCGTGGTCGTCAACTCTACCGGCCTCATCATCAACATCATCGACAGGATTCGCGCGGGCAAGCCGGGCGAGGCCATCTTCGCGAAGACCGGACTCGCGGGAGCCTTGTTCTTCTGGTGGGCGGTCGGCATGGGCGTCCGCTCGATTCTGGGTTCCCGCCCTGCCTGGTTCGACGCCTTCGGCCTCGGTCTGCCCATCCTGGGCCTTATGTTCGAGGATAGGCTAGCCGCCCTCGTCGAGGCGCGTGCCGGAAGACGCTCCGGCGGCGCGGGCGCGCATGGCGAGGAGGGAGGTTCCACGGGCGAAGGCTCGCAGGGCGGCGACGGCGCTTTCGCGGCGGCCGTGAAGGCCTTCGTCGCCGTCCTCGAATCGGTCTCTTACTTCTTATCAAACACCCTGAGCTTCCTTCGCGTCGGCGCCTTCGCCCTCTCTCACGTCGTCCTTTCCTTCATCGTGTTCACGATGGGCGACATGGTCAGGCAGCGTTCCGCCGTCGGCTTCGTTTGGCAGCTCCTGATCGTTCTCTGCGGCAACGCGATCATTCTCTTCCTCGAGGGCCTGATCGTGGCCATCCAGATCGTTCGGCTCCAGTACTACGAATTTCTTTCCAAGTTCCTGACCGAGACGGGAAGTCCCTTCCTTCCCTTTAAATTTCAATTTCGCAAGGAGCAGTCATGAGTAAGCGCGTCGTCGCAGTCTTTCTTTTCCTCGCAGGCCTGGCGCTCTCCTCCTTCGCACAAGAGGCCGTCCAAGCGGCCTCATCGGCGGCAGTGCCCCTCGCCGCGTGGAAGTACCTTAGCGCGGCCATAGCGGTGAGCTTCGCCTGCATCGGCGGCGGGATAGCCGTCGGAAAGCTCGGAGCGGCCGCTATGGGCGCCATCGCGGAGGATCCCAGCCTCTCGGGCAAGGCCCTTCCCTACTTGGGCCTCGCCGAGGGCATCTGCCTCTGGGGCTTCCTCGTGGCCCTCCTGATATTGATGCTTTGACGATCGTCGAGGATATTGATCGTCATGGCCGATTTCTTCGTCATCGCCGAGGAGGAGATCGTCCTCGCCTTCCGGATGGTAGGCGTGGACGGCCGCGCCGTATCGGGAAGGGAGGATGCCCTCGACGCGTTTCGTTACGCGACGGGAATGGGGGCTGATCCCTCGGGTCGAGCGTACAAGGGCATAGGCGCGAAAGTCCTCATTCTCACCGAAGAGGTCGCGGATATGCTCGAGGCCGAGGCGATGGCGTGGCAGCTGGCGGGTGGCTTTCCCCTCATCGTGGAAATCCCCTCGCAGGGACAGGGTAGGACCGGCCGGAAGAGCCTCGAGGACGCCGTTCGCGAGGCGGTAGGCGTGGGCATTTAGGGAGTTTGCATGGAAGAAATCGTCAGTGCTGACGTCATACAAGGCGAAATACTGGACGACGCCAGAAGGAAAGCGGCGCGCATGCTCGAGGAGGCCGATGCGGAATCGGAGCGTACAATGGTCGCCGTTGAGGCCAAGGCCGACGCCGTCGTCGAGGAGATAATGCGGACGAGCGTGGCGCGTTCCGAGCGCTTTCGGATGGAGACGATGGCACGCCTGCCCCTCGAACGGACGCGGATGCGGACGGTTTTCGTCGACACGCGGCTCCGCGAGGCCCTCGCTTCCTACATCGATGCCCTGGGCGAGGATCGCGTGGCCTCCCTCGCCGAGGAAATGCTCGCGCGCGGCTCCTCCTTCCTCGCGGGGAAGGCCGTCGTGCTCGGGCGCAGGGGACTATCCGAAGCCTCCGCCCGCACCATCGCGGGACGGGTCCTCACGGCCGCCGAATCGGTGGACTTCGTCGAGGATGATGCCCTGCCCGCCCCGGGGCTCTTCGCCCGCGCCCGCGACGGAAGCGTCGTCCTCTGGGCGACCATGGATCTCCTCGAGGAGAGGCTCCTCGACGAGCATAGGGGCGAGTTCGCCCGCGCGCTTTGCGCGGAAGCGCTCGACCTATGAGCGCCAGCGGGTTAAATGCGTCCGGCAAGGCCGGCGCACGCGAGCCGGTCGTCATTCAAGGTCGCATAACGCGCGTATCCGGGCCGGTGGTGCTGGCCGAAGGTTTGGGCCGCGCGGGCTTATACGACGTCGCGGAGGTAGGCGAGGCCAGGCTGGCCGGCGAGATAATACGGGTCGACGGAAATGGCGCGACCATCCAGGTCTACGAGGAGAATACCGGCATGCGGCCGGGCGAACCCGTCTTCGCCCTGGGCAAGCCTCTGTCCATTAACCTGGGGCCGGGCCTCCTCGGAACGATATATGACGGCATCCAGAGGCCGCTCGAGCGCCTGAAAGAGGCTTCGGGCTCCTTCATAAAAGCGGGCCTTCGCGGCGAGAGCCTGCCCATGGGCAGGAAGTGGCCCTTCGTCCCGGCGCTCAAGGAAGGCGATCCCATCGGGCCGGGCATTCTGATCGGCTCCGTCCCCGAGACCGAGCTCGTACTTCATCGAGTGATAGCCCCGCCCCGGACGATTCCCGGCAAGGTCGTAATGGCCGCGGAGGCGGGCGAGTACGCATTGCGGGACATCGTAATCGAGACCGACGTGGGCGAATCGCTCAGGCTGGCGCAGGAGTGGCCGGCGAGGCAGGCGCGGCCCTCGCGAAGGAGGCTGCCGCCCAGCGAGCCGCTGATGACGGGTTTGCGGGTGATCGACATCCTTTTCCCCCTTTCCAAGGGCGGTTGCGCGGCCATCCCCGGCGGCTTCGGCACGGGCAAGACCATGACCCAGCACGCGATAGCCAAGTTCTGCGACGCGGACATAATCGTCTACGTCGGCTGCGGCGAGCGCGGCAACGAAATGACCGATGTTCTCACCGAGTTCCCCAAGCTCGTCGACCCGAGGACGGGCCGCTCGATAATGGAAAGGACGATCCTCATAGCCAACACCTCCAACATGCCCGTAGCGGCGCGCGAGGTATCCATCTATACGGGCATCACCCTCGCCGAGTACTACCGCGACATGGGCTACGATGTGGCCGTCATGGCCGACTCGACCTCGCGCTGGGCCGAGGCCCTCCGCGAGCTTTCGGGACGGCTCGAGGAGATGCCGGCGGAGGAGGGTTTCCCCGCCTATCTGCCCACGCGGCTCGCGGAGTTCTACGAGCGCGGAGGCCGAGTGGAAACATTGAGCGGCGAGAGCGGCTCCATCTCCATAATCGGTGCGGTCTCGCCCCCGGGCGGGGATTTTTCCGAGCCGGTCACCCAGCATACGAAACGTTTCATACGCTGCTTCTGGGCCCTGGACCGCGACCTCGCGAACGCGCGCCACTACCCGGCCATCTCCTGGATAGACTCATACTCGGAGTACGCCGAAGAGCTGCGCGAGTGGTGGGACCGAAAGGACCCCGCGTGGAAAGACCTCCGCGCCCAGGCCCTCGACCTCATGAAGCGGGAGCAGCGCCTCGAACAGATAGTCAGGCTAATCGGTCCGGACGCCCTGCCCGACGAGCAGCGTCTCATCCTCGTCACCGCCGAGATGATCAAGAACGGCTTTCTGCAGCAGAGCTCCTTCGACGAGGTCGACAAGTATTGCGTCCCGGAGAAGCAGCTGCTCATACTCCAGACGATCTTGGATTTCCACCGGAGGGCGGAGGCGGCGATCAAGCAAGGCGTTCCCCTGACGGATATCGTCGCCTTGCCCTCGAGGGAGCGTATTTCGCGCCTCAAGGCGGAGGTGCCCAACGACGGAATCGACGAGATCAGGGCGGCCCTGCGCGAATTAGTTACCGCTTTCGACGAGCTTGCGCGCACGTACGCGCGCGAGGAGGCGCGATGAGAGGGCTCGAGCATAGGGGGCTCACGCACGCCGAGGGGCCGATAGTGATAGCGCCGAGGCGCGAGACTGCGGGTTTCGGCGATCTCGTCGCGGTGTACGGCCGCGACGGCGAGCGGAGAACGGGACGCGTCGTGGACACTTCGGATACGGCCATAGCCGTACAGCTTTTCACGTCCAACGCCGGCCTGTCCCTCGATGAGACGAGGCTCGAGCTTCTCGGCCGACCCCTCGAGCTGCGCGTCGGGCCGGACCTTCTGGGCCGCGTCTTCGACGGGCTGGGCAGGCCTTCCGACGGCTATCCCGAGATACTCACGTCCGACAGGCGGGACGTGAACGGTTCCCCGATCAACCCTTCGGCCCGCGTCTACCCGCGGGACTTTATCCAGACGGGGGTCTCCGCCATAGATGGGATGAATACGCTGATACGGGGGCAGAAGCTTCCGATCTTTTCCGGCAACGGCCTGCCCCATAACAGGCTCGCGGCTCAGATCGTTCGGCAGTCGAGGATCCTCACCGACTCCGGCAAGGCCGGAGTCGGTGACGAGGCCTTCGCGATCGTGTTCGCCGGCATGGGCATCAAGTACGACGTCGCGCGCTTCTTCATCGATTCATTCGAGCGCTCGGGCGTCCTGTCGCGCGTGGTCATGTTCCTTTCACTCGCCGACAGCCCCTCGATCGAACGCCTCGTGACGCCGCGCTGCGCCCTCACCGCAGCGGAGTACCTCGCCTACGACATGGGCATGCACGTCCTCGTCGTCCTCACCGATATGACCAACTACTGCGAGGCCCTCCGCGAAGTATCGGCTTCCCGCGGCGAGGTCCCCTCGCGCAAGGGCTACCCCGGATACCTCTACTCCGATCTGGCGTCGCTGTACGAGCGGGCGGGGCGGATCGAGGGCTCCACGGGCTCCATCACGCAAATACCCATCCTGTCCATGCCCAACGACGACATTTCCAATCCCATTCCCGATCTCACGGGCTACATCACCGAGGGGCAGATCGTTCTCGACCGGGAACTCTTCCAGCGAGGAGCCTACCCCTCCATTGCGGTATTGCCGTCGCTGTCGCGGCTCATGAAAGACGGCATCGGCGAGGGCATGACCCGCGACGATCACAAAGAAGTGTCCAGCCAGCTTTTCGCCGCCTACGCGCGGACGAAGAGCGTCCGCAACCTCGCCGCGATCATCGGCGAGGAGGAGCTGGCGCCCCTGGATAAGCAGTATCTGCGCTTCGGCGAAGGTTTCGAGTCCGAGTTCGTCTCGCAGGGGGAGAACGAGGATCGGGGCATCGGGTCGACCCTCGATCTTGGCTGGAAACTCCTCTCCATTCTGCCCAAGGAAGAGCTCGTGAGAGTATCGCGCGCGATGATCGAGAAATATATGCCCAAGGAGGGCGGCGATGCCGGCGCAGAACGTCGCTCCGACTAAGTCCAACCTCCTCCGGGAGAAGGAGAGGCTGGCCCTCGCCGAAGAGGGCTACGAGCTCCTCGAGCAAAAGCGCGAAATCCTCATGCTGGAGCTGATGAAAAGGATAAACGAAGCGCGCGTCCTCGAGAGGGAGATGCGCCGGCGCGCAGGCACGGCCTATCCCGTGCTCAGACGGATGCTCCTCAAGGCCGGGCGCGAAAACGCACGTGAGCTCGCCTCAGGCGTCAGGTCCGATTTCAGGGCCAGGGAAAAGAGGGTGCAGGTGTCGGGCATATCCATGCCCGCGCTGGAGGCCGCGGCGCCCGAACGGCGGCTGCAGTCCTCGTTCATGAACTCCTTCGCCGACTCGGACGAGACCGCCGCCGAGTTCTCCTCGATGCTCGAGCTCGTGGCCGCGATGGCCGGCATCCGGGCCATCGTGTGGAGGCTCGCCAAGGAAGTGCGAAAGACCCAGCGACGGGTAAACGCCCTCGAGAAGATGGTGATTCCGGAATCCAAGGCGATAAAATCCTTCATCGAAGATTCGCTCGAGGAGAGGGAGCGGGAGGCGGTGTTTTCAACCAAGCGCCTCAAGGCGAGGAAGGAAAGGGAGGCAGGCCGATGAAGGGGCCCATGTCCAAGGTTATCGTCCTGGCAGAGGGGCTGTATTCCTCGGCCGCTCCGGCCAAGTACGCCGTCGCCCTGGCCAAGTCCTTCGGAACCGAGGTGATCGCCGTTTATACCGTCGACACGGCCGCGATACGCCATCTATCCAGGAGCCGCATATTCGTCGACGAGGAAAGCGAGGAATACGAGAGGAGCCTTGAAGAGACGGGGAAGCGCCGTCTCGCCTTCGTGGAGGAGCTCGCGAAGGCCAAGGGCGTGACCATCGCGACACGCCTGCTCAAGGGCTCGATCGCGGGAGAGGTCGTGCGAGTCGCCGAGGAGTTGGACGCCGATTGCATACTCCTCGGGGGGTGGGAGCACAACGGCGATTTTCACGGTATACTCCTCGAGGCAGGCCGCGAGATCGCGAATCTCGCTCCCTGTTCCGTGCTTTTCGTCAAGAGCCGGGACGCGGACCGGGTATACAATGCTCTGTAAGCGGAGGATCAATGCGCGTCGCTCTCGTCTACATCCCGGCGAAGGACCCCGAGGCCCTCGTCGCCGTAGCTAAAACAATGGCCCGTACCCTGGAAGCGGCCGGTCATTTTGTCGACCTCGCCGAGGCGAGGGCCGACGAATCGCCGCGCCTGACGGGATACGACTATATCGTAATAGGCACGGAAAGCGCGACCGCCTTCGGCAGGATTCCGGAGCGCGTGGCCCAGTTTCTCGCGCAAGCCGGGATGATCGCCGGCAAGAGGAGCATGGCCTTCCTGCGAAAGAGCGGCTTCCGGCCCGAAAAGGCCTTGGCCCGGCTCATGAAGGCGATGGAGGTCGAGGGGATGGTGGTCTCCTGCGCGGAGGTGGTGGTCAACGAGGCGGGTGCAGCCAAGGCGGCTCGAGAGGCCCCGGTAGAGCGGTACTAGCCGAAGGCCTAGCGGAGCGTTTGGGCGTGGAGACTTATTACGAAGTCCTCGGGGTCCCTCCCGAGGCGGGCTCGCGGGAAGTCAGAAGCGCCTTCAGGCGCCAGGCCAAGAAGCAGCACCCGGACCTGAGGCGCGAGGACCTCTCTCGCGCCGCGAGCGCGAGGGCCGCGGACGCGGCCATGCGACTGCTCCTCGAGGCCTATCGCGTCCTCTCCGATCCCGAGAAGCGCCGGGCCTACGACAGAAGCATTCGGAGGAAGGCGGCGGCCGAAGACGGCTTCGACTACCGCCGCTTCCTGAAGGCCAGACCGGAGGATCCGGCGAGTCAGGCAAAGCTCGTCATCTTCGACCTCCTCCACGGCCTCGAGGACGAGGCCCTGGAGGTGTACGAGCGGGCGAAAACTCTCGGCGACTTCCACTTCGAGCGCTATCTCGAGCGGGGCGAGGCGATGGATGCCGAGTTCTGCATAGCCGAGGAATACGAGAAGCGCGAGCGCTGGCTCAAGGCCTACTCGCTCTATAAGCGAATAATCGCCATGGAGCTCGAGGTGCCGTGGTTCCGCTACTTCTTCGATGTGGTGGTTCTCCGATTCCGGAGCCTCGTCCTGCTGAAGTTGCAGAAATCCCTCGACGACGAAGACTACGTAGACGCGCTCGAGGAAGCGGCCGGCCTCGGGCTGCCGAATCGCGACGTCGCCCAGATACTGCGAAAGAAGGGGGAAGTGCAGCTGCGCATGCGCGAAACGCAGGCGGCAATCGAATCGCTTAAGCGTGCCTCGGATCTCGAGCCTGGGCTTGCCGGTCTCTCCGCCCTTCGCCGCCGCGCGGGCATACAGGCCTAGGCGCGCACGCTTGCTTAAAGCCTTTTTTTCGTTTATTTTCTTGGACGGCAGTTGTACTCCTATCATGCCAAAGGACATTACGATGCAAACCCGTTTCATGGCGAGGCTCGCCCTCGCGCTTCCCCTGCTCGCCTTCCTCTCCGCCGCGGGCCTCGGGGCCCAGGCGGCCTCGCCCCTGCCGACCCGAAAGCCCATCGTCCAGGTCAACCTCAAGGTAAACGAGCCTTATTACCTGGAGACTTTCAAGGCCGATATCGATAGGCTCGAATCAGGTCTCAACTCGATCTCGTCGCAGAAAATCAAGATCGCCTCGAAGGACAAGCTCAATATACTCCTGGACACCATCGACATGATCCTTTTCCGCCAGTACTGCGACCAGGAAGGGATCAAGGTCTCGGACTCGGATGTCGCCAACCAAATGGCGCAATACAAGGCCAGCCTCGGCCCGGGGGCCACCGACGCGATGGTCGAAGCCAGCCTCAGGAGAAGCGCGCCCTTCTACACCGATGTAAAGACCTACATCAAGCAGGAACTCCTCTTCCAAGCCTACCTCAAGGCCAAGAAGGCCGACGATGTGAAGGCGATCAGCCAACCGAGCGCCTCCGACGTGCTTAAGGCCTATGACGAAATGAAGTTCAACCTGCGCCGCCCGAATACCTACCGTTTTACGATGATCACGGCGCTGACGCAGGGCAAGAGCGACGCCGACAAAAAAAAGGCCAGGGACACGATGCGTGTCATCGCCGATAAGCTCAAGGTGAACCCCAACGGCTTCGACGAGTACCTCGTGCGGGGAGCCGTCGAGCCCAAGTCGGCGGGCTATCAAACGATGATGAACCTCGTCATCGCCAAGACCGCCGAATCCAAGAAGCAATATCCGGCCCTCTACGAGGCAATTTTCAATCTAAAGGAAGGCCAGGTCAGCGACCTGATCGAGGAGAACTCGGGCTTTATCATCGTTAGGGCCGAGGCCTTCCTGCCCGAAAAGCAGCTGGGCTTCGATGACCTTATCGAAGGTCTGACGAACTCCAAGGCCGCCCAAGCCAATCCATCCGCTACGGTTCTGGCCCTCGTCGTAAATGAACTGCAGTCCACAAAATACGCCGAACTCCAGAAAGCGACCCGCGACGCCGTCAACGCCAAGCTTCGACAGGAAGCCACGATAACCCTGACTCTCGCCAACCTCGCCGGAACGCTCGACGATCCGGAGATCGCCGCCCTCAAGGCGCTCAAAGGCTCCGGTTACAACATCGTGCAGCAGTAGGACTGCCCGAGTGGCATCGAGGAGAAAGGCGCGCATCCTGGCTTTCCAGGCTATCTACGCATGGGATGCTTCGGGCGGCAAGGCGGAGGGGATCCTCGATTTCGATTGGCTCGACGAGGAGAAGCGCCTCTCCCTCAACGACGAGGTCGCCGCCTTCGCGCGGCTTCTTATCGCGGGAACCCTCGAGTGCGTCGAGGCCGTCGACGAGGCCATCCGTTCCCATCTCCAGAACTGGTCCTTTGAACGACTAAAACGCGTCGACCTCGCCGTGCTGCGAATCGGGGCTTATTCCCTGCTCTACCAGAGGGACATTCCAGCCCAGATCACCATCGACGAGGCCATCGAGATAGCCAAGGAGTACGGTTCGGAAGACTCCTACCGTTTCATAAACGGAGTGCTCGATGGTATTTGGAAGACAGAGAACACGAAGGGCTGATGTAGCCCTAGCCGCGGCCCTGCTCTGCGCCGCCCTAGGCGCGGCGGTGTTTTCCGCCTGCGGCGCGGCATCGGAGAAAGACCGGGCCTCGGCCTTCGCGGCTTCGCTTGTCGCCCTCGATTCCATAATATCGACGCGGCCCACGTCCGAGTTCGAAAAAGCCTTTTCCCGAGCCATCCACCATGCGCGTCAGAGTTCCGAGTGGCTTTCCTTGCTTAAAAGGGCGAGGGCGGCCACCGCAGCCGGAGAGGCCGGGCGCTATGTCAGAACCGCCGATCTGGCTCGTAAGGCATTTCCTGAGTCCGAACCGATAGCCGCCGCCGCCGCGCTCGCCTATGCGAGGGGCGGCCGACCCGCGGATGCCCTGGCCCTGTTCGAAGGCACCCTCTCCCCGGAGGCCAGGCCAAGCCTGTGGGCGGAGGCCTTCATCGCCTCCCGGGGCTCGGGCGGCCCTGCCATCGGAGGGGCGGTCGTCGCGAAGGGCGCGGACTACGCAAGGCTCGCGGAAATAAGCGGCGATCCTCGGGCCTTCCTCGGAGCCGCCGCCGCAGCGCTCGAAGCGGGGGACAAAGCCTCGGCTCGAGCCTGGCTCGAAAAAGGCCTCGCCGGCGGCGCCGAGGCTCCGATCGAGCTTCTCTGGGACTGCGGGCTTTTCGAGCTTCTCGCCCAGCGTCAGGACCTATACGCCGGATCGGAGGAACTCGCTCTGATGGGCGACGCCGCATGGATGACGGGCGATTCGAGCCTTGCGAGGCGGCGTTGGGAGCGCTCCATCTCTCTCTCTCCAAGGCGTTCCTGGAAACCTTATTCGAAGCTCGCCCTCATGTCGAACGATAACGGCGAGGCGGCCGCAAGCTACTGGGCGAGACTGAGGGCGGCCTTCCTCTCAGGCCCGGCCTCGCCCGCGAGGGACGGCGCCCTCGGAGCATACGCGGCCCAGCTCGCGCGAGAAGGCCGCGATGGCGATGCCCTCGCCATACTCGCCGACGGTTCCGAACTCGGCGCGGGCGCTCTTGCCGTCTTGGCGTCGACCATAAAGGGCCGAAGCCAACCGGAAGGCCGGTTCGCCGCCGATCTCGAGCGCCTCGCCGCTGAACGGTCCGATGACCCGGAAGTATTGGGGGCCGTGCTTCGCGCCCTCGCCCTTCGGGGAATGTACGGCGAGGTGGCCCTGCTCAGGGAAGGCGCTCGAAGGAAAGTCGCGATCGAGCATGGATGGTACTACGACGCGGTCGTGCTGGCGGCCAGGGGCGATTTTCCTGGCGCCGTCAAGGTTATCGAGGCGGCCGGCGATTCGGGCGCGGCCGATGCTTCGGCATCGGCGAAGGAATACGCCCTCGGCAGCCTTTTTGCCGCGATGGGCTATACCCCCAAATCGGTCGAGGCCTTTTCCCGCGCCGCCGCATCAGGCCATGGCGGACGCGAGCGCTGCGCGGCCCTAAAAGCGCTCGGAAGCGTCTTGGGCGAATCCGGCGACCTCAAGGGGGCGGCAGAGGCTTACGGATCTGCCGCCGTGGCCGACCCTTCCGACGCCGAGGCCGCCGTACTGGCTCGCGGCGTCTCGCATAATAATGTTTCGGAGGCAGCGCATTGATACGACTCAAGAATCACGAGCAGATGGACGGCGTGCGCCGGTCCTGTGGGATGCTCTCGGAGCTTTTCGCGTTTATCGTGCCTTTTATCAAGGCAGGCATCAGCACCGGTGAGGTGGATGACGCGACGCGCGGCTTCATCGAGGCTCGCGGGGCGCGCTCCTGGTTTCTCGGCTTCGGCGACTATCCCGCGAGCATATGCGTCTCGGTGAACGAGGAAGTCATTCACGGCATACCCGGCAAGCGGCGCCTCAAGGAAGGGGATATCGTCGGCCTCGATTGCGGGATAGACCTCGGCGGGTTTTACTCCGATGCGGCGATCACCCTTCCCGTGGGGAAGGTATCCGACGAGGCCGATCGCCTCATGCGGGTGACCAGAGAATGCCTCGACAGGGCTATAGCGGCCATAAAACCGGGGGTCCGCGTTCACGATATCTCACGGGCGGTCTTCGCGCACGCCACGGCCAACGGCTACGGCGTCGTGCGTCAATACTGCGGCCACGGCGTCGGCTTCGAGGCGCACGAGGACCCGCAGATACCCAATTACGTGAGTCCCGGCCCCAATCCTCGTATCGTGCCGGGGATGGTTCTCGCCATCGAGCCGATGATCAACCTCGGGAAAGGCGACGTGAAAGTTCTCGACGACGACTGGACGGTCGTGACTTTAGATAAAAAAATATCCGCTCATTATGAGCACACCGTTGCCGTACTGCCCGAGGGCGTCGAGGTTCTCACCTCATGGAAGATGCCGGGCGAGCCTTCATAAACCGTATATCCGCAAAATCGTAACCTTCCGCGATGGGTATTATTATATTCATGTTATGGAACCGAACAACAAGGAGCGTATGATGTCGTTCGTGAAGAAGCTCTATTCGCGTAATTTCTTTATCTTTAACCTGGTTTTGGTCGGCGTATTGATAGGAGCCGGAGCCACCTACCTCGGTCTTTCGCAGGGCGCAAAGCGCGCGGCCCTTCCCTCCGCCCTCATCCGCGCCGAGTCGCCCGCCTCTCCCCTGCCCTCGGACATCAAGGCTGCCCTCGACCAGGCCGAGGCGGTGCAGACCGCTTTCCGCTACGTCGCCGACAAGGTCCAACCCTCGATAGTAGAGGTCAACGTCGTCGAGAAAGCACAGAGCCCCAAGTCCGGCCCGCAGGACCAGCTTCCTTTTCGCTTCTTCTTCAACAACCCCGACGACGGTTCGGGCCAGCCGCAGCAGCCTTTTACCGAAAAGGGCCTGGGCTCGGGGATAATCGTGCTGCGCGAAGGCAAGACCGTATTTGTCCTCACCAATAACCACGTCGCGGGAAACGCCTCCGAGATAACCGTGATTACCCACGATGAGAAGGAATACAAGGCTACGCTGGTCGGGAAGGACGATCGGCGCGATATTGCCCTAATAAAATTCGAGTCCGATTCCCAGAATTTTTCGGCGGCGACCCTCGGCGATTCCTCAGCCGTTCGCGTCGGGGACTGGGCGATCGCGATCGGCAGCCCCCTCGGCCTCGTTTCCTCGGTGACCGCGGGCATTGTGAGCGCCGTCAATCGTTCCGGCGGCCCCGACGGCAACATCAATGACTTCATCCAGACGGATGCCTCGATCAACAAGGGCAACTCGGGCGGAGCCCTGGTGAACATCAGGGGCGAAGTCATCGGGATGAACACATGGATCGCCTCTTCGACAGGCGGCAGCATAGGCCTCGGTTTTGCGATACCGATAAACAACGTCAAGAAGGGCATCGACGACTTTATCAGCAAGGGAAAGGTAGAGTACGGCTGGATGGGCATCGGCCTCGACTCCCCCGATAAGGATACCGCGGCGGAGCTGGGCGCGGATCCGAAGAAGGCCGTCATCGCCGCATCGGTTTTCAGGCAGAGCCCCGCGGAGAAGGGCGGCGTCCTGCCGGGCGACGTCATTCTCAAAGTCAACGGCGAGGATATAAAGGGCATGGAGCAGCTGCAGCGCATCGTCGGCGACCTGCCGGCGGGGAAAGCGGCGTCCATAGACGTGCTGAGGAATGGGAAACGGCAGTCTCTGACGGTCAACATAGAGGTGCGCAAGGACAGCACGGCGGCGAACGACGGCAACTACTACCCCGGCCTCACCGTACGATCGCTCAAGTTCGAGGATCTCGACCAGAGCAAGCTGCCCAAGGACGTCAAGGGAGTATTCGTCCTGAGCGTCAGCGATAAGTCGCCCGGGTCGATAGTCGGGCTCAAGGCCCAGGACATCATCATCGAGGTCAACGATAAGCCGATATCCACGGTCAAGGAATTCTACGCGGCCGTGAACGATACGAGCGCGAAGAAGCTGGCGTTTACGGTGAATAGGGATGGAGAAACCGTTTCGACGCTTGCCTATGTCAAGAAGTGAAATTATAGTCTTATGGTAGCCGTCGTCGGCCGCCGGAGCCCGTCCCGTCCGGGGCGGGCTCTATTTTTCCCGAGGCGGGTGCCGATATAGTAAACGAGAGGTGCAGCCCGTGAAAAAGGAATTCATTCCGTATGACGTCATTCGCAACAATGCGATCAAGATGGCGTACAGGATCTACAGCGAGGGCTTCATCCCCGACGTGATCTACGTCTCCCTGCGCGGCGGGGCGTATATCGGCAACGTGATCAGCGAGTATTTCAAGATAGTCCGAAAAGAGGCCGCCCGCCCGGTCTTCTACGCCGCCGTCGTGGCCCGCTCCTACGCCGGCATCAACCAACGGGAGCAGGTGAGGATAGACGGCTGGACATATAGCCCCGAATATCTCCGGAACGGCGATAAAGTCCTCATAGTCGACGACATCTACGACTCCGGGCGCACCGTGAATCACCTGGCCGAAGTGATACTCGCCAAGGGATTGCCGAGGCAGGACATTAAAATCGCCGTACACGACTACAAGATTTGCGAATATCGTCGCGAGAAGTTGCCAATCGTACCGGACTACTGGTGCCGCAGGCACGTCATCGACGATCCCTCCGACGAAGTCTGGATCCATTACATGAGCCACGAACTCGTCGGCCTCTCCGATAGCGAGCTCGAGACCCATTACTTCGCGGAGGACCCCGATCTCCGCGAAGCCTTCGGCCCGATAAAGAAGTGAGTTTATGACAAGACCCGAAAGCCGCCGCCTCGGTTCGGCGCGCAGTGCCGCGTGGCGCGCGTTGTCGCTGTTGATCGCCTTTGCCGCGTTGCTGCCGACTTTAGCGGGCGCGGAGCCGGCCGCCTCGGACGACGCCAGGGCCGTGCCACTCGCCGATCGTAACATCGTCTCAAACAAGGATATCGTCGTTTTCCCGCCCGTCCGCGGTGCCTCTTACTTTCGCTTCCTCCCCGACGGATCCTATATTCCCTTCGACCGCAGCCTTGTCCTCTCCGCGGCCCCCGGTGAGGCACGCGCCTACCTCGTGCAAGTGACCGCCGATAAGGCGGGCGGGGAGGGAGGGACGGCCACCAGCTATCTTATAAATAAAAAGAGGCCTTTGGCCCCCCGCGCCGAGCCCGAAACGGGTCTCTACTACGATGGGCTCCGACCCCTTCTCTCGTGCGAAGAGGGGGCGAAAATATTCTGGGCCCTCCTCGGCCCCGGCGGACTCGCGGCTTCCTTCGCCCGCTACGGCGAAGACTCGCGGCCGAGCCTTACAGTCCCCGCCTCGGGCACGGCAACCTACACGATCCTCGCCTACGCGGTCGATCGGACAGGCAACCGCGGATATTCCTCGCGCTTCGTCTACAGGCTGGCCGAGCCGGGCCTCGCCGCGGCTGCTCCCACTCCCGACTCATCTGCGATCAAGGCCTCCCCATCCCTTCCGAAGCCCGACGTCGATTCCAAGAGGGGATACTCGGAGCTCAGGATGGTCATCCCTCAGGGCGCGAGCCTCCTTCTCGACATCAATCCCGACTCTCCGCCGGGCCACCTCGACGACTTCGAACGGGTCGCCGCCGACGGCGGAACGGCTAAATTACGTATACCCTGTCCCTACGGGTGGACGAACGATTTGATCGTCTATTACGGGCTACTGAAAGATGGAGCCGCCTCCTATAATCCGCTCCCTCTAAAGATACATCTTTCCAATCCCGCCGATGAGATTCCCCAGCCCGCCGCGCCCGAGGGGCCCGTCCTTGCGGCCGATCCCGCCGGCAGAGGAGCCTTTGCCGTCTTCCCGTCCTACGACGGCGCCCTTTTCGTCTCCGTCGATGGGGCCGATCCGAAACCCTATACCTCGCCCATAGCTCTGCCCCTCGACGAAGGCTCCGTGAAAATATCTTGGTATGGCGAGGACGGCTCAGGTCAGCGCTCGGTTTCAAGCGTTCTCTCCTTACCCCTGCCCGAGGTCCTTCCCGATGTGGAACTCGCAGGCGTCGCCGAGGGGGCGCTGATCGGCGGAAACGTTACGCTCAAGCCCACGGCCAAGGCGACCTTGCGCTACGAATTGCGTCTCGACGGTTCCAATCCTCCCGAGCCCGGCATCTCGTCGCCACTCGTGGGCGACTCCCTCGGGATTGTCTGCCCCGAAGGCGAGGAGCGCTCCGTCGTAGTGCGCTATCGCGTTTTCTCCGGCGATTCAGGCGGCGAGGGTCGGATACTTCGCTTTTCTATCGACCGAAAGATTCCCGACGCCCCGCGCCCGCTGGAGATTCCCCTGGCCTATTCGGATAAACCGACGAGCCTTTCCCTTTTGCCGGGCTCCGGCGCCAAGGATGTCGTCGCCTCGGTCTCGGCCAACGGAGTTTCATCGCCCTTCACTCCCGTAACGGGCCCTCTGGAGTTCGCTGGTTCAGAGACGGGGCCGGTGAGCTACACCGTGCGCGCCTATGACATCGACGCGGCAGGAAACCGCTCGCCGGAGATGAAGAGTCTTTCCTTCGTCGTGGATCGAGCTTCGTTCTATGTTGCGGAAGACGGCAGCGACAAGGGCGATGGTTCCCCCGATCGACCTTATAGGAGCCTCGACGTCGCTCTCGCGGCGGCCCTAAAGGGCGGCAAGAAAATCGTGAACATGAGGGGCGCCTTTGAGATTGGCGTCCCCGTCGTCTGCTCATCGAGGTTAGAGTTGGCGGGCGGCTTCGCTAAACTGTGGGTCAAGGATCCCTCGGCTCGCGCGAGCGTTCGTATCGCGGTCCCGCAGGGACAATCCGCCTTCAGCCAGGGCGGCGGCTCGCTTTTGCTTCGGCGGCTGGACTTGAAAGCGGAAGCCGCGGGACCGAGCCCCCTCATCACCCTATCCGACTCCTCGCTCGCGATCGACGACTCCTCCATATCGGCGGGGGCGGAAGGGGACCTCCTCCTCGTATCCGCGCTTCGATCGAAGATCGACGTGAGCGGCTCGAGGATCGATGCGACCCGGGCCATGGCCTGCACCGTCTTTTCCTCCGACGCCAGCGATATCTCGGTCTCGGGCAGCTCCCTTATCGCGACTAAGGGCGTCCGGGTATTCGGCGCTTTCGACATGGATGGAGGCGCGTTATCGCTTCGCGAGTCCCTCATCGACAGCCGCGCCGACCTGGGCTTAAACCTGATCTCGCTTCGTTCCGCATCCTTGCTCGTCGACCGCAGCCTATTTCAGGTCGAGGGCGGCTCGGGCTTCCTGCGCCTCGGTTCCTTCAAGACCGTTCAGGGCGAGATGAAGAATAGCAAGGTAATCCTGTCCTGGGAGGGACCGGGCACCCTCTTCGAGATCGCGGACGGTGGACCGGCCTTTCGCCACGATACGATCGTCGCGGATTCCAAAAAAGGCGGATTGAGGTTCTTCGACGTTCGCGGTGAGCTAACGCAGGTCTGGAACAGCATCCTCGATTGCTCAGGGACGGACTCCGAGCTTCTGCGCTCCGATTCCCTCCCTGGGCAGGGAGTCCTCGTGGCCGACTGCGTCTGGGGTTTCGATAAGCTTATTGCCGGGGCAAGCGAGGTAAGGGACCTTGGGTCGCTCAACGCGCTAAACGCGGGTTCGGTGTTCTATGCCTCCAAGCCTATCGTATCGGAGAGCCCTGAGAGCAGCTTCGCGGCCCCCCTAAAGAGCCAAGCCCCGCTACGCGCGGGCTCGGCCTGTGTAAACGCGGCCCTGCCCCTCGAGAGCGGCTACGACGTCGATTTCAGCGGACATCGGCGCCCCGGTCCCGGCAAGGCTAAGCTCGGCAATGCCGGACCCGACATCGGCGCGGACGAACTAGTCGGCTAGGCGGAAATATGTCGAGAAAGGCATTCCTCCTCATCGCCGGACTTTTTCTCTCAAACTCGGTCGGCGCTCAGGATATAACGTTCTTCCTACCCACAAGAGTCGCCGCCAAGGCCGCAACCCTCCTCGTTTCCATCGACGACTACTCCGCGGTGATCGAATCGAGATGGCAAGTGGCGAGGGAGGGGCAGCTCAAGGCCGAGGCCGATGCGGTCGAGGCCTACGCGCTTCTCGCCGCCTCCAGGTCGAGCCGGACATCCTGGGCCACACCCGACGGCTCGGCGAGGGTGGCCGACGCCTCTGTCGCCTTTTCGGCCTCACGAGGAAGGGCCATGGCTGCCGCTCTCGTCCTCGCCTCGGGTGATGGCAAGGCCAAGGGCGCAAATTCGCTCAGTCTGGCCCTCGGCGACGGCTCCGCACTGATAGCCTCCCGCGAAGCCGCGGAAGAAGCGCTATCGGCGGCTATTCTCGCGTCCGGGATCGGCGAGAAGGCGGCGATCG
Source organism: Rectinemataceae bacterium (assembly GCA_049513895.1). GTDB lineage: Bacteria > Spirochaetota > Spirochaetia > Treponematales > Rectinemataceae > UBA1306. The sequence goes on along the minus strand of JBEKVO010000008.1, from coordinate 31,364 downwards.
GACTCGAAAAATACCTTGCGGGCAGGTCGAAGAACCTGACGCGCCTCTTCCCGGAACTGACGGAGATCGCCTCGCTGCTGCAAAAGGCGGGAGCCGCGGGGGCGCGCGAGGCCGCCGCCGCCATGGCCCATCGGGGAGCCGAAAGCGTCGCTCGATCGCTCATCGCGTCCAAGGCACGTCTACTCGCCCTTTCCCCGGCCACTGCAGCCCCGCTGTCGCGTCTCGAGATCGCGGCCGCAGCCTATCGGGCTTGGAAGGCCTCCTTCCCGGCCGCGGCCTATCCAGGCGATCTGGGCTCCGCGCCGCAGGAAGAGCGAACAGCCCTCGCCTCGAGCGTTGTCGCCTTTTCATCCTTGGGACCAAGGCGCGGCGCCGCCCTTTTCGAGGCGATGTCCGCGGGCGGCAGCAGCGACTCGGCCGCCGCCGAAGCCGCGCGGCGCCTGATGGAGCTGTGGTCAAGGTCGCCCGCGGTCCGGCGCCGTGACCTCGCTTCGCTTTGCGGAACGAGCGAATCCGCTCTGGCGGTCTTTGCCGCCGCTGGGGCCTCTGGCAACGGCCAGCCTATCTCGGCGGCGCCGACCTTGACGACGCCGATCGTGGCGACTGATCCTCTTGCCGCGATCGCGGCACTCAACCGACTGGAGATCGCGATCGCCGACGAGGAATCCCGCGGCGAAGGTCCGCCAATAGGCGAAGCTCCGACAATAGGCGTAGGTCAGGAAATTCGGGACGCTGGCAGAGGCGCCGAACCCGTCCTTCTCCTTCTCGAAAGGCCGGAGTTGGCCGCAATTGCGAAGCGGGAAACTCGTTATGCGAACTTGTACGCGGAGGCCTCGCGTCGTCTGGGCGCCCTCTATGCCCAGGCCGCAGAAGGGGCCCAGGCCCGCCTTGAGGCTTCGACCGCGGTCGCCAAGGCGGCTGCTTTGGCGCTCGGGGCGAGCCCGGCGGGAATCCTCGTTTACGCGATCGATCTTGATCTCCCGCCCGAGGAGCCCGGCCGAAGGATCTCCTTCTTCGCCACGGTGACGGATGCTTCGGGACTCTCGTTATCCCTTCCCCTGCGCGCGGAAACGGCTGGGGCGATGTACGCGGCTGCCTTTTCGAGGGCGGCCGGTTTGGGGCTCTCGAAGGCCGATCCCTCCGCGCTATTGGCGAGGTATGGGCAGTGCGTGGTCTCGGCTTACGACCCTGTGGGGTGGAATAACGATTTGGCCATCGAATCCTACCCGAAAAACGGAGGACCATCGCGTTTCGGCGATACCGAACTCGAGATCGCTCTGCTGGAAGGATGGCGACCATGATTGCGGGACACGTTTTCGGGTGCGCGCGAAATTTAGCGCTTCTGACCGCGGCGCTTATTCTTTGCGCTTGTCCAGTCCGCGAAGCCGTAATCAAGGGCAGCGGCCAGGAATCCGGCACGGTGGAGGGTGGTGGCGAATCGAAGGGGCCGGACCCTCGGGCCGCTTTCGAGAGTTCGGGGCTCCTCGGGGGAATGGCCGCGAGTCCCGTAGCTCCCGTCGTGCTCATAGCCGCCGCCGGCCTTCCCGAAGCTGGCGTTTGCCTCGCCCTCGGCGAGTCGCTATCGATGGCCGCAATAGCGAGGCGGGTCTATCCGCCCTCGGCGGGCAAGGGATTCCGTCATGAGCTGGTCCTTGCCTCGGGGGCCCGTGCGTCTCTGCCCGGCCCGGTTCTCGCCATGGCCGCCTCGGGCGAGCGAATCGTGGTCGCATGCGCCGACGCCGGTGCGGTGGGCCGAGCTTTTCTCATCGGCTTCAAAACCGAGGGCGAAGGCGAGAGGCTTATCGAGGCATGGAAGACGGAAGGGTTTACCGCGCGACGGCTCCTGGCGGTTCCCGGCGGCCGCATAGCGGTAGCCGACGAATCCTTGGGACTGCGCCTCGTCGACGCGTCCACGGGCGCCCAGGCGTGGGAGAAGAGCCTTTCGGCCTCGGCGGCCGATATCGCCTACGCGCCGGGACTCGTGCTCGCGGCGGCAGGCTCGAGCCTCGAAGCCTTCGACGAGTCGACGGGAGCTTCCGTATGGAGCGCCGCACTGACGGCTAAAGCTCGGTCCATTTCCGCCGGAAACGGGATCGCCCTCGTGCTCGCTGAGAGCGGCAGTCTCTCGGCCTTCTCGCTCATCGACGGCAAGGGCATAGGCGCGGCGCCCGGCCCCTTCGATCCCTCTCTACGCCCCCTAGCCGACGGCTCTCAGGCGATAGCCGCTTTTATCGGAGGTGGCGCGGCCGAAATAGAGGTGAAGAGCGGCCAAACCCTGCGCACCTGGGCTTGGGAGGGGACTACCGCCTTTCTCGCCGCGGACCGGGAGCTCGTCTACTCCGGCATCGACGGCCGAAAGGGGAGGGGCATCCTCCTCTCGTCGAGGGCGGGAGAGGCAAGCCAGAAGTTAGCCCGGCTCGAGTCGCCCGTCTTCGATTCGCCTGTGGCCGTGAGCGGCGCTCGGGGAGGCCTTCTCCTTCTTCTCATGGACGGGTCGCTCGTCCTCGTCGGAAAGGATAGGGAACCGAGCGCGACGGCCTCGGCGCTCGATGCCGCGATAGCTCCCCCGCATGAGACGGCATCGGCGATATCATCGGCCTTGGGCCGATTCAAGCCCGCGGACCTCAGCGACGCGAGACCTTACCTGCGTTTCGATCTCTTCGTCCAGGGCATGCCGGTCGACACGGGCGCGGCGTTTACCGCATTCCGCTACGAGAGCGGGGCAAGCGCGAAGAGGAGATTCGCCGCGAAACCCGCGAGCGGCGCCGCGATAATAGCGATTTTCAACGATGCCGGACAGGAGATCGCGGCGAGCATCGACGAGCTTGGTTCGAGTTCGAGCGCAATGGCATACCTCGAGAAGGGCAGGGTCTTTTGGATAGTCGCCGGCTGGACCTTCCAGGCTACGCCGGAACGTTTTAGGCTCTTTATTAAATAACTGTACCAGCAGGAATTATCCCGTTTTTCGGAATGATGATAATGCCGTCTACAATATAATAAGAGGAGAAGTCGCCATCGGCCCTGTCCCTGAAATCAATGCCGATTCGGCAGTTCTCGCCGATCCGAGCGTTCTTGTCGATGATGGCCCCCTTGATTATCGAGCCCTTTGCGATACCGACATCTGGACGGCCGGCCTCTTTGTTCGCCGCCTTGTCAGCGGCGCCCTCGTAGTAGTCGGCCCCCATGCACACGACGCCGTCGAGGCTTGCCCCCGATTCTATTACCGTGCGGATACCGACAATCGATCGGGTGATGGATGCATTCGTAATGATGCAGCCCTCCGCGGCCAGCGTCTGACTTATGCTGCAGTAGTTGAGTTTGGATGCGGGAAGATTGCGCTTGTGGGTATGTATGGGCTTGTCTTCTTCGTAGAAATTGAATTTCGGGTCGATGGAGGTGAGGTCGAGGTTGGCTTCGTAGAAAGATTTAATGGTGCCTATGTCTTCCCAGTAGCCGTCGAATACATAGGCGTTCACGGTCTCCTCGCCGAGGATCGTGGGAATGATCTCCTTGCCGAAGTCGTTCTCCGAGCCCGAGAGCGCCTTCTCCATGAGGGAGGCGTCGAATATATAGATGCCCATGCTGCCGAGGTAATCCTTGCTTCCGCGGCGTTCGCCCTGGAGCTCCTTTGGTATCTTGAAGGAGTCTATGTTCTTTGTCGGGCCCGGTTTCTCCTCGAAATCGACGATATGAGAGTTCTTGTCGATGGCCATGATGCCGAGAGCGCTCGCCTCCTCGCGGCATACGGTGGTGCAGGCTATCGTGAGCCTGCATCCCGACTCGACATGCTTCTTGAACATATCCTCGATGTCCATCCGATACAATTGATCGCCCGATACTATGAGGTAGTGGCTCGGGTTCTGGGGTCGGAAATGTATCAGGTTCTTCCTTACGGCGTCCGCGGTGCCTTCGTACCATCCGGAGTGCACGAGGGTCTGCTCGGCCGCGAGTATCTCGATGAAGCCCCGAGAAAAGCTGTCGAAGGTGTAGGTTCTCGCCACATGGAGGTGGAGAGAGGCCGAGTTGAATTGGGTAAGGACGTATATCTGGTTGAAGCCCGCGTTGATGCAATTCGAGATCGGAATATCGACGATGCGATATTTCCCGCCGAAGGGGACTGCCGGCTTGGCGCGATCCTTCGTGAGGGGGAAGAGGCGAGAACCTTTGCCGCCGCCGAGCACGATGGATAGAACCTTGAACATCTAACTCTCCTCTCCCGCGGCACCGTTTACGAATAGCCGCGTTAAAGTATACAGTATAGATCATGATCAGGCTTTCCGCTACTTCGTTCATAGACGATCTGCTGGCCGATCCTGATATCGGTCCTCGCGTCGCGCACATCGAGCGCATTCCGGCCCGAGCGGCGGAGTGGGCCCCCATGCCCGCGGACTTACATCCGGACCTCCTCGCGGCCCTGGTCTCCCGCGGCGTCGACCGCTTGTATTCGCACCAAGCCAAGGCCTATAGCCTCGCGCGTTCCGGACGGGATTTCGTCGTCGTCACGCCGACGGCGAGCGGCAAGACTCTCTGCTATAACCTCCCCATCGTGCAGGCTCTGCTCGAGGAACCCTCGGCGAGGGCCCTCTACCTCTTCCCGACCAAGGCCCTGTCCCAGGACCAACAGGCCGAGCTCAACGAAGTAGCCTTGGGCGGAAAACTGCCCCTCCGCGTCTGCACCTACGACGGCGACACGCCCGACTCACTTCGCGTCGCGGCCCGGGACGGGGGACGCATCGTCATATCCAATCCCGACATGCTGCACTCGGGCGTCCTGCCCAACCACGCAAAATGGATACATTTTTTCTCCAACCTTCGCTACGTCGTCGTCGATGAGATGCATGCCTACCGCGGCGTTTTCGGGAGCCACGTGGCCAACGTACTGCGCAGGCTCCTCCGGATAGCCGCCTTCTACGGGGCAAGGCCCCGATTCATCCTCTGCTCGGCCACGATCGGCAATCCCCGGGAACTCGCCCGCGCTCTCATCGGCCGCGAGGTCGAGGAACTCGCGGAAAACGGCGCGCCCCTCGGCGAGCGCGTAGTGCTTTTTTACAACCCGCCTCTCGTCGATCCGGTGCAGGGCATCCGCAAGAGCACCGCGACCGAGTCGGAGAATCTCGCCGTACGCCTCCTGAAAGCGGGGGTGAAAACCATCCTCTTCGCCCGCTCGCGTCTCAAGGTCGAGCTCATCGCCTCGTATATCGCCGAAACCCTCGCCAATCCTTATAACGGAAACACCGGGATCAAAGTCAGCCCCTATAGGTCGGGCCTCCTCCCAAGCGAGCGGCGAGCCATAGAAAAGGGACTGCGCGAGGGCTCCATCCAAGGAGTGGTGTCGACCAACGCGCTGGAGCTGGGCATAGACATCGGCGGCCTGGACGCCGCCGTCGTGGCCGGCTTTCCCGGCGCCTTCGCGAGTTTCTGGCAGCAGGCGGGAAGGGCGGGGCGCCGAGGGTCGGTCTCCCTCGCCATACTCGTCGCGTCGTCCTCGCCGCTGGATCAGTACATCATCGCCCATCCCGAGTATTTCTTCGGTCGGAACCCCGAGAAGGCGAGGGTCGATCCCGACAATCCATACATCTTCATGGACCACCTCAAGTGCGCGGCCTTCGAACTTCCTTTTTCCGAAGGCGAAGCCTTCGGAAAAAGCGCCGAAAGGAGACCTTTCGGCGAGGACCCGAGCGGCGAGGAGTCTGCCCTCGCCACCGGGGAAGGCCTCGCTCTTCTCGAAGAAGAGGGCATCGTCAGGAGGACTGGCGGGCGCTGGTACTGGTCGGATCAGGGCTATCCGAGCGAGAAGATTTCCCTGCGCTCGGCTACCGCGGACAATGTCGTCATCGTCGACGAGACGGGGGGCGGGGCGAGGGTCATCGGCGAGATGGACAGGCCGAGCGCGAAGGAGCTCATCTTCGATAATGCGGTCTACATCCACCTCGGACGCCAGTACCTGGTCCGAAAGCTCGACATCGAGAATAGGACCTGCCACGTCGCCGAAAAGGACGTCGACTATTGGACCGACTCGGTGGTAAAAACCGATATCGAAATGCTGACCGAGGACGAGAGGTTCGTTATCGGCGAGCATATCGCCGAATGCGTCCTCGGCGACGTCCTTGTCCGAAGTCAGGCCGAAAAATTCAAGAAACTCAGGTTCCACAGCCATGAAAACGTCGGCTACGGCGAGATAAGCCTGCCGCCGGAGGAAATGCAGACGCGCGCGATAGTCCTCCTTCTCCCCGCGGGCACCAAGGCGGGCGACGAATTGGCCGAAGGGAAGAGCGAAACCTTCAAGGCGGCTCTGCTCGCGGGCGTGGGTCGCCTTCTCCACGACATAGCCCCTGCCTTCCTCATGTGCGACCCCCGCGACCTGGGGCGGGCCGAGCGCGTGCGCGACCCCCATTTCGGCTGTAGCGCCATCTATCTTTTCGATCGCTACCCCGGGGGAACCGGGCTGGCCGAAGGCCTCGCGCGGCTCCTCTCGCCCTCAGTCTCAGCCGCGCGGGAGCGCCTGGCCTCCTGCCCCTGCGCCGGCGGCTGCCCCTCGTGTATCGGCGTGGATTTCGCCGATGCGGGCGGAAAGAACCTGGGGCTCACCTCGGCCATGGACGGCTCGACGGTGAAGGCGCGGGTTCTCGATCTGTTGGGAGCCCTTGGCGGTGGCGGTTAACCTCAAGGGCCGCCTGGCCAGGATCCGCGAGCTCGGCCTCGTCAAGGCCGCCGGTCTCGAGCGGAGCGCCGAGCGCGACGCGACTATTGGTCGCGGCGCGACTATTCGTCGCGACAGACCCTCCTTCCTCGGAGGATGGGTATCGATAGGCGAGCTGGCCTGGACGCGGACGCTGCATTTCGCGGACAGCCTGCTCGAGAGCGTCGATCCTTCCGTCTTCGCTCCGCTGCGGCGCAATCGCGGCGGGGCCCCTCCCGGGGCAACTGATACTCGGGGAGGAGTCCCCGCCGAGCGAATCCCCGCCGAGCGACTTCGATTCTTCGATCTCGAGACGACGGGCCTTTCCGGGGGCACGGGCACGATCGCATTCCTGGCTGCCGTAGGCCGGGTTGAAAAGGGCGAATTCGCCCTCACGCAAGTTTTCCTCGAGGATTTTCCGGGAGAGCCCGCCTTCCTCGCCTTTCTGCTGTCCCTCCTCGCCGACGACGCGGTCATCGTGAGCTACAACGGGAGGGCCTTCGACATGCCCCTGCTCCGGACGCGATGCGTGATGAATGGCATTGTCCCGCCGGAACCCGACCTCCACGTCGACGCCCTCTTCGCGTCCAGGCGGCTGTGGCGTCGCGTGCACGGCGGCGCTTCCCTGGGCCTGCTAGAGCGCGAAGTCCTGGGGCTGGAGCGCGAGGAAGACCTGCCCGGCGCCATGATTCCAGAGGTTTGGCTCTCCTTCGTGAGGAAAGGCGACCATCCCCTCATGCGCCTCGTGCTGTCCCATAACGCGAACGACGTGGTCGGCCTGGCCCGCCTCGTCGCGCGCGCCCAAGCCCTGTTCGACGACCCGTATCCGCGAGCCGGCAGCCTCGACGTGGACCGCTTCGGCCTTGGGCGGACCCTCCTGGCCGCGGGCCGTCCCGCAGCGGGCGAGGAGCTCCTCGAATCCGCCGCGGGCGCCGGCGACGAGGGCGCCGGCCTCCTCCTCTCGATGCGCTACCGGAAGGCCGCTCGGGTCGCCGACGGCCTTCGCGTCGCGGCGATGCTGCCCGAAACCTACCGCTGCGCGGTCGAGAGGGCCAAGCTGTACGAGCGTTCCATCGGGGACCTGGCCGAAGCGGCGCGTTGGGCGAAAGAAGCGCTACGCCTAGCATCTACCGACGGGGATCGGGCGGAAACCCTATCGCGGCTCGCGAGGATAGGTAGGAAGATGGCGCGTAAAAAATGAGGTATCCGCGCGACGGGCTGGGGCCTGGTGGCCCCTTTCAATGATCGCCGTTCTTGCTTGTCGGCGCCCGCAGTGTATCGCCGAGCTGTCCGCAGGCGCCCATCACGCCGCGGCCGCGCCGCATGCGGCGACTGGCGACGATGCCCGCGGCCTCCAGGACGGCGATGTAGTTCTCGACTTCCGGGCGCGAAGGCTCCGCGAAAGGGAGGCCCTGCACCTTGTTCCAGGCGATCACGTTCACCTGCGCGTTCAGGCGGCCTATCCACGAAATAAGCTCGCGGGCGCTCTCGGGAGAGGAGTTGACTCCCGCTAAAAGCACGCACTCGAGGGTCACCCGCTCGCCGGTCGCCTCCTGGTATCGGAGTAGCGCGTCCTTTAAGGCGGCCAGTCCCCATCTGCGGTTGATCGGCATAAGCCGGCTTCGAAGTTCCTCGTCCGCGGCCGTGAGGGAGACGGCGAGGCGCACCGCGGGGCCCTTCTCGGCGAGCTCGAGTATTCCCGGCACATGGCCGCTCGTCGATATGGTGATCTTGCGCAGGGATATGCCCACCCCTCCCGAAAGAATCGCAATGGCCCTGCGTACCTCCCTCAGGTTGGCGCAGGGCTCGCCCATGCCCATGAATACCACGTTGGACGGGCTTCCGCGCCTCGCCGATAAAAAGTGGAATTGCTCCATGATCTCCCCCGCCGAGAGGTCGCGCAGGTAGCCCAAGGCCCCGGTCCTGCAGAAGGCGCAGCCCATGGGGCATCCGACCTGCGAAGAAAGGCATGCGGTCTTGCGGCCCTCGATGTCCTCTAGGAGAACGCATTCGACCGCGGCGCCGTCGGCCAGGCGCATCTGGAGCTTGAAGGAGCCGTCCGGGTCGTCCAGCTCCGCGGAAGGCTCCGACGAGGCGATGCGCGGAAACATCAACGTTAGACGCTCTCGCTCGGCGACGGGGAGGTCGGTCATCTCGTCGAAAGATCGAGCGCCTCTCGACAACCATGCGAACACCTGGCGAGCCCTGAAAGGCGGAGATAGGGAAAGGGCCCCGGCCAGCTCGGCGGGGCTCATACCGTAAAGGGATTCCACGCTCTAGGACCGCTGGAGCTTGGCCGCGGCGTCCTGGATGTAGATGTTGCGTATGCCCAGGCGCTGGAAGTCGGAGAGGATCTCCAGGGCCTTCTGGCGGTCTCCGGAGGCCTGATAGCAGAGCGAAAGCTCGAGGTAGAGACGGTAGTTCTTGGGGTCGTTCTGGATGAGCTTGCGAAGCGATACGATGGCGTCCTCAATCTTGCCCTGCATCCTCGCTATGACGGCGAGGCCGAGCACTGCGTAGACGTCGAACTCGATGTTGAGCGCGCGCTCGTAGTATTCCGCCGCTTTTTCGTAGTCTTCCATGCTTCGGTAAGCGTCGCCCGCCCTGGTGAGGATGACCTTGTTTTTCGGGTCTTTGGCGAGGATGCGGTTCCAGAAATCCAGGGAACCCGCGGGAGCGCCCGTACCGCGGTAACAATCCGCGAGGCCGAACAGGGCGTAGAAATTATCCGGCTCCTTGACCAGGGCTTTATCGAAGTAGGGCACACCCAGCTCGAACTGCTTGAGCTTGCGGTAGCAGTTGCCTATCGAGGTGAGAACCCTGATGTCGACCTCGTCGCCCTGGAGGTCCACCATTCTCTGCCAGTAGCCGAGGGCATCCTTGTATTCCTTGAAATCGTAGTGGAGATGCCCGAGGCCGATCAGAGCGTAGGGATTGTCCGTCTCCATCTCCAGGACACGCAGGTATATGGCCTTGGATTTGCGGAAGTCGCGCACCTTGCGGTACGCATCGGCGACGCGCGTGAGTACCGTAATGTTCTTGTTGTCGTGGAGAAGGTACTGCTCCCATATCTCTATCGCCTTTTGGTACTGGTTCAGCGCCTTGTAGCAGTCGGCCAGGCCGAAAAGGGCGTAATTGTTTCCGGGATGGTAGACGAGGCATTTCTTGTAATGGTCCACCGCCTCGCGAAAGGCACCGCGCTTTCGGGCGGCATCGCCGAGTCCGACGAGGGCGTAGTTGTTCTCCCTATCCCTCTCAAGAATACGGGCAAAACATTCTTCAGCCTCTTCGACGCGATTTTCCTTGAGATATTGATAGCCCTTCTTGGAGAGATCCGCTATTTCGGCAAGCTCCTGGTTCGGAGCATCATGCTCAGTGTCCTTGCGGAGGGACTCGGGAGTGTTATTATCGCTCACTTCATTTCCTCTTTTTCGTGCAATAAATACTGAACAACGAGGGCGGCGGAATTTATCAGTCTTTCGGAACGTTTTTCATCGTGAGCCAGACGGTACATCTTGAGAGCGTCGATCGGCCTGCTGTCGGACAGGTACCGGTCCCCGACGCGTATGAGACCGTCGGAATAGCCGGTAGTTTGGAATATCCGCCGTGCGGACTCGACGTCCCCACCATTGAACAGTTCGTTCCCCTTTCGATTGAGCTTGATCTTTCGGTCAGGCTCCACGCCGGGCGTAGGCAGATCGGCCGTCTTAATGAGGCGATCAGACGGGAAGCGCTCGAATAGATTTTTCTCCATAAAATATGACTTACCCCAAAAAGATATAGGAAACGGATTCAATAATCAACCCCGCTATTTTCCGAAAGGAGCTGCGGAAATTTTGGAATTGGCAGAGTTTGCAAGATTTTTACAAACCGGGGGAAAACCTTACGGCATGTCCATCGATTTTTTATAGAACCTCACATGGGATCTGCCGTATTCGCGCTCGTCTTCGAGCGATAGCCCGTCTATCGCGTCGGGCAGTGCGTCTTCGGCCGGGAAATGGATGAGAACGAGGCCTCCGGGAGCTGCCGAAGGCCCACGCGCCAGGGTCGCGAGAAGCTCATTCCGGTAGCGGTAGGGGAAGGGCGGATCGAGGAATACGATCGAAAAACTGGTTTTGTTGCGTAGGAGGAAGCGCTCGACGGGCATGGACCTGCACTCGATACGGTCCTCGGCCATGGCCACGTTGCGGAGGAGGATCATGAATTTCCCGGGGTCCTTCTCGACGCAGGCGACGGGGGAGGCCCCGCGGCTCGAGGCCTCGAGGGCTATAATGCCGGATCCCGAGAAGAGGTCGAGGAAGGAGAGGCCGGTAAGGTCGCCGAGAACCGCAAAGACGGATTCGCGCATCCTATCCATGGCAGGCCGTATCTCGAGGCCGCCCTTGGGCACTTCGACGCTTCTGCCCCCGTACTTTCCGCCCGTAATCCGCAATGCGCTAGCTCTCATTACGGCGGCGGAGCGCGCGATGCATGTCTCTGTCCAAGTCTTTTTCCCTGATATCCGCCCGTTTGTCATACATTTTCTTGCCTTTACACAGGCCGAGCTCGATCTTGACGAGGCCCTTCTTCAAGTACACCGACAACGGGATCAGCGTGTAGCCCTTTTCCCTGACCCGACGGTCTATGCGCTTGATTTCCTGCGCGTGGAGGAGGAGCTTCTTCTGCCGGTCGGGATCGTGCTGGAAAGCGGCCGAAGAGAAGGGGTATTCGGAGACGCGGAAATTCCTCATCCATACCTCGCCGTCTCGTACTTCGGCGAAAGCGTCGGGGAAGGAAAGCTTGTGGTCTTTTATGGACTTGACCTCGGTCCCGAGGAGGCAAATGCCGCACTCAAAGCTCTCGTCGATCGCGTAGTCGAAACGCGCGCGCCTATTTACGGCAACGATCTTGACGCCTTCGGGGATACTCACGCGACACGATTATAAGAATTCGGCCTCCCCTTGTCAAAGGCGTGCCGAAGGCCTAGCCCAGCGTTTCGCGATCATGCTAATGTCCTGCCGCTATGTTTCATCCGTTAACCGGGAGCAGCAGCCTTGTTCGGTAGACGACGATCCTACGCGGAGGCTGTCCAGGGACGGCGAAGGGCCGCGCGACGCCTGGGTGTGCTACTCTTGGTCTTCATCGGCTACGAGTTGCTCTCGGGCCTTTTCCTCGCGACCTACGTTATGAAGTCCCAGGCGATGTGCCCGACGATACTTCCCGGCGAACGCATCATCGTGACGCCCCTGGCCTTCGGCCCGCGCACCTTATTCGGCAAGCTACCCGGTATTTCGCGCCCCGATCGGGGTGAAATAGTAGTCGTCGAGCCCAACTACACGAAGCGCCCCGGGTTCTGGGAACTGCTCTCCGACTCCATCGTACGATTTGTCACATTCCAACTGGTCTCCACCGATAGGAGCGGTTCCGCGGGGAACGGGCCCACGCGTTTCGCGCACGACGGGATACTGTCAGCGCCGACGCTCCAACGCGTCATCGGCCTACCCGGAGATACTATCCAGATGGACAACTTCGAATTCAAGATTAAGAGCGCGGGCAGCGACCAGTTCCTCACCGAATTCGAGTTCTCCTCCACGAGATACGACATCTCTCACGACGACGCACCCAAATCATGGAGGGCCGATCTACCCGGTTCCGGGCACATGGATGCCCGCGTACTCGAAAAGGACGAGTATTTCATCGCTGGGGATGCCCGATCTTCATCGAGCGACTCTCGACTATGGGGGCCGGTACACATCGATCGCTTCCGTGCAAAGGCCCTGCTGCGGTATTGGCCGCCTAAGAGGTTCGGCAGTCCTTGACCGGTCATCGCGATGACGCCCCGGGCTTCATCCCGCCCGCCGCCCTTTATATTCACGTTCCCATCTGCGCCTCCAAATGCTCCTATTGCGATTTCTATTCGGTGCCGGCCTCATCGCTATCGGAGGGCTTTGAAGACGAATTGGTAGGGGCCATCCTCGAGCGGGCTTCCGATTTGTCGGAGCGTTTCGACGCTGGGGCTTTTAAGACCGTCTACGTGGGTGGCGGCACGCCGACTATCCTCTCTTCCGGCGTTTTCGATTCCCTGCTGGAAGGCATTGGAGCATTGATCGGGAATCCCGGAACCAGGGAACCGCGGGAATGGACGGTCGAGGCCAATCCCGACAGTCTTGGCCCGGAGAGCATCGAGATCATGCGTAGACGCGGCGTCACGAGGTTGAGCATAGGCGTGCAGAGCCTCGATCCCGACGAGTTGGCGACACTGGGCAGGAGACATGGCCCCGAGGCGGCATTGGGAGCGGTGCGCCTCGCGACCGAGGCGGGAATGGCCGTCTCCGCGGATCTTATAGCGGGCATCCCTTCGCCGCGGGAATTTCCGCGCACCATCGGCGACGCCGAAAAGATCGCGGGATTCGCGGCCGAGCTTCTGGGTGCGGGAGCGAGGCATCTATCCGTCTACGACCTGACGATTGAGGAGGGTACGGCCCTCGCCATGGCGAAGAGCCGTCTCCGCTTCCCGAATGAAGACGAGGACTGGGATTCGCGAAGAAGGCTCGAGGGGGTCCTGCTTGATGCCGGAAAACGCCGTTACGAAGTGTCCAACTATGCTTCGATTGGGGACGAATGTCGACATAACCTTGCCTATTGGCGCATGGATTCCTATATCGGCGCGGGACCGGGGGCGGTCTCGACCCTGGCTCGTATATCCGGGACTTCCCTCCGAATCGAGGAACTCAGGGAAATAGTCGATTACCGCCGCCTTTCGGGCGAGGCCGGGGTCGAGACCGATATCGGACTGCGGGATGCCGTCTTGGAAACGGTGATGATGGCTTTCAGGACTTCTTTCGGGCTCGATTTAGCCGCCTTCCGACGGCGTTTCGGGATTAACGCGGAGTCGCTCATCGGGGACACTCTCTCGACCTGGAAAGAACGTATCGTGGCCGGAGAGCCCTGGCCGGGGATGACGGAAAGCGGGGGACCGGCCCTCGACGGGGAAGGGCTCGATTTTCTCAACCGCTTCTTGAGGGATTGCATCGAGGAAATCGATCGGAAGCCCTGCTTTTAGCGCGGGGAATCTACTTTGCGCGGCTTCGTGGAAACAGTTAGGATTCAAGGTATACTGGATTGGAGGCATCGAGTGGCCATACTCTCCATTCAATCCCACGTCGCGTACGGCCATGTCGGGAATAGGGCGGCGGTCTTCCCCCTCGAGCGCCTGGGCTACGAGGTCTGGCCGATCAATACCGTACAGTTTTCCAACCACACGGGATACAGCTCATGGACGGGAGAGGTTTTTACCGCCGCCCACATCGAGCTCGTGTGGAGCGGGGTAAAGGCAAGGGGCCGTATCGGGGATTGCGAGGCCGTACTGTCAGGCTACTTGGGCACAGCCGAGGTAGGCCACCTCATTCTGCAGGCGGTCGATGAAGTCAAGGCTGCCCATCCCGGTGCCCTGTACTGCTGCGATCCCGTGATGGGCGATTACGGCAATAATTTTTTCGTCGACGAGGGAGTCTGCGAATTTATCTCCGAACATGCCGTCCGCGCCGCCGATATAGTAACGCCCAACCAGTTCGAGGCCGAGAAAATCTCCGACTGCGTAATCGCCAGTATCGACGACGCGAAAAGGTCCTGCGGGCTCATCCACGAAATGGGCCCCTCCGTTGTCCTTATTACGAGCTTCAAACCGAATGATAACGGAGATTCGGCCATTTCCATGTTCCTATCCTCGAAAGAGGGATTCCGCATGCTCACGACGACGGAGCTGCCTTTCGACCCGCCGCTCAGCGGTGCGGGCGACTTGGCCTCCGCCCTCTTTCTTGCGCGCTATCTCGAAGGGCGCGATCCGGTACGCGCCCTCGAGCTGATGGCCGATTCAGTCTACGCGGTATTCGAGCACACCTTTGCCGATCGCGAGACGGAACTCAGGATCGTAGCCGCCCAGGAGGAAATCGCGCATCCGAAGCAGCGCTTCGAAGCCGAAAAGGTATAGCTTCCTTCAGACCTTGATGGCTTCCGTCGCTCCCCTGATTACCAGGGCGCTGGCTCGAAGCGCCTCTCGTTCCGTCTCGTCGAGGGTCGGCGCCATGGTCGCGAGCACCCCGGCGCCCCCGACCAGCCTCGGCAGAGAAAGCGTAACTCCTTCCAATTCGCCTAGTCCCGGGACCTTGGTTTCGCAAGGATCGGCCGCGACCGGCGCGCAGACCGTGAGGATGGAGCGCTGGTCATGGAGGATGGCCTCGACGATGCGGGCCAAGGCCGAGCCGATCCCATAGTATGTGGCCTTTTTGCCCTCGATTATCCTATATGCGGCGCCGCGTACCAGATCCTCGATCTCGGCCCTGTCCCGAGAATCGAGGCGGGTGCAGCCTTCAGGTAGATTGAAGTCGGAAAGGGGCATGCCCGCGACGGAAACCTGCGACCAGTTGAAAACCTCGGAGTCGCCGTGCTCCCCGAGGACGTAGGCGTGCACGTGCTGCGAATCGACTCCAAGCCTCCGGCCGAGGAGGGAGCGGAAGCGCGCCGTATCCAGGGTCGTGCCCGAGCCGAGCACCCTCCCTGCCTGCACGCCCGCCGCGGAGGAATACGCGGCAGCGATATGGGTCATCGCGTCGACGGGATTGGAAGCCACGAGGAGAACGGCATCGGGAGCGGATGCGACGACTTTGGCGACGACGATCTTGAAGATCGCCGCGTTCCTATCGAGGAGCTCGAGCCTTGTCTCGCCGGGCCTTTGCCCGACTCCCGCGGCGAGGATGACGACGCCGCTGCCGGCGAGATCGGCGTAATCGCCCGCTCGAACCTCCACCGGGTTGGAGAAGGGGACGGCGTGCAGGATATCGTCGGCTTCGGCGAGGGCCCTGCGCTCGTCCGCGTCTACGAGCACGACCTCGCGCGCGACCCAGCGCATGACTATCGCGTAGGCCGCCGTGGCGCCCACGAAACCGCTGCCGACGATGCCGACTTTCATCGCTTAGCCTCCATCAATTAGGACCTTGGTGTCCTGAATAGGAATATACTCAACCTTCAAGTAGGAGGAAAGTTTTGAGGATTGACGCTTCCGGGCCTATCTGCTAACGTCGATTTGCTTTCCATGCGCCGGTCGTATAACGGCTATTACCCCAGCCTTCCAAGCTGGAGACGTGGGTTCGACTCCCATTCGGCGCTTTACCAGATAATAAATTATCCAACCTTCCGAGCCGATCGGTGCAATTTTCAGATCGCCAGCCTGATCAGCTCGAGTGTTTCAGGACTTCCCTGCCTTTCGGAGTGAGGGCCCAGACGCGGTTTTTCGGGGCTTGGCCGCAGCCCAGGACGAAGCCGCAGCCGGAACAGCCAGCGCAGGTTTTTATATTGCCGTCGGCGCAACTCGTGGCCATGGCGGACGAGAGTTCCTCGATATAGCCGAAGGAGGACAGTTGCCTGAGCATGTCCTCGACTTCCCCGCGATCGATGCCGAGGTCGAGGGCGAATCTTGCGAGAGTGCTTGTGCCGCCCGAGCCCAAGAGGGCGAGAATTTCGCGCAGCATGGCTAGAAGAGCCTCCCCACCTGATAGATCGCGGCGGCCACGCCGAAGGACAAGAGGAGCATGAGGACCAGGCTGAAGGCTGTCCACTTTGAGGACTTGGTCTCCTGCTTGATGGCGGCGATCGTGCCTACGCAGGGAATGAAGAGCATTTGGAAGGCGAGGAGGCCGAGGGCTGCGGCCGAGGACATGATCTTCGGCAGTGCGGCGCCGAGGTTTCCGTAGAGCACCGAGAGGGTCGCGATCGTGTTTTCTTTGGCCGCGAAGCTGGTGAGGATGGCGATGAACACCTGCCACGGCAGGCCGAGCAGCCTGCTCACCGGCTCGAGCCAATGTCCGAAAACGCCGAGGTAACTCGTCGCTATGACGCCCGTGGGAAAGTAGGAGAAGGCCCATACGACGAGGGAGGCGACGAGAATGATCGACCCTGCCTTTTTGAGAAAGCCCAGGAGATTCTGCCAGACATAGATCCCGATCGTCTTCATGTTGGGCAAGTGGTAAAGAGGCAGCTCCATGATGAAGGCAACGTGCTCGTCCTCGAAAGCGAAACGGTGGAGGGCGAGTCCCAGAAGGGCGAGTATCACGAGGTTGCCTCCCACGAGGCCCCAGGTGACCAGAAACGCCGAGTGGACGAAAAATATCGGCGCGAGGATCGATACTACGGCGAGCCGGGCGGTGCAGGGCACGAAGGGCACGAGGAGGGCGGTCTGCACTCTCGCTTTTTTCGATTCGATGATCCGCGTGCCGAGGACGGCCGGGACATTGCACCCGAAGCCGAGGATGATGGGCATGAAGCTTTTTCCATGGAGGCCCATCATGTGCATGAACCTGTCGGTGAGGTAGGCTGCCCTCGACATGTAGCCGGTATCCTCGAGGAAGCCGAGGGCGAGGTAAAAGATGGCCAGGATGGGCAGAAAGGTGAGGACCATGCCAAGACCGCCCAGGACTCCCCCGGCGAGGAATTCGCCGATCCAGGACGGGCCGCCGGCCGTCCAACCGCGTAGTACATCCCCGAATCCGACCATGAGGGCGCCGAGCAATCTCTGGATCGGGGCGCCTACCGAAAAGGTGAGCCAAAAGACCGCCCCCATGAGAAGGATGAGGGTCGCGGTGCCGATGACGGGATGGGTAAGGAAGTGATCGACGCGCGTCGTAAAGCCGATGCGCGATGCCGGCGGCTCCACGACGGCGGCGCGGACCATTCGCCCAATCCACTGATAGCGGGCCCCTGCGATGTCGAGGACGGCGTCCTCGTGTTTGTACAGGATGGCGCCCACCTCCTTCCACTCCTCCTCGGGCATCCTCCCTTTCATGAGGCTGGAAAGCATTTCGTCGCCCTCCAGAAGCTTGAGGGCCACCCAATCGCTCGGGTAAATTTCGGGAACGTAGGCTACGATTTTTTCTTGGACCGACTCGAGAACGGGTTTGTGCATGGGAAGGATGGGGGGTAGATTCGGTTTGTAGACGGCCTTCTGCAGGAGCATCGCCTCAATGCTGCCCTTGAGCTCCTCGATGCCTTGGCCGCGGGAGGCCGACATGGGTACGACCGGAATGCCAATCGCCTTCTCGAGGACATCGGGCTCGACCCTGATCCCCTCCTTCTCCGCCACGTCCATCATGTTGAGGGCTAGGATGACTGGCGAGGGGAGAAGGAGAAGCTCGGCGACGAGGTAGAGGTTGCGTTCGAGCGTCGCCGCGTTTACGACCGCCACGACGAGATCGGGATGCTCGGTCAGGATGTAGTCCCGCGCGATGAGCTCTTCTTCTGAATTGGCCGAGAGCGAGTAGGTGCCCGGCAGGTCCATAATTCCGTATTCGTTGGCGTTGTAATGATAGGTCCCGGCCTTTTGGTCGATTGTCTTGCCCGTCCAATTCCCGACATGCTGGCTCATACCAGTCAGGAGATTGAAAACCGTCGACTTTCCGACATTGGGCTGCCCGGCTATGGCTATCTTGTAATTCACACTGTTCGGCTCTAGGACATTCTCTGCCTCTTCTTCAACTTGGCTCACGAGTATGCCGGCGGCTTCACCGAAACCCAAGGCGATCTGGGTACCTCGAAGACTGACCAGGAGAGGCCCATGCGCATTTTTCCTCACTACTTTTATGGGTGCGCCTATGGTAAATCCCAATGCGGCCAATCGAGCGATGTAACTGCGCCCCCCTTCGAGTTTTCTGACTTTCGCGATTTCACCGCGCGCTAGATCGGCGACCGAGAGCTCCATGTTGATTCCCCTGTATTTCAATAAGAAAGGCCACGTGATGACATAAGTTAGCATATTCTAACACTATTGGAATGTCAATATGGCGGCGGCCTGTAACTGCCTTGACTCGATGCTCGGACGCACAATAATGGGTACTGGTGATGGGAAGATTCATGCTGGCGGCAAGATTGACCGGCTATCACGCGTTGAAGGAGGACTAACAATGGCCATCGTCACAATCGCCCGGGAATCCGTCGCCCTCGGTGAAGAGACCGCCCGTGAGCTCAGCCGAATGACCGGGTTCCGGATCGTCGACCGCGACTATATAGAGAAGCGCCTGGCCGAGCACGGATTCAAGCCGGACGAGCAGCAGAAGTACGACGAGAAAAAACCGGGCTTCTGGTCCTCCCTCTCCGAGAACTGGGCGGACTACATCCAATATCTGAAGCTCGCGCTGTACGAGGAAGCTTCGTGCGGAGATTGCATCATCATGGGGAGGGGCGGTTCCTTCGTTTTCCGGAAAGTTCCCAATCACCTGGCCGTCCGCGTCGCCGCGCCCCTGAGCGTGCGCGTCGAACGGACGATGAAGCAGTTTTCCTGCTACGAGCGGCAGGCTCTGCAGATGGTGGAACAGTGCGATCATAACCGCGTCGGTTTCAGCAAGATATTCTTCGCCGTCGACTGGGCCGACCCCCGGGGATACGACCTGACCATCAATACGGCGAGACTGGACGCCGTCCGGGCGGCGGAAATAGTGAAGGACTGCCTGGCCTTGGCGATAGACGCGGAGGACGAAGCCGCCGGGAAGGAGATGATCCCGAACCTGCTCCTGGGCCAGAAGGTGCTGACCGAGATCATCTGCGCGAAGAAGGTGCACCTGGCCAACCTGACGGCGACCGCAGAACAAGGGGTGGTGACTCTCGACGGACTGTCGAATACGAAGGCCGCGATCGACGTGGCCATCGCCACGGCTCGGGCTTTGCCCGGCGTTCGCGAGGTGAAAAACGCCATACACCTGGTGCAGGAGTACACGGTTTTTCCCTGAAAGGAATGGAAGACGCATGAAGATTGACAAAGAGCCGGGCAGGGGCTACAAATGGATAGCCCTGTCCAACACGACACTGGGCACGCTGATGGCTTCCATCAACAACAACATTGTCCTCATCTCCCTCCCCAGTATTTTCAACGGTCTCGGCATCAATCCGCTTGCCCCCAACGAGGCCTTCTATCTCCTCTGGATACTCATGGGCTACTCCGTGGTCGTGGCCACCCTCCTTGTCTCCTTCGGCCGTTTGTCGGACATGTTCGGCAGGGTGCGCCTCTACAACCTGGGCTTCGCCGTCTTCACTGCTGCCTCGCTTCTGCTCTTTCTCACCCCGGGGAAAGGCAACGCGGGAGCCTTGGAAATAGTCATCTTCCGCATGATCCAGGCGATCGGCGGCGGCTTCCTCCTCGCGAACAGCGCGGCCATCCTGACCGACGCTTTTCCACCGCTCGAGCGAGGCATGGCACTGGGGCTGAACCAGATAGCCTTTATCGGCGGTTCGCTGATAGGGCTCATCCTGGGAGGTTTCCTGGCCGTGCTGAACTGGCGTCTCGTGTTCCTCGTCAGCGTGCCGATCGGCATCGCGGGCACGATCTGGGCGTATCTCAAATTGAAAGAGACCGGCGCCATCGCCCGGAACCAGAAGCTCGACCTACTCGGCGTAGTGACCTTCGGCGCCGGCCTCATTGTCCTCCTGGTCGCCCTGAACTACGGCATAATGCCCTACGGGCGGTCGGTCATGGGATGGGAAAGCCCGATGGTGGTGGCCGGAATCGTCGTCGGCCTCCTCCTCCTCGCGGCCTTCGTTCTCATAGAGAGGCGGGTCCGGTATCCGATGTTCCGCCTGAGCTTCTTCCGCATACGGATGTTCGCCGCGGGCAACCTGAGCGGCTTTCTCTACTCGGTGGCACAGGGCGGACTTCAGTTCATGCTCATCATCTGGCTGCAGGGGATATGGCTGCCCCTCCACGGCTACAACTATGAGGACACCCCGTTGTGGGCCGGCATCTACATGGCCCCGATGCTTATAGGTTTTTTCATCATGGGGCCGCTGTCCGGCTGGCTGTCCGATCGCCATGGCTCGAGGGGCCTGGCCACGCTCGGCCTCGTCGTCGTGATGGCGGGCTTCCTCCTCCTCGTCATATTGCCGGCCAACTTCGCCTATCCGCCTTTCATGCTCATCCTGATCCTGGTGGGCCTGGGCATGGGCCTGTTCAGCTCGCCCAACATGACGGCCATCATGAACTCGGTTCCGCCCGAGTATCGCGGTGTGGCTTCCGGCATGAGGGCGACTATCCAGAACGCCGGAACCCTCGTGAGCATGTCCCTCTTTTTCAGCATGGTCATCGTCGGCCTGGCCCGCCATCTGCCGGGAGCCCTATACTCGGGACTGGTCGCCGCTGGCATTCCGGCCGACGCGGCTACCCAGGCGGCATCTTTGCCGCCTACCGGTGCCCTCTTTGCCGCCTTCCTGGGCTACAACCCGATGCGACAGCTCCTCTCGCCTGCCATTCTGGCCAAGCTGTCCGAGGCAACGAAAAATCTAGTCCTTGGCAAGCAGTTTTTCCCGTCCTTGATGGCCCCGGTCTTCATGGCCAGCCTGAGATTGACCTTCTATGGCGCCGCGGCCCTGTCCTTAATCGCGTCGATCGTCTCCTTCCTGCGCGGGGGGAGGTACATCCACGAGATGGAGGTCTGACCCTTCCATCATGAGCGCAAAAAAGATGAGTAATAATAAGCATGGTCGATTTTCGGATCGATACGGCGCGTGGGCCCTGGTTCTAGGCGCATCGGAAGGACTCGGAGCCGCTTTCGCGCGGACCCTGGCCGCCCGCGGCATGAATCTTGTGCTTGTGGCCCGTCGAAGTGACTTGTTGGAAAGGCTAGCCGAAGATTGCCGCCGACAGTTTGGCGTCGAAGTGCGGTGTCTTGCCGACGATATCGCGGCGATTGGCTTCGCCGAGAAGCTGCATGGCGCCACATCGGGCCTGGACCTGGGACTGGTCGTGTACAACGCGGCCTTCGCGCCCGTGGGCGAATTTATCGACGTCGATCCCGCCGACCTATCGCGGGCGATCGATGTCAACGTCCGCGGACCCGTGAATATTCTGCGAACGCTCCTGCCGTCGATGGTAGCCCGAAAGCGCGGCGCCGTCGTGCTGATGTCCTCCCTCGCCGGCAATCAAGGCGCGCCGGGAATCGTGGCCTACGCGGCGAGCAAGGCATTCAATAAGGTCTTTGCCGAAGGATTGTGGCAGGAGCTCAAGGAACGGGGGATCGACGTGATCGCGTGCTGCGCCGGAGCCATCCGAACGCCCGGCTACGCAGGTGCGGCGGGCGGAGACGCTCCCGGCACCCTGGACCCTGAGTTCGTGGCGGAGCGAACCATACGCGCATTGGGGCGAGGGCCGATAGTGGTTCCCGGCTTCGTCAATCGACTGGCCGCTTGGGTTATGGGCCGCCTGTTGCCCCGGCCGGCGGCTATCCGTATCATGGCGGCCTCCACAAAAAACCTGCGACAAACCCAAAGGACAAGGACAGAGTCGTGACAAACTTTATCATGGGATTTTTTGCGCCCTGGCTCATCGACGCGCTGCTCCTGGCGCTGCATCTGTTGCTTCCGTCGCGCAAGGTCATCGGCTACGTTCGCGATCAACGAAACGGCGAGCCGCTACGGTATCGGCTCAATGGCCTTCTCGTCCTCGTGTCGCTGGTTGGCCTCTGGGCGCTTGTGGGGCGACTTGGACTGCTCCCATGGGACTGGCTCTATAATCACCGCTGGTCGGGCCTGGCAGGCTCCGGTGCCTTGGGTCTGATCTTCAGTTTCGTCATAGTGGCGTCCGTCAAGAGCAGGGGACCCTCCTTTTGGGCCGATCTGTACCTGGGCCGTCTGGAGAACGTGCAGTTTTTTCAGGGTCGGGTAGACGCCAAGATGTTCCTCTATCTGGTGGGCGCAAGCATGCTGACCTTGAACCTCCTGTCTTTTTTTGCCCATCATCTGTTGATCTTCGGGGCGAGTTTCTCACCGGGAGTCCTGCTCTATTGCTGTCTTTTTTTGTGGTTCGTGATCGACTACGTGGTGTTTGAGCGCGTCCATCTCTATACCTACGATATCTTCGCCGAGCGCGTCGGTTTCAAGCTCGGCTGGGGCTGCTTCACGTTCTACCCCTATTTCTATTGCGTTGGTTTGTGGGTAACGGCAGGCTTGCCTGACCCGCACACGGCCCCGTGGCTCCTCGTTTTTTTCGGATGCGTCTTTTTCACGGGCTGGATATTTTCACGAGGCGCAAATATGCAGAAATTCTTCTTCAAGACCAGTCCCGAAGGCGCCATCGGCGGCATCTTCAAACATAAAACCGTCAGCGACGGGGAATATGCCCTTTTATGCGGTGGATTCTGGGGTCTCTCGCGGCATGTGAATTATCTGGGCGAAATTCTGATGGCGATCGGTCTGACCCTGGCCCTGGGCCGGCACGCGGGATGGATACCCTGGCTCTACCCCCTTTACTATGTGGCTCTGCTTTTCCCACGGGAACGCGCCGACGAACGTCGTTGCGCGGCCAAATATGGCGCCTTGTGGAAAGAATACGTTCGCCGAGTGCCAAAAAGAATCATTCCCGGCCTGTATTGATCCTCACCCTTGCCCCTCGATCGGCAAGCGTTCTATACTCGGTTCTCATGTTCAACAGCATAAACGGCAGGCTCAGCGAGAAGCGGGCCGATACGATCTGCATAGAGACGGGCGGGGTCGAGTGGGAGCTGGCGGTACCCGCCCGCTCGGTCGATGATTTTGGCCGGATCGGCGACGAGGCGCGGGCATTCACCTGGCTGCACCACTACGAAGACGGGATGCGCATCTATGGCTTTCCCTCCGAAGCCGACCGCGCGGCGTTCCGCGAGCTCATGAAGGTCGAAGGCATCGGCCCCAAGCAGGCGATGCGCATTCTCTCGGGGATTCGCCCCGAAGCCCTGGGTGCGGCCCTGGACGCGGAAGACCTCGCATCGCTCCAGAGAATCCCGGGCGTGGGCCCCAAGCTGGCCCAGAAGATCATGCTCTCCCTCAAGGGCAAGCTCGTGAGCGGATCCGAGGCGGGCGCGAAGGGCGGGCGCGGAACGGCCGGCGAATGGGCCGACGTGGTCAGGGCCCTCGCGGACATGGGCTTCGACCGCAAGACGGCCGAGAAGGCCGTGGCCGAGGCCGCCAAGAAAGCGGCTTCCGTGAAACCGGCGGCGGGCACCGCCGGTTCCGGCGAACGCGAGCGCGAGATTTTCCGCAGCGCCCTCCTCGACCTGTCCTCGGGAGCATGAGGAATGGAACGAACCATGGATCCGTCCTTCGACGCTGAGGACGACGTACGCGAACTCTCGCTGCGGCCCAAGCTCCTTTCGGAATTTCAGGGACAGGCGGCGCTCAAGAAAAACCTCGAAGTGTTTATACGCGCGGCGCGAGAGCGCGAGGAGGCCCTCGACCATCTTTTCCTGATGGGACCTCCCGGCCTCGGCAAGACTACTTTGGCCCTCGTCGTGGCCAACGAACTGGGAGCGGATTTCAAGCCGACGAGCGCGCCCGCCCTCGATAAGCCCAAGGACCTGGCGGGCATCCTCACCAGCCTGAGAGAACGCTCCGTCCTCTTCATAGACGAGATACACAGACTCAAACCGGCGATCGAGGAGATGCTCTACATAGCGATGGAGGACTTCGAACTCGACTGGGTGATAGGGCAGGGGCCCGCCGCGAGGACGGTGCGCATCCCGGTGCCGCCTTTTACGCTCGTCGGCGCTACGACCAAGGCGGGTACCGTCTCGGCGCCCCTCGCGAGCCGCTTCGGGATATCGCTTCGCTTCGGCTACTACGAGGCCGCCGAGCTCGAGTCCATCGTCCATCGATCCTCGACCATTCTCGACGTGGACGTGGACGAGGACGCGGCTACCCTTCTCGCCGCGTCGAGCAGAGGGACGCCGCGAATCGCGAACAGGCTCCTGCGCAGGATGCGCGACTTCGCCCAGGTCGAGGGTGAAGGCCGCATAACGCGGGCCATCGTGCTCGGCGGTCTGGATCGACTCGAGATCGACGAGCTCGGTCTCGAGCGCCTCGACCGCGAGATACTGCGGGCGATCATCCAGAAATACGCGGGCGGGCCCGTCGGCGCAGAGACTCTCGCGATAACGGTCGGCGAAGGAGTGGACAGCCTCGAGGACTTCTACGAGCCCTACCTGATTCAGGCCGGACTCATCGCGCGCACCTCGCGCGGCCGGGTCGCGACCGCCGCCGCCTATCGGCATCTGAATATGGAGCCGCCCAGTGAGGACGGACGACTTCTCTTTTAGCCTGCCGGAGGAGCTCGTAGCCCAGCATCCGCCCGCGCGCCGGGGCGAGTCTCGCCTCATGGTCCTGGACAGGGCCTCGGGGGAGCGGGCCCACGCCCGCGTCGATCGCCTCGTGGATTTTATTGAGCCCGGGACCCTCATGGTATTCAACGACTCCCGCGTGCGCAAGGCTCGCATCTATGGCGAGGCCCTCGACACCGGCTCGAAGACGGAGTTTCTCCTCCTTCGGCGGGCGACGGGGGACGCATGGGAAGCGGTCGCTTCGAAGATCAGGCGCCAGCGCCCGGGAAGACGCTACGCCTTCCCGGAGGGAATGTCGGCCGAGATAATCGGTTACAGCGAAGCCGAGGACGGCAACGGGCCGGACACGGTAATCGTCTCTTTCTTTCCGTCCTTGACCGAGGACTACCTGGAACGGGTCGGCCACGTGCCCCTGCCTCCCTATATCAGGCGCGAGGACACGAGAGAGGACGATGAGCGATACCAGACCATCTATTCGCGCGAATTGGGCTCGGCCGCCTGCCCGACCGCCGGTCTCCATTTTACGGAAGACATACTGGCCTCCCTCGACGCGAAGGGAATACGGCGGGCGAATGTAACCCTACACGTGGGTCTCGGCACTTTTCTACCCGTTCGAACGGAGAACATAGAGGGTCATGCGATGCACGAGGAAGAGTACTCGGTGCCCGACCTCACCGTCCGCCGTGTGATGGAGGCCAAGGCCGAGGGGAGGCCCATCCTCGCGGTGGGGACTACGAGTCTGCGCACCCTGGAATCGGCATGGGTGCAGGGAGAAGGCCTGCGGGCGGGACGGGGAAGCACGCGCATATTCATCTATCCGGGCTATCGATTCAACGCGATCGATGCGCTTTTTACCAATTTCCATACGCCCAAGTCGACCCTCCTGATGCTGGTATCGGCCTTCGCGGAGCGCGAGACCATATTGGATGCCTACGCCGAGGCGGTGCGCGAGCGATATCGCTTTTTCAGCTACGGCGACGCCATGCTCATCAGGTAGGGATTTGCACATCCTCTGTTTCGCCCACCGGCTACTCTTGACTGCGTTGAAGGAGGGTGCTCGGGGGTATGGGCGCTGCGGGTTCCAAGGTCCGCACCGACCCTCGTTCCACGAGGGTCGGCGTGATGATCGTTTTGGTGACGAAGCGGATTTCCGGATGGAATATCTTGTCCAGCAGGATGTTCGCCGCTTTTTCCCCGATCTGGAAGCTGGGGTGATCGACCGATGTCAATGATATCTTCTCGAGCCGGGCGATATCCGAGTTGTCGAATCCTACGACGGACAGGTCGTCGGGCACCCGGATACCCTGCCTTTCCGCCACTTGGATGAGATGCAAGGCATCCTCGTCGTTCCCGCACACAAATGCGCTGGGCAACTCCCTGGCTCCTCTAAAGAACCGCTCGGCAGCGTCAGCTGCCCCGCTCGTGGGGCCCTGCCCATTGAAGCCCACGATCCAGGCATCCCTCACGGGCGCCTCCTGGGCCCCGAGGAAATCCAGCACTCCCTTCATCCGGTTTGCCTTCACCAGGAAGTCCCTCTGGTAGAAAATTCCGATCCTCCTATGTCCCTTTGCCCACAGGTGGCCGACGGCCGCTTCCCCGCACCTGTGATAGTCGAGAGTGACGCTGCTGAAATCCCGTCCGGGGTAGTAGTCGTCGCAAAGGACCACGGGGGTGCCCTCGTTCTGTATCTCCTCCAGGAGGAGGGCGTTGGAACGATCCCCGGCGCCGTAGATCGGGGCAATGATGATGCCTCCGACCTTCTTCTTGCGCAGATCCTGGAGAATCGATCTTTCCCGCTCGAGGTTGTACTCGGATTGATTGAGCAGCAGGGCGAAGCCCTTGCGGGAAAGCGTGTTGTAACAGCCTCGTATTACTTGGGGGTAGATATAGGAGCTGATGAAAAACTCCACCAGACCGATATTCGAGGAGAATTGGGATTCGGGCGGTCGCGTCCTGCAAAAAGTTCCAACCCCCTTAATGCTTTCGACGAAACCTTCCTGGATGAGGTTTTTTATTGCCTGCCGGACAGCGTTCCGCGAAACGCCGAATTGGGCGCAGAATTGGCTTTCCGATGGGAGCTTTTCCCCGGGTATGAGGATGCCCTCAACGATTCTGTTTCTTGTCCAAGTTTCGACAATCTGGTACTTCTTCATCCTGCAGTTCCTAATGATACAAGTTGTACCTTATTCTTCTTTGGAAGTCAAAACTTATTTCTCCAGCCTTCCGGCTTCTCGACTTTCATTTCAGTATTATCGAATGAAATTAAATATTCAAAAATAAACATTGCAAAGTCAATTTTCTCATGCTACGATTTGATCCACGGGCTGGCATAAGTTGTACTAATATTTAGTGCATGAAGCTCTGCCACTACGGTACCGGCCTGTCGAAAGGAGATCGCCTCGTGACTGAACCTCAAGGGGAGCGCACGGCGTTGCGCATGGTCAATATCGAAAAATACTTCGGATCGGTGTGCGCGTTGAAAAGCATTAACTTCGAGGTCGGCCACAACGAGATCGTCGGCCTCATCGGCGATAATGGCGCCGGAAAATCGACCCTCGTCAAGATACTCACCGGCGTATTTCCGCCCACGAGCGGAGAACTGTACATAGCGGATCAGAAGGTCGACACGAATTCCTATAGCGTAAAAAAAGCCCATGCCTTGGGAATCGAAACCGTATACCAGGATAAGTCTCTTGGAGAAAAGCAGGTGATGTGGAGGAACTTCTTCATCGGCCGCGAGATCACGTATCCGCTTGGATTCCTTAAAGTCAAAGAGGAAAAGCGGATAGCCGAAGATATCATGGTCAACACCATCGGATTCAGGGGCAAGGGAATCGGCGTCGATTCCAAGGCGAACAAGCTGTCCGGCGGCGAGCGTCAGGGTGTGGCTATCGGCAGGGCGATGTATTTCGAGGCCGATCTCATTATCCTCGATGAGCCGACGGTCGCGCTTTCGCTCAAAGAAGTGCGGAAGGTGTTGAACTTCGTCCACAAAATCAAGGAGTCGGGCAAGGCGAGCATCTACATTTCGCACAACCTCGCCGACGTCTACGAGATATCCGATCGCTTCATCGTCATCGACCGGGGCGAGATCGTGGCGAGCATAGTGAAGGCAAAAATATCCCTGAAGGAGCTGGACGAGTTCCTCCTCGAATACTCTCACGGCCTCAAAGACAAGGTGCAGCAATGAAAAAAGGAACGTCCCGCTTCGCATTTCTCGGCCGGCTCGAGGGTCTGCCGATCGCCATGGTGCTCCTCGTCCTATACGTCGTGTTTATTTTCACCGCCCCCAGAGTGTTCACCGGCTACCGGATCTACATGTCCTTCTTTCAGACCGTGCCCCCGATGCTCGTGTTGGCCCTCGGACTGACATTCATCGTCACCGCGGGCGAGATGGACTTGAGCTTTCCCGCGGTTGTGGCGCTTTCGGGCTTCGTTTTTACGTGGGTCTTCAAAACCTTCAATTCGCCATGGATCGGATTCGTTCTGGCGCTCGCCTCCGGCGCGCTGGTCGGTTATATAAACGGAATCCTCGTGGCGCGGCTCAGAGTGCCCTCGATCATGGCGACTTTGGCCACGCAATTCTTCTGGTACGGAGTGACCCTTCTCATAGCGGGTGGACTCCAGATCGACATCCAGAGTGTTACCACCACGCCGATCCATAGAATATTCGTAGGCCGACTGTTCGGAGTCTTCCCGGTTCAGGCGCTGTGGGCCTTGGGCCTCACCGTGTTCTTCTGGTTCATCCTTAACCGGCATACCTTCGGCGAGGCCATCATCTTCATCGGCGACAATGCGGAGGTTGCGCGGGTGATGGGAATCAACGTCGAGAAAACGCGGATCAAGCTGTTCACGATGCACGGCGTAATTGCCGCTTTCGCTGGCCTCCTCCTCACGCTCGAGATAAACGTATTTTTCCCGACTCAGGGGTCGGGTATGCTTTTACCCGTCATGGCCGCGGTTTTCATCGGTGGGACATCGATCGCGGGCGGACTGGGAGTCATGGTAGGCACGTTCTTCGGTTCCTACATCATCGGGTCCCTGGAGGCAGGTGTCGTGGCCACCGGAATCGGGGGCTACTGGGTCCAGCTTGTCGAGGGACTGGTTATGGCCGCCTCGGTCATCCTCAACGTGGTTCTGGGAGAGGAAGGAGTCTCGATGCTGTCCCGCGCCGCTCGCAAATGGGCCCTGCCTTCGGCGCCACCGGGCGAAAGTTCCAACGAACGCGAAAGCACATAAGGGATCTCGCGCACCGTCGGTGCGCTGGCATTCAATTTAAATAAAAAAGGAGGTGTTGCATTCGAGTTTCATGGAGGTGGCTGAGTGCCTTTGACAGGCAAGGCTTTATTGCTCTTACTAGGGAGGTTGCATGCGTAACATGAAATGGGTATTTTTCGCGGCGTGTATCATCGCATGTCTTTTCTCGGCCCAGGTTTTTGCCGACGACCAGCTCCTTATCTATATGCAGTGCGGCGGCACGCAGGGAGACGGGGCAACCTTGGCCCGGACCAATGGGGCTAGGGCGGCCGCGGCCGCGAACAACGTCAAACTGATCGAGCAGTACTCCAAATGGGATCAACAGACGATGATCGATCAATTCAAGCAAGCCATGTCGGCCAGTCCCGACGGCATCGCCATCATGGGGCACCCGGGAGAAGCTGCCTTCGCGCCGCTCGTCGATCAAGCGGAAGCCCAGGGCATCATCGTCACGAGCGGCAACAACCCCATGCCGAACATCGAGGCCAAGTATCAGTCAAAGGGCTTCGGCTATGCCGGCGCCGACCTCTATCAGGGCGGATACCTTACGGGCCAGGCGATGGTCAAGGCAGGCCTGAAGAAGGGCGACAGGGCGCTTGTCTACGACATTTGGCATCAGCAGGGCAGGAGCAGGAGCAGCCAGGGCGTGTACGATGCCTTGGCCAAGGCGGGGCTCAAGGTTGACAAGCTGGATGTATCCGCCGCGGTGGACAGCGATACCTCCCTGGCTATCCCCATACTTACGGCCTATATCCAGGCCCATCCCGATCTCAAGGCTATCGGAACCCAGCATGGCAGCGTCACTGCGGTCCTGCCGAAGGTGCTTCAGGCCGCGGGGAAAAAGCCCGGAGACATCATCTGCGGCGGTATCGATCTTTCTCCCGCGACGGTCAGCGCCATCCAGGACGGTTGGATCACCGCCAGCTTCGACCAAGTGCTCTATCTTCAGGGCTACCTGCCGGTCATGCAGATCGTCTGGGCCAAGCGCTACCTGATCCCCGGCTTGCATATAGATACCGGGGTCGGCACCGCGACCCCGCAGAATATCGGAACAATCAAGCCCTTGATCGATCAGGGCATCCGCTAGAAATCTTTTTCAGGCGCCTCCGTGTTTCGCGGAGGCGCCTATTCGGCCTCGCTCCGACATGGAATCGCGAAGGATGGCGGCGAACTCGTCCACGTCCGAGTCCGTCGTGTCGAAGCTAGTCATCCAGCGCTGGAGTCCGCCTTCCCAATCGTAGAAGAAGGACTTGCGGCGAGCGGCCACGGCAGCCTCGGCGGGCATGCGCGCGAAGAGGGCGTTCACGCTGACGGGGAAGACGAGTTCGATGCCGCCGATCGCGGCTACGGCCTTTCCCAGGCGCCGCGCAGCGGCGTTGGCCGCCCGCGCATTGCGTTCCCAGGCGCCCGTGCTCAGGTAGGCCTCGTACTGCGCGGAGATGAAGCGCATCTTGGAGGCGAGCTGAAGGCGCGTCTTTCGCAGGTAGGGCGCCCGGGCGGCTAGCTCGTGCTTAAGGACGACTACCGCCTCGCCGAAGGCAATGCCATTCTTCATCCCGCCGAAAGATAGAAGGTCCACCCCCGTGCAGAGCTCGCGGAAGCCTAGGCCGAGGGCGACGGCCGCGTTCGCGATGCGCGCGCCGTCCACGTGCACGGCGAGGCCGGCTTCTCGCGCTATGGCTGAGAGTTCGGCGAGCTCTTCGGGCGAGTAAAGCGTACCGAGCTCGGTTGGCTGCGACAGGCTGAGGCAGGATGGCTGGGATTGATGGATGAAGCCCAGGCAGGTGAGTGCCTCGCGCAGGGCTTCGGGAAGGACCTTGCCCTCCCGGCTCTCGAGCTGGCGAACCTTGCAGCCGAGGGCGGCCTCGGAGGCTCCCGTCTCGTCTATCGCGATGTGCGCGACATCGGAGCAGAGGACGGAGAGGCCTGGGCCGGCGACCAGGGATAGGGCAAGGATGTTGGCTCCGGTGCCGTTGAGGACGAAGAAGGTCTCGGAGGAGGGCCCGAACTCGCGCTTAAAGGTCGCGAGGGCCTTTTCGGTCCAGGGATCGTCGCCGTAGCCGAGGGCATGGCCCGAATTGGCAGATGATAAAGCCTGCATGGCCTCGGCGCAGGCACCGGAATTGTTGTCGCTCGCGAAACTTTTGATGGGCATGGTGCGGGAAGTGTAGACGCGAGGCCAGGATGCCGCAAGGGGAGGTCACCCTGAGGCATTTGCGCTGTCAGCCTTTTTCGATGGGCTTTTCGCCGGGGCACGAAACAGCAGCCGCCCAGGTCGGCTTGAAGAGATGATCCAGGACAATACATCATCACACTCCGGGGAAACT
>JBEKVO010000007.1:0-103531 GCA_049513895.1 Rectinemataceae bacterium | reverse complement strand
GCGGCCTTCATTAATAAGGCGACACGACCAAAGGGAGCGTCGCAATGAAGGCCTCTCACCAAGCCTTCCTTAAGTTTGCGACATGCGGAGCATGTCGCCTTACTATCGCAGGCCTTGGTAAGAGAAGGAGAATTACATGGCTGCATCGATCATTAGGGACAAGATCAAGGCCGGAGCGAAGATCATCGACGTGCGCACGAAAGGGGAATTCGAGGACGAGTTTTATCCGGGGGCCGTCAACATCCCCCTCAATGTACTACCTGCGAAGCTGGACGAGCTCGGGCCGAAGGATAAGCCGATCGTGCTCTACTGCGCCTCCGGGGCGCGCAGCGCCTCGGCCATGCGCCTGCTCAAGCAAGCCGGCTACACCGACGTCGTGAACGCGGGCGGCCTCGACGACATGCCGCGCTGACTGGGAGGCACCCGAGCATGGATATCGACCACAATCATGAACGTCGGTTTCACGGCGGCCCCCAGAGGCTGCGCGCGCCGGAACGACTTGCCCTTATGGAAGTGCCGCGCGCCGCGGCCTTGAGTACCGAAGGATTATCGGTCAGGGAAATGCTGGACATCGGTACAGGCACAGGGGTCTTCGCCGAGGCCTTCGCCGCGCGAGGAATCGCGGTAACGGGCGTCGACGTGAACGCGGAGCTGCTCGTGGCGGCGCGCGGTCTCGTGCCATCGGGCCGATTCCTCGAAGCCCCTGCGGAAAAACTACCGTTTTCCGATCGCTCTTTCGACTTGGTTTTTCTCGGCCTCGTCCTACACGAAACCGATGATCCATTAGTCGCGCTCGAGGAATCGCGCCGGGTCGCTCGTCATCGGGTGGCCATTCTGGAATGGGCCTATCGAGATGAACCGCAGGGGCCGCCATTGGAGCATCGTATGAAGCCGGAGAGTATCGCGGCCTTAGCCGAGAGCGCGGGGTTCCCGAAGGTGGAAACAGTCCACCTGGATCATTTGGATTATTTCCGGCTTACCGCACATTAGGGAAAGCGGGAACCATTAATCCACCGCCTTTCCCAATATGATCCCCGCGATAAGTATCGTGAGCACGAGGGCCGTTACGGCGACGTATCTCCAATCGCGTTCGAGGGCAAAAGCGACAATCGAGACGGAGACGCGGGCGATGGGCGTAGCGATCAATACCACCAGGCCGAGGGCTATGACCGACGCGGGATCGAGGGCGAGGAGGCCCGAGAGCAGGGCGCCCAGGTCTCGAGGGTAGGGGATGGCGGCGTCGATCCGCATCTCGTTCGTGATGATTCCCTTAACCGCGAGTAGACCGAGCCCCAGACAGATGATCGTCGCGCTCAGGATGACGCCAATCCTCAATACTCGACTCACTACTTTCTCGACGGTTCGCAAAGGAGCAGTGTCCCGAGAGTCGCTTGCATTCATTCTCGTACCCTCATCGACCGACACCTAAACCGCGTAGAAGCATCTGCCCCGCAATAGCGGCGATCACTACGAAAAAAGCGATGCGGATACCGACGCCCGCGATCTTGGGAAGGATACGCGCGCCGAACAGGGAGCCGGCAAGCACGCCGAGGGCGACGGGCGCCGCGACGAAGGGATCGATGTCCCCGCGGCTGAAGTAGATCCCCGCGCTCGCGGCGGCGGTCACGCCTATCATGAAATTGCTCGTCGCCGTCGAGCTCTTTATAGGCATGCCCATGACGCTGTCCATGGCGAGCACCTTGAAGGCGCCCGAACCGATGCCCAGCAATCCGGAAGCGAGGCCGGCGACGTACATGATCGCCGCCCCGAGGGGAACGCGACGGAGACGATATCCGATTAAGTGCCCGCGGGCGGGATCGAAGTAGGATCCATCGAGTCCCAGGGCCGCGGCGAATCGACCGCCCGCGATGGTTCCTTCCGCCGCGCGGGAGGATATTCGTCCCCGAAGCTCGGACACTATCTTCCCTCCCGACGGGACTAGGGAATATATCAGGACTAAGGCGAATACGACGTAGAGGATCGGCCCTGCGAGGCGTCCTACAAGGAGGGCTCCGCTGATGGCGCCGAGAGAGGTCAATATCTCCAGGAACATCCCGACCCTGATATTCGCCAAACGGTCCCTGACGTAGGCGGCGGCCGATCCGCTCGAGGTCGCGATCACCGCGATGATCGAAGCGCCGGCCGCAGTTCGAAAATCGACGTGAAAAAAGAGGGTCAGGACGGGGACGATGATGATCCCGCCTCCGAGGCCCAGGAGGGATCCAGCCACGCCCGCAACGAAAGAGACGGTAAGCAATTGCGCGAACTCGAATAGGAAGGTGGACATGGCTACCTTTTCGCCGGCGCGGAATAGATGCGCGGGCAATAGAATATGAGGTAATATAGGCCTTCGAATCCGGATCTATCCAATATCATTTTGAGAAGGGGCGATACCCTGGGGATATGCCCTGGACGCGATCGAGGAGCGAGCGATGGATTTGAGGCATTTGACGTCATTTCTCGCAGTCGCCGAAGAGCTCAATTTCGGTCGTGCCGCCGAGAAGCTCCATATCTCCCAGCCCCCGTTGAGCAGGCAGATCATGGATCTCGAGGAAGAGCTGGGCGTCGCCCTCTTCGAGCGAGGGCCGAAGGGAGTCAAGATCACGCCCGCCGGACGGTACCTCGAGAAGGAAGCCATGAGGCTCATCGGCCGCGTCAGTCTCATCAAGGGAAGGATAGGGAAGATACAGGACGAAGGAACAAGGCTCGTACGGATCGGTTTCGTCGCCTCGGCCATGTATTCCTTCCTGCCGGAGCTCATCGGGGAGTTCAGTCGCGAGCTTCACGACCTTTCTTTCGAGCTCATCGAACTCGCGACGATCGCGCAGGCGGCCTCCCTGCTTGCGGGGCGGATAGACATCGGATTCGTCCGATCGTGGATAGACGAAGAGGGGGTCCGATTCGTTCCCATCGCGGAGGAGAGCCTGTCCCTGGTCCGGTCCGCGGGCATCGCGCCGGCGAACGATACCGGCGACCTTGAACCGTACGAAAATCTTCCTTTCATAGCCTTCTCGAAGGGCGGCGCCCCAGGCATCGCGGAATGTGCCCAGAAAGCCTGCGCCATCGCGGGATTCACTCCGGAGCCGGTATTCACCGCGGGTCAATTCGACTCGGTTCTAAGACTCGTCGCCGCGGGGCTCGGCTGGTCCATCGTGCCGACGACGGCCCTCCGCGGATCCCGATTCGGCCTGATTTCGAACGAGCTCCTCAAACAGCCCGAGCGGATAATCATAGGCGCGGCGCTCAGAGAAGACGAGGATGATCCGGTCATCCTCTCTCTTCTCGAAATCGCGGATCGACACCTCAACTCTCGCCGACGGGGTTTGCGCCCGATAAAGACCCGCTGAATCTCAATGCGTAAAAGGTATCGTCCCATCCGGAAATGATATTTGTCCCACGACAAATGGAGAGTTAATCTAAATTTAACAATGGAGGTTCCCATGAAAAATCACTCGCGTTTTTTCTTCGGCATCGCAATTCTGATCATGGTCCTAGTGGCTTCCTGCCAGACCACCAAACAGGCTCCGACTTCCCTGATTCCGACCGCCGCGAGCGGCATCGCGACGGAATCCCAGGGCTTCTCTCCCAAGGCCGAGGCTGGGCACAACAGCATTGCCTTCGCCCTTACGGTGGGCAACCCCGAAAAAATCAAGGCCTGGAAGGTCGAGATGAAAACGGAGAAGGACGTATCGAAAACCTTCTCGGGAACGGGCTCGAGCATCCCTGCCGACCTTATCTGGGATGGGAAGGACGATTCGGGCAATCTCGCGCCGGAAGGCAGTTACACTGCTTCCCTGAGCGTCGATTATGTCGATACCTACTCGAGCGTACAGGCTGCAAGCTCGAGCTTCATCCTCGATATTACTTCCCCATCAGGGAACCTGATCGTCGCTCCGGCTGATCTCGTGCCGGCGGGGAATGGCTTCATCTCCCCCGCTTCCATAACGATAGACGCAAGCTCGAAGCTGGCCAAGATCGACAGTTGGTCACTCGACATCCTGGGTCCTGACGGGAAAGTATTTCAAAGCTTCTCGGACAAGTGGCCTCAAAATATGGCTAGCTGGGACGGGCTTTCGTCCGGTGGAGTGCAAGCTTCGCCCGTAACGACCTACAAGGCCATAGCCAAGGTTCGGGATGAGTTCGGCAACACGGGAGAAATAAAGGCCGCCATCCCCGTTGCCGACGTTTCTTCAGCATCCGGATCGACCTCGATCGAAGCGCGGTATGACGGCTTTGCGCCGAAGGGCCAATCCTCGATAAAAACGATGGATTTCGTAGTGGCTATCGGTCAGACGGAAGCGGTCAAGACTTGGAAAATCGCGATCGCCCAAAGCGATCAGGGCATCCAGAAGATCTTTAGCGGCGATTCCACCGACCTTCCCACGAGCCTTTCCTGGGACGGCATGACCGATGGCGGCATCATGGCCCCGGAGGGGCGCTATGCGGCGAGCTTGTCCCTCGACTTCGGTATGGCCTACAAAGCCCTCACCGTAAAAAGCAAGTCCTTTATCCTCGATCTTACGCCTCCTACCGGAACCATCGTGGCCAATCCTCCGAGGCTCACTCCCGACGGCAAGGGCGGCTTGACATCTATGACCTTCACTATTTTCGCCAACTCCGATCTGGTTGCTCTCGATACCTGGGACCTGAGCGTATACGGCTGGGACGGCAACGCGGTCATGACGACCGCGGGGCAGTACCCAAAGAACAGCTATACCTGGGACGGAAAGGATACCAGCGGCGCCATGATCGATCTCACTCGGTCGTATAAACTCGCCGCCAAGGTCACCGACAAATACGGCAACGCCGGGAACTTGAAGTGGACCCTCGGTCTTGCCGAGGCATCTGGGGCGGCCGCGGCACCCGAAATACCCGATATAACCTCCTCCGTGTCCATAACTCCGAAAGCGAACGGCTTTTCGCCAAACGGCGACACCACGATGGGTACGATGGAACTTGCCCTGAACTATGGGCAGCCGGAAGCCGTGAAGACATGGAAGGTCGAAATCCTCGACGCCGGAAAGGTCGTACAATCTTTCATGGGCGATTCGACGTCCCTTCCTCCATCGGTAGTATGGGATGGCAAAAAAAGCGATGGGAAGCTCGCGGAGGAAGGTTTCTACACGGCCACGCTCGCCTTGGATTTCGGGATGGTGTTCAAACCAGCCATTGCGAGGAGCGATCCGTTTATCCTGGATTTGACGGCCCCCTTCGGCTCAATCATCCTGTCTCAAGCCCTATTCTCGCCGATCGAATCCAACTCGACCCTCGCTATAACGGTAGACGCGTCCTCGAATGTCGCCAGTATGGAAAGCTGGTCCATGAATATCTACGATCCCGCCGGCAACCTCTTCAAGAGCTTCGAGGGGAGATGGCCGAATAACAAGGTCGTATGGGACGGCAAGGGTATCTCCGGCGACATGGTCGAATCGGCCGAGGACTACAAGGTCACGGCGACGGTCCGGGATGAATTCGGCAATGCCGCGGAGCTCAATTCGACCATTCCCGTGGATATTCTCGTGGAGAAAACGGCGACCGGCTATCGTATCCTGAGCTCGCGAATATTCTTCAAGGCATTCACCGCGGATTATATCAACGTTGCGGCCGACCTCGAGAGCCAGAATGTCCAGCGGCTCGATCAACTCGCCGTAAAGCTCCATAAGTTCCCCGGCTACAAGATCAAGGTGGTGGGCCACGCGGTGATGATCAACTGGGCCAATAAGGCCAAAGGCAAGGC
Organism: Rectinemataceae bacterium; assembly: GCA_049513895.1. Lineage (GTDB taxonomy): Bacteria > Spirochaetota > Spirochaetia > Treponematales > Rectinemataceae > UBA1306. Next base: position 97,794 of record JBEKVO010000007.1, on the reverse strand, counting down.
AGAGCAGGAAAAAATACTCATACCGCTCTCGAAATCCCGGGCCGAGGCGGTCAAGCAGGCTATGGTCGACCGCGGCTTCGATCCCGCGATGATCGTCGCCCAGGGTGTCGGCGCCGCGGATCAACTCGTGCCCGACGGCGATCCGGTCAACCGCTGGAGAAACAGGAGGGTCGCGTTCTATCTTGAAAAATAACAATCACGGATGATTTTTTAGACTGAGGGGCCGTTCCCAAGAGGCGGCCCCTTTCCATTTACTTTTCATCGTCGAATCATTACTATCGCCGCCTAATGATGCTTGCTATTAAAGTAGTTCATGCTCCGCATGAACGATATCAAGGTAAGCATTATTGAGTGGTTTGCCACAAATCGCTTCGCAGGAAGCGACCTCATCTTTAGGCAAACCACTATAAGGACTAACCGTGAATACTAAACCCGCCTGGCCTCTCGGCGTTCTCCTGACCCTGGCTCTCGCTATTCCGGCATGGCTTCTGGGGAAGATCGTTCCCATCGTCGGCGCTCCCATTTTTGCGATACTGATGGGAATGCTTCTCTCGTTTATAAAACGTCCATACTATCTGGAGCAAGGTATTCGGGTTTCGGGAAAGAAGATACTTCAATATTCCATCGTCTTTTTGGGCTTCAGCCTCGACCTGGGCGTCGTAGTGCGAGTCGGTACGCAGTCGCTCGCCGTCATGCTCTTCACGCTTTCGGCGGCATTCCTGACGGCCTATCTCGTGGGCAAGGCCCTCGGCCTGGCGGCCAACACCAAGATCCTCATCGGCGTAGGGACTTCCATCTGCGGAGGCTCGGCGATAGCGGCGACCGCGCCGGTCATCGAAGCCGACGACAAGGAAGTCGCCTTCGCCATCTCCACGATATTCCTCTTCAACATTATCGCGGTATTCGTCTTTCCCGCCCTCGGGCATCTCATGAGGATGTCCGACGGCCAGTTCGGGCTTTGGGCGGGGACGGCGATCAACGACACATCGTCGGTCGTCGCGGCCGCCTTCTCGTACAGCGATCAAGCGGGGCGCTATGCGACGGTCGTAAAGCTCACCCGCACGCTGATGATCATCCCGATAACTTTAGTCCTCGCGTTTACCCGGAAGCATGGCGCCGGCAAGGCCGGCAGCATCCATTTCATGAAGATATTCCCCTGGTTCGTCCTCGGCTTCCTGGCGACTTCGCTCGTTCGGACGGCCGAAATCCTGCCGGCCGCATCCTACTCCGTCCTCAATGACGTAGGTAAATTCGGCATCTGCACGGCGATGGTCGCCATCGGGCTCAACACCAAACCGAAGGAGCTCATCAGGAACGGCATGCGCCCGATCCTTCTCGGCCTCGCATGCTGGGTCGCGGTGGCCCTTGTCTCCCTAGCCGTGCAAGGCCTCGGAATCTAGCAGAAAACGAGGGTCTGGCAGGCCAGACGACGCTTACGCATTCCCCCGCGTCGAAATTCCAAAGGGCAGGTAGAGAGGGCAGGTGCTCACGGCGGCGGTTGCAAGGGGAACGATAGCGATCAGTCCGAGCCAGCTCTTAAATACGATGCCGAGTACCCCGATCGCCAAGCCGAGGATGATCCTGATGATCCTGTCCGTATTTCCGATATTCTTCAACTTCATATATACCTCCCGCCTACGGCTTCCCGTAGGCTTATGATCAATATGCCTACGGGCTGGTGGAATAACAGTGACGGATATCACTGATGCGTAGAATAATGTCGCTAGCTCGTTAAGCTCGCGCGCAGTTTCTCGAAGCCTGGAAGCAGCTTTAGGGAGCCGCGCGATATTTCCAGTGCCTTCCTCTGCTCCCAATCCTTGAGTACACGGCTTACCACTTCGCGCGAAGTTCCGACGTGGTCGGCGAGTTCTTGATGGGTAGCGACGACGAGACCTGATGGAGTCGCCGAGCATTGGTTTTGAAGCCATTGAGCGAGACGCTCGTCGACGCGCCTAAAAGCTATCTCTTCGACGAGCTCCATGACTTCGGCCATGCGGCTCGAGTACTGTTCGAGAACGAAGTCCCTGAAGGAGGCGCCTTCGGCAAAAAGCTTTCGGACCATATCGCTCGGCATGAAGGCCGCGCTGGTCACTCTTTCCGTCATAACTGTCGCGGGGAAGTACGCTAGTCCTCTTCCGCATCCAGTGCTTAGGATACAGCTCTGTCCCGCCTCGATGCGATAGAGCGTTATCTCACGTCCCGACTCGGCGGTCTTGAATACCCGGATGGCGCCTTCGATGACGAAGGGGACGTTTGAGCAGACCTGCCCTTCGCGTAGTATCGTTGTTCCTGTTTCCATCTCCCGGAAATGTAGCGACTCAAGGGCCAACTGCTGCTTGGCTACCGGCCATTCGCCACTCGGGAAAAGGGAGCCGAAGACTTTAAGGAATCGATCCATCGATCCACCGACATTCTGTAAAGGCATTCCCAAGTACCCCTCACAAGAGTATTTACTGCTTACACTAATCCTTAAAAAGTCGGTTATCAACTCTTGTATAGGCGCATATGATATCATCGATATGATGGACGATATCGAAGTTTCGCCCTCGATCAAGTCCGAGGTATCGAGGCCGTTCAGAAAAAGAAGGACGGCACGCCAACTTCCTTCTGGGTCAAGCAGCCAAAGTTCCAGTGTCAAGGGCCGATCACGGTGAATCGAGGTTTTTCAGCCCTTCGCACATGCCCTCGAGGCTCATTTCAATCCGCGGATCTCCACGCGTCTGATCTTGCCCGAAATGGTCTTGGGAAGCTCGGTCACGAAATCGATGACTCGCGGATATTTGTAGGGCGCGGTCACTTTCTTCACGTGCTCCTGCAGCTCGACTTTCAGGTTATCGCTGGCGACCCAGCCCTTGGCCACAACGACCGTCGCCTTGACGATCTGGCCACGGTCGGGGTCCGGAACGGCGGTGATGGCGCACTCGAGCACGGCGGGATGCTCGAGGAGGGCGCTCTCCACCTCGAAGGGACCGATGCGATATCCGGAGCTCTTGATCACGTCGTCGGAGCGGCCGATGAACCAAAAATAACCGTCCTCGTCACGCCATGCCATGTCCCCGGTGTAGTACACCTCGTCGTGCCAGACCGAATCCGTCAAGGCCTTGTCGCGATAATAGCAGCCGAACATGCCTACCGGTTTTTTCGTGCCGGTCTTGACTACGATCTGCCCCTCTTCACCCACGTCGCAGGAACGACCGTTCTCATCGACGATGTCCATCTCGTAGCCCGGCGAGGGTTTGCCCATGGAACCGGGCTTCGGCTCCATCCAGGGGAAGGTCGCGACGACGACGATGAGCTCGGTCTGACCATAGCCTTCCCGGAGCGATATGCCCGTCTCTTCCTTGAAACGACTGTAGACCTCGGGATTGAGGGGTTCGCCGGCGACCGCGCAGTATTCGAGCTTGGACAGGTCGTAGCCGTGCAGATCCTCCTTGATGAGAAAACGATAGATGGTGGGTGGAGCGCAAAATGACGTGACATGGTGTTTGGCAATGACGGCGAGCATGTTGCCGGGCACGAAGCGGTCATAGTCGTAGACGAAAACGGCGCATTCCGAGAGCCACTGGCCGTATATCTTCCCCCACACGGCCTTGGCCCAGCCCGTGTCGGCGACGGTGAGGTGGAGTCCGCCTTTCTTTACGTTCTGCCAGTATTTCGCGGTGAGGATGTGACCCAGCGGATAGGTGAAATCCTGCATCACCATCTTGGGCATGCCGGTGGTGCCGGAGGTGAAGTAGAGGAGCATGATGTCCTCGTTTCGGGCGGCTCCGTCGCCGGAGGGTCTGACGAAATTCTCCGGAGCCTTTTCGACGTCGGCAGTGAAGTCGAGCCAGCCTTCGCGGGGCCCGCCGAGGGTCGCCTTGACCGAAAGGGAGGGAGACTGCGACTGCGCCTCCTCGACATGAGCCTGGACGAGGGGGTCTCCGACCGCCACGATCATCTTTATGTCGGCCGCCTGGTTGCGGTAGACGATGTCCTTGGTCGTGAGCAGGTGGGTTGCCGGGATCGCGATCGCGCCGAGCTTGTGCAGGGCGAGGATGGCGAACCAGAACTCGTAGCGGCGCTTGAGGATGAGCATGACCGGGTCGCCCTTGCCGATGCCCGCCGCCGCGAAAAAGTTCGCCGTCTTGTCGCTCCAGTATTTGAGCCGAGCGTAGGTGAAGGTCGCCTCCGCCCCTTTTTCGTCGCACCAGACCAGGGCCTGCGCGTCGGGTGTCTCTTTCGCGAGCTCATCCATCACGTCGTACGCGAAGTTGAAGCGCTCGGGCACCTTGATTTGGAAACCTTCGATGAAATCCTCGTACGAAGAATATTCCAGACGAGACAAGTATTTTTCCAGCATGACCCACCCCTATAGGATTATCGCGAGAAAACGCGCGACCGTGCCGCCCACCGCTTTCATCCCGTGCTCGGCCCCGGAATCGAAGAATATGGAGTCGCCCTCGTTTAATAGAAGCTCGTGTCCGTCGATGACGAGCATGAGCGTCCCTTCGAGCACGTAGTTGAACTCCTGGCCCGGATGCGAGTTATGGGGGACTTCCGGGCTGTTCGGCGCCGGATCGACCGTCACGAGAAATGGCTCCGCTTTTTTGTGGATGAAGTTGAAGGCTAGACTATGATAGTGGTAAGGATTGCGCCGCTCGACCTCGACACCCTTGCCCTTGCGCACCACGCAATACTTGTGGAGCCGGGGCGCCTCTCCGGTGAGCAGCTCGTTGAGGTCGACCTTGAAAAAACCCGCCACCTCGTAGAGCACCCCGATCGGAATGTCGACCGCCCCCGATTCGTAGCCCCGGTACGTTTCCATGGCTAGCCCGATCCCTTTCGCGAGGCTTTCCATGGATATCCCGGCGATATTCCTGAGCTCCGTGATCCGCTCGGCGATCTGCTCCACCTGTTCGGACATAGGCTCCTCCTCCTCGACTTTGGTAATGACCGACCAAGGCTGATCATAGAAGCTGAGCTGTCTGGGGTCAATGCTCTTTCCACTCTACCTCAAGTTCTCTTCGGTATACAGCGTAAGCTCGACCATGCGTTCGAGCAGTTCCTCTTTCGAAGCCTCGGGGAAATTGGCGAGCACGAGCTCCTTGGCGAAGAGGCGGGCGATATAGCGGATTTTAGTCATGCCCTGACGCGAGGCATAGATGAAATCGGCGTGGGCGTTGTTGATGACGATGATGGAGTTTTCCGCATCGTAGCGGGAACGCCACAGCTCGCCGGGCGCCCTGCGGTAGGTGTAGCCCGGAAGACCGCGGCGCGACGCCCCGGCCCCGCCGCTCGGGCGATGAATCAGCTCGGCGGTGACCGTCACGAGCGCGTTCGCCGCAACCGTAGTTTCGCCCTGGCGAACGCGGAGCTCGACCGTGGCGACGCAGGGCTCCTCGGGAGCGATGTACTCGGCATAGGCGGCGTCGATGCCCTCGATCGCCCCGCCCCCCTCCGAAACGCGCCACTCGTATTCTAGGCCGGAGTCGATGATGCGGCCCGATCGATCCCGGGCCACCGCCTTGAGCTTCCTTCGTTCGCCCACGCCGATCACCGACGAGGCCGGCGAGATCATGAGCTTGTGCAGGGGCCCGGCGAAATCGAAGAAGCTTTTCTGCGCCTCGCCGCTCTCCAGCGGCTCCGGGATGTATTCGCCGAAGGACGCGTCCTGGCCGGAAATGATCTCAGCCTGGCCGGTTCCGCCAGAGTCCACCTGCCCACTTCCGTTTTCCGTTCCCTCCGATCCATCGGGGATCGGGCGCCTCGATTCGCGGGTTTTGGCGGCGAGCCAACCGTATTCCTCGGTGGGGAGGTGGAGAAAAGCTTCACGGAGAGCGCGCGTGACCCTGCCCAGGATCTGACGGCTGGCTTCCTCTTCCTCGGCGCGCCTCTGCTCGTCGAGAAGGCCGAGCAAGGTCTCTTCCACGGGTTGGAGGGCGATGCAGAAGGACTCGTAGGCATCGTCGAGGACGATCCCATCGCGGGTCCCCGGCGTGAGCTGGAGGAAAGATGCGTCGACGATGCCCTCTATCTGATTGGCCGTCCAGGGCGGGCGCGTAAAGTTGTCCAGCGAAGAAATGCGCGGTATCACGCGGGTGCCGTGCTTGTACAGTCCGATGGCGTTATCCTGGGAGGGCTCGGCGAAGTAGAGCTCGAGATAGACCTCGCCGAATGGGCAGCGGACTTCGGGCAGGGCGTGGATGAGCCTGCCCTTGAACTTCCGAGGCTCCACGACGAACTCGCGCCGCGACGCGTGATCCACGATGCGGATGCGCACGCCGCTTTTAGCGATGCGGTCCCGGAGCTCCGAGGCGAGGAAGTTCTGCATCTTGTCGCCAGAGAGGACCCGCACTCCCGCGAGTATCGGCGCGATGAGGAGCTCAGTCCCCGAATGGCCGAAGAGCGTGTTCGAGTCGGAAATGGCGTAGGAAGGATTGCTCTTCACGAGCTTCATGCTCCGCGCGGTCCCGTCGGGGCCTCCGGAAGTTATCGTGCAGGTCTCGCCGACGGTCCAGAACGACAGGAGGCCGATGCCGAACTCGCCCTGCAGGCCGGTTTCGCCCTTGCGCCTGAGCTCGCGCTTGATCGAATCGCCGATGTGCGTGGCTACGTAGCGGAAGTCCGAGATGCCCTTGCCGTCGTCGACTATCTTTATGTAATGCTCGTTCCTGCTTTTGCCCCGGACTATCGTCACGTTCTTCGCGCCCGCGTCGATAGAGTTCTCCACGAACTCTGCTATCGCCTTGAGGGGATTATTCTGCGAGAGCGCGATGATGGTTATCGCGTTCCAGTGATCGCCTATCTTGAGCTTGCCCGACTCGCTTTCGCGTTCCATTGGCGGATTGTACGATGGACCCAGGGCCGAGGACAAGCGAATCGACCATGCCTGGGTGCGGCTCCCTCATTACTGAGAAGAGATATCGAGCCGCTCAATCACTGCAAGTTGAGTCCGCCGATGTATGCCTCGTAGGCGTATTGCGCGTCCTGGACGGCCTTTTGCGCGTCCGCAATCTTGGCGTCGGTCTGATCGATCGCCGTCTCGGCGTCCATGAGCCGCTTGAGGTACTGCTGGCCCTGCGAACTGTCCCTCCCGACCGAGCCGAGGTTGCTGCGATACCGGGATTGATCGGCCGCCAGGGCCGTCTTTCGGTCCTGGAGGTCGACGAGGCTCCGCTGGGAGTCCTCGAGCTTTTTACGGAACTCGATGGCCTTCCTGAGCGCGTCCCTGACGTTTCGCGGAATCTCCTGCGAGCTCGAATATGCAAGGAAATCGTCGGGGCGGAGGGAACCGAGCAGTACGCTCTCGCCACGGGGGCTGCGCTCCTTGACGACGAGCTTGGCCTCGCCAGCGGCCGGCAGGGCGAGAGAGAAGCGGTAGACCCTCTCAGTCTTCTCGTCGCTGACCTTGGGCTCGAAGAGCTCGGCGCCCGGAGTAATGGGGTGCTCGATCACGATTTTCTTGGCATTGGACCCGCCGTTCTTGAATGCGTAGGTCTTCGCCATGGTTATCCTGCGGGAAAAAACCATCACGCCCTTGGAGATGGTGACGCCGACCGTCTCCTGCGAGCTCGACGCGGAAATGTCTGTCGTGACGCCGAGGTCCTCCCCGAACACGACGAGGCGCGAGTCCTTCTCGGGGAAAAAGTCGAGGAGGGCGTCGCCGGCATAGACGCCGCCGTCGAAGACGACGATGGGCCCGGCGGGAAGCCTGATGCCGGTGGTGTTGGCGAGTTTGGCGCCGAGCATGGGATGGCTGGAGGCAAAGTCGGGCGAGTAGATGGAGACGCGCTCGGCTTCGATGTCGCCGGCGACGAGGGGGAGCATCGCGCTCCTCCCGCGCTCGAGGCTGACGGGTTTTTTGACGGTGAACTGGAATTGGTCGCCGGCCTTGCCCGCGCTCGTCGTATCGAGGGCGGCCGAGGAACCCAAGTTGCCCGGCGCGGGCGCGAAGGCCGCGACGGGGGCGCGGGAGGGTGCCGGCGAAGACATCGTTTCTTTTCTGGCCATCGACGCGGAAGAAGGCGCTTTTTCCATCGGCGCCTCTTCTTCGTCAGCCGAGTTGTCGGCGAAGCCCGAATCGAAGCTGCGCGCGGCCGCTATCCCGGCTATCGAGAGTGGAAGCGTGGGGCGATCGAGGTATAGCGGGGGGTAGAGATCCTGAATGAAGGATACCGGCCTGCCCGATACCAGGGAGAGAGAAACGTCCGTCCAATCCTGTCCGCTCGGGTTGTCGACTATGGCCCAGCCCTGGAATTGCGGCTTATCCGGGGAGAGGTCGAGACGGTAGGAGACCTTCCAGACTGGCGCGGCGATGACGTAGCCGATGGTCGCCTGCCTGGTGCCCGTCCCCGGGAGGCGAACGTCGAGGCTGCGTCTCTTCTCGTCGCGGGCGGCGAGGATGAGGGAAAGGGCGCGATTGAAATCATCGCCGATGCCTTTGTCGGAAAAGCGGAGCGACTGGGCGTCGTCGAGGGCGATCGAGCGCAGACCCGTGCTCGTGAGGAGGACAACGTAAGGGCGCGCGACGGCGGGATCCTTCGTCGGCCTCGCCTCCACCGACACGATGCGTCCGGCGACCGTGTCGGGCATGTCTACCGAGATCTCGGCGCCGCGGAGCCGCCCCAGGAGCTCGGCTACTCGGGGCGAGCCCGAGAGGTCGACGCGGAAGGCCTTCAGCGCGCGGTCGAGGCTCTCCTGGGAGGGATAGCTCACCGAGGGCGAAGCGGACTTGTTTCCCGCGCCCGAGCCGTCGCTTACGACGAGGGACTTGAGCGCGTCGTTGACCTCGTCGAAAGCGAAGGGCAGCGACACGACGCTGTCGCCGGTCACGGAAGCCCGGTGCTCGAAGTAGCCGACGCCCGAGGAAAAAAGGACGACTCGGGTGACCGGAAGGGTCGCCTCGCGCGGCGAGGCCGGGACCGGCGCGGCGGCCCCCTGGGCGGTGCAGGGCGAGGCGGCGATCGCGGTGATCACGGTCGCAAAGGCTACGGCTTTCGCGATTCTATTCATCCATCCCTCCATGGTTCCCCGGATTCCATGAATATAGCGCGCAAAGTCTGGTTCGCGCTCCCCTGGAGGCACTATATTCTAGTCAACGATTCGAAACCCAGGAGGAAAACATGTTCGTCCGCGACAAGATGACCGCCAATCCCGTCACCATACATGCCGAGGCCAGTCTGCCCGAGGCTCTCGGCCTGATGCACGAAAAGAAGGTTCGGCGCCTGCCGGTGCTCGACGCCCACGGCAAGCTCGTCGGCATGGTCTCGGAAAAGGACCTCCTTTACGCCTCGCCCTCGCCGAGCACGACGCTCAGCATCTGGGAGATCCCTTCGATCCTTTCCAAGATCAAGGTCGACAGGATCATGACTCGGCAGCTCGTCACCGTCCCCGAGGACATGCCCCTCGAGGAGGCCGCGCGCATCATGGCCGACCAAAAGATAGGCGGCCTTCCCGTCCTGCGCGACGGCGCCTTGGTAGGCATCATCACCGAGACGGACGTTTTCCGCGCCCTACTCCACCTTTTGGGCGGAAGGCGCTCGGGCGTACGCGTCACCGCGTCGATTGCGGGGGCGAAGGGAACGGTGGCCGGGGTGGCCGGCGCCGTAGCCGCGGCCGGCGGCGATATCGTGGGCCTCGGGATGAGCGACGGGGCTGGTCCCTCCGGCGCGGAGTGGCTGCTGACCCTCAAGGTCCAGGGTCTTTCCTGCGACGCCCTCGTCCATGCGCTTAAGCCGGTCGTCGACGAAGTGCTCGACGCGAGAGAGACGTAATTTCAAGGGCCGGCGTTCAGAGCCATCGGTCAAACCAGGCAAAGGCCTCTTCCTGCATCGCGACACTGAACTGATGGGGTCCGTCATAATAGGACATCTTAAAGCGATCGCCGGCCCCGGCTTTCGCGTAGGTCGCGGCGAGCACGGCCTCGGCGCGTCGCACCTCGTTCTGACTAAAAAGAGGATCATGCCTCGTGGACTGCACGAGGGAAGGCAAGGGCGCCCTCATGGCGAGGATGTCCGGATAATCCATGTTCGGGGGCAGCCCGGGAATGTAAATCATCCAGGTATGGGTATATGCGGAATGCTCGGCGAAATCCGCCCAGGTTGTCATGAATCCGGCGGTGACGGAACAGCGTATGCGGGCATCGCTCCCGGCAAGATAATTGGTCCTGAGCCCCCCTCCCGAAAGCCCGCCGCAACCGATGCGATCCGGATCGATATCGGGCCGCGATAAAAGATACTCGAGGGCCACCCTGTCCTCGGCGAGGACGACTCCGGGCCAGGTGAGGCCGGCGCAGAACAGGGATTTGGCTATGGTCGATTCATACTGCCCCGCGAAGGCGTTGTAGCGGTCGATTTCGGGTATCGATTCATCGTCCGAAACGTCATATCCGGTGCAGGCTTTCCCCGAAGCGATCATCTCGGGAGTAAGCTCCCGTACCTCCCCGGGACTGAGCATCATCCGTTCCACGACAAAGCCGGGAAGCTCGGAAGGCTGTATTTTCCTGCTTTCAAAGGGGAAGACATCGTGTACCAGGACCCCGTATCCCCTCTTGGCAAGCTCATTAGCCCAGGGTCTGCCTCCATAGTAGAGATTCCTGTAGTTTTCGACATGGGGATGGGTTCCTATCCCCATGTCGGCGATTTTTTGTTTCCCGAAGTACTTGTTCGCGCCGTGGTCATGAAGGGCGAGGATCGCGGGAAGCCTTCCCGAGGCGTTTTCCGGTTTCAGGAACAAGGCTCGGGTCGTTGGTCCATAGGGCAGTTTCCAAGCCAGCTCTTCCACGGCAAGACCGTCATGAATCCTCCTGCCCGTGACTTCGACAGTGGGCAAAGCAATATCCCGTGAACGGATATGTGCGGCAAAGAGCTTTTTTGCCTCCCTGCTCCATGTGGATACATCGCCCCACCTGTCGTCGAGAAAGGAATATTCCTTTTCGGAGTTGGATACCCGTTCATGGATCCACGAACCATAGGCACCCAGCAAAGGAGATTGCGAACCGTTCATGTTGACATCCTTGACAGGACCGGCTACCGCTGAATTCTCGCCGAGCCACCCTTCGCGAAGGCCTCGACCTGGTCGAGGGTCGCCATTGAGGTGTCGCCCGGGAAGGTCGTGAGCAGGGCTCCGTGGGCCCATCCCAGAGCGAGAGCCTCCTCGGGCGCCCTCCCGCTCATGAGGCCGTAGAAAAGCCCCGCCGCGAAACCATCCCCGCCGCCCACGCGGTCGTAAACGTCGAGCCGACAGGTGGGAGCCACGTAGCTTTGACCGTCCAGCCAGAGCACGGCCGACCAGTCGTGGCAGTCGGTCGAATGCACCTCGCGCAATGTCGTCGCCACCGCCTTCACGCCTGGGAATCGTTCCCTCACCTCGCCCATCATACCCAGGAAGACCGCTGGATCGAGCTTGGACGCGGCCTTCTCGCCCTTCGGCTTCCCGGGACCGAGGATGGGCCCTTTTAGGCCGAGGCCCATCTGGAGGTCCTCCTCGTTCCCTACGAGGACGTCCGTCAACTCGACGATCCGCCCGAGCAGCTCCGGCGCGCTCGTCCCGCCGCCGGCCTTGCTGCCGCCAGCAACGCTGGCGACTGCCCAGAGTTTGGCGCGGTAGTTCAGGTCGAAGGAGGTCACGGCGCCCGCCCGTTTGGCGGCTTTCATCGCCTCGATCACCAATTCGGGCGTGGTCGCGGAAAGGGCGGAGAAGATGCCGCCCGAGTGGAACCAGCGGACGCCGGCGCCAGGGCCTTGGCCGAAGATCGCGGGCCAGTCGAAGCTGCCCGGTCCGAGGAGGGCCGCCGCCTCGTTCGCGCGGTTGTAGAACACGACGGGAGCGCGCACTCCCTTGCCGCGGTCGCTCCAGACCTGGGCGATGTTCGGGCCTCGAACCCCGTCGTGCTCGAAGCGCTTGTAATAGGCTTCGACGCCCGCCTCGCGCACGGCGTTCTGAACCTTGAGCGCGATCGGAAGCTTGTCCACCATCGCGCTTGCGATGGCGGTACGCAGCCCGAAACAGCGCGAGAGGTTGGCCGCGACGTTGTATTCTCCGCCCGAGACGTGGAGCTCGTACTGGCTCGCCATCGAGAAGGGGACGATGCCCGGGTCCAGTCTCGTGACCAAGGCGCCCAGAGCCAAGAAATCGTGTTTTTTTCCTTCGGCCGGGGGGATTATCAACCGGGACATGCTTTCCATCCTTTCAGTTCGAGTGGGTCGATGCGCTCATGGTCGCCGTCTTGCGACTATCGGCGACGGCGGCCTCCAACGCGGCGGCCATTCCGGAGCGGCGAATCGTCTCCAGACGGCTCGCCGCCTCCGTCGCGAGCCCCGCGACGGCGATATCGCTGCCCCATGGCCCCGAGGCCGAGAGGGCTTCGGTCATCGCCGTCTCGGGCGAGGCGGCGAAGGCTCGCGAGCGCGACGCGAACCAGGATACGGCCGGGGCCTCGTCCTGCACGGCCGCTCCCGAGGTATATCGATCGACCAAGGCGGCCAGGATGAACGACCCCAAGACCGGTATCCTGCCCGTCTTCGTCTTGCCGGCGCGGATGGTCGGCAGTATCCGCGGGGCCCATTTAGCCACCGATTTCGACGCGATGCTCTCCAGCTTGTGGTAAAGATCGGGATTGGCGAAACGCTCGAGTACGGAGCCCAGGTACGCTTCGCATTCCTTCGGCGGCGCCGCCATGGTCGGGATGGTTTCGCCGAACTGGTAGACTCTGAGCGCCTCCATGAGGCGGGGCATTTTGAGGCAATCCCGCACATAGACCGCGCCGAGGGACATGCCGCAGAGGGCCATGAGGGTATGGCTGCCGTTGAGGAGCCTGACCTTGAGCTCGCGATACGGCGCGATGTCGTCGGCCCAACGGACGTTGAGGCCCGAGGCGCGAAGGGGCAGCACCGATTCGAGGCTCGCCGGGCCTCGAATCGCCAGTAAGTAGTAAGGCTCGGCGACCGTGACGAGGTCGTCGTCGAAGCCCTCGGCCGCAAAAACGGCGGCCTTCTCGGTTTCTGTGAAGCCCGTGACTATTCTGTCGACGAGGCTGTCGAGCCAGGTAGTGTCGTCGCGCAGCCAGGCCGAGAAGCCGTTATCGGCGTACCAGCGCCGGGCGTGGCCGAGGACGAGATCGCGCAGGACGCGGCCATTGTCTTCGATGAGCTCGCAGGGCAGTATCACGAGCCCCTTGGAGGGATCGCCCCGAAAGGCCTCGTAGCGTGAGCGCAGGAATTGGGTGAGTTTGCCGGGAAAGGAGGCCGCGGGCGCGTCCTCGGCGCGGTCGTCGGGGGCGGCTGCCAGCCCCGACTCGGTCGTGTTCGATACGACCAGAAGGAGGTCGGGGTTGGCGGCCTCGGCGAGATAGGCGGAAAAGTCCCTGTAGGGATTGACGAGGCGGGAGACGCAGCCGATCCGCTCCCTCGTCTCCACGCGTTTCCCCTCGAGGAGGCCCTTGAGGGATACGGTGTATCGCAGGTCTTGGCGCTCGTAGGCCGGCGGAAAGTCCCCCGGCCGGGGCTTGACGATGACGACCGAGCCGCCGAAGCGACCCGACGCGTTCATCCGCTCGACCATCCAGTCGATGAAGGCGCGGAGGAATACTCCCTCGCCGAACTGAAGGACCTTGACCGGGTATCGTTTGTCCATAATCGCTCCTTGCATAATCATGCGGATTCCCTGAGCACGAGTTCGGGGACGATCGCGGCCGCCGGCTCCAGCTCCCTTCCCTCGCCCAGCGCGAGCAGGCGGGACATCGCGTGCCTGCCGAGCGCGGAGATGTCTACCCGAATGGTGCTCAGCGCGGGACGGACGAGGGCGGCGTATGGAACGTCGTCGGCGCCGATGACCGCCACGTCGCCCGGTACCGCGCGGCCCGCGTCTTCGAGGGCGCGCAACGCGCCTATCGCCGCAAGGTCGTTGTAGGCGAGGATGGCGTCGAGGGAAGCCGCTCGACCAAGGAGGGACTTGACGGCCTCCGCCCCCCCGTCGATGGTGGGCACGCATCGCTCGACGAGGGCGGGATCGTAACGGATGCCGCCGGCCTCGAGGCCCCATCGGTATCCGGCGAGCCGCCGCCGGCCGCTCAGGGAGGCCCTGGGCCCGGCGATGAAGCCGACGCGCCGCCGGCCGGCGGCGACCAGGTAGGCCACGGCCTCGACGGCCCCCGAGCGATCGTCCACGTTGACCGCGTCCACGCGCGGCCCGGCGGGATTGCGGTTGACGAGCACGGCCGCGTCGAAACGCGAGACGGCGGCTACGAGACCGGCGCTCGGCAGGCGCGATCCCGCGACGATCACCCCGTCGATCGCCTCGCTCGCGAGGGAGGCGAGGGCGGCCCGCTCGAGGGCTGGGCTCTCGTCGGTGTTCATCACGAAGACGTTCTTGTCGGCCGAGCGGGCGACGTCGGTCGCCGCCTTCGCGAGGATTGCGAAGAAGGGATTCGCCATGTCGGGGAGGACGATGCCGAGGGTCGAGGTCTTGCGGCCGGCGAGTCCCCGCGCGACGCGGCTCGGCCTATACCCCAGGCCTGCAGCGGTCTCGAGGACCCTTTGGCGAACTTCGGCGCCGACGCCCGGAAGGCCGTTGATCGCGCGGGAGACCGTCATGGAGGAGACTCCGGCGGCAATGGCTACGTCCTCCACGTTGCATCTTTCCTTTTTCATTCTTCGGACGCAGTTTATCATTGACAATTCGGGGGAGGCAAGTACAATCGCGTTAGCGCTAACGTAATTCTTCTATCTTGATTTTCGGGAGGCTATGATGAAGATAAAATCCAGGATCGGGACGACGGTCCTTCTGCTTCTCGCCTCGGTGTCGGTCGTCCCGAAGGCATCGGCGCAGATCGCCGTGGCGAAGCCGGTAAAGCTCAGCATCATCGACGTAGCGGGCAACCTCCAGCTCTCGAAGCCCGCCATCGAGGCTTTCAAGGCCGCTAATCCCAGGCTCGTCGCGGACATCGAGTACATCAAGCTGACCGCTCCGGAGCTTCCCTCGAAGCTCAAGGCGCAGCAGATGGCAGGCAATCTCGATACGACGATGATTTTTACGGGCTATGACGCGATGGCCTCCGGCATCGATCAGGACGTCTATGAGCAGATAATGCCCAGGTACGCGGCGGCGTTCCAGAAGACCATCGATAATTATCTGCCCGGCGCGAAGGCGGCCTACGACCTCTTCGAGGGCTATGGAATCGTCCACGTCTTCTGCCCCGGCGGACCCATGTTCACCTACAACCCCGACAAGGTCCCGACTCCGCCCAAAACCCCCGCGGAGCTCCTCGCCTGGGCCAAGGCCAACCCCGGCAAATTCCTCTACGCCCGGCCCGCCAACTCGGGCCCCGGACGCGCCTTCCTCCAAGGTCTGCCCTACATCCTCGGCGACAAGGACCCGAAGGACCCGAAGACCTGGGACAAGACCTGGGCCTTCCTCAAGGAGCTCGACAACTACATCGACTACTATCCATCGGGCACCGGCATCACCTTCAAGGAACTCAGCGAAGGGACTCGCTGGATACTCGCGAGCCACCTCGGATGGGACATGAACCAACGCATCCTCGCCACGATTCCCGCGACCTATCAGGCCTTCTTCCTCAACAAGACGACATGGGTCACGGACGCTCAGTTCATGGCTATCCCCAAGGGTCTCGACAAGGACCGGCTCGCGGTCACCGTCGAGCTCATGAAGTGGCTCATGACGCCGGCCCAGCAGGCGGTAACCTACGACAACGGCTACTTCTATCCGGGCCCCGCCATCAAGGGCGTGGGGATCGAAATGGCGCCGCTCGAGAACCAGAAGGCCGTCAAGCCGGCGATCCGCGCCGCCTACGAGAAGGCCATCGTCTCCCTGCCGAACACGACTCAGCTGGATTCGGCCGCCCTCGTCGAGGCGATGGACATGTGGGACCAGCTCGTCGGTTCCAAGGTCAAGAAATAAATCGAGGCCGACGGGGGCTCCCGCCCTTTCGGGCGGCGCCCCTCCGTTGTTCCGCCGCGGATCGCGGCACGAGGACTGCATGAAGGATTTCAAGCGCATCTCGGTGAGGCGGATGACAAAGCGGTTCGGCGATAAGACGGCCGTCCATGATTTTTCGCTCGAGCTCGGCAAAGGAGAGTTCGTCGCCTTCCTCGGCCCCTCGGGCTGCGGAAAATCCACCGCGCTCAACTGCATCACGGGCCTCATCCCGCTGACGAGCGGCGAGATATTCATCGACGACGAATGCATAGACGACTCGCGGAACAAGGTGCCGCCGGAGAAGCGGGAATTCGGGATGGTGTTCCAGAATTATGCCCTGTTCCCCCACCTCACGGTCCGCGAGAACGTGGCCTTCGGCCTCAAGCTCCGGCGTCTCGGGAAGGCCGAAGTCGAGCGCAGGGTCGGGGAAGTCCTCAGGCTCGTCCACCTCGAGGGCTACGCGGCGAAGTACCCGACGCAGATGTCCGGCGGGGAACAGCAGCGGGTGGCGATCGCGCGCTGCATCGTGCTCGAGCCTCGCCTCCTCCTATTGGACGAACCGCTCTCCAACCTCGACGCGAAGCTCCGCGTCGAGCTGCGCTACGAACTCAAGGCGCTTCACGAGAGGCTCAAGGTCACCACGATATACGTCACCCACGACCAGACCGAGGCCCTCGCCCTTTCCGACAGGATAGTCGTCCTGAATTTCGGCAGAATACAGCAGGTCGGACCGCCGTCGGAAATATTCTCGAATCCGTCCAACCCCTTCGTGGCCGATTTCGTCGGGTACAAGAACGCGTGGGCCGGGGGGATCGAAGCCCTGAAGGAGACGCCCGACGGTCTCGAGGTCAGGATACGGGTACAGAAAAACTCGCTTGACGCGCGCCTCCCCTATCCGGCGGGCGACCCGCGGCGTGAGGGGATCGTCGCGGCCTTCCGATCCGGGAGTCCCGTGTGCACCGCCATCCGTCCCGAGGACATCGTCGCCGGCTCCCGTCCGGGGGCGAATTCGCTGCGCTGCGTCGCGAACCTCGTCGAGTATCAGGGGCATACGAGCCAGGTGAGGGCCACCTTGGAGAATCCCGCCTCGGAAGGCGGGGCGGGCGCGTTGGTGGACATGCGTTCGTCCGTCGACGTCGCCATGGGCGAGATAGTCGAGGCGTCGATCGCGACCGACAGGATCCTTCTTTTCCCCGAGGGCCTACCCGAGGCGGCGGCATCATGAGGGGAGCGGCGAGGGGCTCGTATCTTTACCTTCTCGTTCCGGCATTGGTCTTTATAATTCTCCTCTTCCTATATCCCTTCTTCTATGGGCTCTACCTGAGCCTGACCAAGGCCAACGGGACCTTCACCCTGACCAATTATGCCCGGTTCTTCTCTGATGCCAGGGACTTCAGGACGGTCTGGACGACGCTGTCGATCGCCGTCCCCGTAACCTTCGTCAACGTCGGCCTCGCGATCCCCTTCGCCTATCATATGAGGCGGGGCCTGAGAGGCGAGAAGCTCATCAGCTTCTTTCTCATAGTCCCGATCACATTGGGAACCGTCCTCGTCTCGGAAGGCATGCTCACTTTCATGGGGCCCAACGGCTGGCTCAACCAGCTCCTCATCGTCCTCCGCATCGCGAGGGAGCCCGTCAGGTTCACGCACAACTATCTCGGCGTCGTCATCTCTCTGGGTCTCCAGGGCTTTCCCTACGCCTTCCTGATGCTCCTCGGTTACGTCTCCGGCATCAGTCCCGACTTGGAGAAAGCCAGCCAGATGCTCGGCGCCTCCAGGATACAGACTTTCTGGAGGGTCCTCTTTCCCCTGATGGTGCCGGGCATCGCGATATCCTTCTGCCTCAATTTCGTGATGGCCTTCTCGGTTTTTCCCTCGGCGGTCCTTCTGGGCCAGCCCTCGGGTCCGACGAGGGTCATATCGATCGCCGCGTATCAATGGGCATTCGAGAAATTCAACTTCAACGCCGCGTCCGCGATTTCGATGGTCATGGCGGCGATCGAGCTCGTCGTCATCGGCATCGTCCTCGCATGGAGGGGCAGGATGTACAAGGGCGCGTCCATCGTCGGGAAGGGGTGATGCAAGTGCGCGGCAAGTCGAAACTTTCGTCGGCGCTCTTCGCGATCGCCATCGTGATCTATGTGGGCAACGTCCTCGGCATCACTCTCACCGTCGTGCTCAATTCGTTTTCGAAGGGCTGGTATTCGGGCCTCCTCCCGAGCTTCCTCACGGGCGAGTGGTACAAATACGTCGCGTCGGACCACGATATCCCCAACCTCCTCGCGGTGACCTTCACGGTTGCGATAGCGGACGTAGTCCTCGCCCTCCTCATCTCGTTTCCGGCCGCATATGCTCTCGCCCGGAACGATTTCAAGGCCAAGGGCCTGCTCCTCTCGCTCTTCCTCCTCCCCATGATCGTGCCGCCGATGGCCTACGGGATTCCCCTCGCCATGCTCTGTTACAAATTCCATCTCGCGGCCCGCGTCGTCGGCGTCATCATCGTGAACCTGGTCCCGATCGTGCCCTTCATGATCCTTGTCCTCATGCCCTTCATCGAGCAGGTGGGGACCAACCTCGAGTCAGCCGCGAAGATGCTCGGGGCCAAGCGCCCGACCATTTTCAGGAAAATATTGATCCCCTTGACGCTGCCGGGAATTCTGACCGCGGGAATACTCTCTCTCGTCAAGGCGATCTCGATGTTCGAGCTCACCTACCTGGTTGCGGGCGGCAAGAGCCAGACGATCGTCGTCGCCCTCTACGCTGACGCCTACGCTGCCGGGGCCCGTCCGCCACAGGCGGTGGACGCGCTTGCGGTCATTTACTTCCTGATCGCGATGATCTGCCTCGTCGTCTCGCTCCGTTTCGTCAGCCCGACCCAGATGGTCTTCAAGCTGAAGTAAGGGCGGAGCGCCTCGTAGAGCCGGGACGGCATTTCGACTGGGTGCGGCTTGTGAATGAATAGGGGGGTATGCGCATGAAGAAGATAGTCACTTTCGGGGAACTGATGCTTCGTCTCAAGGCGCCCGGACGCGAGCGCCTCTTCCAGTCGCCCCTCCTCGAGGCGACATTCGGCGGAGGGGAGGCCAACGTCGCCGTCTCGCTCTCGCTATTGGGGATGAGCGTTTCCTTCGTCGGCGCTCTTTCCAAGGACGCCGTCGGGGACGCGGCTTTGCGAGTCCTTCGAGCCCATGGCGTCGACGTCTCGCGCGTGCGCCGGACGAACGAGAGGACGGGCATCTACTTTCTCGAGACCGGCGCCGACCAGCGCGCCTCGCTGGTGGTCTACGACCGCGCCGGGAGCGCCGCCTCGTCGATGAAGGCCGGTGATTTCGATTGGCCGGATATAATGGCGGGAGCCGATTGGTTCCATGTCACGGGCATCACGCCGGCCCTCTCCCGCTCCGCCGCCGACGCGGCCATCGAAGGGGCGGCGGCGGCCAGGGCGGCGGGAGCGAAGGTCTCCGTGGACCTCAACTTCCGCAAGAAACTCTGGAACTACGGCGTCAAGGCGCCCGAAGTCATAGGACGCCTCGCCGCCCTCGCCGACGTCCTCATCGCCAACGAGGAGGACCTCCAGCTGGGACTCGGCATAATGCCCGAGGGCGAGGCGGTCGATGGGCGCGGAGCCGATCCCGCGAAGGGCAGGGTCGATCCCGAAGCCTACCGCGCCCTGGCGGAAAGGGCGAAGGCGCGGTTTCCGAATCTGAAGCTCGTCGCGGTGACCCTGCGCGAGAGCAGGTCCGCCGACCGCAACGGCTGGTCCGCGGTGCTCCACGGCGAATCGGGCTTCCGCTCTTCGCGAGCCTACGAGCTCGAGGATATCGTCGACAGGGTCGGCGGCGGGGACTCCTTCGCGGCGGGCCTCATCTACGGCCTCCTCGAGTACGGCGACGAGGCGCGAGCCCTCGAGTTCGCCGTCGCCGCCTCGGCCCTCAAGCACTCGATCCCGGGCGACTTCAACCTTTCGACCTTGAATGAGATCGAGGGTCTCGCGGCGGGCGATGGCTCGGGCCGCGTCAATAGATGAAAACGGAGAAATGATGCCCCACGGCAATGCCAAGGCGATCGTACTTTGCAAGGGTGATTCGGTGGCCGTCGCGGCCGTCGCGATCGAGCCGGGGCCGGTCGAGGTCCTGTGCGATGCCGGGGGCCGGCGCGCCGAGGCCGCGGAGCGCATCCCGGCCGGCCATAAAATAGCCCTATGCCCCATACCCCGGGGCGCCGCGGTGATCAAGTACGGCCGCCCGATCGGCCTCGCGACGCTCGACATCGCCGCGGGCTCCTGGGTCCACGAGCACAACCTGCGCTCGGGCCTCTCCGGTCATGGCGAATACCCCGCGGCGGCCGACGCCTACGTTTGGGCCGATCGAGGGCGGGCCGAGGCGCTGCTCTCCCGCGCGCCGCGCGGTTTCCGCGGGTACCGGCGCCCCGACGGCTCGGTCGGGACGCGCAACGAGCTCTGGGTCCTGCCGACCGTAGGCTGCGTGAACGGCAGCGCCCGCATGGTCGCCGAGCTCGCGCGCTCCGAGTTCGGCCTGGATGCCCAATCTCTCGAGCATCCCTTCGGTTGCTCGCAGTTGGGGGGCGGTCCCGCCGGCGATCTCGACAACACGCGGCGGATTCTCGCCAGGCTGACCATGCATCCGAACGCCGCCGCCGCCATCGTCGTCTCGCTCGGTTGCGAGAACAACGGTCTTCCCGATTTCAGGGCCGAGCTGGGGAACTACGATCCCCGCCGCGTCGCCTTCCTTCCCCTTCAGGAAATCGGCGACGAGGCCGAGGAAGCGCGGCGCATCCTGAAGGGCCTCGCCGCCTTCATCGGCTCGCAGGAGAGGGAAGAGC
Organism: Rectinemataceae bacterium; assembly: GCA_049513895.1. Taxonomy (GTDB): domain Bacteria; phylum Spirochaetota; class Spirochaetia; order Treponematales; family Rectinemataceae; genus UBA1306. Next base: position 77,034 of record JBEKVO010000007.1, on the reverse strand, counting down.
TTCCGCTATCGGAGCTCTCGATCGGCCTCAAGTGCGGGGGATCGGACGGCTTCTCGGGCATCACCGCCAACCCTCTCGCTGGAAGCCTTTGCGACCTCGTCGTCGCGGCGGGCGGCCGCGCCATAATGACCGAAGTGCCCGAGATGTTCGGCGCCGAGGACGCTCTCATGGCCAGATCGGCATCGCCCGAGGTCTACGGCGCCTTCGCGTCGATGTTGAGCTCTTTTAAGGATTACTTTATATCGCACGGCCAGGAAATCTACGAAAACCCGGCGCCCGGCAACAAGGAGGGCGGCATTACGACCCTCGAGGAAAAGTCCCTGGGCTGCGTTCGTAAGGCCGGCAGCTCTCCCGTCGCCGACGTCCTGGCCTACGGCTGCCGTGCGACCGCGCGCGGCCTTTCCCTCGTCTCGGGACCCGGCAACGATCTCGTATCGGCGACGGCCCTGGCCGCCGCCGGCGCGCAGGAGATCATCTTCACTACGGGCAGGGGAACGCCCTTCGGCTCCGTAGTCCCGACGATCAAGGTCTCGACGAACTCCGGTCTGGCCGAGCGCAAACCCGCCTGGATAGACTTCGACGCAGGCAGGATTCTCACGGGCTCTTCCTTCGACGATCTGGCCGTGGAACTCCTGCGCAAGGTCGTCGCGGTCGCGAGCGGCGAGACGACGAGGGCGGAATCCGGCGGCCATCGCGGCATGGCCATATTCAAGGACGGGGTGACCCTGTGAAGGAGTTCATGGACGAGGATTTCCTCCTGCCGGACAGGAGCTCGAGGCGGCTCTTTCACGAATACGCGGAGAGCATGCCCATCCTCGACTACCACTGCCACCTGCCGCCGGCCGACATCGCCTCCGACGCCAGATTCTCGAGCATAGCCCAGGCCTGGCTGGGCGGCGACCACTACAAGTGGCGCGCGATGAGGGCCAACGGCGTGGGCGAGGAGGACGTGACGGGCCGGGAGCCCGACCATGGCAGCTTCCTCGCCTGGGCGAGGACGGTCCCTGCCCTCGTCGGGAACCCCCTTTATCATTGGACCCACCTCGAGCTCCGCCGCTATTTCGGGATAGAGGAAATCCTGTGCGAGCGAAGCGCCGAGCGCGTCTGGGAGGCCTGCAACGAGAAAATATCCGGCCCCGATTTCGGCGCTCGGACCCTCCTCCGGAGGATGGGCGTCAAGGCTGTCTGCACTACCGACGATCCCGCCGACTCCCTCGAGCACCATGCATCCTACGCTCTGTACCGAGCGAGCGCCTCTGCCCTTCCGGACGAGCCCGTCATGGCGCCCACCTACCGTCCCGACAGGGCCCTGGCCGTGGAATCACGAAAAGCATGGAAGGAGTACCTCCCTCGTCTCGGAGCGGCGGCCGGCCTGGATATCTCGAGCTACCGCTCCCTCGTCGAGGCCCTGGAAAGGAGGCATTCCTTCTTCCACGAGATGGGCTGCAGGCTCTCCGACCACGCCCTGGTCCAGGTGCCGGGAAGGCCCGCCCCCCAGGGCCGCGCGGAAGAGCTTTTCTCCCGGGCCTTAGTGAGGGACCTCACTCCCGACGAGGCCGAGGAGTTCAAGACCGCCCTCCTCCTCGAGATCGGGCGGATGGACGCGAGGCACGGCTGGGCCATGCAGCTCCACCTCGCCGCGATGCGCGACCTCAACTCGAGGGCCTACGCCAGGATCGGGCCCGACGCGGGCTACGACTCGGCCAACGACCCGGTCAGGGCAGCGCCTCTCGCGATTTTCCTCGACGCTCTCGAGCGCGACGGCCTCCTCCCCAAGACAATCCTGTATTCCCTCAATCCCGGCGACTACGAGGTCATGGCGAGCGTCATGGGCTGTTTCCAGGACGGCTCGATCCCGGGGAAAATGCAACTGGGCTCGTCCTGGTGGTTCAACGACCACATGGACGGTATGGAGCTCCAGCTCAAGGCGCTCGCGAACCTCGGTCTCCTGTCTCGCTTCGTCGGCATGCTCACCGATTCGCGCAGTTTCCTCTCCTTCCCCAGGCACGAGTACTTCCGCCGCCTGCTCTGTCGCCTCGTCGGCGGCTGGGTCGAGGGCGGCGAGGCGCCCGCGGATTTCGACGCTCTGGGCGGCATCGTCATGGACGTCTCCTACCGCAACGCGCTCGGCTATTTCGGCATCCCCGGCATCGGGGACTGAAGGGAAAGGGGCGTGCAGATGCCGGACTCGGGATTCTGGGACCAAGCGGTCAGGTTCCTCAACATCACCCTCATCGACATCGCGCTGAGCGGCGACAACGCCATAGTTATCGGCATGGCCGCGGCGACCCTACCTCGCGGGCGCAGGACTCCGGCGATTTTAATCGGAGGAGCTCTCGCCATCCTCCTGCGCATAGGCCTCACGTCCATCGCGACCCTCCTCATGCTCGTGCCCTACCTCTCCTCCGCCGGTGGAATCGTCCTCTTCTGGGTCGTCTATCGCCTTCTCAAGCCCGAGAAGGAGGGCAGGAAAGAAACCGGGCTCAAGGAGGCCAAGGGATTCAAGCAGGCCATATTCCTCATCGTCGCCGCGGATTTCATGATGAGTCTCGATAACGTCATCGCCGTGGCCGGCTCGGCGCACGGCTCGATCTTTCTCCTCGTCGCGGGTCTTCTCATCAGCATGCCCCTGCTCATGACGGCGGGCGGCCTCATCTCGCGGCTCATCGACAAGGCGCGCTGGCTGGTCTATATCGGGGCCGCGGCCATCTCCTTCACGGCGTCGCGAATGATCTTCGAGGACAAGGCGATCGAGGCGCGCGTCCACGCGGGTCGAGGCGTCGCGCTTCTGGTCTCCACCGCGGCGGCCCTCATCGTCCCGGCCCTGATCCTACTGTTCAGGAGGCGCGGGGGAAAGAAGGAATGAATTCCTCCCGCATCCGCTCGCCTTGTTAGGTAATTCGAGCTCATGTTATACCTGTCGCATGTTCGATCAGGACTACGAAGGTTTTGTTTCCGCGTATCCGGGCTACGCGAGGACCGCGGCCATCGACGAGCTGCGCGGGCGCGACTATTCGCGTCTCGACGGGCAGAAACAGGTCTACCTGGACTATACGGGCGCCGGTCTCTACGGCGAGTCGCAGCTGAAGCGGCACCTGGATCTCCTCAGTAGCGGCGTCTACGGCAATCCTCATTCCACCAATCCGAGCTCCAAGGCCGCGACGGTCCTCGTCGAAGGGGCCAGGGCGCGGGTCCTCGAGTACCTCAACGCGAGCGCGGAGGAGTACGTCGTCGTCTTTACCGAGAACGCCTCGGGCGCGCTCAAGCTCGTCGGCGAGTCCTATCCCTTCGGGCGGCCCGGCGAAAAGGCCGGACGCTTCCTCCTCACTTTCGACAACCACAACTCGGTGAACGGCATCAGGGAGTTCGCGCGCACGCGGGGGGCCGACGTGGTTTACGTGCCCGTCGAGCTACCGGATCTGCGCGTCCCCGAGTCGCGCATCGAGGCCGAGCTGGGATCGCGGCCGGCTGCGGGCTCCTCCCTCTTCGCCTTCCCCGCGCAATCCAACTTCTCCTCGGTTCGCCATCCCCTCGAGTGGATAGCGAAGGCCAAGGCCGAGGGCTGGGACGTCCTCCTCGACGCGGCGGCCTACGCGCCGACCAACGTCCTCGACCTCGCCCTGCATAAGCCCGATTTCGTGACCCTGTCCTTCTACAAGATGTTCGGCTACCCGACGGGAATCGGCGCCCTCGTCGCGAGGCGCGAGGCCTTAAGTCGGCTCAGGCGCCCCTGGTTCGCGGGCGGGACCATCACCGTGGCCTCGGTACAGGGCGACCGCTACTATCTCTCCGAGGGAGCCGCCGGTTTCGAGGACGGCACGGTCGACTTCCTCGGCCTGCCCGCGGTCGCGATCGGCCTCGACCACCTCGCCGGAATAGGCGTGGGCCTGATCCACGAGCGGGTCGAGGCCCTGACCGGCTGGCTTCTCGGGCGCCTGACGTCGATGCGCCACGCGAGCGGTCGGCCCCTCGTCAGGGTCTACGGCCCCCTGGATATGAACAACCGAGGCGGCGCGATCGCGCTCAACTTCGCGGATTCGGCCGGAGCGCCCATCGACCACAGACTCATCGAAGCCGAGGCCAACGCCCGCGGCATATCGCTACGCACCGGCTGCTTCTGCAACCCCGGCGCCGGCGAGATAGCTCTCGGCATATCGCGGGACGAGCTCGCCACCTGCTTCACGAGCCCCGAACACGCGAAGAGGCTCACGATAGACGATTTTCGCGACTGCATAGACGGAAAGTCCACGGGAGCGGTGCGCATCTCCCTCGGCATAGCGAGCGATTTCAAGGACGTAAGCGCCTTCCTCGCCTTCGCCGAAGGCTTCCTGGACCGCTAGCCGCCGCGACCGCCGTCAGAGCGGTCCAAGGTAAGCTCCTTTCCCTTCGCCGCAGAGATATCGTTTATAGTTCTCCTATAAAATGTCAACCGAAATGTCGACCCGAATCAAATATTCGCCGGCGACGCCGGCGTCATGCGGTTATCCTCAGGGCGGCACGCATGGAATCCGCCTTCTGGTTCAAGCGTGTATCGATCATGAGACTGGGATCGAAGGGCTCATCGGCCGTCAGCATGCACCAGACGATCCCGGAGATATTTCGGGCGGTCGCGACGATCGTCCTTCCCGTCCCCTTCTCGTGCTTCATGATCGTGTACCGACCTTGAATCGGTACTTCGTTTCAGGCATTATTTTCACGAGGTACCCAGATGAAAGAACTCCTCAGCATGACCTTCCTCGGGAAGCCCGTGCAGCAATGGCTGACCGCCTTGGCCTACATCGTCGGCGGCTTCGTCGTCGGCATGGCGGCTTCATGGATATCCAGGAACGTCCTTCACCGCATATTCGCCAAAACGAAGACGAGAATCGACGACATTATCCTCGCATCGATAACGAGGCCCGTCATAGCGATCATCGTCTTCCTCGGCATACGGATGGGCCTCGGCGTCATGATGCTCGAGTCGAGCGTCCCTCCCTGGATAAACAAAGGCATCGCAATATTCATCGCCGGTGCGGTGGCCTGGGCCCTCGCGAAACTTCTCGACGGCATCATCGAGGAGTACCTCGTACCCTACGTCGCCAAAACCGAGAGCACTATCATCGACAACCAGCTCCTGCCCATCCTGCGCAAAGCGGTGGGAATCGTCGTCTGGATGATCGCAGTCCTTTTCGCCATCCAGGAGCTGGGCTACAATATCGGCGCCCTCGTCGCGGGCCTCGGCATCGGCGGGGTGGCAATCGCTTTGGCGGCGAAGGATACCCTGTCCAATTTCTTCGGCAGCGTCGCCATCTTCATGGATAAGCCCTTCAGGATCAACGATCGCATAAAGGTCGCGGGCTTCGACGGGACGATCGTGGAGATCGGGATCAGGACATCGAGGCTCAAGACCCTCGACAACAGGATAGTGACCCTGCCCAACGCGGTCTTCGCGGTCGGCGCCATCGAGAACGTCAGCTCCGAGCCTTCGACCAATGTACCCTACGTCCTCGAGCTGGACCGATCGATGGGCCGTGAAGCGATTGAGCGGGCCATCGCCCTGCTGCGCGAGGTCGCGAAAGGCGTCGAGGGACTCGACGAAGGGACCGTCGCGGCCTTCACCGGCTTCGGCGAATGCTCGTACAAAGTGACGTTCGTCGTCTTCGTACGCAAAGGCGCGGATTATTTCGACACGCTGAACCGCCTCAACCTCGAGATAGTGGAGCGTTTTTCGAGAGCGGGCATCGCGTTCGCGAGCCCGACGAGGCTGCTCCTGGACGAGCGCGGGAAGGCTTAGCGGTTGAGCGAATTCTTTACGTTACAGCCGAAAACATGCTAGTCTCTCAATCGGGAAATGAAAAATCGCCCGTACTAGGAGTATGCGACAAGGTATGCTGTTTCAGACCGTCACGGTGAATAAGGAATATAGAGCTTTGGTCTCAAAGAGCGGCATCATCCAAGGTTCAGCCCCCCTTGTGCTGAGTTCATTCCCCGATGGCTATTTTCAGACCTGCATCACGAGTCCGCCATATTGGGGGCTTCGCGACTATGGCGTTTCGGCTCAGATCGGGGCGGAAAGGACCGTCCAGGAATACATAGACAACCTTGTGCGAGTTTTCAAAGAAGTGAAACGCGTACTAAAAGATGACGGTACTTTCTGGTTAAACATCGGGGATTCCTATACCAGCGGCAATAGAACGTGGCGAGATAGTGACCGCAAGAATCCCGCGCGCGCGATGTCGTACCGTCCTCCGACGCCCGAGGGGCTCAAACCCAAGGACCTGATAGGCATCCCATGGCGCGTCGCTTTCGCTTTACAGGCAGATGGGTGGTACTTGCGTAGCGACATAATCTGGAATAAGCCGAATTGTCAGCCTGAGAGTGTCAAGGATAGGCCGACGCGTTCTCACGAGTACCTCTTTCTGATGACGAAAGACGAGAAGTATTACTACGACTATGACGCGATCAAGGAGGATTCCAGCAATGGCTCCCGAAAGAACAAGCGAAGCGTTTGGAGCATAAATACCGAGGCTTTCAACGGTGCCCATTTCGCCACTTTCCCCGAATCCCTCGTCTCGCCTTGTATTCTGGCCGGATCCAAGGAGGGAGATATGATTCTCGATCCATTCTTCGGTTCAGGAACAGTCGGATGCGTGGCTCTGAAGCTCGGGCGATCCTTCATCGGCATCGAGATAAACCCGGAATACGTCGAGATTGCGAAAAACAGAATTGGCTTGAAAGATTCGCTCGTCAGGGAAATGGCATGAGATCAGACGCGGCCGATCTTCAGATAGCTTTCTTTTTTCGATTGGAGGAAATCCGAGCGCTGTATCTTCAGGACGCGCTTTTTGATACAGACGCGAGGGTCGATATTACCCAAATTGATTCGGAGCTGAAGGAGCTTACTGAAAGAGCAGTTTTAAATAAACTCGCGCGCTTCGGAATTAGGGCGGAAGTTTTCCTTCCAGTTCCGACATTGATTAAAGAGAATCCCCGTTTGGTCGGCTATTACAGATTGCTTTACGGTATCTCTCAGAAAGAATTTCATAAGACGCATGGGTGGTTAAAACGCTTTGAAGAAAATGGCAAGAACAAGCCATTTCCTGAAAACGAGATAGAAGAAGCGGTGAATATTTTATTACCGATCGGCGAAGCTCTCGTTAGGGGTATCGACTCGATATCAAAAGAAATAGCTCATGAATTGCAACTTTTGACCCTCGGTCCCCAATTTCGAGGAGGCAGGAATACTGATCTCGGAAAAGCGGCGACGGCGAAGACCTTCGCGTTGATAAAGGATATCGTTCGCGATTCGATAAACGAGGAGACTGAAAACTCGATTACGATAATCAACTCGGCAGGACGGGTGGTCCTGATTCAATTCTCAAGCGATCCGGACATTGCCATAACCGAACGCCTGAAAAGCGGGGATCGGAAACTGGTGTCGATCGAGATAAAGGGCGGGAAAGATTATTCTAACGCCCATAATCGATTGGGGGAGGCAGAAAAAAGCCATCAAAAAGCACGACAAGATGGATTCTTCGAATTCTGGACAATAGTACGAGTAGATATCGATCCCGAGATCGCGAAAAAGGAATCACCGACCACTTCTCATTTCTTCAACCTTGATGCAATCGAGATGCTCTCTTCAGAGGAAGGGAAGTTGTTCAGGGATATCTTGGCCTCAATACTATCGATTAAAACATAAGCCATATTATCCCTTTACTTCTCCTAGTTAAATTGCCGTCTTCACATAAGCGAGCTTTCCTATATCCATGTAGGTCCCGTGCATCTGTTCGCGGCTCTCCATCGTCAGTCGCACGCCGAAACGGCCGTACTTGGCGTCGGGCTTGGCGTCGCCCTGCATGACCGTCCACTTCACGCCGCGTGCCGCCAGAATGCGCGCGAGGTCCTCGCGGATCGTCCCGCCCTCTGCGAGGACATAGATAATCCTGAGGTCGAAGCTCACGGGGAAGGCGAGTTCCTGCCCGTCGAAGAAATCGACCATGTCCATCAGCCCAGCTCCATCTCGACTTTATGCGTAGTGCCCGCGGGGAAGAGCGGCAGCAGGGCCGCCTTCGCGACGGGCGCCACCGCCTTCCCGTCCACCTTCAGCGAGACGACGCCCTTGCAGATGCCCCTCGGGTTTCTCACCTCGATCCTGTATTCGGCCCCGCGGAACTTGCGCGTCGCGAAGAAGCCCTTCCAAGCCTTGGTGATGCAGGGGTCGACGACGAGGCCCCGGTAGTCGGGCTTGATGCCGAGGATGCCCTGCGTCAGGGCTACCAGCGTCCATGCCGCCGTCCCCGTGAGCCAGGAATTCTTGGCCTCGCCGAAGCAGGGCGCGTCCCTGCCCGCTATCATCTGCGCGTACACGTAGGGCTCGGAGCGATAGAGGTCTATCTCGTCCTGCTTCGCGCTCGGGCAGATGGAAAGGTAGTACTCGAGGGCCCGGTCGCCGTCGCCGAGCCGGCACCAGGCCAGGTGTATCCATGTATTGTTGTGACAGAAGATGCCGGCGTTTTCCTTGACCCCGGGCGGGTAGCTCGATACCTCGCCCAGCTCGACGTGGTAGGTCGAGTACGCGGGCTGCTGCAGCACGACGCCCTTGGGCGTATACAGGAGCCTGTGCACGCTCTCCATCGCGCGCCGCGCCCTGCCCTTGGAAACCCCCGTCGCGTCGTCGGCCCCCGCGCCGCCCAGGACGCACCAGCCCTGGCTCTCGACGTAGATCTTGCCTTCCTCGTTTTCCTTGGAGCCCACGGGCTTTCCCGAGGCGTCGTAGGCCCGGCGGTACCACTCGCCGTCCCAGCCCGCGCCCTCGACCGCGGCGAGCATCTCCTCCCGTCTATCCAGCATCCGCTTCGCGTCGTCGGGCCGCGCCATGAAATCGTACAACGCGGCCATCTCGCGCGAGACGTGCAGGAAGAGGCCCGCTATCATCACCGACTCGGCCTGGGAGCCGGCGACGTCGCCCGCGGTCTGGAAGCTCTCGTTGGGCTCGGTGGAAAAGCAGTTGAGGTTGAGGCAGTCGTTCCAGTCGGCGTGGCCGATTAGGGGGAGCCCTCGAGGCCCGCGCTTGCGCATCGTGCAGTCGATCGAGCGCTCGAGGTGGTGGAGGAGATTCTCGGTCTTGGATTCCTTGTCCGCGTAGCCGCAGGTTTCCTCCAGGATGCCGCGGTCGCCCGTCTCCTTTATATACGCGCATGTCGAGAGGACGAGCCAGAGATGGTCGTCGTAGAAGTCGTTGCCGACCTCGACGTTGCCCTTCTTCGTGAGGGGCTGGTACTGGTGGTAGCAGGTGCCGTCGGAGAGCTGGGTCGAGGCTATGTCGAGTATGCGCTCGCGGGCCCGCTCGGGGATCATGTGCACGAAGCCGAGTATGTCCTGGTTCGAGTCGCGGAAGCCCATGCCCCGGCCTATGCCGGTCTCGTACATCGAGGTCGATCGGGAGAGGTTGAAGGTCGCCATGCACTGGTACTGGTTCCAGGCGTTGAGCATGCGCGCCGCGTGCTCGTCGGGGAGCTCGGCCTGGAAGTTCGAGAGCAGGCCATCCCAGAAGCGGCCCAGAGCGGAGAAGGCGGCGTCTACGGCGCCCGGGAGCGCATACCTGGCGACGATCTCCCTGCCGAGCTCCTTGTTTATCACTCCGGGGGCCTCGAACTTGGGACGATCGCCCTGTTCCACGTAGGCGAGCACGAAGGCGAAGCTCTCCTCTTGTCCGGGCGCCAGGTCGAGGTCCACCTGGTGGGCGCCGATCGGGTTCCAGCCGAAGGCCTTCGAGCCCGAGCACTTTCCCGCGAAAGGGACCCGTGCTTCGTGCAGGCCCTCGTGGACGCCCACGAACTTGTCGCGGTCGGTGTCGAAACCGGCGATGGGCCGCGTACAGGCGAAGAGGGTATAGTGGCTGCGCCGCTCGCGGTACTCGGTCTTGTGGTAGATCGCGCGGCCCTCGACCTCCACTTCGCCGATGGAGTAGCTGCGCTGGTAGTTGGTCATGTCGTTGAGCGCCTCGTAGAAGCAGAACTCCTGGAAGGAGAAGAGGCGCGGAGTCTTGCGCTCCTTGGACTTGTTGCGGACGGTAACCTTCCAGACTTCCTCGTTGCGCCCGGGCGGAACGAAGAAGAGGAGCTCTACCTCGAGCCCGCCCTTCGCCCCGGTAATACGCGAATAGCCGAGGCCGTGGCGGCATTCGTAGCCTTCCAGCTTCGTCTTTACGGGTTTCCATCCGGGGTTCCAGACGCTCCCGCCGTCGTTCACGTAGATATAGCGGCCGCCCAGATCGTAAGGGATGTTGTTGTAGCGGTAGCGAGTCAGGCGGCGCAGGCGCGAATCCTTCCAGAAACTGTAGCCGCCGGCCGTATTTGTGCACAGTCCGAAGAAATCGTCCTGGCCGATGTAGTTGAGCCAAGGGAGGGGTGTGTCGGGCTTCGTGATGACGTACTCCCGTCGCGGGTCGTCGAAGTAGCCGTAATCCATTATGGGACCCTCCCTCGGTGCATTCGCTGACTCTACTCTGGTTGGTTGAATGCGTCAAGCAACTTAATAGCGTGGATGAGTATGGGGTACGGCCAGAAACAGGGCTATCGATCGATTCGAGATGCCGCTATCCCTTCGATGATCGCCCGGAACGTCCGCCCCCGGGCGGCGTCCGATCATCGCCGAAGTATTTTTCGCTGCGGTAGCGCAGCCATACGCGGAGTACCTGGGGGATTTTGTCTTTCTGCTCTTTTGTAAGGGTGTCGTAAAGCTCCAGGGTGCGGTCGCGCTCGAGCCTGCACGCGGCGTTGTTGTGCGCGTCCCAGTAACTGCGCGCTACGCGGATCCTTCGACACACTTCCTTTAGCAGGACTTCGCCGCGCAACTCCCCGCCCTTCTCTTTTGCCATCACACGAGTATACGAGATCGCCGCTCCGAGGGCCAGGCGACATTACACGCTGCGCCGCGCGATGATCCCTCGCTCGACGCCGACGGTGATCGCCTCGACGATTGGCCTTTTCTCGCCCCCCTCCCGCGCATCGAGGACCATCTTGAGCAGGCCAGAGCAGCAGGGCACTTCCATGATCGCGACCGTCACCGAGCGCGCGGCGCCCAGGAGGACGGCCAACTTCTCGATATAGATCTCACGGCCATGGTCGAGTTTGGGGCAGGCTATGACGAGGCTCTTCCCGGCAAGGAGCTCGGCGTGGAATGAGCCGAGGGCGAAGGCCGTGCAGTCGGCGGCGATGAGGAGATCCTCGTCCACGAACCGGGGAGCGCGCGGGTTTATCAGGTGGAGCTGTATGGGCCAGTGCGATAAGGCTGAGGTGCTGCCGGCGCCGGGCGCGGGCTTCGGCGCGAACGCGGGGGCCTGAATGCCTCGCGCGGCCATGAAGGCCCGGGCCTCCCTTACGTAGGCATCCTGCCCGTGGCTGCCGAGGTGCTCGAGGTGGGCCGCGATCACTTTTGGGCCGAGCTCGGCGAGGTCTTCCATCACCTTCACCTCGTCGTAGGCTTCGGCCTCGCGTCGCGTCACCTTTATCGCCCCTCTCGGGCACTTGCCGATGCATGCGCCCAGGCCGTCGCAGAGGCTCTCGCCCACGAGCCTGGCTTTGCCGTCGATGATGCGCAGGGCGCCCTCGTGGCAGCCGCCGGCGCAGGCGCCGCATCCGTCGCACTTGTCCTCGTCTATCTCGATGATCTCTCTGGCGGCCATCGTATGCTCCTCGGTCTCGAGCATAGAGGAAATCGTCGACAAAATCCGTAACTGGCACTACGTTCGCGCAAAAAAAACGGCGAGCCGCGTAGGCTCGCCGTTCTCGATATCGACGCTCGGTATTTTAATTACGCTGCCTTCACCGGCACGATCCGGGGGTTGGCCTCGGGCTTCTTGGGAAGCTCGACGGTGAGGAGGCCGTCTTTGAAACGCGCCTCGATCTTCTCGCCGTCGGCGTCCTCGGGCAGCTCGAAGCTCCTCGAGAAGAAACTCTCGCGCCTTTCACGGCGGATCCACATACCGGCTTCATCCTTCTCTTTGCTCTCCTCTTTCTTTTCGGTGGAGAGGGTGAGAAGACCGTTCTTGAGCTCGAGCTTGAGATCCTTCTCGGAAACCCCGGGGAGCTCGGCTTCGATCAGGTAGCGGCCATCCTTCTCGCGGACGTCCACGACGGGGCTGCGGGCCGCGGTGGCGGGGAAGTACTCGTCGTCGAAGATTCTATTGAGGATCGAGAAAGGATCGGCCTTGAAAACGCCACGGAAAGCAGGAAGCATCGCATCGTATACGGTCATGTTGGTCATACTGGTACCCTCCAAAAATCTATTCGCCTTGTGCCGATTCCCTGTGCCGCAACGCGGTCCGATGGAATCTTAGGCGGAGCCCCTTTCGGCGCTCATTAATTTATAAGCAGGAAGTGTGCCAAAAACCCTTTTATCTAAAAATCTGTTTCTTGGTGGTGGCCAATTACAGCTATCTATATACTATGAATAAAAATAACCATAGTTTGGCTATAGAAAACGTCTGATGATCTGTAAACAAGAACGCTAAGGACCTTCCTGTTTTAGAGCTACCGTTATGAAATGACTCCTTTATTCTCTAGCATTGTTTCTTAATGATGCACTGACTTATTTTCTCAAGTATTTTTGTATCCTGTTTAATAAACGCGCTTGGATACTCTTTCATGCGGATGGCGGTATCAGGGAGCGAACCTGATTCCGTCCCTCCGGCACATCGCCCTAACGGCCATGCGCCCCGACCGTGCGGCTGTCGTAATTCCTCCCCATGCCTCTACCCACTGACCAGCCATCCAGAAGCCTTTTAGGGCAGGCCAGTCGTAGCGGGAGCTCGTTTCACGACCGCTCCTTTCGCGCCTATTCGTAGCTCGCGCGCAGGTGGAGCAGGCGCAGGGCCGAGTGCAGCGTCTCGACGCTCGGAGCCGCCCCTCCGTGAGCCGGGAGGAAGCGGAGCCTGCGCTCCTCCCCCGGCATGAGGTGGAAGCCGGCGTCCTCGAAACGGCCGGCGATGTCGAGCGCTTCGCCATTTCCCTCGAGCGTCGGAACGACGTAAAAGGCGGGCTTTTCGGAACGAAGGACGAGCTCGAGGCTCTCTTCCCCCGCGACGATCTTCGCCTCGAGCCGAGGGTCGGGCAGGGAGCAGCGTTTGGGCTCGGTAAGGAAGGCCAGAGCACTCCGAGTTTCCCTTCGCCCGTTTTCCGACCGCAGTTCCAGCCTCGCCTCGAGGAAGGCCTCCTCGGGCTTGCAGGGCAGATTGGATACCTCGAGAACGCGGAGCTCCGAAGAGGATTCCGGCGGAATGGAAACATCCGTGGAATAGTCGGCCGCCACCGATCCGTCGAGCCGTCTCAACCGAAGGCCCAGGCCTCCGGCGTAGGCGTCGAGGCCGTCGTTCACCGCTACGGCGCGAACAGCGCCGTCTTTCGTTATGAGCGCGAGGTGAAGAGCTTCGAAGAAGCGGCGGGCTTCGTAGTGGAGGAGCTTCCAACTCCCGTCGTAGTCGAGGCTCGACCAGCTCGATACGGGCCAGACATCGTTCAGTTGCCAGTAGAGGGTTCCCATGCACAGCGGCCGCAGGCTCCTCCAGTACTCGACCGCGGTCCGGATAGCCCGAGCCTGCTGAACCTGCGATAGGTAGAGCGTCTCGCGCTGGCCCGAAGGCATGCGGAAGTATCTCGACATGGTCTCCATGATGATCGTGTTGCCCCTAGTGTGGCGCTGATGGTGTTCCATCGTGGGACTCGTGACGTTGCGCTCGCCCTCGGGCGCGAAGGAGACGACGGTGCGAAAATTCGGGAAGGACTGGAATCCGAACTCCGAGCAGAAGCGGGGCTTCACGGTGAGGTACTCCGAGAAACTCTTGCCCTCGTGCCAGACCGACCAAAAGTGCATGTCGCCTCGGCCGTCGCCGTGCCAGTTGTCGGAGTAATCGTCGGGGCCTCCCGAAGGGGAGGAGGGCCACCAGCACCTGTCGGGATCGAGCTCGCGGACCACTCGCCCGAGGGTTCCTTCGTAGAGCCGGTCGTAGTCGACTAAATAGCGGGTGGGGTTCTTCTTGGATTCGGGATACCAGAGGAGGGCGCCCAGGGCTTCGTTGTTTCCGCACCAGAGGGCGAGGCTGGGATGGTCCTTTATCCGCTTGACCTGATGCCGTATCTCCGCCTCGACCTCGGCAAGGAAAGCCGGCGCCGAGGGGTAGAGGGCGCAGGAAAACATGCAATCCTGCCAGACGAGGATGCCCTTCTCGTCGCAGAGATCATAGAAATCGTCGGACTCGTAGCGACCGCCTCCCCAGACGCGGAGGCAGTTCATGTTGGCGTTCACTGCCGAGCTCAGGAGATCGTCCAGCCTCTCCCGCGTCCAGCGAGAAGGGAGGGCGTCGGCGGGTATCCAATTGGCGCCCTTGCAGAAGATATCTCGGCCGTTCACGCGGAAGGTCATGCTCTTTCCGGCCTCGTCCTCGTCGGCCACGACGAGGATTTCGCGGAAACCCAGGCGCTTGCGCAGCGCAGTGCCGGACTTCGGCTCAGAGCCCTTGGGATAACATCGGACAATCATCTCGTAGAGAGGTTGCTCGCCGTGCCCTGCGGGGAACCACTCGCGCGCCGAGGAGACGTCCAGCTCCATGACGAAGCTCGAGGAGCCCGCGGGAACCTGAACCGTCCGGGAAGCCTGGGCTCCGGCGAGGCTGAGCTCCAATTCGGCCATGTGGGCCTCGGCCGCGTGGAGCTCGACCGTCGCGTCGACCTTCCATGTCCCGGAAACGCGTCGCATCCTCGTCGTCGCGTACTCGATACGGGCCTTGTTCGCGGTGAACAAGGAAGCGCCGTCGTATATGCCTCCCGTCATGAGGCAGGGGCCCCAGTCCCAGCCGCCCATGCATTGGGCTTTCCGTATCAAATTGCGGTGCGGAGAGGTGACAGGATACTCGGAGTAGGGCATGGGATAGGGCAGCTTGGCGGCAGCTTCGGCGGCGGCCAGTTCCGGCGAGCGGATGAGAACGGAGACTTTGTTCGAGCCGGGCTTCAGCTTTCCGCCGACTTCGGCGCGGAATCGCCTGAACATGTTCCTACCCACCCCGACAAGCTCTCCGTTCAGCCTGACTTCGGCCACGGTGTCCAGGACCTCGAACTCCAGGCAGACGGAGGGAGCTGCCGCCATGTGGGAGTCGATTGTCACCTCGCGCTCGAGGAGCCAGTCCTCGCGGCCAATCCATTGAAGCTCGAGTTCGTTCCTGTCGAAGTAGGGGTCGGATATTTCCCCCGAGGCGATAAGAGCGCTCATGATGTCGCCCGGGATGACAATCGGCCGATCGCTCCCGTCGGCGAGGCGCCTCAGCTTCCACGTGCCTCCAAGCTCTACCCGATCCATAATTCGCCCCTTTCCACGTTGACGGCGCGGCTAAGCCATGGTATATCATTATTGGTTGGGCTAATCAACCAACCAGCCAAGTATACAATAAAGAGGTGGAAAGTGCCGAGAGGGCCAGGACAAAACACGGCGGCGCGGATAGTTAGGACGATCTGGCAGAATCCTCGAATAAGCCGCGTGGGAATAGCCGAGCGCCTTGGCCTCGACAAGTCCACCGTCACCAATCAAGTCAGCCGCCTCATCGAGATCGGCATAATAGAAGAAATAGCGGAAGGCTCCGCGGGCACCCGCGGGGGCAGACGGCCCATCCACCTGGCCATGAACCGCTCGTTCGGCCGCGTGATCGGCATCGAAATCCAGGTCGAGTCCTACGTCGCCGTCGTCGTCGATCCGGCCGGCGAGATATTGGCCGAGACGAGGGGCAGCGTTCCCAAAGGCGAGGGCAGCAGCTCGGAGATGATGCTGACGGTCATCCGCGAATGCACGGCTAAACTCTGTCCAGGCCAGGAGAGGATTCTCGGCGTCGGCGTGGGTATCGGCGGTCTCGTCGACCTCAAGAAGAGCATGATCCGCTATTCGGTCCCCCTCGACATAGAGAATCCCATCGATTTCGGCAAGACCGTCGCGGCCCAGCTCTCCGTGCCCTGCCTTATCGAGAACGACGCCAACTGCTGCGCCTGGGGCGAGCTGGCCTTCAATCGCGACGAGGCCCTCCGCGATTTCCTATTCGCCCTCATCGAGTACCGTCGCGACCCCAAATCCCTCGAGCTTTCCGGGGGCATCGGCGTCGGCTTCGGCATAGTCCTGGGCGGCAAGGTCTACTCGGGTGCCCACGGCAACGCGGGGGAATTCCGCTCCGCCTTCTGCGACGGGGCTGGCGAGATCCAGCTCTCCCTACCCAAGACCCTGCTCTCCCGCCTCGACTCCGACCGCAGGGCTCTCGCCAAGGCGGCGGACGAGCTCGCGCGCAACGCGGCGATGCTGGTCAATACCATGGATTTCGCGCGGGTCTACGTCGGGGGGGACATCGAGGGTCTCGATGTGGACTTTCCCTCTCTCCTCAGGCGCCGCCTCGAGGAGAACTGGATGTACCCTTTCCCGAAGGAAGTGGAGATACATTATTCGAGCCTCGGCGGAAAAGCGGTCGCCTACGGCGCGGCGGGCATGGTGCTCGATCGCCTGGTGTCGGAGCAGACGCTGCCGGGGCTGGGGAATCTTGCGCCTCCCTTCGATGCGGGGGCCGCGCCCGGCTCGGGCGCCATTATCGATTAGGCAGCATCCCCCGTTGGGGGATCAAATATCGAAGGAGGATACGAGATGAAGAAATTCCTGCTTCTCGCGCTCGTGGTCATAATGATCGCCGTGCCGATGGGCGTCTTCGCCCAGAAGACGACGCTCACGCTGTACTATTACTACGACGCGACTTCACCCGGCGCGGACACCTGGCCCAAACTTCTCGACGCTTTCCAGCAGGCGAACCCGGACATCGCGCTCCAGGTCGAGACGCTTTACAACGAGCCCTTCCACCAGAAGCTTCAGGCCATGGCTTCCTCGGACACCCTGCCCGACCTTTTCTTCATGTGGCCCGACAAGCGCACCGGCTACCTTTCGGGCCTTAGCGGCTCCAAGCCCCTCGCCAAGGACCTCCGCCCCTGGATCAAGGGACATGAGAAGGAATTCGCCCCCCTCGGCACCGCGGCCCAGGGCAAGAACGGCGAGATATTCGAGCTTCCCGAGCAGGTCACCGCGACTCACGTGATGTATACCAACGTCGCCCTTCTCAAGAAATTCGGTCTCGCTCCGGCCAAGACCTTCGCCGAGCTCCTCGCCCAGGGCCCGAAGATAGTCGCTGCGGGTCTGGTTCCCATAGCCATGGCCAACCAGGACGGCTGGCAGATGCAATCCTGTCTCCTGTCCACCCTCACCGAGCGGGCGGGCGGGATGGCATGGTTCAACAAGGCCATCTCCGGCAAGGGCGCTTCTTTCAAGGATCCCCAGTTCGTCGCCGCCCTCGACATCATCAAGCAGCTCTCCGACAACCAGATGTTCGCGCCCGGCATCAACACCATGCAGTACAGCGCCGGCACCGATATGTTCGTCAACGAGCAGGCCCCCTACTACATCGACGGCGGATGGAAAGTCAATGACCTTCGCGCGGCCATGAACGACGAGCAGAAGGCCAACACCCTCCTCCTCACCATCCCCGCCATCCCCAAGCAGAAGGGCGTCGCCAATTCCACCGCGGAGGTCGCGGGAACCGGGTTCGGGATGAACGCGAAGCTCAGCGGAGCCAAGGCCGCGGCCGCATGGAAGTGGATATGGTTCTATTCCGGCCCCGTGGGCTCGAAGATCCGAATGGAGGGCGGCGCCCTCCCCGCCTACAAGGTCGACACCAAGGGCATGACCCTCGATCCCCTCGTCGTCAAGCTCAATGACTTTATCGGCAAGACGCCCTACGGCTGGGTCATCGACTCCAAGATGGACGGCACCGGCATGCAGGTTCTGCACCCGGCCATCCAGGAGATGATGTTCGGCAAGAAGACTCCGCAGGAGGTTGCCGACACCTACGAGGCATGGGTAGCCGCCAACGACACGGCCCGCAAATAATACTATGATCAGACGGGGCGCCTTCGGGCGCCACGTCTTTCGCATACCGACCCGGAGGCTACATGACGCAACAGGCGCTCAAGCGATACAGTTATGCGCTGCTGACGGGCCCCGCCCTCCTCCTCTACGCCCTGGTCATAATCGCGCCGGTGCTGGTAAGCTTCCTGACGGGATTCCTCAACTGGAACGGTTTCGCCGCTCCCCGGTGGGTCGGCCTGGCCAATTACGCCAGGATATTCACCGACCCCGTCTTTCTCTGGGACGTACGCAACAACCTGCTCATCGTCGCCGTCTCCATCTTCGGACAGATTCCCATCGGCTTCATCCTCGCCTACATCATCTATCGCAGGATCGTCCGAGCCGGCGGCTTTTTCGAGACGATGATTTTCCTTCCCATCACCATTTCGGCGGTCATCGTGGCCATCCTCTGGAACAGGATGTTCTCGCCCACCGGCGTCCTCGTGAACATCATGCGGCAGATTACGCACGACCCGCGCTTTATCTTCACCATCCAGCAGGACAAGGTCGGGGCCATCTTTCCCGTCCTTTTCGTCATCCTCTGGATGTACACAGGGCTCTACATGATCATCTTTCTCGCCAATATGCAGAAAATACAGCAGAGCACCCTCGAGGCGGCCCTCCTCGACGGAGCCACCGAATGGCAGATCCTGCGCAAGATAATCCTCCCCAACCTCGTCGGCGTCGTGTTCACGACCACCGTCTTCGCGATCTCGGGAAGCCTTAAGAGCTTCGACCTGGTATTCGCGATGACGGCGGGAGGTCCCGCCCGTTATACCGAGGTCATGGGGATATACCTCTACAACAACACCTTCTTCTATGCCGCCAATCCCTATGGCATGGGCGGCGCGGTTTCCATGATCATCATCGTCGTCTCCGTGGGCCTCATCGTCCTGATTCGACGCGTCTTCGGACATTTCGAGCGGAAGTACGGTTGAGGGGAAGGCGATGAAGCGAAAGAGCATAAGAAGCGGCAGCATCGGTCTCGGGGGGAGGATCGTCTCCTACGCCGTAATGGCCCTATTTGCCGGCCTGACCATCCTCCCCCTGATCTGGCTGATATATTCCTCGTTCAAATCCAACGGCGAAATTATAAAAAATTCCCTCGCCCTGCCCATCAAATGGATAACGACGAACTACCCCCAGGCCTGGCAACGGGGCCACCTCGGGACCTATTTCCTGAACAGTATCTTCTACACGGCGGTGGCGACGACGCTGACCGTCCTTCTTAGCATAATGTCGGGCTACGCCTTCGCGAAGCTCAAATTCAGGATCACCGGCTTTTTCTACGCCTTCTTCGCCATGGGGCTTCTCATCTCCGTGCAGGCCGTCCTCGTGCCCCTCTACTTCGTGTGGACCAAGATAGGCCTGTACAACACGAGGCTTGGCCTGATTATTCCCTACATCGCCTTCGGCCTGCCGATGGCGGTCTACCTCGGAACGGCCTTCATAAAAGGAATCCCCGACTCGCTGTCGGAAGCGGCCATCATCGACGGCGCCTCGTACCTGACGATCTTCCGGAGGATAATCTTTCCCGTCTGCAGCCCCGTCGTTACGACGATAACCATCATCACCTTCCTGGGAAACTGGAACGAGTTCGTCTTCGCGCTGATGCTCCTCTCCAAGGACAGCCTCCGGAGCCTCTCGGTGGGCATCAACTCTTTCGCGGGCATCCTCAACACGAATTACGGACTGCAGTTCGCGGCCCTCGTAATAGGCCTGGTGCCGATGATCCTCTTCTACCTGTTCTTCCATCGTCAGCTCAAGGCGGGCTTCGCCGAAGGGGCGCTCAAGGATTGAGCGGCGCGTGCGCCGAGAAAGGAAAGGAAATGCAAGACGAAAGCGCTCAGCGCTTCGACGGCTTTCCCGCCGATTTTGTCTGGGGGTGTTCGACGGCGAGTTACCAGATCGAGGGCTCCACTGTCGCGGACGGTCGCGGCGTCTCGATATGGGATACTTTTTCGAGGACTCCCGGCATGGTCTACGGCGGGATGACCGGCGACCTCGCCTGCGATTCCTATCGTAAATGGAAAGACGACATCGCCCTCCTCAAGGCTCTCGGCGTGGGCTCCTACCGCTATTCCATAGCATGGCCGCGCGTTCAGCCCAAGGGTTCGGGAAAGCCCCTCCAGGCTGGCCTGGATTATTACAAACGCCTCGCCGACGGCCTCGCCGAGGAGGGCATCGAGAGTGCGGTCACCGTCTATCACTGGGACCTTCCCCAGGCCCTGGAGGACGCGGGCGGATGGCCGCTTCGAGACACGGCCCTGCGCTTCGCCGAATACGCCGATATCGTCTACCGCGAGCTCGGCGACAGGGTCGGCAAGTGGTTTACGCTCAACGAGCCCTGGTGCTCCGCCTTCCTCGGCTACGAGCTCGGCGTGCACGCGCCCGGGGTCCGCAATAAGGCAGTCGCCTATCAGGCGGCCCATCACCTACTCCTCGCGCACGGGCTGGCCGTCAAGGCCTACCGCGCGACCGGCCTCAAGGCGCCGATAGGCATTGTCCTCAATACCATGACGCCGAGGCCCGCGACGCTTAAAGTCGCGGACGTCGAGGCCGCCGACAGGGCCGCCGACAAGGGCACGGCGCTCTGGCTCGATCCGATCTTCGGCCGCGGCTACCCCGAGCGCCACCTAGACGCCCAGGGCGTCGTGCTGCCAGTGCTCGGTGGCGACCTCGAGATTATCGCGTCGCCGATCGACTTCGTCGGAATAAACTACTACAGCGAGGGGGTCGTGGCCGCGGAGGCCTCCGAGCCCGAAGGCTTTCGCGAGGCACCGACTTGGCAGGACAAGACGGAGATGGGCTGGGACATCGTGCCCGAGGGCCTGTATCGCATGATCATGACGATATCGAAGCGCTGGCCCGTAAAGGAACTGTATATAACCGAGAACGGGGCGGCATTTGTCGACGAGATCGACGGAGCGGGGCGCATACGCGACGGCGAGCGCATCGCCTACCTGCGTTCGCATATCGGGGCCTGTCGGCGAGCTTGTGCCGAGGGAGCGCCCCTCAAGGGCTACTACCTCTGGTCGCTCATGGACAACTTCGAGTGGTCGCAGGGCTATTCGAAGCGCTTCGGCCTGGTGCACGTCGACCCGGCGACCGGTTCGCGGAAGCCCAAGGACTCCTACTATTTTTACCGAGACATCGTCGCGGGAAACGAGCTCTGATAGACCTTCTCGACCTAGAATGACGAGTGTAATATGGCATTTTAATTGACAAAATGTACTCGCGCTACTATTCTTGACCTATGTTGCCAAGAATCCTTGCGGAAAAGCTCGTAACGTGGGCTCATCAATACCCCGTGGTCACCGTTACGGGTCCCAGGCAATCCGGCAAATCAACCCTGTGCAAGGCTCTCTTTGCCCACAAGCCTTATATATCCTTGGAGGATCTTTCCGTAAGGCAGCAAGCCATAGAGGATCCGCGGGGTTTTTTAGACCGTTTCACGGAAGGTGCGATACTGGATGAAATTCAGAGGGCGCCTGACCTTCCTTCGTACATTCAAGCTATCGTGGATGCGAAGGACCTGCCGGGCATGTTTATCCTCACGGGCAGTCGGCAATTCGAGCTAATGGAAAGGGTTTCGCAGTCCCTCGCGGGGCGCACCGCCATCGCGCGGCTTTTACCCTTTTCCTATCGTGAAGTCTATGGCAATGGCAAAGCTCCCGCTTTGGATACCATGCTATATACGGGCTTCTATCCGCGTATTCACGATAAGAACCTGAATCCGACGGAGGCGATGTCGTTTTATGTTTCTACCTATGTGGACCGGGATATCAGGCAGATGCTCAATATCAAGGATTTGGCGCGATTCGAGACATTCCTTAAACTTTTGGCGGGGCGCTCCGGTCAGTTACTGAACGCGAGCGCCTTGGCCAACGATTGCGGCCTCAGCCATAACACTGTTTCGAGCTGGATCAGCGTGCTGGAACAAAGCGCCATCGTATATCTGTTACGACCCTTTCACGGCAATCTGGGCAAGCGCCTCCTCAAGTCGCCCAAGATATATTTTCTTGATACCGGGCTTCTCTGTTATCTGCTCAATATCTTCGAGCCCGGCCAGCTTTCGGGGCATCCGCTGCGAGGCCAGATTTTCGAGAGTTTCGTGATCGCCGACCTGCTGAAAAGCAGGTTCAATCGCGGCGAGCCCGACGTCATGCTGTTTTACCGCGACCAGAAAGGCAACGAAGTGGACGTGGTAGCGGAAACCGGCGATGGAAAAATCCTGATCGAGATAAAGTCCTCGGCCACCTTTCATGATACTTACGTTCGCGGCCTCGATTATCTCGCGAACGTGCTGCCGGACTCGACCCATAAGGCTTTGGTTTTAGGCAGTGCCGACGAGCCGTATCGCTACAAGGAAGTGGCCGTGCGCGGATATTCATCCCTCGATACGCTGATTTAATCGATTTCGCGCCAGCGGCAGAGGACGGCCTCGGCGCCGTCCACGACGAGGTAGCAGGCAAGGCCGAAGAGCGACAGCGCGATTATCGCGGCGTACATATCGGGATAGTCGACCCTGGTCCATGCATCGACGATATACCAGCCGAGGCCCGTTTCCGCGGCGAAGCTCTCCGCGATGAAGAGGACGGCGATGGCCGTCCCGAGGCCCACACGCAAGGCGGACAGGAGAGCGGGCAGGGCGAAGGGAAAGACGACGTGGCGGGTGATCGCGGCTTTCGAGGCTCCGAGGGAGCGCATCGACTCGATGAGCGTCTCGGGGACGGCCCGGGCCGCGTCCCTCGCCGAAACGAGGATCTGTCCGAAGATGATGATGCCGATAAGAAAGATTTTGGCGGGATCGCCCAGGCCCAGGAAGAGCATTATTACGGGCAGGAAGGCGACCTTGGGCAGAGGGTGCAGAAGGTAGACGAAGGGCGACACGAGAGCGTCCAGTTTTTTCGATCGGCCCGAAGCCAGGCCGAGGGCCGCGGCGGCGGGCGCGGCCAGTGCGAGGGCGATGCCCACTCTGCGGCCCGAGGCGCCCAGGTGTAGCGCGAGACTTCCGTCCGCTAGGCGACCGGCTAGGCTCAGGACGGCAGCCCAGGGCGATGGCAGGAAGGGCCTGTGGACGAGGGCCGCCGCGAGGGCCCAAATTCCGACGAGGGCCGCGAGAGCGGCCGCGATGCTGGCCCCCCGTATGGCGTGCTCGCGTCGCCTCATGCCGATCCCTCCAATGCCCCGCGTATTTCCTTCATATAATCGAAAAAGCCCGGCTCGGTCCTGAAGGACGGGTGCCGAGTCGGCTTGCCGCTCGAGTCCGTAGCGTCGGGGGAGTCGATGCGCGCCACGACCCGTCCCGGATTCCTGCCTCGCATGACGTATACCCTGTCCGCGAGGTAGGCGGCCTCTTCGATCGAGTGCGTGACGAGGAAGACGGACGTTCCGCGGCGCCTCTGCAGCTCGAGGAGGATTTCCTGCATGGACTCGCGGGTAAGGGCGTCGAGGCTCGAGAAGGGCTCGTCCATGAGGAGGATTTCGGGGTCCTGGACGAGGGCCCGGGCCAGGGCGACGCGCTGGCGCATGCCGCCCGACAGACGGGCGGGAAAGAAGCGCGAGAATTCCCCGAGGCCCAGCTCGGCGATGAGAGGGGCCGCTCGAGCGCGGCGTTCCTTCGCCCGCTGGCCCGCGAGGAGGAGGGGGAGTTCCACGTTGGCCGACACCGTCTTCCAGGGCAGGAGGCCGAAATCCTGGAAGATGACGGCCATCCGCGTCCGCTCGGCGCCGGACTCGAGGACGACCCGTCCCGAGGTCGGCTCGCGCAGGCCCGATACCACGCGGATCACGCTCGTCTTGCCGCAGCCCGAGGGGCCGACCACCGCGACGATTCCGCCTTCGGGGATTTCGGCGTCCATGCCCTCGAAGGCTCGCACCTTGCCTTCGGGAGTCGCGTACTCGAGGCCAAGGCCCTCCAGCCTCACCATCCTTTCGACGCCTCGGCTATGGGGCGGCCGTCGACGAGGAGGTCGGCCTCCAGTTCTTTTTTGAGCAGCCCCTTGGATCTCATCCAGGCGAGAACCGCCCCGATGTCGGCGGTCGAGGGGAGGCGGGGCTTCGCGTAGGCCACGAAGGAGAAGGAGTCGCGGACCTCGGCAGGGAAGAGGGCCTTGTCCACCAGGAAGGGCCGATACGAGTCCGGCGCCGTGTCTATCTTATCTGCGGCCCGTTTATAGGCGCGATAGAAGGCGGAGATATCGGTCGGTCGGCCATCGAGGACGGCCTCCGAGAATACGATGACGCCGGCGTGGAGGCCCTGCCCCGGTACGGCATCGTCGCTCGCGGCGAGGAGGCGAGCGCCCTTGGCGACGGCGACGCTGAGCAGGGGCTCGGGGAGGCAGGCGGCCTCGAGCCGCCCCGCGAGGAGGAGCTCCATCCGCAGTTGTATCTTGGGCACCGCGAGGCCGCGGACTTCGGCCGGGGCCAATCCCGCCCGCGCGAGCATGGTCTCGGCCTCGTAGTGGATGATCGTGTTGCTGGATATGCCGATACTCTTGCCCGCCAGACCGGCGAGGGACGAGATGCCGGAGCCGGGCGAGGCGACTATCCCGTAGCGGCCGTCGGTCAGGCTGGTCGCGCGAAGGTCGAAGCCCCCCTGAGCAGCGAGCGCGACCGCGAGGAGGTCCGAAACCGCGCCGTCGATGGCCCCCGCCTGGAGGGCCGCGTCGCGCTCCACGGCGGTATTGAAGCGGACGAGAGAGACCGTCGCGCCCGCCGCGGCGAAAAGCCCCTCGGCGTCGGCCACGAGAAGGGGCAGAGAGTCGGCGTCGGGGAGGACCCCGACCTTGAGAGCTCCGCCGATGGACTCGGCCGCCGCGGCAGTCGCCGCCAGCGCGGCGATGAGGGCGGCACAGGCGATGCGCGTCGACAGTCCCTCGGCCTTCATTCCTCGCCCCTCTCTTCCCAACGTTTCGCGCCGGGCATGGCGAGGCCCAGGCGATCCAGTATCCTCGCCACTATCTGGTCGACCAGGTCGTCGATGCTTCCGGGATTCGAGTAGAAGCCGGGGCTGGCGGGCAGGATCGTCGCTCCCGCCTCCTTGAGCGCGACGAGGGAGCGGAGGGCGACGAGGGAAAGCGGGCTCTCGCGGGGGACGATGATCAACGGCCAGCCCTCCTTGAGCGCGACCGCTCCCGCGCGCTGCACGAGGTTGGCCGAAATACCCGATGCGATCGCGCCCGCCGTCCCCATCGAGCAGGGAGCGACGACCGTCCCGTCCAGCCTGAACGAGCCCGAGGAAAGGGCCGATGCCAGGTCGCCCGGGTCGTGCCGCTCGATCCTTCCGCTTCCGAGAGCGGCCACGTGGCTTTCGAGGGGAGAGCCCGTCTCCTCGAGGACGACCCGCTCGGCCCACTTCGATGCGACGAGATGGAGCTCGGCCTTGGGGCAGGGACCCTCGGGCGACGCGAGAGATCGGAGCAGGCGGATTCCGTAGACGGCTCCCGAGGCGCCCGTCATGCAGACGAGATAACGCGGCATTTGCCTATTATACGACTTTGAGGAGGTAGAGGTCGACGGCGACCGCGGCGAGGATGACGAGGGGCACTACCTCGTTGATGCCGTAGGCGGCGATACGGATATGCCTCTCCGTGGCCTTAAGGGCGACTATATGTTCCGCGAGGATGAGGCATGCGGCCGCGCCCACGCCGACGAGGTAGGCCGGGCCTAGTTTCCAGAAGAGAGGCGCGGAGGCGAGGAGGAGGACAGTCGCACCGTGGGTGCCCAGCGCGACGAGACGGGCCCATATCCTTCCGAAGCGCTCGGGGATGGAATGAAGTCCCTGCGCGCGGTCGACCTCGATGTCCTGGAGGGCGTAGATGATGTCGAAACCGGCGACCCAGGAGGCCACGGCGGCGGAGAGGACGAAGTAGCGGAGCTCGAATACCCGCCCGGAGACGGCGATGAGGGAGCCCATCGTCGCGATAGCGCAGGTGGCGCCCAACCAATAGTGGCAGAGCCAGGTGAAGCGCTTCGTATACGAGTAGCCGAAGATCGCGATCGCGGGAACCCAGAGAAAAATGAGGCAGACGGACCCGAGCATCGCGGCGGCCAGGACGAGGAGGGCCAGCATCGTCGCCGTGAAAATGCCGAGGTCGCGGACTCCCAGCCTGCCGGAGGGCAGATGACGGGAGGCGGTGCGCGGATTGGCAGCGTCGATGTCCCTGTCGACTATCCTGTTGATGGCGTTGGCCGCGTTCCTGCCCGCGACGACGGCCACGATGATCCACGCGAGCTTACATGCCGAAGGGCGGCCCCCCGTCTCGAGGAGGACGGCCGCCAGGGCGAAGGGCAGGGAAAACAGGGTGTGGCGGAAGATGACCGCCTCGGCGACCAGGCGCAGCTTAGTCGATGCCATACTCCCGCCAGCGGCCGTCGACGAGCCGCGTTATGCGCTCGTCCATCTTGAGCGGATCGGGCCAGGGACGGTCGTGGCCCTCCTCGCCAAGCTTGCGCGTCGCGTCGACGCCGAGCCTCGTGCCGAAGCCGGGCCTGGGAGAGGAATGGTCCAGCGCGTCCAAGGGGCCCTCGGAGAGCACGAGGTCGCGGGCCGCGTCGATGTTGTTGAAAACCCGCCATGCGACCATCGATAGGTCCCGAAGGTTGACGTCGTCGTCCACGACGAGGATGAGCTTCGTGTACATCATTTGGCCCATTCCCCAGAGAAAGTTCATCACCTTGCGCGCCTGGCCGGGGTAGCGCTTTTTGATGGACACGATCACGCAGTTGTGGAAGACGCCTTCGATGGGCATGGCCAGGTCGGCTATTTCGGGGCAGAGACGCCTCAGGAAGGGGAGGAAGAGGCGCTCGGTGGCCTTGGCCATCCAACAGTCTTCCTTGGGGGGGATGCCGACTATAGTGGCGGGATAGATCGGGTGCCGCCTGCGCGTTATGCGCTCGAGATGGAATACGGGATAGTCGTCCCGGAGCGAATAGAAGCCCGTGTGGTCGCCGAAGGGCCCCTCGACGCGCCGCTCCTCGGGATCGACATAACCTTCGAGGACGAATTCGGCGTCGGCGGGAAGGTCGATGTCGCTCAAGCTCGCCTTGGTTATCCGGGCGCCCTTGCCGCGGAGGAAACCCGCGAAGATCATCTCCCAGAGCCCTTCGGGCAGGGGCGCCGTGGACGCGTAGGTGACGGCGGGGTCGCAGCCGAGGGCCACCGCCGCGGGCATCTTGAGCCCTCTCGCCGCGTACTTGCCGAAGATCCGCGCCCCGTCCTTGTGCAGGTGCCAGTGCATGCCCGCCGTCCTGTCGTCGTAGACCTGCATCCGGTACATGCCCATGTTCTGCTCGCCCGTGTCCGGGTCGCGCGTGCAGACGATGGGCAGGGTGAGGAAACGGCCCCCGTCCTGGGGCCAACACTTGAGGACGGGCAGGCTCGAGAAACCCTCGGTATCCGAAGATATTTCGCGGCAGGGCGGCCTCGCGACTCGCTTGGGGAGAAGGGAAAGGAAGGCTGGAATGCGGGGCAGGACGCCGGGCAGGGCGGCCAGAATCGAGGGATCGCGCGCCTGGCTCCAGGCCCAGTTCAGGAGGCCCTCGATCTCCGCCGCCTTCGCGTCGAGGCTCTCGGCGCCGAGGGCGAGGGCCATCCGCGACTCGCTGCCCATCGCGTTGATGAGGAGGGGGTAGGGCGAGCCCTTCACCTTCTCGAAAAGGAGAGCCGGCCCTCCTCCGCGCATGACCCGGTCGGATATCTCCGTTATTTCGAGTTCGGGGTCCACCTCGACGGTGATGCGCCTGAGCCCGCCGCGAGCCTCGATAGCCGCGACGAAATCGCCGAGTCCCCTGTACGCCATGAGCGGCCGTCCTCACATCAGCTTGATGAAGAGATGCGCGATTCCGAGATACCTATCCCTGCCCATGGAATAGATGCTACAGACCAGGTAGTCCTTGCGCGAATAGAGGCCGGCTATGCCGCCGGTCATGGCCCCGGCTATCTTGCCCGCGCCGCTCTTCAGCGTCCCGATGAGGCCGGTCATCGTGCCGCTCGACGCGCCGCGCTCGGCCTGGGCCGATCTCCATGCCTGAAAATCGGGAGTCGTCGGGTTGAGAGCGTAGAGGAGGACGATTAAGAGGACGATGATGATTACGGTGCCCAAGTTCTTGTTCATTCTTGCCATGGCCCCAGTGTATAGACGAGGGCTCCTTCTGATAAGAGGCGGTTTGCGCGGCCGCCCAGGCGGGCGGTCCTCTATATCGGCAACTTCGAAGCAGGGTCGGTCTTGGACTCCCGGAACTGCGCCACCACCGCGCGGGCGTCCTCGGCGTCCTCCTCGGCGACCACGATCTTGATGCCGCCTTCCTGGGGGAAGAAGATCGGATAGACGTCTATGAAATGCTCGGACGAAATTTCTGCATCTATACCCGCCGACTCGAGGAGGCTCTTCAGCACGAGGGCCTCGGCCTGGAAAATGGTCGCGAATACTTCGGCCATGGTCGCTCCTTTCGCGTCTCGACCCCGAGTATAGCGTGTTCCCGTCCATTAGTCCCTCGGGCTATACTCTTAGCCATGCGCATCCTCGCGGTCTCGGACTCGCATCACGACATCTCGGCCCTCTCGCCGGCGCTGAGGAAATTCGCGGGCGCGGTCGACCTCATCGCGCACCTGGGCGACGGGGTCGGGGACCTCGAAGTCGCCGCGCGCAGAGCCGGCATAAGGCTGCCCCGCGTCGAGGGCGTGCGGGGTAACGGCGATCACGATCCCGCTCTCTGGCCCCGGCGCCTGATCGGCAACTCCGCTCGGCCGATACTCCTCCTCCACGGCCATCTCGAGGGCGCCAGCGAGGGCCTGGGCAAGATCATCGGCGTGGCCGAGGCCTCGGGCGCCAGGCTCGTCCTTTTCGGGCATACCCACAAAGCCTGCTCCGAGCTGCATCGCGGGATACTCGTCCTCAACCCGGGCTCGATCTCGCGGCCCCGCGGGCGCGACCGTCCGACCTTCGCGGTCATCGAGGTGCCCGAGGACCTCGATCGCTGGTTCGAAGTAAAATTCTATGAGGTCGGCCCGGGCGTCGGGAGGATCAGGGAGATCGAGGCGACGGCGATATGAGACTAAAAGGAATAAGTTATGACGTGGGACGCGTGATGGGCGGGAATTGGCGTCCCCATTTCGACCAAAGGATAGCGCTTCGCGAGCTCGAGATTATCAAGAACGATCTCCACTGCAACGCGGTCAGGATTTGCGGTCTTGATGTGGGCCGATTGATGGCTACTGCCGAAACCGCCTTGCGACTTGGCCTCGAAGTATGGCTGTCGCCGGAAATGTGGGACGCGGGCCAGGAGAAGACCCTCAAGTACATCACCGCGGCCGCGGCCACGGCGGAAAAGCTTCGCGAGCGATGGCCCGATCGGCTGGTGTTCCTCGTCGGATCGGAGCTGACGCTTTTCATGCAGGGCATCGTCGAGGGCAGGACCATCGTCAAGAGGATGAGCAATCCATCTTTCTGGAACAATGCCCGAGCCGGGAAGCACAACGAGCCGCTCAATGCCTTCTTGAAGAATGCCAACGAGAAAGTCAGGGAAGTTTTTCATGGCCAGGTCAGCTACGCGTCCCTCGTGTGGGAGAACGTCGATTGGAGCATGTTCGACTTCATCGGCGTCGATCACTACAGGATCGCCCAGATCAGGGACCGGTATATCGACCTTTTAAAACCGTTCTTCTCTTCCGGAAAACCGGTCGTTGTCACGGAGTTCGGTTACCGGACTTACCGGGGCGCCGAAAGCGGCAAGGGAGGAGGCGGAGACATCGTCGACCATATGAGCCTCTACCTGGGACGCATTCCTCTCCTCGGTCGCTTCGTCCGCCCGAAACTGAAAGGAGCCTTCATCCGCGACGAACATCTGCAAGCGACCGAGCTTGCGGATCAGCTCCGCGAACTCGATGCCGCGGGGATCGACGGCGGCTTTATAATGACCTTCGTCTCGCCCATTTTCCCCTATGATTCCGATCCGAAATACGACCTCGATATGGGGAACTACAGTCTGGTGAAAACCTACGCCGATGGCAACCGCGGCACAACCTACCCCGACATGGCCTGGGAGCCCAAGGAAGCGTTTTGGAAGGTGGCGGAATTCTACGCTCTATGACCTTGGCTATTCTCTGGCGCGCTCTATCGCCGCGGTCGACTTGTCGAATGTCGGTCCGAGCATCCTCGCGCCGCCTTCGATGACGAGCCAGTCCTCCTCATTGCGGATGCCGCCGAAGCCGAGCCAAGGCTTGACGGCGGCGTAATCGATGAAGCCCGCGAAGCGGCCCTCTGCCCCCCACATGGCGTAGAGCTCGGGAATGAAGTAGATGCCGGGCTCGACGGTGAAGGTCATTCCGGGTTTGAGGGGCTTGGCGAGGCGAAGGGACTTGAGGCCGAAGAGGGGGCTGCGCGACATCCCCTCGTAGCCGACGTGGATCTCGCCGTAGTCCTCCATGTCGTGGACGTCGAGGCCGATCATGTGGCCGACCCCGCAGGGGAAAAAGAAGGCGTAGGCGCCGGAGCGGACTGCCTCGTCGGGATCGCCGCGCATGAGGCCGAGCTCCTCGAGGCCGAGGACGCCCTCGCGGGCGGCCGCGAAATGGACGTCGCGGAAGTTGAGACCGGGCTTCAGCAGCGAGCAGGCCTTTCGGTGCATCCGCAATACGAGCTCGTAGATCGCGCGTTGCCGTTCGTCGAAGCGTGGGCTTATCGGGAAGCTCGTGCTGAGGTCGCCCGAGTAGCCCGATGGAGCCTCGGCGCCGGCGTCCAGCAGAAAGAGGCCTCCGGCCTCGAGCCTCGCGTCGTGCGAATGCGTGTGGAGGGTGGCGCCCTTCGTCGTGGCGATGACGGGGAACGCGAGGCCGCCCCCCGAGGCGAAGGCGACTTCGGCGACGCGGCCGTAGACGTCGGACTCGAGCATGCCCGCGCGGGCGGTGGCGAGGGCGGCCCTGTGCATGTCGACCGTGATCGCGACGGCCTTGTCCATCTCCGCGATCTCCGCCTCGGACTTGATCTCGCGCAGCGCCATCGCGGCCTTTACAAGAGGGAGGGAGGCTCCCGCGTTCACTGCCGCGTAGGGCTTTCCCGTGAGCTCGGCCAATTCGGCCCGCGCGTCGGCGCGGTAGGGCGGAAGGTAGAGGAGGGTCTTGCCCGAGAGCCCTCCCGCGAGCGCGGGTCGCGGACGAGAGGCAGCCATCCCGGAGAGGGCGGCGAGTTCCGCGATGGCCGGCAACGGCCCCGTCCAGACGATGTCGTCTATCGTGGCGTCGGCGCCGTAGAGGGTCGCCCCGCCGTCCGCGAGGTCGATAGTCGCGGCGAGGTCGGGGCGCGCAATGCCGACGAAGTAGAGGAAACTGGAATCCTGCCGGAAACTGTAGCAGTTGGCCTCGTAGTTCATGGGGCTCTCGCGGCTGCCGAGGAGGAGGACCATGCCCTCCCGGATGCCGCGCGAGGCGAGGCCGCGAATCAATGCGTCGCGGCGCGAGGAATAAGTCTGCGGGTCGAACATGAAGGCATGGTAGCGCTTCCATCGCCCTCAGTCAACGCGGGGCTTGCCGCATCTTAGTACTCGCACTATTTTTTCTTTCTCGAATACTTGATAGACGAGCCTATGCTGAATGTCAATCCGCCGGGAATACGCTCCGGCAAGATCTCCGACAAGTTTCTCAAATGGAGGTGGATTCTGAAATGGGTCTTCTGACAGCACTGACAAAAGCCTCATGGTTTTTTCTGTGAGCCCTGATTCCGCTATTCTCTTTGAATCTTTTATAGCCTGTTTTGAATAAACGACTTCCCATGTCACCAGATCAATTCCTTGTCGCTTTCGTCAAGGGGCTCATTCATCCCTTCGATGACGGACTCTCTCATTCCTGGAATCGATGTGAGGAACAGTGTTTCCTGGATGGATTTCCAATCATCTTCCGAGACCAAAACGGCGCTTTTTCTTTTCCCGGCGATTATGACCGGCTCGTGCGATTCATTGGTTTGATCGATTAGCCGATATAGGTTCGCGCGTGCATCGCTGGTGTTCAATATAGTCATGGGAGCCTCCGCGATAAACGTACGTCTTGGCGTACGCATTGTCAAGCCTCGTTTGGAAGAGGGGGCGCGGGGCGAGAAACCTTTCGAAAAGGTTTCGCCCCCGCACGATCGAGGGTCTTTATCGACGCGCGGCGCGCGCCTTGGCCGCGATTCCGGGCGGCGTAGGTTCCAGGTACAGGCGAGCGAGCTTCTTGCCGTCGGCGCCGCGCCAGGGGTTGTGCGAGTTCCTGAGCCATGCCTTGTATGCCGCGCAGGCCTCGTAATATCCGTCGGGTCCGCGAAAGGTGGAGAGCTCGTCGCATTTGTAGAGCTCGAGGAGAATGGGGAAGCGCGGGTCGTCGATTATCCCCTCCAGCCTGTTGGCGGGAAGGCGGGGCAGGGCGGCGGGCATCATGTGGTAGCGCACGAGGAAGGACACGTCGCCGACGAGGGGGCGGGCGAAGCCGAGACGGACGAGGAAGCGCTCGGCTACCGATTGTCCTATTTCGGCGTGGCGGTCGAACTTCCTTCCGGCTACGTTCTCGGCCCTAGGCTTCCCGACGTCGTGCAGGAGGAGGGCGAAAGAGAGGCTCAAGCTGGGCAGCTTGCGATGGCGGAAGGTCTCGAGGGTGTGGGCCCAGGCGTCTCCCTCGGGATGGTACTCCTTGGACTGATCGAGGCCCGAAAGGCCGGCGAGCTCGGGCCAGTAGGCATCGACGAAGCCCGCCCTCCGAAGTAGCTCGAGCCCTCGCTCGGGGGTCGGACCCGTGAGCATGAGGGTCAGGAGATCGCGCTGGGAATCGAGGCCGAAGTCGCGCGGAAGGGGAGGGAGGGCGTCGGCATCGAGCTCGTAGGGATAGCGGGAGACGAGGACGGCGGCCTCGAAGAGCCGCTGTTCGGGCGGCGCGGGGCGCATGGCCACGCTCTTCTCGCGGAGGCTCGCGTAGACGTCCTTGGGGTCCAGGTACACGTCGCGCGAGACGTCCCGCAATAGGTCGAGGGGGGCGAAGGCCGCGGCTTCCGCCGTCTTGGGCGAATCGGCGCAGCGGATGTAGAGGGTGCCGGCGCCCGAGGCGCCCGTTTCCGTATCCGGGATATCCTTCAGGTCTATCGCGGCGTCGGCGTAATGGGTCCCGGGATAGCGCAGGCCGTCGAAGGTCCTGGCTAGGTCCTGCAGGGCGCAGAAGGCGAGGCCGAAGCGTATCGGCGCGGGCTTGAGTCCTCGGTACGCGTCCAGGGCGGTAAATGAGGACTCGCGGACGGAGATGCCGGCTTCGGAGAGGACCTGCAGCGGTTTGTACATCCTATCAAGATATACAGAGTGGGCGGCGAGGTAAACAGTCCGCTGAAGCGGCCGCAGGCAGGGCGCGAGCGATTTTAGCGAGTTCTCTTCTTGATCCCCGAGCGGCTGGGCAGGGCCGCGCCCGGGTCCTCCGGCCACTCGTGTCTCGGATAGCGTCCCCGCAGCTCTTTTCGCGCCTGCGCCCAGGAACCCCGCCAGAAGCCCGGCAGGTCTGAGGTCACCTGCAGGGGCTTGCCTCCCGGGTCCAGGAGGCGAAGAACGAGCGGAACGCCGCGAACCCGCGGGTGTTCGGAGAGGCCGAAAAATTCCTGGACCCGCGCTTCCACGAAGGGGCCGCCGGGGCTGCGATAGTTTATCTGTCGGGTCGAGCCGGAGGGCAGCTCGATTCTCTCCGGAACCACGCGATCCATCTCGGACCTGAGGGCGCGCGGGGCGAGCGCGGATACCGCCCTTTTTAGAGAGGGACCGTCCATGAGGGGGCCGTCCTCGGAGTCGATGCAGGGGCCGAGCCACTCGGCCGCCCTCGCGGCGAGGGCGGTTTCGGACAAGGAGGCGGCATCGAGGGTCTTGCCGGCTGAACCGAAGGCGGCGCCGGCGAAATAGCGGAGCCGCGCGAGGGCCTCCGCGGCCCCTTCCTCCCAGGGCAGGATGCCGAGCCCTTCGGACACGATGCGCGACGCCAATAGGGATGCCAACTCCTCCCGCGACGGCCTCTCCGCGGGACCGGTCCCGAGCACGATGGCCCCGACGCGCCTCGATTTCGCAAGCTTCAGCTCGAGGCCCTTCCACTCGGCCTCCACGGTCTCGACCGCGCGGCTTTCGAGCGCCGCGAGGGCCTCGGCCGCGTCGATCGCGCAGGCCGAGTATATCCTGCCCTCGGAGGCTCCCGCGTCGGCGTCGAGAGCCACGATCCAGGGCGATTGCGCGAGAGGACCCGTGGCTCGAAGCATCCGGCCGGCCGGAATGCGAAAGCTGGCGTTCGCGCCTCGGTACTCCATGCGTTCGGCGATGCGGTCCGGGAAGGCCGCCGCGAGCAAGGGGCCGACGGCGTCGGGTCTGGAGGGCCCGGCGGCTGGAATGCCTGCCGAGCGTGCGAGCCGCCGCGCCTCGGCGAAGACCGGCCCATACTCGCCTCTTTTCCCCGAGTCGGGTCCGCCTTCCCATTCCGCGTCGATCTCCTCGAGCCGTTGCGCGATATCGTTGCCGCCTGCGCCGCCCCTTTCCGAAAGAAGGGCCGCCGCGAGACATGCCGTCCATCCCGCTCCCGCCTCGATGCCGCGCAGGACGAGGGCGGCGAGCCGCGGCTCGGTTCCGAGAATGGCCATGCGCCTGCCGAAGGCCGTCGGTGAAAAGTCCGCCGGCGATGAGTCCGCGTCCAGGGCGCCGAGCTCGACGAGAAGCTCCTTCCCCGCCTTCCACGCGCCCTCGGGCGGAGAATCTATCCAGGCCAGGTCGAGCCTGGCCGGCGAGCCCCACAGGGCCGCCTCGAGGACGAGGCCCGAGAGCTCGGCTCGGAGGATCTCGGGCTCGGTGCGGGTAGGAAGAACTTCCGACGCCGGCCAGGCGCGCAGGCAGATGCCGGGACCGAGGCGGCCCGCGCGACCCCGTCTCTGGTCGGCTCGGTCCTGGGCCTCGCGCTCGGTCACCAGACGGTTCAAACCGGCGCGGGCCTGGAAGCGCGCGAGCCTCGCCAGCCCCGAATCGATGACGGCGCGGACGCGAGGGACGGTGAGACTCGTCTCGGCCACGCTCGTGGCGAAAATCGCGCGGGGCGGCGAGCCGAGCGGGGGCGCGAGGACGCGCCGCTGCGCCTCGAGGGGCAGGGAACCGTGGAGAACGACGGCCTCCGGGCATCGCCCGCCCCGGCCGCGCGATCGCGCGAGGGCGGTGAATTCGGCCGCGGCCCGCGCGATCTCGGAAGCGCCCGGCAGGAATACCAGGACGTCGCCTTTCGCCTCGTCTATAAGCTCGAGGGCGGCGCGCGCGAGGGGACGCGAAGCGTCACCGGCCTCGAAGCCCCTGCCCTCCTCGAGCCGCACGTGGCGGGTCTCTATGGGAAAGCTTCTCCCCGGCACATCTAGGACGGCGGCGCCCAGAATCGTCGTCGCCCTCCTCGAGTCCATCGTCGCGGACATGGCGAGGAGGCTCAAGCCCGGCCGGAGCAGCCGCGACTGGACGAGAAGGGCGAATGCCAGGTCGGCCTGGACGGAACGCTCGTGGAACTCGTCGAGCACGACACAGCCTACAGTTTCGAGGCCGGGGTCGGACTGTATCATCCGGACGAGGACGCCCGGGGTCACCGCCTCTATCCGAGCGCGCGGGCTCGTCGAGGACTCGCCTCGTACGCGATAGCCGACTTCGTCGCCGAGTTTCCTGCCCCAGAGTTCGGCGATCCGCGCCGCGGCCGCGACCGCCGCGACCCGCCTGGGCTCCATCACGAGGACTTTTCCCGCCAGCGAGTCGGCGATCGCGGGCGGCACGAGGCTCGTCTTGCCCGCCCCCGGCTCGGCAGTGAGGACGAGGGCGCCCGCCTCGGCGAGGAGGCGGACTATCTCCGGCAGGTTGGCCGCGATCGGGAGGGCGTTGGAGGGTTCTACCACGTGCATTCGCGATGGTACTCCGGGGAAGAATCCATCTTCAAGGGCGCTTGCGCCTAAACCCTCTCCGTGTCATCGTCGCTGCGGGGGGACTCGCATGTCTATACGAATCGCCGGGGCGGGATGCTGCCTCATGGACATCCTGTATCCAAAGGCCGATTTTTCGTCCGCGGCTTTTTCGGCCGTGCGTTCGAGGCGCGAGGGCGACGGCGGCCTATCGCCCGGGCATCTCGTCTTCGCCGAGGATGCCGAGCGCTTTACCGGACGGCCCTTCGGCGACACCCTCGCGGCGCTCGCTGAGAGCGCGACGCTCGCGGCGAGCGCGACGCTCGCGGGGGCCGATCCCGAGGCCGGCTTTTGGCCGGCTGCAAAAAACATCGGCGGCCCCTCGGTCGTGGCTCTCATCCACGCCGCGCAGATGCTCGAGGGCGAGGGGATTCCCGTCGCCTTTCACGGCACGACGGGCGACGACGAAACGGGGCGAGAGCTTCGCGATAGGCTGATCCGCACGCCCCTCGACGCGTCCCGGCTCGAAGAGCGGCCGGGGCACACGCCCTCGACCTTCGTCCTCTCCGACCCGACCTGGGACGGAGGCCGGGGCGAGCGCTGCTTCGTCAACGACATCGGCGCCGCCGCGGGCTATCTTCCCGCCGATCTGGGCGAGGATTTCTTCGAAGCCGACATCATCGCGTTAGGCGGCACCGGTCTCGTGCCGGGCCTCCACGACGGCCTTCCCGGTATCCTCGCGGAGGCTCGCTCGCGAGGCGCCCTTACCGTCGTGAATACGGTCTTCGACTTTCGCGCCGAGCGCCGCGACGGCATCGG
Organism: Rectinemataceae bacterium; assembly: GCA_049513895.1. Lineage (GTDB taxonomy): Bacteria > Spirochaetota > Spirochaetia > Treponematales > Rectinemataceae > UBA1306. Next base: position 40,354 of record JBEKVO010000007.1, on the reverse strand, counting down.
GGCTTGGCCCCTGGGCGGCCGCGCGAAGGGCCCCGGACCCAAAGAGTCCTACCGCTGCTGCGACCTCCTCGTCATGGACAGGGACGAGGCCCTGCGGCTTTCGGGCGAGCGCGACCTGAAGGCCGCCCTGGGCTTTTTCGAATCGAGCGGGGTCGGCGCCTTCGCGGTGACGAGGGGAGGCGAGAGCGTCCTCGCCTGGGCCGGCCGAGGCCGCTTCGCGCCCATGGCCCTGCGCGAGTTCCCCGTAAGCGTCCGGGCCTCGCGCGAGCGGCTGGGGCCGCGGGAATCGAGCGGCGACACGACGGGCTGCGGGGACGCCTTCGCAGGCGGCGTCATCGCCGCCGGCGCCCTGCGCCTGAAGGCCGGCGAGGGCGACCTCGACCTCGCCGACGCGGTCTCGTGGGGAATTGCAGCTGGCGCCTTCACCCTGGGTTTTCTGGGCGGCACCTATTACGAGTCGAGGCCGGGCGAGAAGAGGGAGAGGGTATCGTCCTACCGCGAGGACTGGCTCGCCCAGGTCGGTGGACGATAGCCCGTGTATACATCCGATATCGCGAAGGGCCCGATCATGGCGGCGGAGAGATCCGGGATCAATCTCTACTCCGAGCACAGCCTCCACGCCCGGCTCAAGCATTATCTCGCCGGACCGGGCGACCGCCTCGAGGCCCTCGTCGAGGGCAGGATCGTCGACCTCGTGCGCGCGGACGGCGAGCTCGTCGAGGTGCAGACCGGCAGCATCGGCAAGGTGGTGCCCAAGGTCCTCGCCCTCGCCGGCGGCGGGCATCGCGTCCGCGTCGTTTACCCGGTGGCGGTCGAGCGGGAGATACGCCGCCTCGACCCGAAGACCGAGGAGCTCCTCTCCGTGCGCAGGAGCCCGAAGCGCGGGGACCTCTACACCCTCTTCGACGAGCTCGTGCAGGCGGCAGGCCTGATAGCGAGGCCCAACGTGACCGTGGAGGTTCTCCTCGTAAAGACCGCGGAGATAAAAACGCGGGACGGCTCGGGCTCGTGGCGTCGCAGGGGGGACAGGACGGTCGACCGCGAGCTCCTCGAGGTCCTCTCCTCGCGATCCTTCCGCACACGCGGCCAATGGCTCGCCCTCATACCCAAGGGCCTGCCGCCGCCCTGGTCCTCGGTCGCCCTCGGCGAGGCCCTCGGCATAGAGCCCGACAGGGCGCGAAAGGTACTCTATTGCCTGGCCCGGGAAGGGGTCCTCGCCGAGGCGGGCAGGGAGGGCAGGCGCAAGCTCTACGCCCGGGCCCTCCGCTAGCCCATCTTTGCGGCCCTTCGCGCCGAGCTCGATTAAGGTCTGCGGGCGATGAGCTCGATTTCCACTTTCGCGCCGAGGGGCAGGGCCGCGACGCCGATCGTCGTCCTCGCGGGATAGGGCGGAGCGAACTGCCGCTCGTAGACGGCGTTCATTTTGGCGAAGTCGGTCATGTCAGTCAAATAAACGTTGACCTTGACGACGTCGTCCGGAACGAGGCCGGCCGCCGCGAGGACATTGAAGAGATTGCGGAATCCCCGCTCGACCTGGGCGTCGACGTCGCCGTCGATCAGCTTCCCCGTGGCCGGGTCGACCGGCGTCTGTCCCGACAGGAAGACGAAGCCGCCGGAATCGATCGCCTGCGAATAGGGGCCGGTGGAGGTCGCCCCTTTGGCGGTAATCGCTTTTCTCGGCATATGCACGCTCCTTGCGCGCGGACGCGCCATCACCCGAAAGTGGCCACGTAGCTTGCGCCGACATCGGAGCTTCCTTCCGGCGCCGAGCCCCACTCTCCCGCTATGCCTTTTTCGCGCGCGGCAAGAGCGAGGTGGGCCATCGCAATGCCCATGTCGTTCATCCGGACATCGGCGACGCCCGCGAGCCGCGCGAGATCGCTTCCATAGCCATGCCTTCGACGGAGGAAGAGTTCCCATCCTCGTGGTCCTCTTACGAGGGCCCATGGCTGCTTGTTGCTCCCCGAAGGTGAGAGCCTGAAGGCCTCGAGAACCTCGGCCCATCCTGGATCGAGGGCGAGTGGGTTGAGCTCCACGGGGCCGGCGATCGGCCTCTCCAGGCTGCCGTCGAAGAATATTTCGGCCCAGGCCTTCCTCGATTTCCCCGCTATCACGTGTCTGATCGCGGCGTCCCTCGCTCCCGGGGCTTCCAGGCCGAGCGCGACGACTATGGCCAGCCTTTCTCCGCGGCCGACCTTGGCGGCCTTCGCGAAGCGGCTTCGATTGAAGGTGCCGCCCAGCCAACAGGAGCCGATTCCCAGCTCGGTGGCCTTGAGGACGACGAGCTCGGTCGCCCAACCGAGGTCCACCAGGTCGAGTTCGGCCGGCCTGGCCACGGCGAGGAAGGCGCTCGGGTTCTGTATGAAGCCGTAGGTTCCGAGGCCTCGCAGCGCGGAAGGATCCTCGGGGCTTGCGGCGATGAGCTCGAAACGGGGCTTCCCGCCCCGCGGCCCCGGCCCGAGGGCGTCGACGAATCTCATCAGTTCCCCGACCTTATCGGCCTGGAGCCGCTCGCTTTCGAATACCCTGCAGGAATAGCGTTCACGGATGAGCTCGGTCGCCGGCTTGGAATACTCTGGTAAATCCATGTATCCTGAATGAATAACCAGAACGCTTCCAAGCGTCAAGGGAAATTGCAGGCTCCGCCCGCTCCCATGCCTTGACCCGCCGATTCGGGCTCATGCACTATCGATCTCGCCATGTCGGACGCATTTTCCAGGACCGAGCTCCTTATAGGGGCCGAAGGCCTCGCCAGGCTCGAGTCGAGCACCGTCGCGGTGATCGGCCTGGGCGGCGTGGGCTCGTGGGCGGCCGAGGCCCTCGCGCGCTCCGGCCTGGGCGGCCTCGTCCTCGTCGACGACGACTGCGTCTGCGTGACGAACATCAACCGGCAGCTCCTCGCCCTGACCAGTACGGTCGGCAAGTCCAAGGTCGAAGTGATGCGCGATCGCGTTTTGGACATAAATCCCCGGATCAGGGTCGAAGCCCTGCAATGTTTCTATAATGCCGATTCGGCCGAGGGCATACTCCGGCCGGGCCTGTCCTATGTCGTCGACGCGATCGACACGGTCTCCTCCAAGCTGGATATCGTGCAGCGTTGCAAGGCCGCGGGCATCCCGATCATCAGCGCGATGGGCGCGGGCAACAAGCTCGACCCCTCGCGCCTCGAGGTGGCCGACATCTCGGAGACCTCGATATGCCCATTGGCGCGCGTCATGCGAAAGGAGCTTCGCCTGCGCGGGATCGAGGGCCTGAAGGTCGTGTATTCGCGCGAGATCCCTCTCGACGTGGACGAGGCCGAAAATCCCTGTCTTCACGATTGCGTCTGCCCCAAGAGGGACGGAAGCTGGTCGGCCCGCCGCTCGGTGCCGGGCTCAATTTCCTTCGTGCCGCCCGTCTTCGGTTTCATCATCGCGGCCGAGGTGGTCAAGGACCTCCTTGCCGTGTCCAGGGCTGGGCCGATCGCTGGCAGGCCATGAAAAACCAGGTATACTACTCTCAAGGAGGCAGTCATGCTTAAAGGCATTCCGGACATCATCTCTCCCGAGCTGCTCAAGATACTGCATGAGATGGGGCACGGCGACGATCTCGTCATCGGGGACTCGAACTATCCCGCGGCCAGCAACGCGAGGCGACTCGTGCGGGCGGACGGCCATGGGCTGCCCGAGGTTCTCGACGCTATTCTCCAGCTCTTCCCCCTCGATACCTTCCTCGAGAAGCCCGTATCGCTCATGCAGGTGGTGCCGGGCGATCCCACGGTACCGGAGGTGCAGGAGCGCATCAGGGCGGTGGTGAGGAAGCACGATCCGAGGGGCGACGCGGCCGTAGGATCATTGGAGCGCTTCGCCTTCTACGAGCGCGCCAAGGCGGCCTACGCCATTCTGGCCACGACGGAGAAGGGCGCCTACGGCTGCGTCATCATCAAGAAGGGCGTCATCCACTGACCGCGGCCACGCCGTCCTCATGGCAGCTCAGGCTATGTTCTTTCGCCCCGCGCGACGATCGGCACGCCGTGACAGCAGTCGATTGAATACGAGCACCAATATGAGGACTCCACCCCAGATGACATCCCGATAGAAGTTGGAGATATTGTTGAACATGTTCAGCCCGGAGGAGAGGAATTGAAGGATGAGGATCGCGAGCGTAACGCCGGTGATCTTGCCGAAACCCCCGTTCGGGTCGATGCCGCCTAACACTGCGATGAGCACGCACTGCAACGTATAAGGCGCACCATAGTCGGCCTTGGCCGAATTGGCGCGGGCCATCATGATCAGGCCGGCGATGGAAGAGAGAAGGCCCGAAAGCACATAAGTGCGAAGGAGGATAGAGGCGTTGTTGAGACCGGCGAAGCGGGCAGCTCGCGGATTGGTTCCCAGCATGTACATGTAGGTGCCGAATCTACATCGGGAGAGTACGAGCCCGATGGACAGGGCTATCGCGAGATAGAGAACGAAGGAAAGCGGCACGAATTTGAAAAATTCGGTATTGCCGATCTTCGAATACAGCAAAGGGAGTCGGCTCTGAGGTCTCCCCTCGGTGATGCCGATCGCGATGCCGGTAAATAGCTGCTGAGTGCCCAGTGTCGCCAGGATCGCGGGCAAATTGAAGCGTGAAATGAGGATTCCGGCAAAGGCGCCGCAGGCCAGCCCGACGGCGAGCGCGAGCAGCACGGCGACGACGAGATAGGGTATGACCTGCGCCGGAGGCGCGCCTTGAGGCAGGGCTCCGATGAGAAACTTGGCTGCGACGATGGCCGAGAGGTTCGCCGTCCCCACGACACCGAGGTCGATTCCTCCGGTGATCATGGTCAGGCTGATGCCGATCGCCATGATGCCGTACTCGGGGAACTGTCGCATCATGGAATTGAAATCGGCCATCGTGGCGAACTGCTTGGGCCGGAGCGCGGTCATCAACGCGAAGACGAACAGCAGCATGACCAGTAGACGAAGGAGATTCTTGTCGCGCGTGCCGCGAATGGTGATGGCCGGAGCGGTCTGGATATTCTTCACGCCGGGCCTCCTACGCCTTCGCCTTCAGTGATCGCGCCCTGCGCCTTGTCGATCCGATCTGGCGTGCGGTCACTCCCGTGCCGATGATGATGACGGCGCCCGTGAAGACCCGGGTCCAGTAGGTCGGGATCCCGATGAGGATCAGGCTGTTCGCGAGGATGGTCATCAGGGCGACACCGAGCATCGTGCCTGTAAGAGTACCCAGCCCCCCGGTGACGCGGGTACCGCCCAGAACGACGGCCGCGATGACGGTCAGCTCCATGCCCAGCATGGTCGAGGGATCCGCGTAGGACATCATGGAAATCCGGGCTATGCCGGTGATCCCCGCGAGGACACCGACGAAACAGTAGAGAAACATCTTAATCGCCCGCACGTTGAAACCGGCCCTTTCGGCTGCGCCTTCGTCGCCCCCGATGGCGTAGATGCCGCGACCGAGCATCGTATAACGCAACAAAAGGAAGACGAGGAAAAGCGCACCAAGAAGGATGAGTATCTGCGGCGGCATGTTCGAAGTGAGACCCGATTGCCGGTTGACTGCGGTGAAAAGGCTCTCCTTGCCGCCGGCCGCTATCGAGGGCGGAACATCGGAGGCGCTGGCCGAGAAGACCCCGTACATGATGCCCGTGAAGAGGCTCGCCGTTCCGAGGGTCACCACGAGGGTGGGCAGCCTGAGGAAGCCTATGAGGACGCCGTTCAAGGCGCCCATGAGGAGGCCGAGGCCCGCAGACATCGCATAAGCGAGCATGATGTCGCCGGAATAGTGCGAGGCGAGCAGGGTCCTGTCGGTCACGTACATTGCGAGCGATGCGACGGCCGTGAAGGAGACGTCGATGCCGCCCGACACGATGACCATCATGCAGCCGATGGAAAAGAGGGCCGGGACGACGAGCGAACGCGCAAGGTCGACGAGATTGTTGCCGGAGAAGAACTGCCCCGACCTAGCCTGGATCAGGAGGCCGAGCAGGATCGTCGCGGCAAGCACGTAGGGTTCGGACCTTTTCAGGATCCGCCTTGGGCTGATCACCTTCGCTACCTCCCTATGCTACGCCAGTGGACAATTCGCCGAGCCTCGCCTCGGTCGTCGTGGCCGGATCGAGTTCCTGGATGAAGGCACCGTCGCGCATGACCAGTATCCGGCTCGCGCAGGCCAGCACCTCGGGCAGATCGTCGGAGACGATGACGATTGCCAGGCCCTCCCCGGCGAGCTTTCGCATGAGCGCGTGGATGTCGTACTTCGATCCGATGTCCACGCCCATCGTCGGCCCGTTGAGTATGAGGACGGAGAGGTCGCTGGCGAGCCAGCGCGCCAGTACGACTTTTTGTTGATTGCCTCCCGAGAGGGTTCGGACGGCGAGCGAGGGGTCTCTGGTGGCGATCGAAAGCTCCGCGATCCATTTCCGCATCGTTTCCGCGACTTCCTTTCTTCGCAGAAAACCGAGGCGGCTGCTCAGACGGTCCAGCACGGCGATGACGGTATTGCGCTCTATCGTCTGCGGCTGGAAAAGCCCCTCGGTCAGCCTGTCCGAGGGTACGTAACCGATACCGTTCCTGATCGCGGTCTTCACGCTCTTGATCCTGACCGCCCTGCCATCGATCTCGATCCTGCCGGAGTCCGGCCTCGATATTCCGAACAGAGTCTCGACGAGTTCGGTTCGCCCCGAGCCGAGCAAACCCGTGATTCCGAGGATCTCGCCTCCGGCGAGATCGAAGGAAATGTCGGCATAGCAGCCCCGAAGCGTGAGCCCCCTGACGGATAAGACGGGTTTCGCCCCAGTCAGCTTCGGTCTGTAGGATTCGTCGATGAACTCACGGCCGGTCATGTGAAACGCGAAGGTTTTCCGATCGAGACCCTTCGTGCTGCCGGCGGCGACATTTTCCCCGTTGCGGAGAATCGTGTAACGCTCGGAGATCTCGAAAACTTCGTCCAGCTTATGCGAAACGAACAATATGGAAATGCCCCGGGACTGGAGGCTCTTGATCACGGCGAAGAGGGCCTTCACTTCCTTTTTCGTCAGCGCGGAGGTGGGTTCGTCCATGATTATGAGTTTCGAGTCCTGCAGGAGGGCGCGACCGATCGCGATGAGCTGCCGATCGGCGACGGAGAGGTTTTCCACCCGCTCGTCCAGATCGACTTCGAAACCGATCTGCGAAATGGCGTGAGAGGCGATCGACCTGGCCCTGCGATAATTCATCGTTTTTCGATTGTTCATGAGTTCCATGTTGAGGGCGAGGTTTTCCATTACGGTAAGATTGGGGAACACGGAGAAATCCTGGTAGATGACCTGGACTCCCTGGTCGATCGCTTCCATGGGACTCAGGCGGAGAAAATGCCTTCCGCCCAGTTCGATACTGCCCGCATCCGGCTCATGTACGCCCGAAATCACCTTGATGAGGGTCGATTTCCCGGATCCGTTCTCTCCGGCGAGACAGTGGATCTCGGCCACGCCAATCTCCAGGCTCACGCCCTTGAGCGCCTGCACGCCTCCGAACGATTTGGCGATCCCCTCGGCCTTCAGTACCAAGGCTGCCATGGCCACCTCCCGCGGCTGGTAGGATAAGCGACGCGGTCGGGGCTAAAGTCCCGACCGCGTCGCTTCCCGAGACTTCGGATCAGAAGCCGAAGGAATCCACGTTGGCTTTGTTGATCGTGATCCAGCCCTTGCCCTGGAGTACTTTGGTGGAGCCGGAGGCGAACTGCATGCTGGTCCAGCCCGGGGCCTTGAGGTTGAGCCCGTTGGCGATCTTCTCGCCCTTGAGCACCGCGACCGCTAGGGCGAGCTGGGCGTAGCCGGCGTCCTTGGGATCCCAGAGGAGGACGGTCTGAAGGGTGCCGTTCTTGAGGTAGACCTTGTTCTCGTTGGGCAGGCCCACCGAGGTCACGAAGGCCTTGCCCTTGAGGCCGAGCTCCTCGATGGCGCGGGCAGTGCCCGGCGAAGAGAGCGAGGAGGTGCCGAAGATGCCCTTGAGGTCGGGATACTTCTTGAACAGTTCCTTGGCGCGCTCGTAGGCCGTGTCCAGGTTGTCCATGATCTCGACCCGCGGCTCGGCCGCGAGGAGGGTCATGCCGGGGTACTTCGCCTTCTGGTAAGCGACGCCGGCGTCGGCCCACTCGTTGTGCGAGGCGTTGGTGACGTTGCCGACCATCGTGGTGTAGACGCCCTTGCCCCCCATCATCTTGGCGAGTTCCACCATGATCGTCTGGCCGAGGCCCTGGTTGCTGAAAGCCTCGATGTCGTAGAGGCAGTTCTGCTGCGAGGCGCCTTCGTGGTCGATGACCACGATGCCCTTCGACAGCGCCTCGCCGAGCACCGGCTCGAGGGCCGAGGGATCGACCGGCACGACACAGATGGCGTCGACGCCCTGCGCGATGAGGTCCTCGATGACCTGGGCCTGCATCGCGGCGTCGGTCTTGGGCGGACCCTTCTGGAAGGCGTTGATCTTCGTGTCCTTGGCGAACTGCTTGACTCCCACCTCCATCCGCACAAACCAGGCGTTTGTCGCATCCTTGGGAACCAGGGCAATCTTCCAGTCCGATTGCGGCTTCGATGACTTGAACGACATAGGGTCGTAGGACTGCGCGAAGAGTGGTACCGCCAATCCGAATACTAGGGAGAGTGCGAGAACCAAAAGAAGAATTCGTTTCAACTTGAGCCTCCTTGGAACGAGACTGAGATTCTAAAACTCTAGCACGAAACCCTCAGGTGTCAAGTCATATTTAGTGACGGAAAAGTAAAACCCGCACAAATGATTTGGAGCCCTTTGCAAGAGGCTGCAAGGGGGATAGTGTTCAGGAGGGGTGACAATATTCAATAATACATATCGAACAGACAAGACTCGCTCGCCCTCAACCCGAGACATGCTGTACCCTACCATTAGCCATTGTTTAAGCAGCATTCTCACTACAGTGTAAATAAGAAAGCATCAATTCAAAGAACTGAATATCGCAACCGACGACACTGAAAAGAGACTTTTTACTAAATTATCAGTTTTCCTTGACAATCCTAAGAACTAAACTTAATCTGTTTCAGTTAACAAGACCTTCGTATGTAGTGCGACATAAGGACCGGCAGGCGCTGAAAATGGCATGGGCCATTTTTCAGCGCCTGGAGGCCTTTGCACGAATACTTTCCTTAGTTTTAGCGACACGCTCGGCGTGTCGCACTACAATCGAAAGCATTCGTAGCTTTAGCGAGGTCGACGCCGGGATGAGCATTCGCGTTAAGGACATTGCCGAACGTGTGGGTGTCTCGCCAACGACAGTATCCTTGGTGTTGAATAACAAGCCGGGTGCGGGAGATGAGCTGCGCGAGAGGATTCTAAAAACTGCCCGGGAGCTGGGATATACCACGTTTCGCTCTTCACGGGCGCACTCGCTCTGCCTCCTGCATATCACCCGGCATGGGCATGCCGTGAATCGAGACCACGATGTCTTCCTGGCAGATTACATCGAGGGCCTCAGCCAAGGCGCGAAACAGGCTGGATTCACTCTCGAGATCGTGACATTCAAGCCGGCGCCGATAACGCAGGTCATCGAGGCAGCACTGAGCAAGACGGCGGTGGGTTTCATAGTCCTCGGTACGGAACTGAGTCGAGAAGAGGTCGAATCTTTTCAGGTGGTCCGCAAGCCGCTCGTCTTCATCGATACCTATCATGAGTTCCTCAACTTCGATTTCGTCGACATGAACAACGAGGACTCGGTCTTCGAAATCATCTCCCATCTCGTGGCGAAAGGCCATCGAGCGATAGGCATGGTCAAGGGAGCGATCGAGACACGCAATTTCAAGCTCCGCGAGGAGGGCTTTATCGAGAGCCTCTCCAGATTCGGTCTCGAATTCGATCCTGCGCGAGTCTTTGCGGTCGATTCAACGTTCCACGGCGCCTTCGAGGACATGAGCTCCATCCTCGCTCACGGCACCCGACTTCCGGCTGCCCTTTTTTGCGCGAACGATATTATCGCCTGCGGCTGCCTGCGCGCCATCCGCCAGGCCGGGCTCCGCGTCCCGGAGGATGTCTCGGTCATCGGTTTCGACGACCTGCCGATCTCGGCAACCTCCGATCCCCCCCTGACCACGATCAAGGTTTCGAAGGCCCAAATCGGTCGAATGGCCATCCAATTGCTGATCAGCCGCCTTCACTCGGACCCCGAGGCGCCATCGGCCAAGGTGCTGATAGGCGGGCAATTGGTGGAAAGGCAAAGTGTCATCGATCTCGGCAACCCGGTATTACCGGGAAGCAGCACGAAGGCGCATGGAGGAACATCGTGAGCAAATACTCGATCATCCTGGGCAATCTCGGCAACACCTGTGACCGCTTCTTATCCTCGGGATACAAAACCCAACCGACCAAGGCTGAGATGATCCGCCAAGCCGCAGCCATTCCCGGAGTACGCGGCGTCGAGCTCGTCGGAACTTGGGACGTCACCCGCGAAAACGTCGAAGAGGTGGGCGAGCTCCTCGCGAAGCACGCCCTCGCTTGCGTTTCGATAATCCCCGACCATTTTTCGCAGCAGCGATGGGGCAAGGGAGCTTTCACCTCGAAGGATCCCGCTATCCGCGCCCAGGCTTACGAAGAGACCTGCGCCGCCGCGGAGATGGCGCGCACGCTCAAGTGTCCGCTCATCAACCTCTGGCCCGGGCAAGACGGCTACGATTACGTGTTTCAGTCGAACTATCTCGAGGATCGCCGTCGCACGATCGAGGCAGTCGCCGCGGCGGCCCGGACCTATCCCGACATCAAGTTCTCCCTCGAGTACAAGCCGAAGGAGCCGCGCACCCATTCCACCTGGGCTCACGCCGCCGACACTCTCCTCGTCGCGAAGGAGACCGGCCAACCGAACGTCGGTGTCACCATCGATACCGGGCACTCCCTGGTCGGCGGCGAAAATGTCGCCGAATCGGCGGTAATCCTCTCCGACTATGGTCGACGCCTTTTCCACATGCACTTCAACGACAATTACCGCAGCTGGGACGACGACATGATCGTCGGTTCGGTTCACTTCATAGAGTTTCTCGAGCTTCTCTTTTGGCTCCGCGAGGTCGGCTACGAGGGCTGGTTCTCGATGGACCAGTACCCTTACCGCGAGGACGGCCAGGGCGCGCTGCGAAACAGCGTCGAGTTCCTCCAGGGCCTCGAGGCCATGCTCGAGGGAACGGCCATGGACGAAATCAGGTCTCTGATCGCAGCAGGAGATGCCGTAAAGTCGACAGCCTGGTTCCGCGCCAAGGTTTTCGGAAAGTGACCGATCGGCCTGTCCCCGTGTTCGGCGGGTCCTGGGTCCGGGGACAGGGCTTCAATCTCGATCATACCAGGTCCGAGGCGGCGGCCTGAGGGCACGATGGGAGAACCAAGCATGCGCATCCTCAACATAGGCTCGATAAACATCGACGAGGTTTTCTCGGTCGAGCGCTTCGTGAGGCCCGAGGAAACCATCCGCTGTCTATCCTACGCGAGGCACGCGGGGGGGAAGGGGAACAACCAGTCCATCGCCCTCGCCCGCGCGGGCGCCGAGGTCAGCCTCGCCGGCAAAATAGGCGGGGACGGTCGTTTCCTCGTGGAAGGGCTGAAAGCCGCCGGGGTCGACGTTTCCCGCGTTCTGGAGGCTGAGGTCCCGACGGGGCGGGCCATCATCCAGGTTCGCGCCGATGGGCAGAACTGCATCATCCTCTTGGGCGGGGCGAACTACGACCTGAGCCGCGCCGACATCGACGGCTTCCTGGCTGGCTGGGGAGAGGGGGACTCGATCCTCCTCCAGAACGAGACGAGCGAGGTGGACTACGCCCTCGCCGAGGCCTCGCGTAAGGGGCTCACCATCTTCTTCAACCCATCGCCGATCACGAAAGACCTCCTCGATCTTCCCCTGGCCGATGTCGACTATCTCCTCCTCAACGAGGTCGAGGGAGCCGCTCTCGCCGGGGAGGCGGATCCGGAGGCCATTCTCCGTTCCCTGCGCTCGCGTTTCCCCGCGACGAACCTCATCCTGACTCTCGGGGCCGAGGGCCTTCGCTATTCGGGGACCGACGGCTCGTCGCTGCGGATGGCCGCGGAGAAGGTCGAGGTCGTCGACACGACGGGGGCCGGCGACACATTTACGGGGTACTTCATCGCGGGGCTGCTACGCGGCGAGGCCGTCCGGGTCGCATTGGGCGAGGCCGTGCGGGCGTCGGCGATCTGCGTCACCCGAGCCGGCGCCGCGGAATCGATCCCTTCCCGCTCGGAACTTTAAGCGACCGGGGTATTTTCGCCGGGAATTTCGAACACGCCCTCGAGGACGTGGCGCGGCGCGTAGGAGAAGCGTCCTATCTCCTCGCGGGAGGTCACGCCCGAGAGAACGAGTATCGTCTCGATGTCGGCCTCGATGCCCGCGATTATGTCGGTGTCCATGCGGTCGCCGACGATGGCCGTCTCCTCGCGGGTCGCGCCGAGCCGCCGAAGGGCATGTCGCATCATCAGGGGATTGGGCTTGCCGACGAAGTAGGCTTTCTTGCCGGTGGCCAGCTCGATGGGCGCGACGAGGGCGCCGCAGGCGGGCACGATGCCCGCCTCCGAGGGGCCGCTCAGGTCGGGGTTGGTGCCGACGAGCCGCGCGCCCCCGAGGACCAGGCGCACGGCTCTCTCGATGGATTCGAGACCGTATCCCCTGCTCTCGCCGATGACCACGTAGTCCGGGTTGACGTTGTTCATCGAATAGCCCGCGTCATACAAGGCGTTCGTGAGACCCGGCTCGCCGATCACGTAGGCGGTGCCCCCGGGCATCTGCGAGGCGAGGAAGCCGGCCGTCGCGAGGGCGCTCGTATAGAAATGCTCGGCCTCCACCTCTATCCCGAGGCGGGCGAGCTTCTGCGAAAGCTCGGGGGGAGAGCGTTCGCTGGAATTCGTGAGAAAAAGGAAACGCTTGCCGGACCGGCGGAGCCACTCGACGAGCTCGGCGGCCCCTTTGAGGAGGCGGTTGCCGTGGTAGATCACCCCGTCCATGTCGATGATAAAGGCTTTGATCGAGCCGTCCAGTCGCGTTCGCAGATAGGGCGTCATGCCGTCAAGTATCCTCGGGATATGTGGCCTTGTCGAGTGAGTCAGGAATGACTTTCCCCCGGGAAATGCGTGTCTGGACCTTCAGGCAGGGTCGGCTCACCGACCATAATGTGCTTTCTACCGTTTTTACCTCCATTTTTTACTTCGTACATGAGCCGGTCCGCCTGTTGGAGCATCGTCTCGGCGCTGTCCTTCATTGTCGCGTTCGTTATCACCCCGATACTCAAGGTTGTCTCGATCTGAATATCCGACAAAGCCTTGCGGATAGTGCCCGATAGCCGCGCGGTAACGGTCTCGGATTGTTCAAAGTTCTTCGTACTCAAGACGATGACGAATTCGTCTCCGCCGATCCGAGAGACCAGGTCCTCCGGCCTGATCACCGTCCGGATCGCCTCTGCCATGGTTTTCAGCGTTTCGTCGCCGCGGGCATGCCCGAATTTATCGTTGATCGATTTGAAATCATCGAGGTCGATCGCTATCAATGTCAGCGGCTCTTTGTCCCGCCTCGATCGGGAAATCGAACGTTCGAGATATTCCTCCAAATACCGCCTGTTTGCCGCCCCCGTCAGCGGGTCGTGCAACGAGAGCTCCTGGAGTTCCGCGACGGCTTGCTTGAGGGAATCGAGTAAAAAGGCGAACAACACATAAGTGGCGATTCGCGTCAGCAAGGACCAGATGAGAAAGAATGGCAGTGTATATACGGTGCCTACCAGCAGACGCATAGCCATCCATACGATTCCGCACAGTACAGCGCTCACGTACCCGAGCACTCTGTTGCCGCCGACAAGCATGCTCAAGGCGATCGGGATCAGATAGAAAAAGGAAAAGGCTAGTTCGTTCGGAGTGATGTAATCGACCACGAAAACGAGAGCGGTCGTCCCGATGACGATAATAATGGCTTGATTGAGCTTTATTTCTTTTGGGCCCAATAGGCGAATGAACAACTCGGTTCTCTTATTCACATTTGCCTCTTCCGTCCGTGCCAGCTTGTATATTTTCGGCCATCCAAATAGGAATGCCAACTTGTTTCTTTGGCATGCTGAGCCCATCGACCAAACATCCAACGAAATTCCTACTAAAGCCCTTGAATATCTTGATGGTATTCTTTAGAATATACCTATATCGTAAGTTTTTCGAAAGGATTTCGAAATTGATCGAAGAGCTGATGGATCGAGAACGCACTATCCTCAAGGTCCTGTCCGAGAGGGGTTCTCTGTCCGTTTCTCTTTTGAGTCGGGAGCTTAGCGTTTCGGAAGTCACCCTGCGATCGGACCTAAAGGAGCTCGAGGGGAAGGGCTACCTCGTCCGCTCGCGCGGTGGGGCATATCCGGTGCTCCATCAAAGCATCGTCGATCGTCAGCAACGGAATATAGAAGCGAAAAACAGGATAGCCCAGGCGGCGGCGACCCTCGTCCGTGACGGCGACCGGATCATGATCGAGGCGGGCACGACGACCGCCCTTCTCGTGCGCTATCTGATAGGCAAGCGCGTCGTGCAGGTGGTCACCAACTCGACCTTGGTCTTCGCCTACGCGCGCCTCAATCCATCCCTCCAGATCACCCTTACCGGCGGAGAATTCCGCCGCGAGACCGAGTCGATGGTCGGCCCGGTGGCGCTCCGTACGATAGCGGGGCTCAACGTGAGGCTCGCCTTCGTGGGCACCGACGGCTTTTCCCTGGAGAAGGGCATGACCACACAGCTCGTCGAGGGGGCCGAGATCGTGAAGGCGATGCGCGCCTGCGCGGAGGAGACCCTTCTCCTCGCGGATTCTTCCAAGTGGGGGAAGTCGGGCTTCGTCAACGTGCTGCCCCTCGGCGACGTGAACGGCATCATTACGGACAAGGGCCTCGGGGAAAGCGCCGCGCGCGACCTCGAGGCGGCTTCGATACAGTGTACGCTGGTTTAAATGTTTGCTGAAGAGGCGATTTCAGAATGCAGACGCATTTTGAAATCGCTTCCTTGAAAGTGCGCAGATTTCGTAGCGCTTCTTCTATTGAATACGAAGCGCGAGAAACTGTAGGGAGGTCCTACGTGGCTCATGTGCTGATCATGCCCCGGCAGGGAAACACGGTCGAGTCCTGCATAATCGTCCGTTGGAAGGTCGCCGAAGGGGCGATAGTCGCGGCCGACGAAACGGTCTGCGAAGTCGAGACCGACAAGGCGAGCTTCGATGTCCCGGCGGGATTCGCGGGCGCGCTGCTCAAGATTATCCATCCCGAGGGGGACGACGTGCCCGTTCTCGAGCCCATCGCCGTCATCGGCCAGAAGGGCGAGGACTGGAAGGGCGCCATCGGCGGCGCCGCCTTTGCGCCTGCGGCCCCCGCAGCCGTAGCCATCGCGGCAGACGCCCAGGTTGCCGTCGCGACGACCGCGGTCGCCCAGCAGGCCGTTCCCGCCGCGGTCGCCGCCGCCGTTTCTCCGCGCGCGCGCAGGCTTGCCGCGGCCGAGGGCGTCCAAGCAGCCGGTCTCGCGGGCACCGGGCCCGGCGGCCGCGTGATAGAGCGCGACGTCGTCGCCACCCTGGCCGGCAGGCCCGCGCTCACGGCCGCGGCCAAAGCGGCTGTCCTCGCTGGAGCCTCGGCACCCGCCCTCGGCACGGCCCTCGGCGGCCGAGGCGGCATCGCCGACCTCGTGGCCGAAAAACCCGGCGAAGGCGCCGTCTTCGCTGCCGCCAAGCGCGAAACGCCTGGAACGTTTCCCGGGAATTTCACCGAAACTCCCCTCAAAGGCATGCGTAAGATCATCTCCGAGCGAATGCGCGGATCCCTCGCCGGCACGGCGCAGCTCACCTTCAACGGCACGGCGAACGCCAGGCAGATACTGGCCCTCCGCGCCCGATTCAAGGCGAGCGACCCAGCCCTCGGTCTCGCCGAAGTGACGATTGGGGACCTCGTTCTCTACGCCGTATCCCGGGTGCTGCCCCGCTTTCCCAACGCCAACGCGACTCTCGAAAACGGAATCCTGCGGATATTCGAGCGCGTTCACCTGGCCCTCGCGGTCGACACGCCGCGCGGGCTCATGGTGCCCGTAATCCGCAATGCCGACCTCCTCTCCCTGCGCGAGATATCGGCCGAGGCCAAGCGCCTCGCCGCCGCCTGCCAGGCGGGCAACATCAGCCCCGACGAGCTCTCCGGCGGCACCTTCACCGTGAGCAACCTCGGCGCTTTCGGCATCGAGTCCTTTACGCCGGTGCTCAACGCGCCGCAGGTGGCCATTCTCGGCGTGGACGCGATCGTGCCGCGGGCCGCGGCCGGCCAGAACGGGACGGTGGTTCTCGAGCAGAGGCTCGGCCTCTCGATCACGGTGGACCATCAGATCGTGGACGGCGCCCCCGCGGCGCGGATTCTCAAGGCCTTCGCAGACGCGATAGCCGACATCGATCTCCTGTTGATGCAGTGAGGGGCGTATGGGAAGCTACGACGTCATAATCATCGGCGGAGGCCCCGGCGGCTACGTGGCCGCGGAGCGCCTCGGCGCACTGAAGAAAAAAGTCCTTCTCATCGAGAGGACCGCCTTGGGCGGCACCTGTCTCAACGTAGGCTGTATTCCGACCAAGACCCTCCTCAATTCGGCAAAACATTACGTCCATGCCCTCGAGGGCGAGAAGTTCGGCGTCAAGGCAACGGGCGTTGGTTACGACTGGGCCGCGATGCAGGCCTGGAAACGCGAGGTGGTGGAAAAGCTCAGGGGCGGCATCGCGATGACCGAGAAGAAGCTCGGAGTCGAAGTGTTGGCCGCCGAGGCCCGGCTCCGCGGACCGGGCAGGGTGGAGGCTCGCGACGCCGCCGGCGCCGCTACCGTGCACGAGGCGCCGGCGATCATCATCGCCACGGGCTCGATGCCGGCTATGCCTCCCATTCCCGGCTCGAGGGACAATCCCCGGGTCGTGGACTCAACGGGCCTCCTCGACATAAAGGAAGTGCCCAAGCGACTGTGCGTGATCGGCGGCGGAGTGATCGGCGTCGAGTTCGCCGGCCTCTTCGCGGCCCTCGGCTCCGCCGTAGAAGTAATCGAAATGATGGACGAGATCGTGCCCTTCATGGACAAGGAGCAGGCGCCCGTGCTGCGCAGGGCGATGAAGGGCGTGGCCTTCCGCCTCGGCTGCAAGGTCGAGAGGCTCGAGGGGGCGACGGTCCATTACAAGGCCAAGGACGGGAGTGACGCGAAGGCAGAGGCCGACCTGGTCCTCATGGCCGTGGGGCGCAGGCCCGTGCTCGAGCTTTGGGGAGCCAAGGAATCGGGACTCGACTACAGCCCCAAAGGCGTGACGGTCGACGAGCGCATGCGAACGAACCTGCCCGGCGTCTGGGCGGTGGGCGACGTGACCGGCAAGAGCCTTCTCGCCCACTCGGCCTACCGGATGGCCGACGTGGCCGTCGCCGACATCCTGGCCGGCGGAGGGGCATCGCGGGGCGCGAACGTCATGAGATATGACGCGGTACCCTGGGCGGTCTACGGGATCACCGAGGCGGCCGGCGTCGGAATGACGGAGCAGGAAGCCCAGGCCAGGGGCATCGAGATAAAGAAGGCGAGCCTTCCCCTCAAGGTCTCGGGGCGCTTCTGCGCCGAGAACGGATTCGCCTCCCAAGGCGCGGTAAAGGTGATAGCCGACCGCGCGACCGACAGGATACTCGGCGTCCACGTCGTGGGCGCCTATGCATCGGAGATGATCTGGGGAGGAGCGGCCCTGATAGAGCAGGAGCTGCGCGCCTCGGACGCCCGGGAAATAATATTCCCCCACCCGACCGTGTGCGAGGCCATACGGGACGCGGTTTTTGAATTGCAGTGAGAAAGAGGAGATAGTCATGCCCAAATCGATGGTCGTCGATCCTTCAGTCGTCCGTAAACCCGGCCTGCTCGAGATAGCGAGCATACCCGTCAATCAGTATAAAAGCGATTTCAAGGCCGAGCTCGCGCGCTTCGGCGCGGAGGGCCTCAAGCACATCTGGCTCGACATGGTGTACATCCGCGAGTTCGAGTCCATGATCAACACCTTCAAGACGCAGGGGACGTGGAACGGCATCGAGTACAACCACAAGGGCCCCGCCCACCTGTCCATCGGGCAGGAAGCGGCCTCGGTGGGACAGTGCGCGAGCCTCGAGCCCGATGACTTCATCTTCGGCTCGCACCGCAGCCACGGCGAGATCCTCGCGAAGTGCCTCTCCGCCTCGCGCCGCCTAAGCGAGAAGGAGCTCGTCGCGACGATGGAGGGCTTCCTCGGCGGCGAGACCCTGCGCTTCGCCGAAAAGGTCCCCCACAAGGGAGCCGTCGACCTCGCCGAGGCCTTTATCCTGTTCGGCACCCTGGCCGAAATATTCGCCCGCAAGGCCGGCTTCAACCGGGGCTTGGGCGGGTCGATGCACGCCTTCTTCACGCCCTTCGGCTCGATGCCGAATAACGCGATAGTCGGCGGCTCCGCGGACATCGCCACCGGCGCGGCGCTCTTCAAGCGCATCAACCGCAAGGGCGGCATCGTCGTGTCCAACATCGGAGACGCCTCGATGGGCTGCGGCCCCGTGTGGGAGGCCATGTGCCTCGCCTCGATGGACCAGTACCGCACGCTCTGGGCCAAGGATGTCGGCGGAGCGCCGCCCATTCTCTACAACTTCTTCAACAACTTCTACGGCATGGGCGGCCAGACCGACGGCGAGACGATGGGTTACAAGATTCTCGCCCGCGTCGGAGCCGGAGTGAACCCCGAGAACATGCACTCCGAGCGCGTCGACGGCTACAATCCCCTCGCGGTGGCCGAGGCCGTCGCGCGCAAGAAGAAAATCCTCCTCGAGGGCCGCGGCCCCGTCTTCCTCGACACGATCACCTATCGCGTTTCCGGCCACTCCCCCTCCGACGCCTCGAGCTACCGCTCCAAGGAAGAGGTCGAGCTCTGGCAGGGCGCGGATCCGCTCGAGCGATACGCGGCCTACCTCGTCGAGAACAAGGCCGTCTCCAAGTCGGAGCTCGAGTCCGCCCGAGCGGCCATCGTCGAGAGGCTCACCTCGGTCGTCAGGCTCGCCACCAACGAGGCGGAGTGCCCCCGAGTCGACGGGGCCTTCATCGAGTCGGTCATGCTCTCCAACGGCAAGGTCGAAAGATTCGACGAAACGACGCCCGAAGGGCGCTCGCGAAAGCCCGAGTTCATCTCGAACGTCGCGGACAACGCCCGCGTGAAAGCCCTGGCGGGAAAGGCGCGCTACGCCTTCGACGCCGAGGGCAAGGCCCTGCCCAAGAACAAGCTCTTCCAGTATCGCGACGGCCTTTTCGAGGCCATGCTGCACCGCTTCTCCATCGATCCGACCATGTCGGCCTGGGGCGAGGAGAACCGCGACTGGGGCGGCGCCTTCGCCGTGTACCGCGGCCTGACCGAGCTGCTACCCTACCACAGGCTGTTCAACAGCTCCATCTCGGAGGGAGCGATCGTGGGCTCGGGCGTCGGCTACGCGCTCTCGGGCGGCCGCGCCGTCGTCGAGCTCATGTACTGCGATTTCATGGGCCGCGCCGGCGACGAAATATTCAACCAGGCCTCCAAGTGGCAGTCGATGTCGGCGGGCCTCCTCAAGATGCCCCTGGTCGTCCGCGTATCGGTCGGCAACAAGTACGGCGCACAGCACAGCCAGGATTGGTCGGCGTTCGTGGCGCACGTGCCGGGCCTCAAGGCCTACTTCCCGGCGACGCCCTACGACGCGAAGGGCATGCTCAACCTCGCGTTGCGCGGGACCGACCCGGTGATCTTCTTCGAGAGCCAGCTTCTCTACGACATGGGCGAGCAGTTCGAGAAGGCCGGAGTGCCGACGGGCTACTACGAAGTGCCCGAGGGCGAGCCGGCCCTCCGCAGGGCCGGGAAGGACCTTACGATCGTCACGCTGGGCGCTACACTCTATAAGGCGATGAACACCGCCAAGACCCTCCAGGAAAAATATGGCGTGGACGCCGAGGTCATCGACCTGCGCTTCATCTCCCCGCTCAACTACGACCCGATCGTCGAATCGGTGAAAAAGACGGGCCGTCTGCTGCTCGCGAGCGACGCGGCCGAGCGGGGCTCCTTCCTCCATACCGTGGCGTCCAACGTGCAGACCCTCGCCTTCGATTACCTCGATGCGCCCGTCGCGGTAGTGGGCAGCCGCAACTGGATCACGCCCGCCGCCGAGATGGAGGACCTATTCTTTCCCCAGAACGACTGGATCATCGACGCCATCCACGAGCGCATCCTGCCCCTGCCGGGGCGCTCGCCCAAGACCGTGCAGACCGCGATGGACCTCGCGCGGCGCGCCAGGAAGGGAGTGTAGCCTAGATGGTCGACGCCGCCGCCCTGCGCGCCGTGGCGAACGACGCGGCCGCCTCACGAGAAGAGCGCCTCGGCGCCCTCGCTCGGGCGGCGGCGGCGCTGCCTCCGCGGGGCTCGCCGACAGGCGAGTCCAACAATCACGTCCACACGATCTACAGCTTCAGCCCCTACTCGCCGTCGATGGCCGCCCTGCTGGCGCGCGAATCGGGGCTCGAGGTCGCAGGCTCCGTCGATCACGATTCGATCTCCGCCTCCCGCGAGATGGTCGCGGCCTGCGCTTTGGTTGGAATCGGAGGCGTGACCGGCTGCGAGCTTCGCGTCGGCTTCCGTAATGGACCCGACGGAAGGCGCCTCGCCTTCGCCGACCGCAAGATCAACAACCCCGACTCGACCGGCATCGTCTATATGACGATCCAGGGCGTACCCTCGGGAAAGGTCGACGAGCTCTCCGCCTTCCTCGCGCCCATAAGGGCCAAACGCATCGAGCGCACGTCTCGCATGGCGGCTTCGGCCTCCGCGATGCTCCGCGACGCGGGCATCGCGGGCATCGAGTTCGAACGCGACGTTCTCGCCCGTTCCAAGGCGGCGGAGGGCGGCGGCGTCACCGAGCGGCACCTCCTCGCGGCGGTGGCCGAGCGCCTTATCGGCCATTATGGCCGCGGCTCGGGCCTCCTCGAGGGACTGGCGAAAAATCTCGGCATCGCGGCGCCGAAAAAGGTCGCCGCTCTCATCGCCGACCCCGCCAACGACATCCTCGTCTTCGATCTCCTGGGGGTCCTCAAGTCGGGTTTTCTCGACAGGATATTCGAGCAGCCCGGAGAGGAGGAGTGTCCCGACGCGGCCAAGGTCGTCGCGTTCGCGCGCTCCATCGGCGCGATTCCCGCCTACGCCTATCTCGGCGACGTCGGCGAATCGCCCACGGGAGACAAGAAGGCGGAAAAGTTCGAGGACGACTTCATCGAGGAGCTCTTGGACGCCGTGAAGGCGACGGGCTACCTCGCCGTCGCCTACATGCCGCCGCGCAATACCCCCGTCCAGCTCGAGCGCATTCGCGAGCTCTGCGAGGCCCGCGGCCTCATGCAGATTTCGGGCGTCGACATCAACAGCCCGAGGCAGTCCTTCAATTGCCCCGAGCTGCGCCTCCCCAAGTTCGCGAATCTCAGGCAAGCCACCTGGGCCCTCGTCGCGCACGAGCGGCTCTCATCGGTCGACCCCCGCGCCGGTCTCTTCTCTCCGGACAACCCCTTGGCCGATCTGTCCATCGAAAAACGGATCGCTGCATACGCCGAGGCTGGCCGCGCTCTCGATCTCTCCCGCGGCGAAGATACGCCCGGCGAAGATACGCCCGGCGTTCCGGGCACCACCCTCGAAGCTCTCTTGGAAGGAAGGTTCTCGCGATGAGCGATATCGATCATTCTTTTTTCGCGCCCCTGGCGCGCGGACTCTACCTGGACGCCTATGGGCGCGGCCTCGTCCTAACGTCGACCGAGGAGACCGAAGCGCCCCGGGACGCCCTTGAAGCCGAGCTGCCCGGCGACTCGGCGGCGGCCTCAGAGGATGCCGCCGCGAAATCCGTCGCGGCCTCCCTCTCGGCCTGGCGGGCCGCGCGCGGAACCGGGACGGTGTCGATGCCGGGCTGCCTGTTCCTGCGCTCGGGCGGCTCCGGAACTGCCTTTTGGCCGGGGCTTGGCTACGACGAGGCGCGTCGCCGCGCGGCAACGCGCGATTCTTCGCCGCTCACCCTGGCAACGAGGGTCGCCGAGCGGGGCGGCTCGGCCTCGAGGCGGTCCGAGGTCGTCGCGGGCAGGGTCGCCCTCGTGACCGGCGGCGCCCAGGGCTTCGGCGAAGAGATAACGCGGGGCCTGGTTTCCTCGGGCGCCCTCGTTTTCGTCGCCGACCTCAACCTGGAGGGCGCGGCGAGGCTCTCCGCGGCGCTCAACGCCGCGGAGAGGCGGACGGTAGCCATTCCCGCGGCGGTCAACGTGTCCGACGAGGCTTCGGTCGCGGCCATGTTCGCCCTGGTCGCGAAGGAGGCTGGCGGAATCGACCTCGTCGTGAGCAACGCGGGCGTACTCAAGGCCTCGTCGGTTCTCGATCAGGAGGTCGGAGCCTTCAAGTTCGTGACGGACGTCAACTACACGGGCTTCTTTCTCGTCACCAAGCACGCGGGGCTCCTCCTGCGCAGGCAGTCGAGGAGCGCTCAGGCCTGGGCGACGGATATCATCCAGATCAACTCGAAGTCGGGCCTTCAGGGCTCGAACAAGAACGGTTCCTACGCGGGCTCCAAGTTCGGAGGCCTCGGCCTCGTGCAGAGCTTCGCCCTCGAGCTGGTGGAGTGGCGGGTCAAGGTGAATGCGATCTGTCCCGGCAATTTCTTCGACGGCCCGCTCTGGTCGGATCCGGAGAAGGGGCTTTTCCTACAATACCTCCGCTCGGGCAAGGTGCCCGGCGCCAGGACCGTCGCGGACGTAAAGGCGGCCTACGAGGCCAAGGTGCCCATGGGCCGAGGCTGCGAGGGGCCGGACGTCATGCGCGCGATCTACTACCTGGTGGAGCAGGAATACGAGACCGGCCAGGCCTTGCCCGTCACGGGCGGGCAGGTCATGCTCAACTAGGGGTTCACTATGGAAAAGGCAATTGCGGTCATCGACATAGGGATGACCAACAAGAAGGTCGCCATCTACGACCGGGGCCTTCGTATGCTCGATTCGGTTTCGAGGAAGTTCGATCCGATCCCGGTCGACGGCCTCGAAACCCACGACCTCGAGGGCATGGAGACTTGGTTCCTCGAAAGGCTTTCCGATTTCGGGAAGGCATACCCGATCGGCGCGATCGCCGTGACCACGCACGGCGCGACCATGGTCTGCATCGGCGACGACGGCGAACCCTGCGCTCCCTGCGTCTACTACACCCACGAGCCGGGAGATGAATTCCAGGAGCGCTTCTACCACCTCGCGGGCGAGCGGCGGGAGCTCCAGTCGACGACGGGCACGCCGCCTCTCTCCGCGATGATCAATCCCTCCAAGGGCCTTTTCTTCCTCAAGGAGCGCTTTCCCGAAGCCTTCGCCCGCACGCGCGTTCTCCTCAACTTTCCCCAATATTGGGGATATCGCCTCACGGGCAAGACGGGCGCCGAGGGAACCTACGCGGGCTGCCATACCTACCTCTGGGACTGGAAGGCGGGGCGCTACTCCTCCGTCGCCGATAAGCTCGGCATCGCGAACATGATGCCCTTCCCCCTTCGCGACTCCTGGGACGTCCTCGGGGCCATCAAGCCTGAGCTGGCGAAGCGGACGGGCCTCGCGCCCGAGGCAATCGTTACGATGGGAATACACGACTCGAACGCCTCCCTCCTGCCCCATCTCGCCAAGAAAAATGGAGTGGACTTCATCCTCAACTCGACGGGCACCTGGTGCGTCCTCATGCACCCGCAGGAGAAATTCGGTTTTTCGCCCGACGAGCTCGGCAAGGTCGTCTTCTTCAACCGCTCGGCGTACAACAAGCCCGTCAAGACCGCCATCTTCCTCGGCGGCATGGAGTTCGAGGCCTGGACAAAGGTCATCGCGGCGGCCTGCGGCTGCGACCCTAGCCCATCGGTGCTTACCGATCCGGGCCCCGACGTCTACAGCTCGATCGTCGGCTCGGCCTCCGAATTCATCCTGCCCGAACTGGTGCCCGGCTCGGGCCAGTTCCCCGGCTCGAGGCCGAGGGCGGTGCAGGACGGCCGCGATTACGCGTTGGCCGAGATCGAATCGGGCGAAGGACTCCCGGCTTTCATGCGCGACGGAAAGCGGGCCCTGGCCGTCCTCAATATCTCGCTGGCCCTTCAGACTCGGGTCGCGCTCGAGCGCGCTGGCCTGTCGCCCGGGACGGAGGTCTTTACCGAGGGGGGCTTCCGGAAGAACGGGGGCTACAACGCGGTCCTGGCCGCCGCCCTCGGAGGCGGCGTGTTCCTGACCGACATTTCCGAGGCCACCGCGCTCGGCGCGGCCATGACCGCCGCCGCGGCCCTCGAGGGGACGCAGCCCAACGCTTTGGGCGACAGGTTCGACATAGATTACAAGGCGGTGAGGCCGATGGAGGGCTTCGGCTCCAAAAACGGGTTAGGCGATCTCGAAAAGTACAGGGCCGCATGGCTCGCCCTGGTCGCCGCTGAACCGTCGAACGGCAGTAATGGAGGCAAGGCATGAAGACAAAGGCGGTGCGGATACACGGCGTGGACGACTTGCGGCTCGAGGAGTTCGAGCTTCCGAAAATCAAGGACGACGAGATACTCGCGAAGATAGTGTCGGACTCGATCTGCATGTCGAGCCACAAGCTCGCCATGCAGGGCGACAGGCACAAGCGAGTACGCGCGCCGCTGGCGACTATGCCGACCATCATCGGCCACGAGTTCTGCGGCGAGCTCGTCGAGATCGGAAAGAAGTGGAAGCGGCAGTTCAAGCCGGGACAGAAGTTCGCGATCCAGCCCGCGCTCAACAACCATGGCACCCTCTGGGCGCCCGGCTACTCTTACCAGTACATCGGCGGGGACGCAACCTATGTCGTGATCCCGGCCGAGGTCATGGAGCTCGGCTGCCTCCTCGAGTACAAGGCCGACGCCTACTTCATGGGTTCCCTCTCCGAACCCGTTTCCTGCATCGTGGGCGCCTACCACGCGCAGTACCACACGAAGGGCGGATCCTACGTGCATGAGATGGGCATCAAGGAGGGCGGCTCCCTCGCTCTCCTCGCGAGCGTGGGGCCGATGGGCATAGGCGCCATCGACTACGCGATGCACGCCCCCAGAAAGCCGGGCTTGGTCGCCGTGACCGACATCGACGACGCCCGTCTAAAGCGCGCCGCGTCGATATTCACGGTCGAGGAAGCCAAGCGCAACGGCGTCGAGCTGCACTACGTCAACACGAAGGACATCGCCGACCCGGTCGCCCACCTCAAGGCCCTGAACGGCGGCAAGCTCTTCGACGACGTCTTCGTGTTCGCCCCGGTCAAGAGCGTCGTCGAGATGGGCGACAGGCTCCTCGGAGGCGACGGCTGCCTCAACTTCTTCGCGGGCCCCACGGACACTTCCTTTTCGGCGGCGCTCAACTTCTATGACGTGCACTACGAGTCGCACCACTTGGTCGGGACTTCCGGCGGCAACACGGACGACATCAGGGAATCCCTCGAGATGATGGCCGACGGGCGCCTCAACCCCGTCGCGATGATCACCCACGTCGGCGGCCTCAACGCGGTCCCGGCAACCACCATCAATCTCGACAAGATCCCGGGGGGCAAGAAGCTCATCTATACGCACAAGAAGCTCGACCTCGTCGCCCTGTCGGACTTCGAGGAGAAGGGCAAGGACGATCCCCTCTATGCCGGGCTCGCGGGGATCGTGAAGAAAAACAATATGCTCTGGTGCAAGGAAGCGGAGGACTATCTCCTTAGCCACGCTCCGGAAATCTAGCATGATACAGGCGGTCCTCTTCGACATGGACGGCGTCCTGGTGGATTCCGAGATATTCATAGCCCAGGCTGCGATAGCGATGCTCGCCGAGCGCTACGGCGTCTTCGCGACCCGCGAGGACTTCCTGCCCTTCGTGGGTACGGGCGAGAACCGCTTTATCGGCGGAGTGGCCGCAAAGTACGGAGTTACCATAGACATCGAGCCCGACAAGGCTCGGACCTACGATCTCTACCACGAGCTCATCCGAGGCAAACTGGAGGCCCTGCCCGGCGCCGTCGCCTTCGTGCGGGAGTGCCGGACCCTCGGGCTCAAGACCGCCATCGCCACGAGCGCGGACAGGCGAAAGCTCGAGGCGAGCCTCCGCGAGATAGGCCTGTCGGATGCGGACTTCGATGCGGTGGTGGACGGTCTCCAGGTCGAGCGGAAGAAACCCTTTCCCGACATCTACCTCGAAGCCGCGCGTCGGCTCGGCGTCCCCCCCGGGCGATGCTTGGTCGTAGAGGACGCGGTCTCGGGGGTAAGGGCCGCCGTGAGTGCGGGCTGCGCCTGCTTGGGTATCGGCGGCAGCTTCTCCGAGGCCGAGCTACGGGCCGGGGGCGCGAGCTGGTTCGCGGCCGATCTCGGAAGCGTCCCCTCCTCTCTCTTGCCCACCGTAATGGGTCGATCGGTATGAAAAATGTTTGAGATGCGTGGACGGTCCCGCGATGTAGGATAGCCGAGCCTTTTCAAGGCTGCAATCATTCTTGGACCGCGAGACGAAGCCCTGCCGCCGTTGAGCGCTCGGTCGAGTTGTTGAGGAAGAAGCACGAATTCGAATCCGAGGCGCGCATGGGGGGACGAGAAAGGACATACCTGACTCTGGTAAGCCGGTGTAATCATCCATCCTTCTTGCCAAGAAAACCGACCCTGGCATTACGACTCAAGCTTGCTCCCTAGCCCGCCGTTTCATGCTTTGTTACCATTTTTCGTTTTTGCCGAGCCTCACCTGGAGCCCCCGGGCAGTGATGAATTCCTTCGGCGTCGTCCCGTACTTCTGCCTGAATAGCTTGTAGAAATAGCTCTCGTTGTCCATGCCGACCTGCTCGATGATCCTGCCGACGCTCTGCCCCGAGCTCTCGAGAAACTCGACGGCTTTCCCGAGACGCACCTCGTTGATATAGCTCTGTACGGAAAGCTTGGTGCCGCTCTTGAAGAGCTTGCCCAGGTACATGGACGACATCTTCAGGGTCGCGGCGACTTGCTTCAAGCAAAGGTCGGGCTCGAAGTAACTCTTGCCGATGAGGTCCTTTATCGCGTCGATGAGGATCTCGTTCTTTCGCTTGGCCTCGACCCCTTTCGATTCTATGATCTCCCTTAGTATTCCCTGCAGGAGGACGGATATCTCCTGAAAGGTAACCTGCTCCATCAGTTCTTGATAGATCAGGTTGAAGTTGACCCGCGGGGCGTTCAATCGGTGGGACCGGGATTGATCAAACGCGTCCTCGATTACGCCCACGAGGCGAATGAGAGAAATGTGGACGGAGTTGTAGCTCATCGACGCGATTTCAGCCAGGATCGCCGCGAGGGCTTCGGATGCGACTTCCAGCCTCTCCTCCCGTATTCCCTTCTCGAGCCTGCCCCGCGCCGCGTCCGAGACCTCGACCTTCTGATTCGCGAGGTTTTCCCGAATTCGTTCCTCGGTGATGACGCAACCTCTGCCGAACAGGAAGCGGTAGGCGGATAGGTTGAGCAGATTGTTGCAGCCAGCGGAAAGCGCGCGGATGCTCTCTATTCTCTCCCCAAGCAGGCAAGAGACGCTTCGCGCGAATTTGGCGAGGACCCGCCTTTGTACGTCCCCGACGAGTGTCGCCAACTTGGTCCGCACGGTCGGGTCGGAGCCGTCCGCGCTCAGGACGATGGCTGCCGCGTCCGGCCGGATTTCCACGATTTCATGGGGATAGCTCGACGAGAACGCGGATTGGATGACTTGGATGAGCTCCGGCATGGGGATATCCGCCTTACCCGCCTGTCCGGGCGCCGCGCGGTCGAGGAGGAATAGGCCGATGGAAAGGTAGTTGGTTATCGCTATTTCCAGGATACCGTCCTGCCTCGCCTTCGTGAATTCCTCGTCGGATACGTCCGCACTGTTGATGATCAGCTTGCGCAGGAAATACGTCTTGACGACGTTCCGGTCTATCAGGTTGTTTCTCTTAAGTTCCTTAAGCTCGCTCTGCGAGTAGCGGTTTATCTGCGTCAGGTGGTATATCTCATCGTATTTATGGTTGTTCTCGATCGTCAGGGAAGCGAAATCCGCGAAGGTATTTAAGTAGAGAGCGTCGAGATCAGAGAAGGTCTTCCCTGCCTCCCTCTTGATGAGCGCTAGCACACCGAGGATTGACTTCCCCCTGACGAAGGGTGCACCGATCAGGGAGCTGATGAAGAGTGGACCTTCCCGCGCGTTCTGCGGGAGGCGTCCGTCCGCGGGAACCTCCTTGATGTATAGCGGCTCCCCGTTGGAGGCGACTTCGCCGATTACCGTCTCGCCGGGCTTCAAGGATGCGTCGAGGAAGGCCTGGTGGAGGATGTTGTTGTTTCTGGTCCCCTTCAAGCCCTCGGCAAGGGGAGCGACGGGAGGGAAGAAGCCGCGACAGCGGCGTACGCCGAGTGCCTGCTTCCGATCGTCCATGAGGAATACCGCTCCTGCGTCCGCACCGGTCTTGTGCATGGAGGACTCCAGGAGGATGTCGAGTACGCGGTCCAGGTCGATACCATCTTGCGCTGTGTTTCCGAGGATTATCTTCATATCGAGGATCGAGTTGATCTTGTTCCTCAGCTCCTCTTTGAAAACGCGGAAGTTCCCCGCGAGTCGGCCGAACTCGTCGTTTCCCCTCATGTCGAGGTCCACCGAGAAGTCGCCCGCGGCGATCCTATGGATCGCGCCTTCCACGCGGCGCACTTTCGCCGCGAGGGTGCGGCTGAATATGAGCACGAAGACGACGGCGCACAGGAGGACCACGAGTGAAGTGAGGCCCGCGGCGAGGAGGGTCAGCCGCGTGTTGCGAGAGACCTCGACCTGAATGTCGTTGGACATGCCGACGAGTACGATCTGGAAGTCGTTGGACGCGAGTTCGATAAAGCTGAGGGTGTCCTTCAAAGTCGACCATCGCGAGATACCGAAGCCCTCGTACTGTCGCCCGCGCATGCCTTCCTGGATGAGATCTACGATACTCGCCTTCTCGAGATCAAGGTGGGCCTGGCTTCCCAGGAGTTCCGCGAGGAGGAAGGCGCTGGTCCCATATTTGTCCCGCATGAGATTCCAAATCGCCATCACTTTTCGGACGCGGAGCGCGAGGCTCTCCGACATGAGCTGCGTTCCGCGTGTCGTCCTGAGGCTATCCAGGTCCCGCTCGAGCTGCGCGAGAGCGCTTGCCCAGCGGTCCTGGTTTTTGGCCGTGTCGGCTATCGAGAAGTAGAGGGTCTTGGTCTCGAAGCGCAGGCGGTACATGTCGGAGACTGCCTGCATGGCAAGGCGAGAGATGTTATTCATGCTCTCGATGCGGTTGTACGAGATGACGATGAACGAGAGAGTGAGAATGAAGCCCAGCGAAATCAGCGAGATCGCCGCAAAAAGCTTGTCTCTCAATTTCATGATGCGTCCGGTGGGAAATATTATACTCCCGTTTCGAGCGCGGTCCCAATTGAATTCAAGGCGCGCTCGACCATGAAATTCGGATAAAACTGCAGAATCAGGACTGTGAGAAGGCGTATACGGTACCCTGAAGCTAGCTATCAGATATACTTCGAAGCGAGGTTGGAAGCGATGAAATCGATGCGGTGCAAGTTCGCGTTCATATGCGCCCTCTTCCTATTGGTGGCCTGCGGCAAGGGATCAAGTCATGCTCGCGGGAGTGAGAAGGTGTTTTCCTTGGCTTGCATCGTCTTCCAGGAGGACCAATTCATGAGGCTCCTCCAATTCGGCATGAGGGAGGCCGCGGAAAAGGCCGGGGCGATCCTCTACCTGGGCAACAGTGACAACAAGGTAGAAAAAGAGATCGCTCTCGTCGAGACGTACACCCAGATGGGAGTCGATGCAATTATAATAGCTCCCCTGGGCAGGGATGTCTCGGTTCCTCACCTTCGAAAAGCCTCCATGAAAGGCATACGAATAGTCACCGCGGGGATGGCGATCAATGCGGAGTTCCCCGTATGCAACGTAGAGAACGATCCCGCCGAGCTCGGCCGAAGGACAGGGATCGCCGCCAGGGAATACATCCAAAAGAGAATGAACGGAAGGGCCAGGATCGCCACCATCGCCTTCCGCTCGCAGTTGCGTGAGATGAGCGACAGCAGGCTCTTCGGTTTCAAGGCGGAAGTCTCGCGCCTCCCCGGCGTTGAATTCATAGCGGAGGAAAACGCCTGGCTTCCGGAAAAAGCCCAGGAGACTGCGCAGGCGCTCATCCATTCACACCCGGAGCTGGACTTTATCTGGTGCGCGAACGAGGGGGCGACCATAGGGTCCGTCATGGCCGTACGGGGCTCGGCCAGGGCAGGTAAGATCGTCGTGTTCGGGACCGACGCGAGTGAGCAGATCGCGAACTTTCTCCTCGTCCCCGACGGAATCCTCTTGGCCGTCTCGGGTCAGCAGCCCTACCTCATCGGGCGCGAGACGGTGGAGATGGCCCTCGCCTCCTGCAGTGGAGAACAGGTCCCCCGGAATGTGACCGTCGATAGTTTCATGCTCGAGAGGGGCTCGGCCAGCGCCGTTTCGGATTTCCTGTCCCGGCTCAAGGCGATACTGGAATAACAGGACAAGCTCCGATATTCCGAGAAATGTCGAAATAAGACAGTCCGTTATTGCCGTAATCAACATAAAAACGAACTATCCCTGATCCTAATACCCTTCAATAATTCGATCGAGGGCTGTCAGCCCATAGACGAAGACGGAAGAGAAGGAGCGGGATCATGAGGAAATGGATTTCGGTTCTGGCTATTGTATTGTGCGCGCCGCTGGTATTCGCCCAAGGGAGCAAGAAGCTGGTTTTCGGGGGCATAACGTTCCAGGAGGACCAGTTCATGCAAACCGTGCAGCAGGGGATGAAGGCCAAGGCGGCGGAGCTCGGCATCGAGATGCTGATGGGCAACAGCGACAACAAGATCGAGAAGGAAGTCGAGCTCATCAACAACTATATTGAAAGGGGCGTCGACGCCATCTGCATCGTCCCATTGAGCGCGGACGGATCCATCCCCGCGCTCAAGCGGGCGGCTGACAAAGGCATAAAGATCGTGGTGGCGAATATCGGAATTAATGCGGATTTCCAATCTACCTTCATCGACAGCAATAACAACGCACTCGGATCGGGGACCGCAAAGTACGCGGTGGACTTCATCAAGAAAAAGCTCGGAGGGAAGGCGAAGATCGCGACTCTCGCCTTCGAGAGCCAGCTCAAGGAACTCAGCAACATGCGGCAGAGCGGTTTCGAGGACGTGATCAAGAAAGAGCTGCCCAACTCAACAATCGTCATTCGACAGGACGCGTGGCTGCCCGAGATGGGAGTGCGCGTAGCCGGCGACATCATGACGGCGCACCCCGAGGTGAACGTAATATGGTCGGCGAATGAGGGCGGCACTGTCGGCGCCACGATGGCCGTGAAAAACGCCGGCAAAGCGGGAAAGGTGTTCGTCTTCGGAACCGACGCGAGCGATCAGCTCGCGAACTTCCTCTTGGCCGCGGATAACATTCTGCAGGCGGTGACCGGGCAGAAGCCGTTCACAATCGGGCAGATAGCCGTAGACAGCGCGGCGAAGGCCTTGAAAGGGCAGGCACTGCCGAAGGTCATCCCAGTAGGCGGCTTCAGCCTGTGGCGCGGCGATGCCTCGACGGTGAAGACCTTCCTCAAAGACCCGAACAAGATGCAGTAGAGAGGGAAGCGAGGGCGGCCATGTGCGCATCTAAATTGGAAACGCGGAATATCACAAAAGTCTACCCGGGCACGGTCGCTCTCAAGGATTTCTCCGCCCGCTTCGAGGGCGGGGAAGTCCATGCCCTGGTAGGGAAAAACGGCTCCGGCAAGAGCACGGCCGTAAAGATATTCGCCGGCTCGATTCCCCCGACATCCGGATCCCTCTGGATCGACGGGAAGCAGACTATCATCCATTCACCGCAGGACGCTTTTTCCAAGGGCATTGCCACGGTGTACCAGGAATTGAGCTCTATTCCGACGCTCTCGGTCGCGGAAAATATTCTCATGGGACGACTCCCGAAGCGTGGGAGGTTCATTGATTGGAAACAGGTTTTCTCCTACGCCCAAGAGATCCTGAACTCGATGGGATCGCCCATCTCGGCCCACGCGATAGTCAGCGAGCTCAGCGTCGGACAACGACAAGTCGTGGAGATCGCGAAGGCACGATCATATCATCCCTCGGTGATCATGCTCGACGAGCCCACCTCGGCTCTCGCCCGAGCCGAAACCGAGAGCCTCTTCACGGCGCTCAAGGAATTGAAGAAGGATGGTGTCGCGATCCTGTACATCACGCACAGGCTCCACGAGCTGGCCCAGATAGCCGACCGGGTAACAGTCTTGCGCGACGGAACGCAAGTCGGTACCGTCAAAATCGGCGAGGCCTCTCCATCGAGCATCGTTGACATGATGTTTGGGGAGGTGGCGCATAAGGCGCGCCCGGTCGATATCGCGGTCGGCTCCCGCACCCTACTCGAAGTTCGCGGGCTGTCGCGGGGCAGTGCCTTTCGCGATGTCTCATTCCGTTTGCGCGAGGGCGAGATCCTGGGTCTCGCAGGGATGCTCGGTTCTGGCCGTAGCGAACTGTTGAGGGCCGTTTTCGGAGCGGATCCTTTCGATGAGGGCGAAGTGCTGGTAGAAGGACGACTCGCGGCGGCACCCAGCCCCGAGTCCATGAAGCGGCGGGGAATCGCGA
The DNA here is from genome assembly GCA_049513895.1 of Rectinemataceae bacterium. GTDB lineage: Bacteria > Spirochaetota > Spirochaetia > Treponematales > Rectinemataceae > UBA1306. The sequence goes on along the minus strand of JBEKVO010000007.1, from coordinate 7,674 downwards.
TGACCCCGGAGAACCGAAAAGAAGAAGGACTCGTCCAGTCTCTCTCTACTAGAGAGAACCTCTGCCTTGCCAATCTTCCACGGATATCCCGGTACGGCTTCGTCCAGCGGCGAACGGAGCGGCAGATGGTGGAACGCCAGATCAGCGAGCTCGAGATCAAGGTGCCCGACGCCAGGAGCCCAGTCGCGACCCTGAGCGGCGGTAACCAGCAGAAGGTGGTGGTCGGCAACTGGCTGAACACCTCTCCGAAAGTCGTCCTTCTGGACGAGCCATCCCGCGGGATAGACGTGAACGCAAAGCAGCAGATATTCCAAATCGTATGGAAGCTGGCGCGCGACGGCATCTCTTCGATCGTAGTCTCGACGGAGCTCGAAGAGCTCATCGAGGTCTGCAGCCGCATCATCGTCATGCGCCATGGCCGCATCATCGGTGAAGTCGATCCGACTGCCGTCTCCGTAGGGCAGTTATACACGATGGCAATGGGAGATTGGGTCCAATGAGCAAAATACTTGCGATTTTCCTGGTTCGGGTCCGGTCGCGCTATATCCTTGAGGTGATTCTCCTGGCCATGTGCGTAGTCTTCGCCTTCATCGCCCCGCGGTTTTTCACGTTCGGCAATTTTTTCAATGTGCTTCGAAATATCTCCATGCGCGGCATCATCGCTTTCGGCATGACCATGGTTATAATCGCGGGCGAGATCGACCTGAGCGTCGGTTCCATGGTCGCGTTCGGAGGCTGCGTTGCCGCCTGGGCGGTTCGTTATCTCACGCGACTCGGGTTCGATGTTGTGCCCGCCATAACACTGGGAATCGCGGCAGCGCTTGTGCTCGGTTTCCTTGCGGGATCCCTCAACTCTTTCATGCGAAATCACTTCAACGTCCCAACCTTCATAACCAGCCTCGCGCTGATGGCGAGCCTTTCGGGATTCGCGATGCTGATCACGAACGGTTTCCCGATAACACCCTTCCCCGAGTGGTTCAACTTCATCGGTAGCGGCTACGTATTCAGCGTCATCCCCTTCACCGCCGTGATCTTTCTCATCATCTTCGGCATCTTCCACGTGACCATGAATTATACATCCTTCGGTCGCTCGGTGTACGCGGTGGGCGGAAATGCAGAGGCAGCGCGCCTGAGCGGGATCAACGTGAGGAAGGTGAAGCTCATCGGCCTGGGCATCACTTCCCTGCTCGCCTCGTTGGCCGGAGTCATGGTCTCATCCCAGATCATGTCGGGAACGCCCACGACGGGCCGCGGATGGGAACTGGAAGTCATCTCCGCTGTTATCATCGGCGGTGCAAGCCTGAGCGGTGGTTCCGGCAGCGTATGGGGGACTTTCCTCGGGGTAATCTTCCTTGGGGTCATTTTCAACGGACTAACCCTTCTTGGGGTGAGCGAATACTGGCAGCTCGTGATCCGCGGAGCGCTCATCCTCGGAGCGGTCTTGCTCAACACTTTTAAAGAGGAAACCAAGGCATGACAGGGCGGGAACGCATCCAATGCGCGCATAGGAGGATGGCATGAGCATGAACGAGGGAGAAGTGAGGAGGGCGCAGGGCAAGGCCGCGGCGATGCTGACGCGCGCAGGCATAGCCATTACGCGGCAGGAAAAAGATCGGATAGAAATCTGCGATTACGGCCTCGGACGATTCGAACAGATCGGGACGGAAATCGTCATCTACGTGAACACCGACCGCGTCTGCGCGAAGGAGCTGGTCCTCTTCCCGTGGCAGCTCTGCCCCGAGCACGTACACCCGCAGCTCGGCGACTACCAGGGTAAAGAAGAGACCTTCCGTTGCCGTTGGGGAGAAATATACTTGTACGTCCCCGGGGAGGCGACGGCCAGTCCGCGCGCCAAGGTTCCTGCCGACAAGAAGGCGCACTTGCATGTATGGCACGAAATTCTGCTGAAACCCGGTGACCAGTACACGCTTCGGGAGAAAACGCTGCACTGGTTCCAGGCGGGAAGCGAGGGCGCCATCGTCTCCGAGTTCTCGACGAAGAGCTACGACGACAAGGATATATTCTCGGATCCGGAGATAAAGCGCGTGTCCAATTTGGATTGACGAAATATCGGCTCGATCTGTTGATCTGCGGAATGTACCATGCGAAACGAATGGTCGAATGATCCATTCCCATGAGGAATCGAGCCGAAACCAAGTCTCCGGACAACGGTGATGTTACTCGATCGACCCCGGCTTCAGCCTTCCGGCGTTGAGGCCTCCCACACGCGTTCCTTCGGCGACCGCCTCGGCTATGGTGGCGCCGTCCTCGAGGGCGGTCGCTACGCCGGCGTTGAAGGAGTCGCCCGAGCCGATGGGGTTCAGCACTTCGACCGGCCGGACGGGGCATTCGCGCAGGGTTTCTCCGTCCCAGAACAGGGTAGGGCTCGCCCCTCTCGTGACGACGAGCCAGGAACCATGTTTTTCCTTTATTTCGCGGCCTATCCTGGCGACTAGATCGCGCAACGCGCCTTCGTCGCCGCCCGGTCCCGATGCGACCGCCTTCTCTTGCGGGTAGGTTTGCAGGAGCTCCTCGATGTTGGGTTTGACGACGAGGGGCCCATAGGGCAGACAATCGAGAAGATCCTTACCCTTCAGGTCGAGGAACAGGCGCTTGCCCGAGGCCGCGGAGCGCCTGGCGATCTCGGACATCATTCTCGCCGGAAAGCCCGCCGCTTTCGTGCCCGAAAGCATCACGGTCGCGACACCGGGGAGGATCCGGTCCAGTTCCTCGAGGATCCTGCCTGCCGTCCCTTCCGCGACTCGGCGCCCCTCCTCGACGAGCTCGGTTGCGCTCCCTTCCGCCATGTCGATGATCGTCGTGCAGAAACGGATGTCCGAACCCGACTCGACCCAGCGGACTTCGACGCCGTCGGCGTCGCACATCGAGAGGAACCAGTCGCGAGTCGGGCCGCCCAGCTGCGTAAGGTTGATGGCCTTTCGCCCGAGCTGTCCAAGTACGCGGGAGCAGCAGATTCCTTTTCCCGCGACGTCGATACGATGCTCGGAGGTACGGTTGACCTCGCCCTTAGCTAGGCTGCCATATACCTGACTATTCTGGATCACGGGGTTGAGGCATACGGTCAGGTAGACGCCCTGCGTTCTTGTGATGTTGGACATGGGCCGATTCTACCGACCTTGGCCGCGATGGTAAACGGTTCAGGCTCGGCCATCCCACTATCGACTTTTCACTTGACATTTTATTTCGCCCGGTCATAATTATCTTATACTTCAATTAATACGGAGGCTTTTCAATGAAGCGCAAGGTTTTTTCAATTCTTGCCGTCCTCATCATCGCGAGCGTCGCCATCGCTCTCGTCGCATGCGGGGCAGCAGGAAAGGGCGGCAAGGCCACTAATAAGCTGGAGATATTCTCCTGGTGGACGGCGGGCGGTGAGGCAGAAGGCCTCAACGCGATGTACGATCAATACAAGAAGGCATATCCCAAGGTGGAAATCGTCAACGCCACCGTATCGGGAGGCGCCGGCACCAACGCAATGGCCGTCTTGTCGACCCGTCTCACCGGCGGCGACCCGCCCGATGCCTTCCAGCTCCATGCCGGACTGGAAGTGGAGAAATACAATCCCGAGAAATACCTTCAGCCCCTCGACGCCCTCTATGCGTCCGAAGGCCTGGACAAGGTCTTCCCCAAGGATCTTCTCTCCCTCCTCCAGTACAAGGGCCACTATTGGGGCGTTCCCGTGAACATCCACCGGGCCAACGTAATGTGGTACAACAAGAAACTTTTCGACGATAACAAGTTGAAGCCCCCTACAACTTGGGACGAGTTCTTTAAGGTCGCGAAAGTCTTCAAGGCCAAGGGAATCATTCCCCTCGCCATCGGCACCAAAGAGGGATGGGAAGCGGGTCATACCTTCGAGACCATCCTGATCTCGACCCTCGGCGCCGAGGGCTACAAGGGCCTTTGGAACGGGGCTACGCCGTGGTCGGACGCCAAGGTGACTCAGGCGCTGGGGACCTTCAAGAAGTTGGTTCCGTACATGAACACCGACTACTCTGCCCTCACCTGGGACCAGGCGGCCCAGTATCTCGTGGACAACAAGGGCGCCATGCATATCATGGGCGATTGGACGAATGGCTGGTTTACGGCAAAGGGCTATACCGGCTATGGATGGGAGCCCGTACCGGGAACCGCCGGCATCTACGACGGCCTTTCCGACAGCTTCGCGGCCGCCAAGGGCGCGAAGAACCAGGTCAACCTCGAGAACTGGCTGAAGGTCTGCGGTTCCAAGGCCGGGCAGGAGGCCTTCAACCCGAAGAAGGGCTCCATCCCCGCCCGCACGGACTGTAACCCGGCCCTCTTCAACGAGTACCTGCAATCGGCGATGAAGGACTGGGCCGTCAACGCGATCGTCCCCAGCTGCGTGCATGGGGCGGCCGCCGTCGAAAAATGGGCCACGGTCTACAAGGACATCATCAACACCTTCGCCACCAAGGGCGACGTGGCCGCGACCCAGAAGGCTCTGGCTCAGGCTGCCGCCGACAACGGGGTCGGCAAGTAAGAATAGGGGCTGACCTGCATTCCGACCTGCCGGGCTCCATCGCCCGGCAGGTTTTTCCATGGAGAGGCTATGAGACATATCGCGCGCGAGCGGGCGATCTCCCTTCTGCTGATCGCACCTTCCGTCATCGCCATCGCCGTGTTCGTCTACGGCTTCATCGGCTTCTCGACCTTCGCCTCGTTCACGAAGTGGAATTCGTTCGAGCCCGATTTCACCTTTGTCGGCCTTAAAAACTACCTGAGGCTCTTCAGCACCACGCCGACGGACAGGTTTCTCTGCGACCTGCGCAACACGGTCACCTTCACCGTTCTGTTCATCCTCTCCTGCATCGTCATCGGCCTGCTTCTCGCCGTCCTCCTCGACAGGCCTCGCAGGGGAGAAGGGATATTCAGGAACATCTTCCTCTTTCCGATGGCTGTCTCGTACATCGTCACGGGCGTGGCGTGGCGGTGGCTTCTCAGTCCCGGCACCGTGCAGACGGGGAGCACCGGCGTCAACCAGCTCCTCGACGCGGCGGGCCTGGGCTTCCTGAAATGGGGCTGGTTTACCGATCCGAACATCCTCTATATAAAGCCCGAATCGGGGCTGGGAACCCTGCTCGCCCACATGGGCCTGGGCGGCCTCGCGAGTCCCTACGTCGGGATTTCCCTCGCCATGATCTCGGTAGTCATAGCCGCGACCTGGCAGATGTCGGGATACACGATGGCACTGTACCTCGCGGCCCTGCGGGGCATCCCGTCCGAGGTCCGCGAGGCGGCGCGAGTGGACGGCGCCTCTGAGTTCCAAGTCTACACTCGGGTGATCATGCCCATGATCCGCCCAATAACCCTCAGCGCGGTCATCGTGCTGGGGCACATGTCGCTCAAGATATTCGACCTCGTGGTGTCGATGACGGGGCCGGGCCCGGCCTTCGCCACCGACGTGCCGGCCTTCTTCATGTGGGACACGACCTTCAGGGGCAACAACTTCGCGGAGGGCGCGGCCATTTCCGTCATCCTCCTCGTCCTCGTCGCCCTGCTCATCATCCCCTACCTGGTGTCCACGACTCGCTCGGAAGCGAAACTCTGATGAGCAAATTCATTCGACGTCCGGTGCACCCGAGCCAGGTTCTCGTGTACCTTCTCCTCGTCCTGGCCGCGCTCTTCTACCTCATGCCGATCTACGTCCAGGTCATCACCGGCTTGAAGAGTTTCAAGGAGGTGAGCCTGGCCCACATGTGGAGCCTCCCCATCCATCTCAACCTCGAAAGCTTCGCCAAGGCCTGGTTCGGCAAGCCCGAGATCGGCGTAAGAGGCCTTTCGCAGAATTTCTGGAACAGCGTGCTGCTGGCCGTTCCCGCCACCCTTATCTCGGCCTTTCTCGGCTCCATGAACGGCTACGTACTGGCCAAGTGGAAATTCCGCGGAGCCAACGTGGTCTTCCCGCTCATCCTCTTCGGGATGTTCATCCCCTACCAAAGCATCCTTATCCCCCTGGTTCGCGTGCTTCAGGCGATGCACCTCTACGGCAGCCTGTGGGGTCTGATCTTCGTCCACGTGGTGTTCGGGATTCCCATCACCACCCTCATCTTCCGCAACTACTACGCCGAGATTCCCAACGAACTCATCGAGGCGGGCAAGATCGACGGCGCGGGGATTCTCAGCATATACGCTCGCATTCTCTTCCCTCTCTCGTTGACGGGATTCGTCGTCGTGATGATATGGCAGTTCACTTCCGTGTGGAACGATTTTCTCTTCGGCGTCATCGTGACCAGCCGCCCAGCCGTCCAGCCCATTACCGTGGCCCTCAACAACATGGCGGGAAGTTACTCGGTGGAATGGAACGTGCAGATGGCCGGAGCCCTCCTGGCTGCCCTTCCTACGCTCATGGTCTATATTCTCCTAAGCCGATACTTCATGAGCGGTCTCCTGGCGGGCTCGGTCAAAGGCTGAGGCCCTCCGCCTTTTCAGATGATCTCCGTCTCCAGCCCGTAGGCCTTGGCCGCGATCTTGAGCTCCACGCTCCTGTCCCCCGTCGTGAATATCTGGTGGTGGGAATAGAGGCGGTCCATCAGGGCGCGGCCGTCGCGCACACGGACTATGCCGCCGTTGCGGCAGTCGGAGCCCGGATAGCCCGCGTAGCTCTCGAGGACCGAAGGGAGGATCTGCAGCCGCTTGAGGTGGGGGTCGAGCTTCGACATGGTTATCGGGCCGATGGGCAGGCGCGCGTTGATGGCGGTGGCGTTGTCGTCCACGATCGCCGGCACCTTGGGCTCGAGCTTCCATTCAGTAGAGAAGGCCCTGGGCAATAGGCCGAAGTAGCCGCAGTGGACGATGAGAGCGTGGTTGTCGGGATCGCGATGTCGGGAAAGGAGGATATCCTCTCGTGCTTGAGCGCGGCCGAGCTGCTTGAAGGCGTCGCCGATGAGCTGTGGAAAAAGAGCGGCGTCCGCGTCGGGCAGGGTAGAGCCCAGGGCGGTTGGCGGGAGAATATCAGCCTCGTTCGCAAGCAGGGCGGCGACCGTTTCGAGCTGGGCCTTGTAATCAGAGTCCGTGCCGGAGGCGAAATAGAGGGGCGCGAGTCGAGCTTTCATGGGCTTACGCTAGTGTTCATGAAGTCCGCTGTCAAGAAAAATGCCGTCGAATGCTATCCGTTGACTATTGAATGGTGTTGACAGTTGAAGTCTATCGGGTATCATGCTTGCCAATCGCAAACAATGCAGGGATACGCAATAGGCTAAAAGGGCCGCCATCGTCCATGAGCAGGCCTTCTCAACTAAAGGAGATCAAGCATGGCGACCATGAAAGCGGCCGTGTTCGAGAAGCCCGGCGTCATAGCCATCCGGCAGGTGCCCGTGCCCGAGATCGGCGACGACGAGGTCCTCATCAAGATCAAGTACACGGGGATATGCGGCACGGACTGGAGCATCTACACGGGCAAGTACTCGTCGGACAGGCTCCCTCTCATCGCCGGGCACGAGTTCTCCGGCGTGATCGAGAAACTGGGCAAGAACGCCCGGGACCTCGAGGTCGGCGACCGCGTCACGGCCGATATACTACCTAGTCAAGAATATAGGCTACACTTTTTGCTTCGAAGAATGACCGCACGAGTTTGGGATTTGCTTTGATCTCGATAAGATCAGCTTGGACTCGTTCACACAAAGCTTCATTCTG